>CAYFXV010000039.1:0-1747 GCA_964347265.1 uncultured archaeon | reverse complement strand
ATAATCTGTTTTTAAGATTCTAAAAATTTTTAATTCCTTGGTTCCATGAAAAAACAAACAAGAAACCTTCTCATTGCTAATATAGCCCTCAACGTCTTCTCTAACTCTCCGTATTTTTGACGTTGAGTTAAACATAAACTCACTTTGTTGAATTTTTAGATTACATTAAATATCCCTATTTATAATTATAGTTAAAGATATAAGTAAATTTTGTTAATAGTTAATTTTATATTTTTATAATATTTACTATTTATATCAAATAATTGGAAGGTATTATAATGAAAGTTCTTATCTCAGGAATGGGGATGTACATAGGACGAATGATTAAAGGAATCAAAACAATAAAACCAGACATAATATATCTGTGTGTTCAAAAGCCTCAGAAAAGAAAACTTGAAGATTATCAAAAAGATTCACGTAATTCTTGGCTAAGATATTCTATGTGGGAAAAGGCAATGAGAGGTAGTGCGAAAAAGATCGCTAAAAAACTAGAATCAGTTTATGAAAGGGGAGATATAAAAATAGTAGAGATTGATATAGACGATTATTTAGCTTCATTTGAAGATTTATTAAAACTTGTTCTCTCTTTTGAGCCTGACACAGAAATATATTTGGATGCAACTATTCCAGCATTTCCTTATAGAGCAGCAGTTATAACATTAGCTATACTTTTTAAGAATGTAGAATTCATCTATACGCCAGCAGCAACACCTTCAATGCCTCAACATTATAGTAAAGAAGCTGTAATGGATAAAGGTTTGGCTTCAAGGATAATGCCTGCTCCAAAAGTAGATTTTAGTGAAATCCAAACTGGAATCTTAAAGGATATACTTATTAAAATAAATACGAGATTTGGTGGGAAGGCGCCTTCTGTTACAGATTTAGTTCTTGAATTGGGAATGACCAATGAAAAGGGAAATATGATAAAAATGAGTAAACTTTTGGATAAATTAGAAAGATATGGATGCATAAGAACTGAAAAGAAGGGAAGATTAAAGAAAATAAAATTAACAATGATTGGAAGTTCAATAGCAGGAGTTTTAAAAGATTTAAATAAATAACTTATTTATGAGAAAAAAATATGACGTTATCCTAATAGGAAATAGTTGTATAGATCTAGTAGCACCAATTAAAAAAATTTCTAAAAATAAAAGAGTTTTTGAAAGTAATATTAAATTAAACCCTGGTGGTTGTGCATTTAATGTAGCAGTTGCATCTTCTAGACTGGGTTTGAAAACAAGTTTAATCTCGCAAATTGGAAAGGATAATTTGGGAAAAATTATAATAAATTCTCTTAAAAAAGAAAATGTTGATACTAGTCATTTGATAAAGAAAGGTAAAACTGCTATAACTTTATGTTTATTACGAAAAAAAACAAGATTTTTTATGCATAATTTTTTATTTAATGAAGGGTTTACAATAAAGGATATTAACGAAAATTTTTTAGAAAGTTCAAAATGTATTTCTATTAATGGGTATTTTTTTGTTAATAAATTAAGAGATGGAAAAATAACAAAAATACTGACCAAATTGAAAAGGAAAAACATATTAATAACATTCGATCCTGGTTGGGATTATAAAGAATTATGGATAAAAAACTGTAAAAAAATTCTAAAATTAACGGACATATTATTTGTTAATATAAAAGAAGCAAAGAAATTATCTGGAAAAAATAAAATTAAAGACATTGCTAAAAAACTTAAGAATTGCGGACCTGATATCGTTGTCATAAAAATAGGTAATAAAG
>CAYFXV010000038.1:0-2003 GCA_964347265.1 uncultured archaeon | reverse complement strand
AAAAAGTAGGTTGTTCAATCTTATTCCATTTCTTAAAACTTTTCTTAATCAAATAAAAAGAAGCAATAATCAGAACTGGACTAACAAGAGAATAAAACGGATTAAATGCAGACAAAAGAATCAAGACTACTATTACAGATGCGGTTAACAGCAAATATTCTAAAAATATTTTTGCATTGTATAGCAAAATATTAGGAAACAACCCTCCTAAATACACAAGCACAGCCATAGTGTACGAAGAAATTGATAAAAATAAAAATAATGCTGGGAGAAGATAAAAGAGCTGATTCATTGCTATTGCAACCAAAATCAAAATAATAACAGGAATGATGTTGATTATTGCATAGCTAATAATCTTACTTTTCATCATAGTTGAAACCTTGACAGGAAGGAAAGCATAAGAAGTAAACACATCAAATTCTGTGATCCAGTTATAAAATGAAGATGATATTATTCCTAAAAACAAAGAAAATATCATAAGGAAGTTGAATAGTGGTAGGAATTTTAAAAAAACAAAAATAAGTATCCAAGCAAGAAACAGTGGAAAAAGAAATGAAAATATTATCTTTCCTACACCGCCTTCACTTCTTTTCAAATCCAAAAAATCTTTTGAAATGAAATCCGAGTATTTGGTGAATTTGAAAAAATTTGATAGGCCATCAAAAGAATTCTTTAATCTTCTAACTTTCTGAGGATAATCTACCTTCAAAAACATTGAAGATAAAACAAACAATGCTATGATAACAGACAAAGATATGATCAGCTTATTAAAAGAAGGCGCAAGGAAAAAAGATAATGATGGTAATATATTTGTTAAACTTATGTAAAAATAATTGGATAAAAATAATCCTATAGCTACTAATGATATTAAAACAACTATCAGAATTTTAGTGGAATGCACATAAATCGTTGAAAGGCAGAAAACAAAAGCTAGACCAGTCAAAAAGGAAAGTGTTAAAGTCAATAAAATTAAAGGAGCTAAACTCAAACTTACTGAAATAAACGGGGAAGCTAAGGAAAAGCCTAAAACAAGAGGAAGAATCCACAAAATAAAATAGTAAATGATGTCTTTTATGAAGAAGTTTACAAACAATTCTCTTTCAGAAACAGGAAGACTTCTGGACGAATAAGCCATTAGACTTGCTTGTCCGAATCTTCTGTTCATGGCTTCTCTTCCAAACAAACCAAAAGAACCAATGCTCAAACCAAAGAGTACAAATATGTAATGAGTGGCTATTACAATCTGTTTAATTGGCAACATGATAATTAAAATTGGGATAAACAAAGACAATGAGAATGATAATATGAGCAGTATAAATGGAAACAAGGCAAACATAAAATTTCCAAAAAGACATGAATGTATGCGCCATTCCTCTTTTATCATGCTTTTTAGAATTTCTAACATTCTACTCCTCCAATAATTTTAAAAAGAAATCTTCAAGATGTTGTCTTTTTTTCTTCAAGATTTTTATAGGACCTTCATGAATAAGTTTGCCCTTGTCTATTATTCCTATTCTTGTGCACACTTCCTCAGCAATTTCAAGAACATGGGTGCATAAAAATACTGTACCGCCGTCTTTAATAAAATCCTTTAGAAAATCCTTTACTTTTTTCTGGATTATTGGATCCAAGTTTATTAATGGCTCGTCTATAAAGGCAAGTTTTGGTTCGTGCAAAAAAGCTTGTGCAAACATTAACTTTTGTCTTGTTCCTCTTGACAAATCCTTGCATAGAACATCTTTTTCATCCATGAAATTCAAGAATTCAAACCATTTATCAAATCTTTCTTTTATATTATCTAATTTTCTTATTCTTGCTACAAAATGCAAGTATTCTTCTGCTGTCAAAAAGCTTGGCGGTGTTTCTTGTTCTGGTATTATCCCAACTTGTTCCCTAACTTTTACAGGATCTCTTAAAATATCTATTCCCAAAACCTTAGCAGAACCTTTTGTTGGTTTAATTTGACCTGTTAACAATTTCACAGTTGTTGTTTTTCCTGATCC
>CAYFXV010000037.1:0-2055 GCA_964347265.1 uncultured archaeon | reverse complement strand
TTTAACAAGCTCTTCTATTTTTGAGTAAAGATCATAAACATATATTTTCAAAATTCTACTCATTTCTTCTTCTCTATCAAATTGAACTGGTATCACAGGTTCTAAAACAAGAAATTGTATCAACTTGTTTTTTTCCAATTCATCAATATTCCAATTAAACATGGATTTTATATCATCTTTTATATCTTCTTCTGGCTCTTCAGTCGTCACATAAACTCCAGGCTCATTTTTTTGAGCTCCAGCATACAGAAATGAAGCACAGAACGCGGTTTTGCCAGTGCCTGTTTTACCTGTAACAAGGTTAACACTGTTTTTTACAAAACCACCCTGCATTTTTTCATCTAAGTCAATTATGCCTGTGTTCAGTCTTTCCATAATATCATTTCTCATCCTTTTTCTTAAATACTTTAGGTTTGTTTTCTTTTAAACGTCTTAAAATTCCAATTGGTTTTAATCTAGTTTCTATAATTTTTTTTGCTTCTTTTTCTTTCTCATTTATTGATGCTCTTGTCTTTAATATCTTATCTTGTTTTGTTATCATTATATTGGAGAATGTTTTTTCATCTATTTTTCTCATAAAATACTGTTTTTCGGTTTCAACTCTTGAAGAAACTAAAATTTCTTCTTCACTTTTCAAATTTCTAATTTCATTTTCAATCTTGTACAAAGGTATGAAAACTTGAGGAACTAAATAGATTGTTAACATACTCATAATTATCAATAAAACGATTAACCACCCATTTTGTAATAGAAATTTTTGAGTTCTCATTGAACTTAAACTTGAACGAGCTGCATCTATATTGTTTTTCAAATATGAGAGAGAATTTTCTAAAACAGTTATTTGGTCATTACTTATAGATTCATTAGCATTACTTAACAATATTTTAGAATAGCCTATTAATGTTTCTAAATCCCACGTATTAATTCCCGCCTCTTTATATTCTTCAATTTCTTCTTCTAGGCTTCTTAATTCTTCTTCCATATCTGACAAAGAAGTATGATAGTAAGAAACTCTTACTATTATGTTGATTGTTCTCTCTTTTTTGAAATATTCTGTGCCAATTCCAATTTTCATTGGATATTCGCTGACATTTGTAGATAAGGGAATCTGTATTTTTATTTGAAATTCTTTTTCTTCTCTTTCATTTAATTTGAAACTTGATGGTATAAAAACATTACAACAATTTTTTGAAACATTTAAAAATGATATTAGATTTAAAATAGTGTTTCCAGTGTTTATTAAACGGGCTGTTATTTCTTTGCTTTCGCCTTGTGTTATTTCTATTTCTGTTAGATTTATAATAAAATTAAAATCTTCTTCTTTGGTTATTATACAAGATTCATCAGGTTGACATCCATAACCAGGATTACAACCGCAAACAGAACAATACTCAATCAAAGTTCCATTTTCACAATAAAAAGGTCTGTCAGGAGAACATTGGTTGTATAGAGTTCCATCATCACATTTTTCTTCTTCTTTTTCAGGAATTGCAAACCCTCCTCCACCTCCAGTAGGAATAAAAGTAGATGGTTCAGATTCTGTTGTAAGATTAACAACATATTGACCAGTATTGTTGTACTCGTCTGATGCATTAACAGTTACATTGAATGCTTGTTCATAACTATTAGGAGCATAACACATTCCCAAATAGTTCATATTATTGCTAAATGATAAAGAACGTAATGTGTACACAAAATTACTATTGTAACAGCTTATGCTAACATTAAAAGGAAGAGTATGCGAAGTTCCTCTTGCATTCCAAACTGTAATACTATACACATTGAAAAGAGCACCTTTACCTATTGGAGATGAAGTTGTACTGAATGTTATTATGAATTTTCTACTAACATTAAAATCTTGACTAGAATTTCCTGTGTTATTATCTTTAGATGCATTTGCTAATATACTATAATTGCCTTGTGTATCATTTGGCAATATTGTATAATTGAAAGTAGTTGCTTGAGGAGTAAAATTATAAGTTTCATTGATTTTAGTTACATTGACAATCCAGTTTACATTGTCTGTAGCAAGATTATTAACATCTAATGCTTGAA
>CAYFXV010000036.1:0-2766 GCA_964347265.1 uncultured archaeon | reverse complement strand
TCATGATTCTGATTTACAAGAATAGAGTATATTGGTTTCTTACTACTGAAGCGTAAGGTCTTTAAAGTTTTCTTTACAATTTAGATTATGTTTAAACCAAGAAGAATATGTAAATCTCCAGCACAAGACGAAATTATCTCTTCTATAAGAGGTAATCCTTTAACATACGAAGAAATTAGTGAGAAAACAGGAAGGTCAGGAGATAATATAGCACAACTTATGAGCAAGTTAAAGAGAAACGAAAAAGCTTATAATGTTAGGCTAAAATTAGCTACAAGTTCGAGAACATATAGTTTTCATCCTGATGAGCTTATTGGTAAATTAGCAGGTAAAACAATAGCCTTCGTTTCTGGAGAAGAGATACTTCTTGGTAAAAGAATAATAAGAGATATGCCAGCAGAATTGGACGACCCACAAATGAAAAAAAGTATAAGTCAAAGATTAATACCTCTTCTTCCAGAAGATGCTGCTGAAGTTGTTCGTGATTATATGTGTTTTCATGTTGTTTGCAGATATCCATTTGATATTGAAGAACATGAAGTGGAGATAGTAAATCCTGGAGGAGAATTTGCTCATGAAAACTTTCCTGGAACAAAATATGAAACAGACTTTGTTTTGCCATTAGGAGCTCCTGTATTGGCTGTTAAAAAAGGAGAGGTTGTTGCATCAATGTGTCACTACAATCGCCATTTTTCACCAACAGAAATAAAGGATTTATCAAAAGTTGAGAGATCTATTTTGATAGGAAGGTATACAAATTTTGTAGACATAAAACATGAGGATAAAATTTTTACTGAATATGTTCATCTAGCAAAAGAAGAAGTTGTATCAAAAGGAGACTATGTAGAAGAGGGAGAAATGATCGGGCGTGTGGGATTGATTGGAGTAACAAATGTAATAAATTTACATTCCAATGCTTACAAAATTGAGAATGAAAAACATACAAGCATTCCTGTAAAGTTTATTGAGTAAGATTTGTTACTACTTAAAACAGTAAAACTATCGCTTTTTCCTTTTCATACTTACGATTGATAGAATAAAGAATACTATATATGATGAACAACCTGATTTTGAAAAAATGGTTGAAACAATAGGAAAACTAGAAAACATATGGATACATGGTGTTAATAAAAAACAATTAGAATACCAAAAGGATGAAACTGGAGAATTTAAGATACTTACAAAAGATGAATTTTAATTTTTAATCAGAAATCTCATCTTCTTCAGATTTGTAATATTCATCTTCTTTATAAGAACATGGCCAGAAAGTTAATTGGTCAAGTGGAATATCAAGAGAAAGTCCGTATTCTATTACAGGTTTCCATACAACATCTTCAGGAACATTTTTATGATTTCTGTGTTTTGAAATTTTTACTTTAAAGATTTTATTTTTAAAAACTATTATCACTTCTTCATCATTGTATAAATGAAAATAATATTTTTGTTTAGAAACTAGCTTTTCTTGACCTTCTTTAATCATTTCATTGACTTTTTCTGCTGGTACAACCACTCGATATACGACCCAAGGTTGTTCTCTACTTTTTCTTTTACCTAAAATTTTGAACTTTTTTATAAAATTTGGGTCTTTAAACTCTGTATCCAGTAAGATTCCATGATAATTTTCTAACTCGGACATAAATATTTAATCAACAGAAAAACGTAAAAAGCTTTCTTTTTAAGTTATAATTAGTGATAAAATGACAAAAGAACAATTACAATTTGATGCATTAAAAGAATTAACAAACAGACAAATGGACGAATCTATATCAATTTGGAGAGGAGTTATAAAAGGAGGATCTACGGTTACACCTGATTACTATAGTAATGATGATGTTACTCAAAAAGTAAGGACCGGTATTTTAACTGAATTAGAAAGACTTTATAATGATTTTCAATCTTTAGAAGAAGGCAAACCTTATTGTATTAATTGTAAATTGGATTACGCTGGAGATTCCATGTTTTTTTCTTTTAAAAAAACCAAACCTTTAGGAGCTGATGTTAGTTTCGGTCTTTATCCAAATGCAAGATGCCTTAAACTAACACAACCTTCGCATTCATTAGAATTTTCACGTCTTCCAGAATTTAAACTTAAAACAGAAATTCCCTATTCTTCAAGATTAGAACAAATTAAACTGGAAAGCATTGATGATAAAATACAAAAAGCTACTGAATTGTTAAGAGATGAAAAAAAGCAAAACGTTTTGATAGCTGTGAAGAGTGGCTCAATGTGGGGGTTTAATATGACTGTACCTCAATTAGCTGAATTTGCTAAAAGGTTTTTAAAAGGAGAAAAAATACATTCTGAATTAAAAAAATTAACAAAACAACAACGTGAAGAAAGAAGATATTAAGAAATCTCACATTCCTTCTTCAACTTCTACATTTGAAGAAATCCTTCTTGATACTTCTAGTTCATCTTCATGTTTTTTTGAATATTCTTCTAATGTTTTTGAAACATACCCATCTATTTTTCCAATTTTTTCAAGAGGACCAGAAAATGTGCATGAAAAACCTCTTGTAAGCATTCCTCCTAACCTACCCTTAAATCTAATACCATCTTTTCTAAAAGCAGCATGACCTAAACTGGGATCTCTTGTATCTTTTAAACCATATTTATCAGTAAGTATAGAATCAATAATTCTTGTTATTTTTCCTACGTTTTTTTCAGAACCTTTAATTGTAACTATATATTTTGCATTTTCAAATAACTTTTCTTTGATTTCATCTTCTTCCATGAATATTGGTAGGTTAGAAAAAGATTTAAAC
>CAYFXV010000035.1:0-2783 GCA_964347265.1 uncultured archaeon | reverse complement strand
AATTTATGCTATTCTCAATAAAATATTGTTTCTGTAAAATGTCTTGGTTTTTTACTTTTCTTTCCTTCTAACCATAAATATTCATCTACATGACTTGGTGTAATTTTATCTTCTCTATGTTTATTAACTTCTTTACATAATAAATCAGAAGCATGTATTGTGTGTGCTCTCATTTCTACTTCTTCATCAGAACCTTCCTGAATCATAACAAAATTATCTATTTTGTTGGCTAATTCACTTGTGTATTCTAAAATTCCTAAATCTCTCAATGCTTGGGGAAGCTTGTAATCTGAAAAAACAGTGAGTTCTCCTATGTCTTCTAATCTAAAATCAGAATATGGATTATGATGTAATATTGCTAGCATGAGTTGAGCTTTCTTATAAAATTTTACTATAGAATTCGTAGGTTTATAAATTCTGATATCATTAAATGAAGGGAAATTTATCACAATTTTTTCAACTAATCCATTACCATTATCAAAAGCTTTATTAGAGGTTTTTAAAAAATTAGAAAACTGTCCATCGTATTTTTGTTTTAGAACTTTGCCAACTTCATTGAGGATTTTAACTCTTTTTTTAAAAAATGGAATTATTATATTTGTTTTTAGAAATTTCAAAGCTTCTTGTTCAGAAAGATTTGATAAATATCCAGCATCTAAAATTGGTAAATCGTTCTCTATATTTTTTCTTAAAGAATAAGCTAATCCAAAAAATCCTTTGTAAATTTGATTTTTATAATTTATCTCGAATCTTACATTAGGAGTTCTCCAGTCTCTGAATTGAAAATTAATTGAATTTAAAACAAGAGCAAACTGATTTATACCATTTCTATCTAATTTTGGAAAAAAGTCATATTTTTGTTCAGGAAATTGAAAGTTTGATAATTTTTTAGCTACTTCTTCAATTTTTAATATATTGATTTTTACATGCTTTGAATTTGCTATAACTGGTTTTATGCTTTCTAAAATAGGATTCATTTAATCATTTTCTTATTCTAATTTGACTTCTTTACTCTCATCAAAAGCTGGTGTATGAACTAAAAATAATTTTAAAGTTCTTTCAACTGCCTTATAATCATAGGGTGTGTTCTTAGGAATTATTATAACATCATTTTTTTCAACAGGAACAACTTCTTCATTTATTTTAAATTCTCCTTTTCCTTCCAAAACTAAATAAACTCTGTCACTAACTAATGATTTTACTTTCCCATGCTTTCCTGTTACTTCAAACATTGCTGCGCTTGCTCTTTCAAAATCTTCTTTAGAATTAAAAGCTAAACCTTTTAACCCCTCCCACCCAAACTTGTAAGCGTCTTTTAGTTTGAATTTTAAAATCATTTAATCACTTTAAAGTTTCTAATTTATATTCTCCTTTACCTAAACCAAAATCACTAGCAGCTACTAACTGCTCATCTAATTTAGATTTGAAAATTTTACCAAATTCATTATTAGTTGCTTTCTGGACCAAATCCAATGAAGCTTTTTCAATTGATACAATATTGTCTGAAACAAGAATTCCTATATCAGGAGCAACTATTTTTCCACTATCTGAACTTCCTATTGGATAACAATCACAAGTATCAGTTATGTCCAATAAAACATTGATGTAAAGTGATTTTTTACCAAATTTTTTAACTATAAGAGAAGCAACTTCTGCTAAAGCTCTGCTGAATCTAACTGTTTTCATTTTTAAAACTTTATTTGGACATGCATCAACACATGCGCAACATCCAAAACACTTATCATAATCAATATGAACCTTTCCATTCTTCAATGAAATAGCTTTTTCATAACAAACATTAACACAAGTTCCACAACCTTTACACTCTCCAACTATTTCTGGTTGGACTTGAGGTTGAGTCTCTGTATGCATTATACTCTTGCTTTCTTTTGTTACTCCACCCATTCCTAAATTCTTTATAGCACCTCCAAAATTTGACAATTCATGACCTTTGAAATGAGAAAGAACAAGTAATCCATCTGCCTCATACATTTTTTTAGCAATTTTTAATTCTGATAACCATCTGCTCTTAACTTCTATTCCTTTATTAGAAATAACAATTGGACAACCAATTGTTTCTTTAGTAAAACCATTTTTTCTTGCAGTTTCTATGTATTTTTCTATTGTGTTTCTTTCTCCACCATAAGCGACAGGCGTATCAAAAACAAAAGGTTTTGTTCCAATTTTCTTTAACTCATCTACAACAAGTTCAATTATAGAAGGTCTTATATAATATAAGTTTCCATATTCACCCATATGTGTTTTTATTGCTATGACTTCTCCTTTAGAAAATTTTCCTTTTATTTTTCTAGCTACAACTTTTCTGAGATTTTTTAACAGAAGGTTTTTTATTAATATTACTCTGTCCATTTTTTCACTCTTAAAATTAGAAATTAGAAATTTAAATATTCTATCTAATTTTTTTAATCCAATTACCAACTAACTTTGATAAACTAACTTCAAAACCTAGAAATCCATGTCCAGCATTTTTAACTAATCTAGTATCACAATGTCTTATGATCTTTTTAAGAATTTTTAATTTTTCTTCTGGTTTAGGTTGATAGTCATCTTTTGAACCAAATATTGCTAACACAGGAAGTTTTACACTTCTAATCTCTTTTAACTTGCCAGAATAGTAGAATAATTTTCCTGATGTAGTTTTAGGATCAGCTACATCTAAAAATTTTTTTGGTGTGATCAAAGGATAAAACCTTATCCATTTAGGAGCTGGTTTTTTACCTTTACCTCTTCTAACCATTTGTCTAGCAATTTTTAATGCTTTT
>CAYFXV010000034.1:0-5223 GCA_964347265.1 uncultured archaeon | reverse complement strand
TTATATTATTTTTAGGTGAATTAATGGTTGAAAAAAAGCTTGTAGGAAAAATAACACATTTTTATCCTAAAATATCTGTAGCTGTAGTTGAATTAGAAGATACTCTAAATGTTGGAGATAAAATATCAATAGAAAGGGGAGAAGAATCTTTTGAACAAGTTGTAGAATCAATGCAAATAGAACATGAAAACATTCAGCAAGCAGAAGCAGGACAAGCAATAGGTCTAAAGGTCACTGAAATAGCAAAAGAAGGATCGCAAGTCTTTAAAGTCATAGAATAATAATAAATACTAAAAAAGCTATATAGTTCCCCATGTTATTTTTTGACAAATTCTTTAATCCAGAGTCTGTAGCTGTTGTGGGAGCTAGTAGAACTCCAGGAAAAATAGGTTATACTATATTGGAAAACCTTAAATCTTCTTTTAATGGAGAAATATACCCTATAAACCCCAATGCAGTAAAAATATTAGGTTTAAACACTTATCCCTCTGTGTTAGATGTTGAAGAGCCTATTGACCATGCCGTAATAGTGGTCCCAGCAGAAATAGTTTTAAATGTAATTAAAGAAGGAATTAAAAAGAGAATAAAGGCTTTTACAATAATATCATCTGGTTTTTCTGAAATAGGAGAAAAAGAAAGAGAATTAAAGCTTAAAGAATTATCTAAAAAGGAGAAAATACGTATTATAGGACCTAACTGTATAGGTATATATAAAAAGAATTTAGATATGATATTTTTCCCAAAAAAACGTTTAAAAAGGCCACCTGATGGATTTATATCATTTATAACCCAATCTGGAGCATTTGGTTCTATTTTATTAGACATTATGGCACATGAAGGTGTAGGAGTTTCCAAATTTATATCCATAGGTAATAAAGTAGATGTGGATGAAATAGAACTTATTAAGTATTTAGGAAAGGATTTATCGACCAGATGCATTGCAATCTATCTAGAATCTGTTAGAGATGGTCAAGAATTCATAAAAACTGCTAAAAAAATTACAAAAACTAAACCAATAGTTGCTTTTAAGGCTGGGAAAACAGAAAGAGGTATGGAAGCTGTTGCTTCTCATACAGGAGCTCTAGCAGGATCAGCACAAATATATTCTGCTGCATTTAAGCAAGCAGGAATAATTGAAGCTAAATCTTCTGAAGAAATTTTTGATTATGCTAAAGCCTTGGCAAACCTACCTGTTCTGAAAAACAATAAAATAGCAATAGTAACTGATGGTGGAGGCTTTGGTATTGTGGCTACTGATGCTGCAATAAAATATGGGTTAGAACTTCCTCGTTTAGGTAATTCTTCATTAAAAGCCCTTAAATCATTTTTACCATCTTATGCATCAACCAAAAATCCAATTGATATAACTGGTGATGCTACTGATGAGAGATATCAAAAAACTTTAGAAGTTGTTTTAAAAGATAAAAACATTTCTGGTGTTGTTTGTATTGCTTTGATGCAGATACCAACTCTAAGTGATAACATAGTTAATGTTTTAAAAGACTGTAAATTCTTTGGAAAACCAATAACTGTTTGTTCTGCCGGAAGTCAGTATGTTTTAGAGAGAAATAAAAAACTTGAAAGGTTTGGGATCCCTGTTTATCCAACTCCTGAAAGAGCAGTTAAAGCTTTAACAATTCTTCATGAATACGGAAAAATATCAAAAAGAAAATAAAATTCTAACTTATATGAAAATATCTGGTTGAAACAACTAGTTTAGATTTTATAAGTTTCTATTAACAAAATATACTATGAAAATTCAGCTTTTATATATTTTAGATTGTCCTTGGTGTGTAAAAACCAAAAAATTAATCAGAGAAAGCTTGAAAGAACTTGGAGTAAAAGCTGATATTGAAGAAATCTTAATTGACTCAGATAAGAAGGCTAAAAAGTATAGATTTGTAGGTTCACCAACCATAACAATTAATGGAAAAGACATTCAAGAGGACGTTAAAAAAGGACAATGCTTACCTTGCGAAGAACTCGTTAAACATACAAAAAAAGCAACTGAGTTTGTAAAACAAGAATGCAGATGTGGGTGTAGAATCTATTTTTATAAAGGCAAACAATATCCTTACCCACCAAAAGAAATTATTAAAGAAGCCATTAAGAAATCAGGTTTTTGATTTTTCCATACCAGATATGAAAATAATACTAGGAAACATTCTATAACCACTTCTAGAGGTCAAAGAATAATATGCCATAATTTATTCTTAGAAAAATCATGAACAAAAAAATTTTATTAATAGCAATAACAGGATTATTGACAATTGGTATTGTTGGTATGGCTGTAATATCAAGTTATGGTTCAATAACAGGATATGCTACAGTTGAACAGGGAATATCAATAGATATATATGGTTCTTCCAATGATGAAAGTTACGACCTAAAGACTGTACATCAAGGTGAAACAGTTCATTCTCCAAAAATAAAACTAAAAAACAGTATAGATGAACCAGTTAATGTTAATATTACATTTGAAATAATGGTTGGAAGTGCTGGTAGTGGAGAAGATTTAGAATTTTCTATAGTAAATGAAAATAAAACTGAAAGATTAACAAATCCAATAACAATTCCACCAGAAGATCTTTATTTCTATGTAGAACACATGTTTCAACCAGATGCAGAATTAGGAAACTATACGTTTGAAATAGAAGTAATGCCAGCTTAAACCTTGAAGTTTTTAGTCTTGTAAGCTTTACAAAAACTTGAGAAAAGACATTTTTTAGAATCTTTAATACATAAAGGATTTACAGGCTTACAAATTTCCTTGCCAAAACTAACAAAACCAAGATTAATTAGATACCATTTGTTTTTAGGGAACAAGCTTTCTAGCTTTTCCCTTACTTCTTCAACATTAGCTTTCTTATTAACTAAACTTATTCTTTTTGGGACTCTATTACAATGTGTATCAATAGCTATTCTGGGAATTCCAAAACCATACATTAAAACTATATCAGCTGTTTTATAACCAACTCCTGGCAATTCAATTAATTCTTCTCTATTGTTAGGAATCTTTCCTTTGTATTTTTCTATTATGATTTTTGATATTTGTTTTATTCTTTTTGCTTTTTGCCTATATGGACCTGATATTCTTATTAAACTCTGTAATTTTCTCATTGGTAACTTCAATATTTGTTTTGGTGTTCTGGCAACAGCAAATAATTGATCAGCAGCTTTTTCTGTATTTTCATCTCTTGTTCTTTGTGAAAGAATAGTTTCTATTAATAATTCAAATATATCTTGATTTCTCATATGAGAAGCATCAATATATTTTCCATATTTATTTTCTATGTAATTAAGAATGATTTTTATTTTATTCATATATGAAAGAAATGACTACAAAATTATTAAAGTTAATGCAATTACAAACATTCCTAAAAATTGAACTTAAATATTTCGAACTATTTAAATATTTAAGTGAAAAGGTGGCAAAAAAACGTAAAAGAAAACCTAAGAAATATACGAGAAAGAAGAAAGAAAAAGATTTTGGAGATTGGATAGAACAAAAAAGTAAGGAATTTGCTGAAGAAATGGAAGGAATTGGAAAAAGATTTAGTGTTCAGCTTGAACGGGAAGCAAAAAAATGGGAAAAAGAAGAAAGTGAGTGGTGGTTTAGGACTTTTGGTTTCATGGGTCCTATTATTGGAAGTGTTTTTGGATTAGTATTTATTTTGTTTGGTGTATGGATACTTAACTTCATCAATTTGCCTTTGAAAAACAGTTTTATTACAGCAATCTCAAGTTTTATTTTTACAAATATTCATTGGTTCTTTGCTATTTTTATTTTCTTTGGCTATAGTACTTATCTCTCTAAGAAATTACCAAAAACCTATTGGATAATTTCACCTTTTATCCAAATAGTGGGAGCAATTTTTATAATTTGGATTTCAATATGGTTTCTTAATATAATCAATGTTTATGCTAATAACAATGTAATTGCGCACATTTCAAACTTTCTATATTTAAATTTGTGGGAGATATTTCTTTTCCTTCTTATATTAGGTTATTTTATAATATTTACTAAAAGAATATTAAATATTCATTGAGGTTTTAAAATGAAAAAGAGAAAAAGATTGTATAGGTCAGGAAAAGAAAAGGTTTTGGGTGGAGTTTGTGGGGGTTTAGGAGATTATTTTAATATTGACCCAATTTTTATAAGATTGCTTTGGGTTTTGTTTACATTGGCTTATGGTACAGGTATTTTAGCTTATTTAATCGCATGGTTTATAATACCAAGAAATCCAAAACATAGATGGTAAATGTTGATAAAATGCCGAGAGTAGTACATTTTGAGATTGGTGTAGATAATCCTGAAAGGGCTAAGCAATTTTATGAAAAGATATTTGGATGGAAAATTGAAAAATATGGACCTATGGATTATTGGCTTATTATAACTGGTGAAAAAGGTGAACCTGGGATCGATGGTGCATTAATGAAAGGGGAAGAATCCAAACAAAACATTGTAAACACAATAAGCGTTCCTTCTATTGATGAATTTATAGAAAGGGTTAAAGAAAATGGAGGTAAAATATTGATGCCTAAGCAAACCATTCCAGGTATCGGATACCACACATATTGCCAAGACACTGAAGGAAATATTTTCGGAATTATGGAAGAAGATAAAACAGCCAAATAAAAATCATTTGAATTTTTGAGCCTTTCTTTTTAATTCATTAGTTATAGTAGGGATTTTAATCTTGTTTTCATACAAAAGGTTTGACAAAAAAAGAAATTAAACTTTTTGAAGGTAGTGGAAAAACAATGAAGCATATTAAAATTTATTCTCTGAAAGACATAGACGAGAAAAGGATTGTGAAATTGTTGAAGCTAGTAAAGAATAAATAATGGCATTTTTAAGGTCAAAACATATAATAATAATCATGGCAAAAAAGGTATCGAAAAAGAAAAGCAAGGAATTGTCAGGATATGTTTTTGTTGGTTTCTTCTTCCTAGGATTGGTTGCAGGAGCAATTTATGGAAGATATGATTTAGGAGCCTTAGCAGGTCTTGCTATGGGATTCATAGCATCTGCATTGGTAAGAATGAAGTATTAAATCTTGAAATTGATTCCCTAATCTCCAAGTTTTAAATATTTTGGAAAACAGATTCTTATCAGACGGCTAGAAAATGAAAAAGAAGTGGGACGAGTTATTTAGAAACTCGGTCATATTAAATAATAGAATAAAAGAGCTAGCCGTATCTAGATTTGAAAAACCAACT
>CAYFXV010000033.1:0-5679 GCA_964347265.1 uncultured archaeon | reverse complement strand
ATCACAAATTCCAATTTTATTTTCCATCACTTATATCTATATAACCTATGAAAAAATGCACTGATAGATTAGTCATTCGCTGATATCATGCACAGTATATGAAAATATCATAGGGAAACATATATATGACATTTTTTAAATGACATTTTATAAGTCGAGAATCAGACAGATTTTTGTTCTAGAAAGAGAAATATTAATTAATGAAAAGATTGATTATTTTTTCAGTTTTGATTGCTATTGTAGTCACAATAGTTTCTATTTACTTTTTATCAAATATAGGAGTGGAAGAGAAAAGACCACCAATTGATTCTGAAATAAGAGGAATAGAAAACCCCTATCCGTCTCTCAAATTTGAGATTGACTGCTCTAAACTGGATAATGAATCTCAGGATGACTGCCAAGAATTCATTTACAACCAAGAGCATATACTTTATCCTGAAATGAAAAGAATAACAGGAATCGACCTTAGATGGTGTTTTGATACGATAAAATATTACATATACCCAGAAGAGGAAATGATTAAAATGTTCTGTCCTGATGGAAAATTATGCTTAACGGGAAAAGCCGGTGGTAACAGTGCATATAGGTTACCAGAGTATTCGATAAATTCAAAATGCAAAATGGAAAGCCATGAAACACATCATGTATTAGATAATTGTGTTTCAATAGACACTATCAGAGAACCTCTGACATGGATAGGAGGAATTGCACATAAAAATGTATGTCCAGATTATGAATTACCACATAAATTAAAAGATAGTCTTGTAGTTGAGGATTGTACGAGTGCACAAGCGTATATAATTTATAACTCAAATGAAACATTTATACATAAGTTCTATGAATCGTTGTTGTTAATAGACAAGTCTTTGAGTATGGGTAGGGAAGAGGTTGAGATAACTGAGGCCATAATCTACGCATCAAATAATGAAATTGATCATAATATTAAAAAATACTGTCTCGGTTGGTCAGAAACACAAGGAAACATATCAATAGTATCAGCTTTTTGTCAGAACAACACTATTAAAATTACGATAAAGAATGAAGGTATTGAGGATATGTATATTTTGTTATGGTACATCGACGGTGCTTTAACTCCAATTTATTCACTAAATTGTAATGGCGTAGGGTGTGTGACTGTAAGATGTGGTGAAGGATTAAACCCTAATGGAATGGTTACATGCGAATTTGAAGGACAAGGTGGAGAACATAATATCACAATAAGAGGTCCAAAAAATCAAGCAGTTGAAACTGTGACTTGTTAAACCTTTAATCAATAGAATTAAATAGATTTTTGTTCTAGAAAGAGAAAATTTAATTATGAAGATTGACTTTCAGCTTGTCGGGCTAATAATTTTCTTTCTTGGTTTGGTTTTAGTTATAGGTACAGATTATAGTATTCGTCAGATATTAGCTTTGAGTATGATGGCTTTTGGTATTATTTTAATAATTTATGGAAAATTCAAAACAAAAAAGAAATAACCACATGAAAAATCGCGTTTTTCCATACTAGACATGAAAATAACCATGGGAAACATCTAGTTTAGATTTTATAAGCCAAGATTTCTATAAGATTAAAAAGTTAAACCGGAATTAAGGAATAAATCCAAGTATTTTTGCAATTTCTTTTAATGTTTCTGGAGCAAATAAAGCTATTAGAGCTAAAAAAGCTATGATTAATAAATAAACAACTCTTTTTGGCATTCCAGGAATTAATCCCATATAAGCTAAAATTACAATACCGCCAATCATAACAAGGATTATTGATGCATAAGTAGCTCCTGAAATCATAGAACCAAAAGATGTTATAGCAACAATTATTAAAAATACTATTACAATCCAATATAGAGCTGGATTAGACATTTAATCACAGTTTTCTGTTATGTTTAATCATTTATAAAATTAACTACGACATTTTGAAAAACCATATTAAAAATCAGGCTGTTTTTGACTAAATTTTGATGAAAAATAGGCTATTTATACATTTTTTTATTTCTTCTTTCTTTTAACAACCAAGTTATATGTCAACCAAAATACAACAGAAAACACAAAAGCTATTATTACAGCAAATGCTAACCCAAGAGCACCCATACCAAACATTCCTGTTCCTCCCATCATACCTCCACCACACTCCAAATCCATCATATCATTATCAGCTACTACAGGTGAGGAAATCAAAACTAATGCAAGGAACATAAAACTCAATATTTTTTTCATTTTTATCACCTCTAAATTGTTGGTTTTAATCCTCCGCCAAAGCATCATTGGACTAAGAGTTCTAAACCTTATTTTCATATTTGCAACCTCCAAAAAACAAACGTGGACGCTTTTTTCTATTTACCCAAAAACTTGGGTGGGATTTATCCAGTTGTTTTTTTTCTATATATTATTAATAGGGATATGTGGTATAATTCAGTTGCGAACAAAAAGTATGAACCTTAAGTACGGTCTTTACGTTCGTAAAACTTAAAAAGGTTATAAAAGAAAAATAAATAGTGGTAAAATGCACCCTTTGATACCTAATTGGTTCTATGGTTTTGACTCGATTATGTATTTAATAAGTTCATTAATTGGGTTTTTACTTAGTTTTTATTTTCATAAATTATACTCATTGAGTTCCGAGAAAAGACACATGTATCTCTATTACGGTTTTTTATTCCTTTCTTTCGGTCTCCTTAGTTTATCAATAACAAATATGTTCAGTTATTTAACTTTCAGTGATTGTCCCACCTCTTGCCTCTTGGGACTATTAGACCGCACATTTTCTTTAGAGGATTTTTCATACTTACTGTATTTTGGTTTGTCAATATCAGCTTATGCCCTTTTTATGTCAGCCTATCTTCCTAAAAAATTCAAGATACCTAAATTGCCACTAATAATATTCTTGACTTATTTTCTTGTTGTTTTAATATCTTTACCAGCAGCAGAAGGAAACAGGGTTTGGTATACTTATCATGAATTTTTCCATCTAACAGCTTTTATTATGGTAGTTTTTGTTTTATTTAGAAATATAATCAATTTCAGTGAAAAGAAAAATATAAACTCTTTTTTGGTTGTTGCAGCATTTATTTTTCTTTCTTTGTTCCATCTGTTACACATATTTTCTATAATTAGTTACTGGATGTACGTTTTTGCTCACATTTCAATTTTAATAAGCTTCCTCTCTCTCCTTTTCATGCTTGTTAGGGTGAAAAATAAATGAATTCTAGAAGAACCAGAATGCAGATTTACGTAGACATATTAAGAACTCTTAGAAAAGCAAATGGAAAAATGAGAAAAACCCATATAGTTTACAAGGCCAATTTAACACATTCTAGATTGAAAGGTTATCTTGATTTTTTAATAACTAAAGAATTTATTGAAGAAAAAAAGACTAAAAACAAGACCTTTTTCGTCATAACAGAAAGGGGTTTTAAATTCTTAAAAGAGATTAAAAAACTGAGAAAGATATCTGAAGCCTTTGGCGTTCCTTTGTAAATAAAAATATTTTAAATGAGGAACATGAATCAAATGAATCATGAAAAACATAAGGAAGAGCATACTAAACATGCTAATCATCATGAAATGATGGTAAAGGATTTTAAAAGAAGATTTTTTATTTCTTTTATCTTGACTATTCCTATTTTGATTCTATCACCATTAATTCAAGAATTCTTTGGATTTACCTTTAATTTTCTAGGAGATAAGTATGTGCTTTTCGTCCTTTCTTCTTTTGTATTTTTTTACGGTGGATGGCCATTCTTAAAAGGCATTTTTAAGGAACTTAGGAAAAAGCAACCTGGTATGATGACACTAATTGCATTGGCAATTAGTGTGGCATTTTTTTACAGTAGTGCAGTAGTATTTGGACTTTCTGGAAAATTCTTTTTCTGGGAACTTGTTACTTTGATTGATATCATGCTTTTAGGTCATTGGATAGAAATGAGATCTATTATGGGTGCTTCTCGTGCATTAGAAACTCTTGCTAAGTTATTACCTTCTGAAGCACATCTTGTAAAAAGTGATGGAAATGTAGAAGATATTCCTATCTCAAAACTGATTGTTGATAACATTATTCTTGTAAAACCAGGTGAAAAAATCCCCTCAGATGGCATTGTAGTTAAAGGAGAAACAAGTGTTAATGAAGCTATGTTGACAGGGGAATCTAAACCTGTAAATAAAAATAAGGGTGATGAAGTTATTGGCGGTTCTATTAATGGTGAAGGAGCGATACATGTAAAAATAACACATACGGGTAAAGATTCATATCTATCACAGGTTATAAATCTTGTCAAACAAGCACAAGCATCAAAGTCAAAGACACAAGATTTAGCAAACAAGGCAGCTATGTGGCTTACTATAATATCTGTTTCAATCGGAACAATTACTTTGATATCATGGCTTTATTTTGGAATGGAGTTTGTATTTTCTCTTGAAAGAATGGTTACTGTAATGGTTATTACATGTCCACATGCATTGGGTCTAGCTGTACCATTGGTTGTTGCAGTTTCAACATCCATTTCAGCAAAAAACGGTCTTTTAATAAGAAACAGAGCAGCCTTTGAAAGAGCAAGAAGTATAAATGCTATTGTGTTTGACAAAACAGGAACACTTACAAAAGGTGAATTTGGAGTTACTGATATGATTGCTGAAAATGAATATAAGGAAGATGAAATTCTATCTTATGCTGCTTCACTAGAATCCAATTCAGAACATCCTATAGCTAAAGGTATTATAAAGAAAGCAAATGAAGAAAATATTAAAATTTTAACTGTCCAAAAATTTACATCTATTCCAGGAAAAGGTATTCAAGGTATAATTAATAGAAAACTAATTAGAGCAGTAGGTCAAAATTATCTGAAAGAAAACAACATTAAAATAGAAAATGCAAAAATCAATGAATTATCAAAACAAGGAAAAACAATTGTATATGTTTTATTTGAAAATAAAGTAATAGGTGCAATTGCTCTTGCTGACTTGATTAGAGAAGAATCAAAAGAAGCTATTAACAAGCTAAAATCTATGGGAATTAAGTGTATGATGTTAACCGGTGACAATAAACAAGTTGCAAAATGGGTATCAGAAGAATTAGGTCTTGATGATTTCTTTGCTGAAGTTTTACCTCATGAGAAATCTGAAGTAATTAAAAAAGTTCAATCTCAAGGATTGAATGTGGCAATGGTAGGTGATGGTGTTAATGATGCTCCCGCTTTAGTTCAGGCTGATGTTGGAATAGCAATAGGTGCTGGAACAGATGTTGCCATAGAATCAGCAGACATTATTTTAATAAGAAACGATCCAAGAGATGTCGTCTCTATAATTGGTCTAGCAAAAGCCACTTATGGAAAAATGAAACAAAATCTTCTATGGGCTACAGGTTATAATGTTGTAGCAATACCTTTAGCAGCAGGAGTTCTTTATAATCTAGGAATTCTTCTAACTCCGGCAATAGGTGCAATCTTAATGTCTTTGAGCACTATAATTGTTGCAATAAATGCTAGATTTTTATCAATCAAAAAATAAAATAATCCCTTAGATTATTTAATATGACTGAGTTAAAAAATGTCACTTTCCCATACATATATCAATTTAACCTATAGAAAAATAATAACCCAGATTAATCTCTCATTTATTTGACCGGTCAGTATATGAAAATAACCCTAGGAAACATCTAGTTTAGATTTTATAAGCTGAGATTTCTAA
>CAYFXV010000032.1:0-5740 GCA_964347265.1 uncultured archaeon | reverse complement strand
TCCTTCACACCAATGGATTTTCTCACAATAGAATTAAAACCATCACAACCTATCAAATAATCAAATTTATAGATTTTATCAACTAGTATCTGTGGTTTTGTTCTTTTAACAAAGTAAACTTTTTTTACTTCTTTATTAAGAAAAATATTAGCGCCATTTTCTTCCGCAAACTTTGAAACAGTCTGATCTAATAGTTTTCTGTTTATAACAAGCATTTTAGGGTTAAACTTTAACTTAACTTTTTTCTCAGGGAAATGAATTATTGCTTCATCTATAACATTTTCTATTAAACTTTCATTTTTTGGTATAAAGTTCCATAATCTTTCAGAAATCAAACCAGAACAAGGTTTTTTTCCTATGGTTTTATTTTTCTCAAAAACAATAACTTCATGTTTTTTAGAGAGCTTCCAAGCTAAATAAGCTCCATTAATACTACAGCCAATTATGCCGATTTTCATGAAACCATCTAGATTAATATATTTAATGGTATATCTATTCTTATGAATTATAAAAAATTAATAATAATCCCTTTGGTCCTATTAGCCTTGTCTCTTGGATATCTGTTTTGGATAATTTTTACAAGTGGTTTGAACCTTGATATTGACTTAAAGGGCGGCACACAAATAATTGCTGAATCTAAAATATCAATAAATGAACAAGAATTAGAAAGTATTTTAAGTTCTTATGATGCTTCTGTGAGAACAGCAAGAGGCATAACTACAAGTTCTGTTTTTATTGAGTTTGGTGCTGATATGGATGCTAATGATGTTTTGAAAACTTTAGAAGAAAATGATTATGTTTTTGAAGATTATTCAGTACAAACAGTTGGACCAACTTTAGGTGCTACATTTTTTGAACAAGCAATAATATCTTTGGTCTTTGCTTTCTTGTTTATGGCTGGTGTGGCTTTTACAATTTTTAGAAAGCCTGTACTTAGTTTTCGTGTTATTTTTTCTGCTTTTGCAGATATTGTTGAAACACTGGTGTTATCACAGATAATAGGAATAAAACTTTCTTTAGCAACTTTTGCAGCACTTTTACTCCTTATAGGATATTCTGTAGATGATGATGTCTTATTAACAGCAAGAACAACTAGAGGAAGCGGAGAAATATCTGAAAGAATGAAAAGAGCTAGAAAAACTGCTTTTACTACTGTTGGTGCAACTGGTGTAGCATTAACAGCATTATTCATAATAACATCATCAAGTGTAATAATTCAAATAGCTTCTATTCTGTTGATTGGCCTAATATTTGATTTAATCAATACATGGTTACTAAACGCGCCAATTTTAAGATGGTATATGGAAAGGGGAATTAAATGAGATTTAGTTTTTTAAAAGAATGGAGAATTTTATTAGTTATAATACTTGTAATTTTTTCAATACTCTTAATTATACCTTCATCTCAAGAAGGTGTTGTTGTTAGATCTATAGATTCTAATTCTCCACTAACTGGAAAAATACAGATAGGAGAAATATTGACATGGGCAAATGAAAAAGAAATAAACTCTCCTGAAGATCTTTATGAATTTGAAAATTACACTGGAATATTTAGGTTTATACATTCTGGAAAACTTGATTTGGCTTATATTGAAAATGGAAGCATAGGAATTAGTGTTGTTAAAAAATCGGCATCGAATCTTGAATTTGGTCTAGATTTAGTTGGCGGAACAAGAGTATTGTTAAAACCAAAAGAAAACGTTACTGATGCTATTGTGCAGCAAACAATAGCAACTTTAGAAACAAGAATAAACATTTTTGGATTAAGAGAATCTAAATTTCAATCTGTAAAAGATGTTACAGGAACCAGTTATGTACAAATAGAAATGGCTGGAGGATCAAAGGAAGAAGTAGAAAATCTTCTTGCAAAACAAGGTAAATTTGAAGGTAAAGTAGAAAGAATAATTAGTATAAAAAATAACACTGGTTCTTTGAAATTAGATGAGGGAACATACTCTGTAAAATTAGACAATGATACTATTACAATTGATAATATATCACTAAAAGAGAATCAAACATCTAAAATTGGTGACATTGATATTCAGTTTTTTAATGTAACTGATAAAACTGTTGTACTAATGTTTACTGCTTTTACTGGAAAAGATATACAGTCTGTTTGTTTACAAGACCAACCTGGAGTATGTGTTTCAAGAATTATAAAAAGTGGAAAGGGATATGAATTTAACTTTCAGGTTTTCATTTCTCAAGAAGGTGCAGAAAGATTTGCAAAAATAACAAAAGATATGAAAGTAATTACTGATCCTAATACTGGAACTAAATATTTAGATGGTAGAATTTATTTGTATTTGGATGAAAAGGAGATAACTTCATTATCCATATCAGCTGATTTAAAAGGCAAAGTATTTACAACACCAGCAATCACTGGTTTTAGACTAACAAGAGGAGAAGCCTTAAAAGAACAGTTAATGATAAAAAGTATTTTGCAATCTGGTTCTTTGCCTGTTAGTTTAGAAATAATAAGAACTGATCAAATATCACCTGTTTTAGGTGGAGAATTTTTGAGAGATGCAATGTATGCAGTTATTATAGCAGGTGCTGCTGTTGCTGTTATTCTTTATGTTAGATACAGAAGTTTCAAAATATTGATACCGAACATGTTGTTCAGTTTCTTTGAATTAATATTGACATTAGGTGCTGCTTCATTAATTAGATGGACACTTGATTTGGCTTCAATAGCCGGAATAATTGCTGCAATAGGAAGCGGAACTAATGATCAAATAATGATAATAGATGAGATATTGATTGGTGGTGGAGAAGAGGAAAAGAAAATTTATACATTAAAACAAAGAATCAAAAGGTCTTTCTTTATAATATTTGGTTCTGCTGCAACTGTAATAGCCGGTGTTTTGCCCATGATGTTCATTGGTGTTGGTGCAATGAAAGGTTTTGCAGTAACAACAATTTTAGGAGTTTTGATTGGTATTGTAATAACAAGACCAGCATTTGCAAGAATAGCAGAAAAATTATTGGAAAGGGAAGAAAGAGTTTAATTACTACTAATAGTTGTAAAACAAGATTATTACTAATAAAGTTTTCTTTTTATTATGTTGTTGATACTCTTTTCTTTGATAATCGGAATTATATTTGGAGTAGTAGCAGGATTACTACCAGGTTTACATCCGAATAACACAATACCAATAATTCTGGGTATGTCTTTTTTATTCGGTCCTTTACCTACAGCAATCATTTTAGTTTCTTCAGGTGTTATAAATTCTTTTATTAATTTTATTCCTTCAATCTTACTTGGTGCTCCAGAAGAATCAACAGTACTAGGAGTTTTACCGGGACATAAATTATTGTTAGAAGGTAGAGGATTTGAAGCAGTGAAATTATGTGTTATTGGAAGTTTAGGTGGTGTTTTATTTGCTATCTTAACATTACCGATGTTTGTTCTTTTTATTCCATCGTTGTATGAATTAATAAGACATCATGTTCATTGGTTGTTAATTGCAGTAATAGGTTATTTGATACTTGAAGAAAAAGGAAAAAATAAACTTCTTGCACTAGGTGTTTTTATTTTATCTGGAATTCTTGGTTTGATTGTTTTAAACAATTTTGGTGATTTTGCTTTGTTTCCTTTGCTTACTGGTTTGTTTGGCATGCCAATGATTTTAATCTCAATGTTTCAAAAAACAAAACTTCCTGACAAATTTACATTTGATGAAGAGAAGATTGAAAGAAAAGGTCTTTTATCATGTATAGGAGTTGGTAGTTTAGCTGGAATAATTGCTGGTTTATTGCCTGGATTGGGAGCAACTCAATCAACAATCTTAACCCAACAAGCCTTTAGAAAAGAAAGAAGTGGTAGAGAATTTTTAATGTCTATTGGAGCAATAACAACTTGTGATATTGTTTATTCTATATTGGCTTTGTGGTTAATTCATAATCCCAGATCAGGAATAGCTATTGGTGTTAGCAAATTGTTAGAAGTTGGTTTTCAAGAAACTTTGATTTTTGTTGCGATTATTCTAATCTCAGCTGCTATTTCAACAATTTTAACATTAAAAATGACTAAAATATCATTAAAGTTCTTGAAAAAAGTAAATTATCAGAAATTATGTCTGTATACTTCTATTTTTCTTTTTGTTTTAACTGTTGTTTTTTCTGGGTTAATAGGAATTTTAATTCTAATAGTTTCAATAGCAGTTGGTTTAATACCTAATTATTTAAACATTAGAAGAACTTATGGAATGGGATGTTTAATTGTTCCTTGTATTTTGTTTTTCGCTGGTATTAGTATTTTGTAAGTTTTCATTAGGTTATTTTTATGTGATAATTAACATCTTATAACATTGTATTGGTTAAGAATGAAAAGAAAGGACCAAAATTGTAAAAAGATTAATATTGGAATAAAAATTTTTATTACTGGAAATCAAATAAAGATTATGCAATTCAAGATAATCCTGACTTTAATTTTATTATTAATGATAATTTTTCTAGTTAAACCAGTTGATGCAACAGGTCCATTGCATACAGAAGGAAAATACATAAAAGATGAAGCTGGAAACATAGTATATTTGCGGGGTGTCATAAAGCCACAGCTTATTAGGGTTCCAGGAGGCGCTTGGAATCCAGAAGGTTCCTATAACCAAGCTGGTTATTGGCGGTGGTTCCCAGAGGCAGTGCAGTACAATCTAGATAAAATGGTAGAATATAACTTTAACATTGTTAGAATTTATCCTCCAACTGTACAACGTTGGTTGGCCAACGAAGATGAAGCTGGTCTTGGAATAACGTCAAGAGATGAACTACATTACATTATTCAAGAGGCGGATAAAAGAGGTTTGTATGTGATGATATCGCCATGGGAAATAGTATATACTGGGGTTGGTGGATTGGCTGAGCAAACACCTCTTCCTTTTGACTATTATTATGATGAAAATGATTCTTATGTGGAATCTTGGGGAACGCCTAACCCTGATCACATTTACAGTAATTTCACCAAGCCTGGAGAACAAGGATACCTTACAAACCCTGAAGATTTCATCAACTTTTGGGTCGGCGATAGTAATTCCCTTTCAGCAGAATATGGAAATTATTCAAATGTTATTTATGAATTATGGAATGAACCGTACGCATCGTGGCCTGCCTGTCAAGGCTACGATTGTCACAGATTATGGTTCGATACTTGCCAAAAAGTCGTCAACAAATTACGAGCCAAAGGAGACGATCACTTGGTAATTTATCAATTTAACTTTTGGGGACAAGATAGTGCTCGAGCAGTGGGATGGGACCCACCAAGGATACTTCAAGGAACTAACATTGTTTACGGCATTCACTGTTATAGAACTCTTGATGATTACTCTTGGTTCTTCCCTAATGGAGAGTACTTATATGAAGATGTAGAAAATATTATGCTTGACCCTAGCAAAGTAGCAATACAAAACTTGGTAGATAACGATATTCCGTGTATAATAACAGAATTCGGGTATAATTCAGCGCAGGGCAACACAGAGTTAAACAATCCAACTATTAGCGAGGATCGTGAAGCAATTTGGTTCTACAATATCATGAAACTCATGAACAATCTGGGGTATGGTTACATAGTTTTTCAATGGAGATCAGAAATGGCTTTAACTATTTTTGAAAGCAATAAGGTATATCCTTGGCTTCCTCCTTTAAATAGAGGAGGTCAACAGCTGATAAGAGCAATTCAAGAAGGAAAAGGAGAATATCCAGTTAACATAACAGGAATAGTTACTGATTCTGATACAGGATTA
>CAYFXV010000031.1:0-5848 GCA_964347265.1 uncultured archaeon | reverse complement strand
AAAATTTATTTCTTTTAAATCTATAGAAAATATAGTTGATGATTAACTCTTTAACACAGTAAAAAAAGAATATAAGTTTTAAGACATAATTGATTTTATGGATTTCGAGATTATAGTTAAAAAAATTAAAGAAAAGGCCGATTTAACTGATGAGGATATCAATAAAAAAATTCTTGAAAAACAACAAGAACTTTCTAATCTGGTGTCAAAAGAAGGTGCTGCTTACATAATTGCTAAAGAATTGGGGTTGGATATATTTCAAAAAACAAAAAGAAGATTAGAAATAAAGAACGTTGTGCCTAGACTGAGAAATTTAAATCTAACTGCAAGAATTGTTAAAGTTTTTGAACCTAAGGAATTCAAAAGAAAGGATAAAATTGGTAAAGTGGCGAATGTAATCCTTGGTGATCCTTCAGGAACAATTAGAATGTCTTTATGGGATCAACAAACAGAAATTGTAGAAAAATTAAAATCTGGAATGGCTATAGAATTGTTTGGAGCTTACACAAAAGAAAATGGGTTTGGGAGTGCTGAAATAAGACTGGGAACAAAAGGTGGAATAAATATTTTGGAAGATTCGGACATTCCTCCTTTAGAAAGAATAGCTCAAAGAGAAATAAGTCGTCAAAACATTAGTAATTTAAAAGAAGGCAGTATGGGTGAGATAAAGGCTGCTTTGGTCCAATTATTTGAAACTAATATATTTTTTGAAATATGCCCCACATGTGGAAGAAGAGTAAAAATAAATGACAATAAATTTGTATGTGCTGAACATGGAGAAGTTGAACCTAAAAAAACAATTGTACTTTCTGGGGTTATCGATGATGGAACAGGAAATATTAGAGCTGTGTTCTTTAGGGAAAATGCCCTTAAACTAATAGGAATGAATATAGACGGGGCTTTAAAAATAAAAGATTCGTTTTTTGAAAATTTGGATGTACTTGGCAAAGAATTCATAATGTTTGGAAGAGTAAGAAGAAATAAGTTGTTTGGTAGATTGGAATTTGTTGTAAACAATATCAAAGAAATTGAAATGGAAAAGGAGATAAATAAAGTTATAAATAATTTAACTACAAATGTTAATTAAAGATTCTATGACCAAAAAAATTGAGGATATATCAGACATACCTGGTGTAGGCGAAAAAATAGGTGATAAGCTAAAAAAAGCCGGATATATTGATTTAATGAGCTTAGCAGCTGCATCGCCTTTAGAAGTTTCTGCAGCTGCTTCAATAGGGGAGCCAACAGCTGATAAAATAATCAAAACTGCTAGAAAAACCTTGAACATTGGTTTTGAAACTGCCACAGAAGTTTATGAAAGAAGACAGCAAATAGGAAAAATATCTACTGGTAGCAAAAATCTTGATAATTTGTTAGGCGGCGGGATAGAAACACAAGCTGTTACAGAATTACATGGAGCATTTGGGTCAGGCAAAACACAAGTAGGCTTTCAGTTAGCTGTTAATGTTCAATTGCCTGTAGAAGAAGGAGGATTGAATTCTTCTTGTATATTTCTTGATGTAGAGGGCACATTTAGACCTAGTAGAGTAAAACAAATAGCTGAAGCACGCGGTTTAGATACTAAAAAAGTATTAGAAAAAATTTATGTTGCTAGATGCTATAATTCTGACCATCAAATGGTTCTTGCCCAAAAAATTGGCGAAATTATAAAGGAAAAGAATGTAAAACTTATTATTGTTGATAGTGTAACTTCTGCTTTTAGGGCAGATTTTATAGGAAGGGGAACTTTGGCAGCAAGACAACAAAAATTAAATAGACATTTACACACTTTACAAAGAATAGCAGATGTGCATAATGTTGCTGTTTACATAACAAACCAAGTAATGGCAAGACCTGATATTTTGTTTGGTGATCCTACTGCTCCAATTGGTGGTCATATATTAGGACACTTCAGCACTCACAGAGTATATCTAAGAAAATCTAAAGCTAATAGGAGAATTGCAAGAGTTATTGATTCTCCAAATCTTCCTGAAGCTGAAACTGTATTCTTTATAACTCCTGAAGGAATAAAAGACCCTGAAGAATAATAAATTAGAGTATTGTTTTCCTCTTCAAAAGAATTTCTGTGATTCCAACTCTTGAAAAATCTTCTACTTTTGTTTTACGACCTAAATATTTGGGAACATCAATTATTTCACCGGGTTTATAACCAAAACAACTTAAAACCCTAATTTTATAAGATTTTTTTTCTATATCCTCAACTTCACCGAAACCACCAACTGTAATTCCTGTACTATTTGGTCTTTCTGTACGAAATTTTACTATATCTCCACAACCAGGTTTGATATTCATAAAAATAATACAAAATTAAAAATGTTTAAATGTTTTTTATGTACTCGTCTTTTGACGTTTTTATATTTCTCAAACGATTATAAAATTGAATCAATTTTTTTAACTATTTCTGCTTCATTTTGTAATTCAAAGACTGAACGTAAAATTTTATGTGTCTCTAAACTTTCTGGATGAGCATCACCATCACGAAGAATAAGATCTGTTGGACGCAAAGAATAGTATAATTCAAATTCATTAAAATAACCTAGAAATCTAACGTCAATTGCACCAGTTTTATCACAATTTGGATAATCTTTAACATTACCACAACGTGGAAAACATATATTATTAAAACTATCACCAGTATCAGTGTAAATTGCGTCTTTAGTTCCAAATTTATCAGAATCTTCCAATTTATCAAAGACTTCATTTGGATTTCTTGGATTGCAAACACTGTTGCATGGAAATGATGGACTGCTTTTATAGTATCGAGAATATTTAAATGTGTAGGCTTCATGAAGTTTTCTTATGTAATTTATTCTAGAATCAGCACAAATTCTTTCTAATTCTTTTTTAACTTCTTTCTGAAGTTCAATTGTTAACATTCTATCTAACTAAACAATTTCTTTTTCTGAAATAATTATAAAGTCTCCAACAGATTTTACAGCAGAAAATGGAATCAATAATCTTCCTTTTTCATCTTCTGAAAGCTTTAATTCAGCAGATTGTTTTGTTGGTTCGGTAATAACAATATTCATCAATTCTCCAGATTCCGTTATAAAATTAACATCACCAACAACACCGAATTTTCTTCCACTTTCTTCAGAAACAATAGTTTTGCCAATTAATTCTTTAGCTTTTACCATAAAAAACACCTTAGTATAGTTTTGAATCTTATATATTTAAATTTATTTTGCTAAAGAAATATGTGGTTTAATGGCAACAGAATTTATGGAGTATTTTAGATATTTCAGCATTAGTTTGCTTTATACCTAATTTAGAGTTATCAATTGTGTAGTCTGCTGCTTTTATTAGTTTTTCAATACCGTGGCTTTTTTCCTGTTTTTCTCTCAATTTAAGATAATTTATGCTTTGTTTTTTTCCAAATCTGCCTCTCTTTAGTTCTCGCTGAACTCTCACATTAAAAGAAGCAATAATGGCTATTACAATTGGTTTTATTTTAGCAATTTCTTCCAGAATTTTTATATTTTCTGTAGCTCTAAATCCTTCTACAACAACCAAATCTTTTTCAGAGTATTTAATTTTATCCCAGACTCTTTGAACAAGTTGTCTTTCTCTTTTTTTAGTTTTATTAAACCAATCAGCAATTAAAGCATCATTTTCCGGAGTGTATTCCAAACCTCTTCTTTTAACTTCTTCTCTTATAATATCTCCGCTATGAACTATATCTGCATTAAATTCTCTTTTTATGAACTCAGCTGCTGTAGATTTTCCAGAACCCGGTAAACCAACTATCACAATCAGTTTTTTTGGCATAGAAATAATTGTTTAAGCTTCTACTTCAATTTTATTCTTAAAATGATTAGAATAATTGCATTCTTGCAGAAACCAAAATTGCTATCAACCAAAACTGTATCCATAAAAGCCAGACAGTAAATTCATGAGGAATGAAAAAAACTAAGAGAAACAAGAATATTAGTGCAATCCATTTGACCTTTTTGAAATGTGATATTTTGATCTTTTTCACTTTTATCACTTACAGAAAAACTGGATTTGTGACAAAAGAGACCAAGGTCTATTAAAATTATTCAGTTCCTTTTTGATCTTCATTTTGAATTTATCCAATGTTCTGTCTTTCTGTTCATAAGCCATTTAATCACTATAGAGTAGTATATAAAAACTAGTATTTAAAGATTTCTTTATTTCACTTCTTACAAGTAGTAATAAAATGATAGCTTTATATACCACCACTACCAAGTAAATATAGGTGAATTATGGACAGAACAGAAGAAATTTTGAATAAGCTCGCATATGCTGATGGTAAAAAAAAGGTAGATGACACTGGCGTAAGAGTATACGATAATGGAATGCGCTACACCTTTGGTTTAGGAGAAACTGCATATGCACTTGGAGTGCCTAACAATGAGAATCCTGTATTAGGTGTAGCTAGTAGAGTTTTGAGCTTTGGCATTAAAAAAGAGAATGAATATAAAAGCATAATAGTTTAGCTTTCAACGAACAGTGTCTTCAGTTTAGGCGTTAATGCATACATGAAAGCTTTTCCTCTAGCCTCTCTTTGCACATATCCATCTAACATTAATCTCTTAAGAATATTGTTAACAGATCTTATAGCATGTCCTTTGCTTTTATAATTTTTCAGTTCTAAATCTTCAACAATTGCTCTAGGAGTGAGCCAATCCTTCTTTGATAATAATTCTAGTATGATTTTCTGTTTAAATGGTAGGTTTCTGAATTGTTCTTCTGTTGGTGGTTTGGGCATAAAAGTAACTACAGGCTCTTCAAGTCTCACTTTTGGAAGTTTGATTTCTTTATGTTCTTCTATAAGTTTCTCATCCACAACATCAAGATTTCTTTCGAGAGCTGAATTAACTAATCTGTCACAGAATTTTAAAACTTCTCTGGGAAATCCTCCTGTTCTATCATATATTTTCTCTATAGCTTCTTCTGTAAATGGTTTTAGCCCACTTCCTCCGACGTGTTCTATTCTCTTCTTTATCAATTCTTTAGTCTCATTTTTATCTAAAGAAATTAAATTTATTCTTGTAATTATTCTTTGGTCTAATGTTTCAAGATTTTTTTTAATTTTATCTTCTAAAAGAGGCATTCCAGCCATGATTAAACTCACATTATCAATTTGATCTGTTAAAACTCTTAACCATTCTAAAATTTCTTTGTTTGTTTCATGAGCTTCATCAACTAGAAAAACTAAGTGATCTCCTTTTAGTTTTTTATTAATGTATTCATGTAAAGTGTACAAAGAAGGTTTTTTTCTTAGAATTCTTTCCCAAATACTAAAACCAAATATATCTGTGAATAATCTCACAAAATCTTCTGATTTTTCTGGTGGTTTACTCAAATATAATTTTGAAGTATCATAATTTGTTTCCAACCATTTAAGAAAAGTACTTTTCCCAGCACCTGTTCTACCTGTAATTAATGCTATTCTATGTTTATTTTTAATATGATTTAAAACAGCATTTACCTGCTCATCATAACCAACGAATAACTTTGGATCAATTTTAAGAACAAATGGATTTTCTTTCCATCCCCAGTTTGTAAAATCCTTAACCATATTATTCATAAATATTCACGTGAACAATATATTTAAGCTTTTCTATTCACGTGAAGAGGAACGTGAAGGTTTTGTGAAGATGATGTGAATGTTTCTTAGTGAATTATAATTTTTTGTGAAGATTTTATATTGTTAATGTGAAATAAATGTGAAGTTCACGTTTGAAACAATTTGTGAGATATATTACATGAATATTACGTGAAGTTCACAATATGTTCACGTGTATTCACGTAATATTCATGTGAAGTTCACATGTTCACGTGTGAAGTTAACGTGAAATAA
>CAYFXV010000030.1:0-5957 GCA_964347265.1 uncultured archaeon | reverse complement strand
TTTTCTTTTTACCAGGTTTTTCCCAATCAGCTTTTGTTTCGCATTTAGGATCCAAACACATATTGAACGGTCTTTTGCCTTTTCTCATAACCCTGATAATTGGTGTGTTGCATTTATCGCAAGTTTTATTTAAACTTTGGTAAGTAGCGTTATGAGGAAGAGGAAAGCCTGTTTGACAAGAAGGATTCCACTTCTTATCCTTCCAACTACATTTACATTTTCCCTTTGGTTGTTTACAAATCGGACACTTACACTTGCAAGCTTTTCTAGTAAAACCACAAACCTTACATCTAGAATAACCAGTACATCCTACAAACTTCTTTTTTGAGAAAGGACTGAAAAATACTTTCAAATCTCCACCACAATTTGGACAAGGACCTAAAGTGGCTTTATCATTCTGTGTCTTAATAATTGCTTCACCCAATTCTTTTCCAATTTTATCTTCATGTTCTCTAAACTCTTCACAAATCTTTTTAATTGCTTTTTCTGCTTTTTTAAGAACCTTTTCTTTTTTAGATTTTCCTTCCATTATTTTTTCCAAATCTTTTTCAAATCTTCTTGTTAATTTTTCATCTACAAAGTCAGGAACATATTTCTTCAAGGAATGAGCAACTTTTAATCCTAAATCTGTAACTCTAACGCTCTTATCTGTTACATAATCTCTATTGTATAAGGTTTGTAGAATAGCTGCCCTTGTGGCTCTTGTTCCCAATCCTCTTTTTTCCATTTCTTTTATAATAGAAGCTTGAGAATATCTGGGAGGTGGGGATGTCTCTTTGCTCGACATTTCCAATTTTTTGACTTTTAACTTATCTCCTTTTTTCAAATCAGGAAGTATTAATTCCCCGAATTTAGCATAAGGACCATAATATTCCATCCAGCCTTTTTCTATTGTTCTTCTTCCTGTAGTTGAAAACTTATAACCATTAACTTTAATCAAAACTTTCATGCTTTCTCTTATTGCTTCTTGAGCAAAATGTGTGAAGAATCTTCTGCATATTAAATCATATATTTTTTGTCTTGGTCCTTTTAATTTCTTTTTTGGTGGTTCTACAGTAGGATGAATAGCTTCATGTGCAGGATCAGTTCTCTTTCCTTCAACTGGCTTTAATTGTGGTAAAGATAATAAAGTCTTGCATAATTTTTCATATTTTTTGATTTTTGATAAAGCTTCTAATATCTGTCTATAATTAATCTGAGGTGGAAATTTTTCAGAAGAAGTTCTAGGATAACTGATATATGCACTTGTATAAAGATTTTGAGCAATGTTCAAAGTTTGTTGAGGAGAATAACCAAATAACTTGTAAGCTTCTGTTTGCAAAGATGTTATGTTAAAAGGTATTGGTGGTTTTTGTTTATATTTTCTCTTTTTAATATCTTCAACAATGGCTGGTTTATCTTTACATTTATTAAAAATCTTCTTAGCTTCATTTTCTTTCCATAATTTTTCTTTTTCATATAAAGCTATTACTTCATTTCCATTGATTAGAAGTATTAGTTGTAATTGCCAATAAGGAACTGGTTTGAACTTCTTTATTTCTAGTTCCCTTTCTGCTAACAAAGTTAAAGTTGGTCCTTGAACTCTTCCGGCAGACAAAATAGAAAATCTTTTTGCATTTTTCTTGATTGCTAATGTTAGCGCTCTTGTTGTATTAACTCCATATAACCAATCTAGATAATGTCTAGTTTCTCCAGCTCTTATGTTGCCCCAGTCTAAGTGAGGCATTATTTCTTCATAAGATTTTATTAAATCAGGTTTTGTTAATGTTGAGAAAAACATCCTTTTTGCATCATTCTCTTTGCAAATAAATCTTAAAACATTATATCCAATCAATGAACCTTCATTATCATAGTCACAAGCTATAATATATTTTGATCCATTCTTTACCACATCAGTTACAGTCTTAAAATATTTTTCTGAGAATGCAGATTTTTTCATAGCTTTGAATGAAGGCATCCAATCTATTTCTTTAATAGAGACAGGATAATGCCAACCTTTGGTTTTTTGTTTTAAAGTAAACAAATGACCTACTGCTGCAACTACAAGATATTTCTTATTATTTCTTTTAAATTCCCAATACTCTACTTCATATTTACTCTTTCTTTTTTTAAGATCTTTTTCAGCCAAAGCTTTTGCTATATGACCAGCAGCATCTGGTTTTTCTGCAATTATTATTATGACCATTAGACCACGGGATTAATATATAATATAGGGTTATATTTAAATGCTTTTTTAGAATTTAAATTATTGATCTTGTTTCAAAAAGTATATAAAAGCAGAAAGAGCCTTTTTATAATTTGAGAATTCTGGTGGAACATTACCGTTTCGTTCTTCTTCTTTTTCTACCATTTTTTTATGCATTCCTTGAAGTTCTTTAATATTTCCTCTAAAAGAAGCACACAAAATCGGACGAAATATAGATATATATGCAGTTTCTCCGTTATCAAAGTCTCCTTTCTCATCAATAATTCTTAAATAATTCGTTAATGCATCAGTAAAATTTTCCATAGGCATTATATCACTATCAAAATATGAAATAGTTAAGAATTTAAACCTTTCTTAATTTTTATTTAAGAATCAAAATATTATTATATGGTTTAAATGAAAAAATTAATTTTTTTCATCCTGGATATAATTGGTGCATTCATAGTTTTTACTATATTTAATTATATTGAAGAAGTGTTTTTAGGTTTTATAATAGCAGGAATAATAGTTGGTTTACCTATTATATTTTTGATTATATCAAAAATATTTGAGAGGCGTGGTAAACAAAAAGGAGAGGAGAAAAGAATAAAACAAGATGTTATTGATGGAAAGGTTTTAAAAAAGAAAGTATCTGAAGGTTCAAAAGAAACTGAAATAAAGAAAGAAGAAAAGACTGAAGAAGAATTTGTTGTTCCCCCCAAAAAAGACGTAAATGTAAAAAAGGCTAGAGAAGATTTAGAAAAATTAAAGAAAGCATCAGAATTGTTAGATGAAGAGAAAAAAGATGGAATATTATCTGAAGAAGTTTATAATGAATTAAAAGAGCGAAATAAAGAAGCTATAGAAAAACTAGAAGAAGAAATAGCTAAAGCTTCTGGAGAAATTAGAGAAAAAAAGGTTTATTGCCAAGAGGGTAAACACTATATTGCTGTTAGTAAATGTCTATCATCTAAAGTAAAGGGATATGTAATCTGCCCTGAACATAATGAAGAAATAAGGGTTGAGTAAAGGTGCGGAGGGCAGGATTTGAACTAGCGCATCTTTTCCTCTAAGGAAATTAACTTATTATCTATGCACACTTTTGTATTAACCATATAAAAAATGTTAGGTTTTTCAGAATCTTTAATAAAAAGTACTTTTTCTTTTTCTTCATTTATACCTAAATATTCAGCCATTTCTCCTGGTATTCCAGCTTGATAACTAGCACCTCTTTTTGTTATCTTTTTAACATCTAAAATCTCAATTTTATGTTTTTCTTTACCAATAATTTTTGTAATATCATCTGTAATAATCACTAGTCCATTCATACATGTAAATTCTTAAGAAAAAGATTTAAGCTTTACTTGTTTTTTCTAATTTCTTAATTCCACCCATGTAAGGAACTAAAACCTTAGGAATTAAAACTGTTCCATCTGGTTGTTGATACTGTTCCAAAATAGCTACAATTGTTCTTGAAGTTGCCAGAGCAGTATTATTAAGAGTGTGAACAAAACCAACTGGGGTCTGTCCTTCTTTTTCTCTGTATCTTACATTCAATCTTCTTGCTTGATAGTCTGTACAATTTGAATTAGAACCAACTTCCCTATACTCTCCATCTGCCATCCAAACAAGTATATCATATTTTTTGGCAGCTATTGTTCCTATATCTCCTGTGCAAACATTAACAACTTTATAGTGTATTCCTAAGCCTTGATACAGTTCTTCTGCATTTTTTTGTAATTCTTCATGAAGATCCCAAGAATCTTCAGACAAACAAAATATGAACTGTTCTACCTTGTTAAACTGATGAACTCTAAACAAACCTTTTGTATATTTTCCATGAGCACCTATTTCTCTTCTAAAATTAGTGCTAATGCCAACGAATTTTATTGGTAAATCTCTTTTATTCAATATGTCGTCTTTAAACATAGCACCCATAGGATGTTCTGCAGTTGCAATCATGTACATATCTTCATTCTCTATTTTATACATCATATTTTCAAAATCAGCTAAATCAACCATACCTTGATATGCATCTTTTCTAAGCATATGCGGAGGAATAATAAGCAAATAACCTTTTTTCACAAGAAAGTCAATAGCATATCTATATATTGCTCGATCTAATAAAGCAAGAGGTCCTTTCAAATAAAAAAATCCTCTTCCAGCAACTTTAGCTGCTCTCTCTTCATCCATTAAACCAAGATTAACTGCAATGTCTACATGGCTTTTTGGTTTAAAATCAAATTTAGGAATCTTGCCCCAAGTTTTTATTACAACATTATCGTTCTCATCTTTTCCAAAAGGAACAGACTCATGAAGGAGATTTGGCAATCTCATTAAAGCATAATCAATCTTTTCTTTAAGGTCTTTTATTTCTTTTTCTATATTTTCTATTTCTTCAGGTATTTTCTCAGCTTCCTTTATTTTTTCAGAAGCAGTTTTACTTTTTTTCTTTAATTCGGATATTTCTTTAGATATAACATTTCTTTTATGTTTTAGTTTTTCAACATCTTGCAACAGTTTTCTGTATTGTTTATCATTTTTTACTAATTCCTCTAAAATTTTTATTTTTTCAGGTTCTTGTCTTTTCTTTAAATTTTCTTCAACCATCTTTGGATTTTCTCTGATTAGTTTTATATCTAGCATATATTCACCTACTTATATTTTTTAAATTGTTTATTTATAGAAATAGTAAAATCTTGTCCTAATTTTAGCTTATTGATTGGTAGGGCATCAACTCACTTTCTAAGAGTTGTTTTATCAAATATTTAAATTTAATTCTCAAATACTGGTTATGGAAGAATTCACAATTTATGTTGAAAACAAACCAGGGAGTTTAGCAAGAGTTTCTGAGGTTTTAGCAAAAAATGGTGTTAATATAGAAGCAATAGCAACAGAAATAACAGGAAAAAAAGGAATGCTCAAAATAATTACAAGCGATTCGAACACAACAAAATCAGCCTTGGAGAATGCTAGAATACGTTTTACAGTTAAAGAAGTCCTTCTTGTAAAGGTAGTTAACAGACCAGGTGAAGTTGCCAAACTAACCAGAGATTTGGCAAGAGAAAGGATAAACATAGAATCAATATACATGATTGGCGATGAAAGGTTTGCAATTAGAGCAGATGATATGGTAAAAGCAAGAGGTATTCTCAAAGAAAAACTAATTTAAGATTTTGGTTTATGATGGAACTCCTATTGGAATTATATAAATGGGTTCATGGTTTTTAGGTATTGATAACAGATTTTTCACATCTTCATTATTAAATGCACCTACTGTTACACAACCAAGCCCTAAAACAGTTGTTTGTAAATATATGTTCTGCCCACAATGACCTGCTTCCATATACACATACCTTATTCCCCTTTCTCCATATTTTCTTGTGGTTCTAGAAAAATCTGCAGTAACAATTAAGTTTAAACTGGCATCTTTAATCCATTCTTGACTTAAACCTGCTTTTGTTAATTGACTGGAAAAATCTCCTTCTTTTATTAAATCCAAAGAATGACTTTTAAGATTATAATGATATACTCCTTCTTTTAATTCTTCTACCTTTCTAACTTGAATATAAATTTCTAGTGGATACAGCGCACCAGCAGAAGGAGCAGTTCTGCCTCCAGATTCAGAAGTTATGCCTTGAGCAGCCCATAAAATCTGAGATAAGAAATCTAATGGAATAGGTTTGTTTAAAAAATCTCTGATAGACCTTCTCTTTAACAAAGTCTCTTCTACACTCATTTCCCCTTCTAAACTTGGTTCTGGTAATTTTAT
>CAYFXV010000029.1:0-6423 GCA_964347265.1 uncultured archaeon | reverse complement strand
TGCAATATATTATTATGATTCTGGAAGCACAAATCAATTAGCTTATAATACTGATATTTCTCCTTTTGATGAACTATTTGGAGATGCGGATTATGCTAACATATCAATAAGCATCTATGCAACTTATGTTAGTAGTTAGAAATTTGTTTAATGTAGTCGTTATATGTGCACAGGACCTACTGTTTTAAGTGAAATGTTATATGGCTATTTTATGGTATTATTTACTAAAATCAACCATACTTCCTATTGAACCCGAAGCAGAAAAATATATTCTTCCAGAACATTCAGGGCATTTTCCACTTAATGTAGGTCTTCTAAATTCCCAACCACATTTTTTACAAACAACTGATTCAAATGTATTTAAAACAGTTTCATCTGGAGATTTCTTTTTACTACCATTTATTATGTCTAAAAGGCTTGTTTGTCTAACACCTTCTATTAATTCTGATGAAGAAATTCCACAAACTTCAAATATCCTTTCTAATGGTGGAAGTAATTGATTATAAATATAATATTCGGAATCTATTTGCAAACCTTTTTCTTTAACATAAGCAGGATCCTCAGCTCTTTTTGATAAAAGTTGATTACCTCTTATTATAACATAACCCAATCTTGCTCCTACCAAAGATTTAGTTTTATCTCTTTTCATAATTTTTTTCGCAAGTTCAACATGTGGTTGCACACCATCATAAGCATCTAAAGCTTTTGTTACGCCTTTTACAATTGTTAATTTTTCTAAAGGTATATCACCCTTTGCTAATTTGTCTATATTTTTTCTAACATACTTTGATGCTTTGTTAATATTCTTTTCTTTTAAAATAATGTTCAGAACTTCAAACATCGAATCTGAAACTAGTTCACACCAATCCCTTCTTACTGTTTCTATTCCTTTCATTTCTAATCTGTCAACCCATTTATCTCTTTCCTTTTCAAAAGCCCAACCAGCATATCTCTTCTTTGAAGAAATTAAAAGTGTTTTAAAGATTTTTTCAAATTTTAAATTCAAACCATATAGTTTTTTAGAAATAAAATCTGAGATTTCATTACCAAATTCCATACATTTATCAATATCTTTAACATCTGACTTAATAAAAACTGAGTCTGTATCTGCATAAATGACTTTTGCTGGAAAGTTTTCTTCTATTAGTTTTTTTGTTTTTGTTATAGTATCTCTTCCAAAAGCTGTTATTGTATTTGCAATGTCCATAACATAGAGTCTTGATCTTACATAGCCAGTATATCCATACAAAGAATTTAAAAGATCTTTAAGGGCTAGTTGTTTTGCTTTTAATATTCTCTTGTTTTCAGAATCTACTTCTATTCTATATTGTTTTCTTACTGCAACTCTTGTTGACATTACGTCGTCTACTATTTGTGGTATAATGCCTTTGAAAACTGAAGGTTTAACGAATTTGGTTCCGAAAGGAGAAACAAAATGATCAACATTCTCTCCATCGGTTAAGTAAGTGGTGGTGCATATGTTAAAAGCTCTTATTAAAGAAGGGTACATGCTAGTAAAGTCCAAACAAATAACCCACTCATGAAAACCTACTTCAGGTTCTAATACCAAAGCTCCTTTCAATCCGTGTGTTTTTACTCTATCACCTATGTCAGATGGTTTACAAGGCATCAGAATATCTCTTTTATAAAATTCATTTAAGAGTCTACATTCATGTCTTTGTGCCTGACCACCTAAAGAATCTTGCAAAACCAAACCAGATAATTTTGCTATTTCAAAAAACTTATCTAATAATCGTTTTTCTACAACAAGTCTCAAAGCTAATATTGCGTCTCTTCTTCCATATTCTATAATTTCTCTAAAATCGTTTCCATTCCATATATCTCTAACTTTTTTGATGTAGTTTTCTCCACCGAATTCAATTTTTCCTACTCCGAGCACTTGTTTAGAAATTGTGCCTAGATCATATCTTTTAAATTTCACCCATGGGTCTCTTCTGTATATCTCAAAACTGTCAACGACAACTCTTCCAAAAACATTTGGTATAAAACTATATTGTAATTTTCTTGTGTGGGCAAACTTTTCAGATCTTCCTAAGTCTCTTGATATTCTTAAAATTTCCATTCTTTTGATTAGAAATGGTAAATCAAACCCATTGATATTATGACCACATATTATATCAGGATCATATTCATCAATTACTTCTTTAAATTTTTTTAACATCTCCTCTTCATTTTGACATGCTATTGAGTCTTTATTTGTTTTAGCTGGTTTTGCTATTAAAACCAAAGAAGATTTTCCTTTATAGTGTGGAGAAAAAGCCATGCTAATTACAATTATTTTATCTTTTTCTGGCACTGCTATTCTTTCTTCTGATGGCAAGCATTCAATATCAACTGACATGTATTTTAATGGAGCATTTTTCATTATTTCTATTGGTTTTATGCTCTTAGCATTTAATGCTTTACATTTAACAGTATTTGTTCTCCTGAATTTTCCTTCAACGTTTATCCAACCCATTCCTTTTAAACCAAAATCAGCCATAAACCTATATCTAAAAAGAATATCTGCCTCATAAGGAGTTCCAAATTTTCTTACAAAACTTCTCATTTCAGGTGTTAATCTTGGGTTGGTTCCTGTTATTTTAAGGACTTTTACAGGTGCTTGAAAACCTATTGGAAGTTTCTTTTCAACAATCTTAATTTTTACATCATATTTTTTCTTTAGTTCTTCTATGATTTCTGGATACTTGCTTTCATCACCATGAAAATAAAAATATGGTAAGAATTTATCGTAAAAAACACAAATTGTTTCTCCTTTAGTGTCTTTACAGAACAACCTAATTATTGGTTTATTATTAAGAAGTATGTAATCAGCATCAAGAATTTGTAGTTCCATAGTCAGTTTATTTGTATTCAAAATTTAAAGCCTTTTTGGTTGGAGAATCTATTTTTTCTTCTTCGTTTTATCGTAAATCCAGAGTATGAAACAGGAGAGGAGATATAGATAAATAAAAACTGGTAAAAGAAAGATTATACCCATAAATAAATTTGTTGGTGGTCCAGATAAGGGAACAATAAAACCGTAAAAAAACCACAATGGTAATGTTAAAGTAGCAACTGCACCAAAAGACAAAATTTCGACTGTTGCCCAAATATATAATATTACAAATACTGCAATCTTTCTCCAATCCGGCTTCAGGAATTTTTTAATATTCATCTAAATCGTTTTTTATGCCCCCAATTTACTTTTGACCATATTCTCTCATGAAAATAATAAAGTAAAACTTGAATGGCATTAAAACTTGTTGTTATCAAACCCGTAGCTCCCCAATCTCCTGTAAAGTAATAGGAAAGGACTAAGAGAACGATTATAGCTATTATTCTCCAAGTTATGGCTTTTAAAAGAGATCTTCTTCTTCTTTCCATCTTATCATTTAAGAATATAGAATTTTTGACTTATAAAATATCAATGACTTTTCTTGTTTTTAAATCAATTATCTTATTTTCAGAAACAATGCTTATTCCTTTATAGTTTGTATTAATTTCTTTATCTGAAAAGACTACATCTGGTGAAGGTTCTATCAAAAAATCATTGTTTTCAATATTAACGTATCTTTTTTTCAAAACTTCCAAGGGATTAGACTCAAAAATTAATAGAAAAACAACATTGTTTATTTTAAAAATACAAGGATTTGTAATTTCATATTCTTTGTTCTTTGTTTTATCTTTGATTTTATCATTATAAACTAAATAATCAGCTTTAACATCTTTTTTATCTGATAAAAATGCTACTTTAATAGATTCTCTGCTATAAATAACTGGTTTTAATGGAACATCGGGAAACAAAAGCTTATCAACAAACAATATTTTATTACTAGTTCTTCCAGAAACTGCAACAACATCGTCTAGATTTACTCTTTCTCCTAGTTTTTTAGATATTGATGTTTTAATCTCTCCTGTTGAATCTTCTAAAGAAATAATAAAACTATTATCTTTCTCTTCTTTTTCTTTTACTAAACCTATAATACTCAAGCTTCCAACATTGCCTTTATTTATAGAGACTATATTTGATAGTTCAATTTTTTTCATTAAAATGTTTTGCAGAAAATTATATCTATTGTTTAAATTTTTTACAAAATCTTGAACTGTGAATTTTTCTGATTTTTTAAATCTCTTTAAAATCTTTATTTCGCCTATAAGAACATTTCTTAAGATTTCTTCATTTACAATAAAAACATTCTCTTTTTTTACGTTCTCAACCAAATTATAGAATTGTTCTTCAGTTAAATTTTCTATTTTTTCTTTTATTTTCTCGTCTACTAAGAACCCTAAATTAATTAAATTTTTTAAATGACTATGGTTCATAAAAATATTTCGTATAGAAGCTTTTTCAATTTTTTGATAATTGAACTTGACAATCCTAAAGATATTATTCTAGTCCTTCCATACCTACCTTTAGAAATTATTTTTGTATTTATTATTCCAAAAAGATCTAATTCAGCTATTAAATCTGAAACTCTTCTTGTTGTTAATATTTTAAAACCATGTTTTTTACAAACCTCTTGGTAATTATCATAGACCTCTCCGGTCTGTATTTCTTTGTTTTTTTCTGCTAGTTCTATTATAGAAAAAAGAACAGCTTGTGATTGTTTTGGTTGAGCCTTAACTATTTCTAATATTCTATCAATATCAATTTTTTCTTGTGCAACATCAACATGTTTTACACTAACCTTTTCCTCAGCACTTCTTTCAGCTAATTCGCCTGCTACTCTTAACAAATCCAAGGCTCTTCTAGCATCTCCATGCTCTTGAGCAGCCAAAGCAGCACATTTTTCTATAACTCCTGGTTCTAAAATACCAGGTACAAAGGCTGTAGAAGCCCTTCCTCTTAATATATCTTGTAATTGTAAGGCATTATATGGTGGGAATATTAATTCCTCCTCACTTAAAGAACTTTTTACTCTAGGATCTAGACTTTCAATAAAACCAAGACTATTAGTTATCCCTATTAAAGAGACTTTAGAATTCTTAAGGTCTTGATTTATTCTTGTTAAATTATAGAGTATTTCATCTCCTGTTTTTTCTACCAGAGCATCTATTTCATCTATTATTAAAATAACTGTTTGTTTTTTCTCGTCCACTGTTTCAAAAAATATTTTATAAATTTGGTCAGTTGGAAGTCCTGTAAAAGGAACTTGTTTACCTAACATCTTAGATAAATAGGCCATTAATCTATATTCTGTGTCTGCTGTTCTCTTCATTTTACAATTAACATAAAAAACTTTAATATTTTGACCATTGCTTTCACTTATTTTTTCAAGTTCAGAACCAACAAAATTAGAAACCAAAGTTTTTCCAGTACCTGTTCTACCATATAAAAAAACATTACTTGGTTTTCCTCCTCTTAATGCTTGAGCTAATATTCTTCCTAGATCATTTATCTGTTTTTCTCTATGTGGTATATTTTGTGGTGAGAAAGAAATGGTTAATGCTTCTCTGTTTTTGAAAATAGACTCTGATTGAATAAATTTTGAGAATAAATTTTCAGTTGAATTCATAACAAAACCTCCATTTCTCATAGAAATAACCCTATGAACTTATTTATAATTTTGTTCACATGAACCCCGTTTTTTCTCGTGGAACTTCACATGAAATTCACAAATAGTGTTATGACGGTGTTATAACTGGATCTCTCCCCTTGTTTTCTCTTGAATTTTATTTCCTGTGAAAAATACTCTTAAGAAAAATTAACCTTTATTTCCTATAACAATGTTATTTAATTTAATTAAATGAAAAAATAAATAAGTAAACTAGAGTTCGATGGGAAATGAAGGGGATAGAGTTAGAAATTTTTCTTTAATGTTTTTATTAGTTCTTCAGTATTTTTTATTTTTGTAACACTTATAGGTATTCCCTCTAGTTCTGCTATTCTTCTAGCCAAATCATCAATTTTTTCAGAACCCTGTAGAACAACTAAACCAGGTCTTAAGTTTGTAACTTTTAAAGCAACCATTGAACTTCTTCCAGTCCGTGATTTTGTAAATATAAGAGCTCTCTCGCTTGTCATTCCATATAATTTTACCATATCAATGGGAGAAAGATCTGTTATAGCTTTTAAAGCATCTATTACAGTATAACCATAAATTTTTTTGTTAGCGCTATCTTCCCTCGCAACTATAGGAGCCTCAATTATTTTACAAAACCTCTTTATTTCAACTGGAGATTCAAATTCTTTCATATCTAAAACAGCATCTGATAAAACCGCTTGTGTAGGAAGAACAGCAAATTCTTGTATTATTTTTCCTCCTACCTTTTCATCTAAAGATATCATACCTTCTACAATTCTTTTTATTATTTTTATGCCAGGAGATTTTCTTCTACCATTTTCATAATCAGAAATAACAGAAGGCATTATACCCATTTCATCTGCTAATCTTCTTTGAGGTATTTTAAATATATTTC
>CAYFXV010000028.1:0-8356 GCA_964347265.1 uncultured archaeon | reverse complement strand
CAGATGTTTAAAAAACATTTCGCGTTCACAAAATATATTTCCTAAAAAACATGTGTCCGGCACATACTGTTCAAAAAAACATAACTAAGAGGTGTAGATAATGGAAACTATAATACAATCTGCTTTTAATAGAGCTTTTGGCAATGAAAAAGTTAGTTCTCCTGGAGTTCAAGGAAGAATAGAAGAAATGGAAAGGGTTGATTGGGAAGCAAGAGTTTCTGAAGAATTTGACATTCAAATGCACAAGGCAAAAATAATGGTTATTGGGTGCGGAGGAGCTGGCTGTAACACAGTTTCAAGACTAACAGAAATAGGAGCCTCAGGAGCAGACATAATTGCAATGAATACAGATGCAAAACACTTAGCAATAACCAAAGCTCATAAAAAATTGCTAATAGGAAAAGACACGACAAAAGGTCTAGGAGCTGGAGGTTATCCACAAGTTGGAGAAAAAGCAGCTGTTGAACAAAGAACGCATATTAAACAATTAATTGAGGGTGCAGATCTTGTTTTTGTTACATGTGGACTAGGCGGAGGGACAGGGACAGGAGGAGCTCCAGTAATTGCAGAAATAGCAAAAAGCTTAGGAGCAATAGTTGTTGGTTCTGTTACAATGCCATTCAAAATGGAAGGAACAAGAATTCAAAAAGCCGAAGATGGTTTGTCAAAACTAAGACAGGTTACTGATACTGTTGTTGTCATAGAAAACCAAAAATTATTAGAGTACGCTGGTTCTATGCCATTAGCTCAAGCATTTGCCTTAGCAGATGAACTAATATCAATGATGATAAAAGGAATAACAGAAACCATAACAGTTCCATCATTAGTAAACCTAGACTTTGCAGATGTGAAAACAATAATGAAGTGCGGTGGAGTATCAGCAATATGCGTTGGAGAAAGTGACTCGCAATCTAGAATAAAAGATGCTGTTCTAAAAGCTTTAAATCATCCATTGTTAGAAGTTGATTACACAGGAGCTTTAGGAGCATTGATACATGTCATTTGTGGACCAGATTGCACACTAGCAGAAATCAACGAAGCTGGAGAGTTAATATCAAAGAGATTGTCTGCAGAAGCACAGGTTATCTGGGGAGCAAGAGTTTTGCCAGAATATGCAGGAAAGGTTCAGGTTATTGCGATTGTCACAGGTGTTAAATCTCCTTACATACTAGGACCAATTCAGAGAGAAGAAATAGCAAAAGGAGTATCAAGTGAACTAGGAATACCAGTGATAATGAGGTAATTAACATGAAGAAAATAAGGGAAGTAAAAAAAGTAAAGGAAGATGTTCCTTTCTTTTTAATATTTTATTCAAAGAACAACTAGCTTCCCTTTTCTTTTTCTTTTTTATAAATTGATGTGCTAAAGGTTCAAATCCCTCTCAAGGCTTAAATAATTTAAGCCAGGATTTCTAAATTGTATTGTATGTTAAAAGACAAGATTTTCAAAAAATTCTATGAAGAAGCAAAAAAGGATAAAAACATTATTGGTTTTTTCCTAGGGGGTTCAAGAGGAAAAGGAAAGATAACTAAATATTCTGATTATGATATGTATGTCATAGTAAAAAATAATGTTCTTAAAAAATACAAGAATAAATACAAAAAAATGGAAATTAAGGACTTTAGTTTTGCAGTTTTTTCTTTTTCTCAATTCAAAAGATATGCAACATTTGGAGGTCCCTTTGAATGGAATAGATATAATTTTACTCATATTAAGGTTTTGATAGATAAAAATAGTAAAATCCAGAAACTTGTTAATGAAAAAGGAAAAATACCAAAAAATAAAATTAAAAAGTATATAAGTGGACATTTAGATGGTTATATCAACAATGTATATCGTTCTCTTAAGTGTTTTAGAGATAATAACATTGTGGGAGCTCGTTTAGAAGCTTCAAATACAGTTCGCCTTTTTTTGAACATTATTTTTGCTTTACATGGGGGTAGAACAAGACCATATTATAAGTATCTAGAATGGGAATTAGAGAAATATCCATTGAAAAAGTTTCCTATGAAGAAAAAGGAGCTGATTAAAACACTTTTAAGAATTTTAGAAGACGCAAACATAAAAACACAACAGAAATTATTTAAACTAACTGAAAAAATCTTTCGAAAAGAAGGATACTGCTATGTTTTTGATTCGTGGGAACCTGAAGCAATAGACTTTATAAAAAAATTTAAGTGACTAAATGAAGGGAAAGATGATTAAAGAAGAAATTATCCTTTAAATTTCATATAAGTTGGTTTACTTTCTTTCTTAACACGTTCCATTATCAAATTATTTCCAAACTTTTCAATGTGAACAAAGTCTTCCATGGATTGTCTTGCTGGCATAGAAGGTTTTTTATCAGAATAACCTAAAGTTATTATTGCACAAGGTCTAACATGCTCTGGACATTCTAAAATTTTGGCAACCATATTTTCTGAAAAAGCTCCAATCCAACATGTTGATAAACCTAAAGATTCAGCAGCTAATAGTATGTTTTCAATTGCTGCTGCAACTGATTGTATTCCATAAAGTCTTAATCCTCTTTCACCATAAGTTGCTCCTGCTAACCTATTGTTTATACAAGTAACTATGAAAACTGGAGCATCTAACATCCATTTTTGATTATAACATGCTTCAACTAAGTGTCCTTTTATTTTAGGATTTCTCACAACAACAAATTCCCAAGGCTGGTAATTTCCTGAAGAAGGAGCATACCCAGCAGTTTCAAGAATCTTTAATATTAATTTCATATCAACTGGTTTTTTGTTGTATTTTCTAACAGAACGTCTAGTTTTAATTAAAGAAATAATAGATTCTGGTATCCTTTCTTCTTCCTTGATTTCTTCAATTTCTTCAGGAATCTCTACTTCCTTCTTCTTTTTACCAAACTTAGCAATTGTCTTAAAGGGCATAAAGATAATTAGATGATTAGATTAAAAAAGTTTATATTTTAAGAACCAATTCTTTATTATGAAATATACTATTTTAGCAGACAATTATGAAAAACTAGAAAGCACTTCTGGTAAAATTGAAAAGACCAATATAATCTCTAAATTACTAAAAAAGACTCCTACAAAAATTTTATTCAAAGTTGTTCTATTGTTAAGTGGAAAGGTATTTCCTGCATGGAGTGAAGAAGAACTAGGAGTTGCAAATCAATTAATGATCAAATCAATTTCAAAAGCTTATGGTATAAATGAAAACAGTATTGTTAAGGAGTTTAAAAAAACTGGAGATTTGGGATTAGTAGTTGAAAAGTTTTCAAAATCAAAAAAGCAAACAACTCTTGGAACAAAAGAATTAAATGTAGAAAAGGTTTTTGAAAATCTACAATTGATATCAAAACAAACTGGAGATGGTTCTCAAGATAGAAAAATGAATCTTATTGCAGAATTGTTAACACAAGCAAAACCAAAAGAGGCAAAATACATAGTAAGAGCAGTTTTGGGTCAACTAAGAATTGGAGTAGCAGAAGGTATAATTAGGGATGCTGTGGCAGAAGCTTTTAATGTTTCTTCAAAGATTGTTGAGAATGCCTGGTTCTTGAATCCTGATTACGGAGAAATATCTAAAATAGCAAAAGAAAAAGGAGAAAAAGGATTAAAAAGAGTGAAAGTAGAAATAGGAAGACCAATAATGGTTTTGTTAGCAGAAAAATCTCCTTCTTTAGAAGATGCTTTAAGTTCTTTTGATGAAGCTGCTTGTGAATACAAGTACGATGGAGCGAGAATGTTAATACATAAGAAAGGTGATAAGTTTTGGATATTTACAAGAAAATTCGAAAACATAACCAAAGCATTTCCAGATGTTGTTGAAGTTTGCAAAAAAAGTTTTAAAGCAAAAGAATGTATTGTGGATGGAGAGGGCGTAGCCCTTGATAAAAAAACTAGAAAGCCATCACCTTTCCAAATACTATCCCAAAGAATAAAAAGGAAATACGAAATAAAAGAAATGGCCAAAGAAATCCCAGTAGAATTAAACTTGTTTGATATTATTTATTTGAATGGAAAGGCTCTGTTTGATTCGCCTTTAAAAGAAAGAAGAAAGTTATTAGCTAAAACAGTCAAGGAAATACCTGGAAAAGTCCAGCTAGCAAAACAGCTAGTTACTAAAAATATAAAAAAAGCTGATAGGTTCTATAAAGAAGCCTTAAAAGCTGGACAAGAGGGTTTAATAGTTAAAAATCTGCAAGCAAAATACCAGCCTGGAAGAAGGGTTGCAGGTGGATGGTTAAAGGTAAAACCAGTTTTAGAATCATTAGATTTAGTAATAATAGGAGCAACTTGGGGAACTGGTAAAAGGGCTGGCTGGTTAGGATCTTATATTTTAGGTTGTAGAGATCCTAATACAGGAAATTTTTTGGAATGCGGTATGTTAGGAACTGGAGTTAAGGAAAAGAAGACCATGCCAAACGATATTACTTTTAAACATCTTACTAAATTGTTAAAACCTCATATAGAATCTGAAAAAGGAAATAAGGTTAAAATAAAGCCTAAGATCGTAATAGAAGTTGCATACGAGGAAATACAGAAAAGTCCAACTTATTCTTCTGGTCATGCCTTAAGATTTCCCCGGCTTCTTAGAGTAAGATGGGATAGAGGACCTGAAGAATCAGACACCCTAGAAAGAATAGAAAAGATATTTAAAACACAGAAAGGTAGAAAATAGTTATTCAACCTTTTCTGGTATTCTTTTACTTAAATCAAATATTTGCCAATTTTTATAGTTTAATTTAACAGCAAGAACTGGTTTTGCTTTACATTTTTTAGCAATTCTTATTAATTCTTTTAATTGATATAAATGAAATTTAGAATAAAAGGCTTTTTTTCTAGACTTGCACTCTATAAAATGTATTTTTCCATTCTTAACAGCAACCAAATCGCAAATGGCCTCTCCTTTTAATCCAGAACCAGCGACTCTGTGAACAATAAAGCCTTTTTTTGTTAAGAACTCTAAGAATTCTCTTTCTCTTCTAGAACCTTTGGGACTCTTTGGCATAATATTTAATAATCCTAGAAATTAATAAACTTAAATTGTTTCTTAGGTTTATTTTAATTATGAATTCTTTGAGTATAAAGGAGCCAAGTATTTTGGAGTTTATGCCTTTAACAGACCTTGGCATAAGCGTATGCCCATATACAGTCAAAGGATTAGATGGTTTTCCTTCAGAAAAGACGCTGTTTGAAATCAAAGAAGAACTTAAAAAAGTAGAAACTGGATATCGTATGCTTTCTTTTTCAGAACTTATAAAAGTAAGAAGAATCTTAAAAACAATTCCTCATCCTCGAATTGAGGCAGAGCTCTCAAGAAGGAAATCAGAGATAACAGGTGACATTTTCTCTTGGCCAGATAAAAATTGGAATTATTATCCGTATATTGAGAAACCTAAACAACAAAAAGGGAGGCATCTCCTCTTAATTCGTAGATTTGATTATGAAAAAAGGGGAAATGAGCATGTTATCATAGGTGGAGAAAGAATAGAACTTCCTGAAGCTGAGGTCTCTGGAGAGTTGGGGCGACGTATAAAAGAATTAGATTTGGATATAGAAGATTATATATTTAATAAACCTTACAGGGGGTGGGAAAAAGAACGAGGTCTAAGAGTTTTAATTCTAGGTAACGACATTTCTTCTGAAAAAGTTCATCTAAATGCTGTATTTTCTCCTTTTCCTTGGGACAAAAGAGCTCGTGTAGAGTATAGGTTTTGTATTGATAGAATTCCAATAGCTTATTCACAAGAAATAAAAGGTTAAAGGCCCAACACATCACTGCTTGAGCCGTTGGACCAAGAATAAACTCAAAACGTAAGAGATATATTATAATTCTTTATTTAAAAATTTTTAGATTCTGAAAAAAACATATCTAAAAGTAGGTTTTCTCATTAAATAAAAATTAAAAAAGAATCATTAATTCAATATTTTACACAATAGAAATTCTTATTTTTTATAAAATCCATATTTTGAAGGGCATTTTGCAATATGAAACATTCGAAGATGCGAGAAAAGCATATGCAAAAAGAGGAAGGATCTTAACTTCTATAAATTGGATTCTTTATGTATCTCAAGGAAGGCGTCCTGCAAAAATTAAAAGAATAAGTTTATAAAATGGAATAATTAACTATTCAAAGAAATCATTAGTTTGGTGTATTTATGAAGTCTATACTTGTAATAATCTTGATTTTTTTAATAATACAAACTATAGGTTTGTATGTTGGCAATGAATACACAGAAATTATAAATCAAGCCATAGAAGCTGGAGAAATAGAAGAGAGACCAGGAATAATCCCAGGAGTAAGTCCAGAAAGAGCTGAAAACTCAATTTTCCTCTTTGGCTTTATAATAATTACTACTGTAGGAATTTTGTTGATAATCAAATTTAAAAAATCTTTTTTAAAAGGTGTTGAAGCATTTGTTATTTTTGGTTCTTCGTGGCTAACTTTTTTATTTTTAATACCTTTTCCAATACAAGTTGTGTGGGAAAGATTTATTGCTTATTTACTTTTACCTCTCGGTTCTATTGGATTTATTTTATTCAATGTTCTAACTCTAAATTCCTTGCTTGCATTGGTTTTAACTGCTTGGAAAGTTTTTAGACCTACTATTATTAGTCAAAATGTTGCTGCAATAATTGCTGGATCAGGAGCAGGTGCTGTGTTGGGAGTTTCATTAGGAATTGCTCCTTGTATAATATTCATGATGATTTTGTCTGTTTATGATTTTGTCTCAGTTTTTATAACAAAACACATGGTTAAAATGGCTAAAGCTATAACAGAAAAACCAATGGCCTTTACAATTGCAGCACCTCATAAATTTAAAAAAGCTAAGTATATACCTCATAAAAAAGGTAAAAAGAAGGTTCATGTATTTCAGCTTGGTTTAGGAGATATTATAATACCTTTGATGTTTTCTGTTTCTATTTTAAATAAGTTTACAATATTTCATTCCATAATAACTGTGATTGGTTCATTGATAGGTTTGTTATTATTAACAATTTACATAACAAGAAAACCTAGAGCTTTGCCTGCTTTACCATTTGTTTGCACAGGAGCTTTAGTTGGTTATTTAATTTCAATATTTATTTTGTAAGAAAAAAACCTACAAAAAAATTAGTAGGCAAATTAAACTTTAACAAACTTCATTGCATCAAAACCAATTTTCTTGGTTATTGCTCTCTCATAGGTTCTGTCAGTTAATTTGACGTATCCTTGGTTTGCACCAAAATAATACTTGCCTAGATATACCCATTTATCATAGTATATACTTTGATCAATTAGTTTTGTATTTGTACCAAAATAGTGCCTGATATAGTATTTTGCTTTCTTAGTATAAGCATAGTTTCTTGGAATAAAGGCGTAGACTTTGTAATATCCACCTAAAGGAAGACCAGGCTTCCATATAACATAGTTCTCGACCTTATTGTAATTGTTCCATGTCCAATACATATCATTTCCATATCCAATACCTGTAACTCTGTGCCAATAACTTGAAGGTCCGTATCTTAAAAATTTGCTGCTCCCATCATCTATTACTATTGTTGTTAGTGGCGGAGTTGTTGGACATTTCAATCTCTTATCAATAAAGTTACTTGGATCTGTCCAACCTATTGCATAAGAATCATATCCTGGTCCTGGTTTTCCCCAACATGATTTACCATTATATTTACAATTTGGATATCTCACTTCGAAATGAAGATGAGCAGTCCAAGGTTTATAATCTTTACAATTTCCATCAAGACTCCCATCTCCTATAAGTCCAATAACTTGCCCCCTTGAAACTGTTTTACCATATGAAACATATCTTTTTAAAAGATGGGCATACATTGTTTCAACTTTTGAACCGCTTGGAAGAGTATGTCTAATTATTATTACATTTCCCCATTCACCACCTCCATCTCCCGAATATACAACTTTTCCATCTGCTGCAGATTTAACTTTTTGCCCACAATCAGAAATTCCTCCTGACTCTAAATTCCAATCCTCTCCAAGATGATTATTAATTCTAAAACGTCCTCCATAAGGTACATACCATCCATCACCATCAATTGCTTCTGTATATTTGGTTTTGGTTCCTATTGGGTAAACAAAACAGTCTGCTGTTGCTAGTACATTCTGAGATAATAGTATTAAGAACAAAATGCTAACACTCAGAAGCAGAGTTTGTTTTTTTATCATTTATTCACCTCCTTTTTTATTTAATTCAAAATTTCAAAAGAATCCATCTTCTTATCTATTAAATTTTAGAATTCGGGAGATTTTCTAAATCCTTTACCACTGATGGTGGTAAAATATGTTTATTTTATTCCAAAATAAATTACTTAAATTGTAAAAATATGAGAAATCTGAATTTTATTTAGTTATTTTACTCGTACTCAC
>CAYFXV010000027.1:1844-8772 GCA_964347265.1 uncultured archaeon | reverse complement strand
TATGATTGTACTGAGAACCTATACTGGTACCCTTGCTGAGAAGGCAATGGCATGTCGGATCATCCCAGTCTAGGGAAATCGGCAAATTAGACCCGTATCTTTGGTAGAAGGGTTGCCTATGCAGAAGTGCATAGGTCGCAGTAACAAGGAAGGGGCGACTGTTTAACAAAAACATAGGTGACTGCTAAGCAGAAATGCTTTGTATAGTTGCTGAGGCCTGCCCAGTGCGAGTGTGTGAAAATCGGTTTCAACCGGTCCAAGCCCTCGTTAACGGCGGCGGTAACTCTGACCGTCTTAAGGTAGCGTAGTCCCTTGTCGATTAAATGTCGACCTGCATGAAGGGCTTAACGACTTCTTCGCTGTCCCAGACTGGAGTCCGGCGAACCTGCTATTGTGGTGAATAGGCCACAGACCCTCAGGGGGAAGAGAAGACCCCGTGGAGCTCTGCGGTAGCCTGTCGTTGTTATATGGTTACAATTACATAGCGTAGGTAGGAGCTGCTATGCTACTGATTTAGGTCAGTAGATAGGCGACAATGTAACACTACCTTTTTGTAATTGTATGACTAACCTTCGACTTGGGGGGACACCGATTGGTGGACCGCTTGGCTGGGGCGGTACACTCTTGATAGGGTATCAAGAGTGCCCAAAGTGATCCTCATCCGGGTCAGAAATCCGGAGTAGAGTGTAAGTGCAAAAGGATCATTTATTGGATTTCGCACAGTAAGAAATCCAATCGTGAAAGCGTGGGCTAACGATACGCCGAGTGTTATTGATGGATGTCGGTGACTTCAGAAAAGCTACCCCGGGGATAACAGAGTCGTGGCGGGCGAGAGCTCCTATTGACCCCGCGCATTGCTACCTCGCTGTCGGCTTCCCCTCTCCTGGCCGTGCAGTAGCGGCCAAGGGTACAGGTGTTCACTGGTTAAAAGGGGACATTAGCTGGGTTCAGTACGTCGTGATCTGGCGCAGGGTCCTTATTCTTTTCCCTGATTCAAGATAGCATGATTAGCTTTAGCTAGAGCTAGCTATGAAATCATGTTACCATGTGTCATTGGTGATGAATGAACCGCCCCAATGCGAAACATTCGCTAATGGAGTAGCTGATGAACCAAACTTAGAATCCTACGCCAGACGACAGAGACAGTACGGTTTATATCTACTGAGGGTGTTGTTACCTGACTCGAAGGATGGGTGAGTACGAAAGGAACGCTCATCCGTGACCTCTTGTTGACCGGTTATCATTTGGTAAAGCCGGGCAGCAACGTCATAGCTCTTAACAGCTGAAAGCATCTAAGCTGGAAACTGCCGGGAAAAATAGGTAACTGGTGCGGATAGACGATCCGCTTAATGGGAGTGAAGTGTACGCACAAAGCTTCGGCGATGTGTTCAGCTTGCACTTCCCAATACCTTTTGCTTAGACCCCTTTAATTGCTTCTGCTGGTAAATTCTTTTATTTTAGAAATTACTGTGAAGTATAAAAATCTTTTTAAAGTTTAAAAAAATATTTCTTTTGTGGGCTGGGCAGACAGCTGTCCGTACTTTCAGTGCGGAGGAAACTCCATCCACCTTTAGCCTTAATGGTTTGCCGTTCGTAAGAACAAAGCTGAAAGGTTTGGGATTCAATTGAGCTTAAGATGTTCAAAAGAGTCGTGGCAAGGTGTAAGATCAAACATGCTCTGGTGATGAAAGAGGAGCGGGTAGATCGCATAGACGAATGCTGTCAAACAAAGATGAACGTGTTTACAAGATTTGTTCACAGAAGATGGGTTATGCCCAGCACACATCTACTTTTGGTGATTAAATGAGTATTGAGATTGAATTAAAATTTCAAATTTTAGACGAAACCCAAATTAAAGAATTTCTAAAAAATCTTGATTTCATTAGCAGAAAAAGAATAGTTGATATTTATTTAGATACAAAAGATGCAGATTTATACAAAAAAGGATTTTTCATACGAATAAGAGACAATAAAACTTTGGATTTTAAATTTAATCTAGAAGATCTAGAAAAAAAACACGAACATTGTGAAGAACATTCTTTTTCTTTACCATTAACTTCCAATTCTTTGGAAAAAATAAATAAAGTCTGCAAAGTTCTAGATTTGATTGGAATTATGAACCCTAGTTTAGAAGAACTAAAAACCAAAAACAATTTTATAGATTCTATGGTTATTGACAAAATTAGACAAAGATACAAAGATGAGAATTTTGGTTTTTGTTTTGATGATGTTAAAAACATGGGAAAATTTCTTGAAATCGAGGCTCATGTTTCAAATGAAAAAAACATAGAAAAAATAAAAAATAGGATGAGGGAAAAAATCAAGAATTTAAAATTAAAACTAATAACAACAGGGTACAACGAACTCTATTGGAAAAAACATAATCCAGAAATCTATAAACAAGGCAAGTACCATTTGGAAGAAGATAAAATTAATTAAATTTATATAATAGAAGTTCTCATGAATTATTATGTGCAAGCAATATAAAATACCAATTTATTCTATTTTGACTGGAATAATTCTTACATTGATTACAGGGTTTTTTCCAAATATATTCCTTATTGGAATTACTTATTGGGGTTATCTTTTACCATGGATGAGCCAAATAGATTATCCTGGGGCACCTTTAGAAATAATCTGGATTAATTTGTTGGTTGACATAATTATTTGGTCAATGCTAATATACTTAGCTTTAGTTAATGTTGAAGAGGAAAAGATAAAAACAGTGAAAAAGAAAGCAGTAAAAATAAAGCCAGTTAAAAGAAAATTGAGAAGAAGAAAAAGATAAACTTAAATAATTTTTAGGTATAGTAATGAATATTGATTAATATGGCTGATAAGAAAAAATTAAGAACACCAACAGGAATGGCAGGGTTAGTAAGATATGAAGAAGGTGCAGAAAGCAAAATAAAAATGGAACCCAAAATAGTTGTTTTTATTGGTGTTGCAGTAATAATTTTAGAACTAATACTCTTTTCTTTCTTTTAACTATATTTTTATAAGTCGATTCTTACAATTATTATCTAATGAGTACAGTCGAATATATTGAAAAAGCATGGATAGCATATAAAAAGAATTTTTGGCAAATTTTTGCAGCAATACTTTTACAGATCTTAGTGTTTCTTGTTCCAGTTATAATAGGTCTAATGCCTTGGGTTTTTGTTTTAACTCCATTTTCAAGAGACATAAATCTAACAAAGGCCATGTTAGATAATTTGGGCATTTTCTCATTTTCTGTTGTAATGTTTATAGTAGGGATTCTAGCTTCAACAATATTAAAGGGAGGATTTGTAAGAATGCTTTATGAATCTTTAAACAGAAGAACAAGGTTTGAAGTAATGTTAAAAACAGTTCAATCAAAATTCTGGACAATTCTTGGAGCTAATTTAATTGTTTTGTTAATATTATTTGTGATAGTTGTTGCTGTTTTTAGCCCAGCAACTATTTTAATCAGTTTTTCTGGTTTTTCCCTTCAGACAGCTCCAACCTCATATTTATTTTTCATTTTTCTGTCAATTATTTTGGGTGCAATAATTTTAGTTCTTTTTGGCATATTGTTTATATTTATTAACCAAGCAGTTGTAATTGATAATCTTAGCGCATTTCAAGCAGTTAAAAGAAGTTTTGTTATTTCTAAGAGATATTTCTTAAGCGTCTTATTCTTGTTTTTTATGTTCTTCTTTTTTAATGCAGGATTAAATAGCGTCTTGCGTTTATTAGGCACACTCTTAACTCTTTTTGTAACATCACCTTTAGTTCTTCTTTCTTATACAGCATTTTACGTAGATAGAAGAAAGAAAGTTAAGTAAATTTATAAATAACTAATTTATTAATAGGAATAGGTGATTATTTGAATTTTAATTTATGGAGAGATAGTTTAACAAAACCTGTAAAGACATTTAAAAAAGAAAAACATAAAGCAAATCTTACTGAAGGCGCTAAACATATAGCTGTTGCAGGAGTTATATCAGGCTTCATAATGGGTTTATACCAGCTGATTGTTGGTGTAGAAATAGCAAGTGAATTATTTCCAATGTATTCACCTCCCACGGGTGTAGAAGCATTCTTTTCATCTTTAATATTAACACCTATAGTAAGTGTTATAGGTTGGCTAATAGTTTCAGCAATACTTTTTGTATTAGCATTAATGTTTGGTGGAAAAGGAAATTATAAGACACAATCTTATTTGTACGCTATTTACAGTGCACCTTTAAGTGTAATATCAACAATAGTATCCCTGATTCCATTCGCAGGACCACTCTTAGCATTTATAGCTTTGTTATATGGTCTATACCTTTTGACAATGGCATTGAAAGAGGCTCATCAATACAGTACAATAAAGGCAGTTCTTACATGGTTAGTACCAGTTTTAATCATAGCAGTGATCGTAATTGTGGCAATAGCCATTGCAGCAGCGTTCGTTCTTGGAGCTATTGCAGATATACTTCCAGCTGATGTGATTCCGGTTGACATAATTCCAACTGGAATATAATCTTCTTTTCTTTTTAATTATTTTTTACAACTCCCAGTGGTTAGAATTTTATATGCCACATTTATGTTCATATTAGATCTATGAGTGAAAAAATAATTTTTGTTTCACACTGTATATTAAATCAAAATATAAGAAATGAAAAATTCTATAAAGTAAAAGAATTGGTAGAATTGCTTGCTGAATCAAGTATAGGAATAGTTCAAATGCCATGTCCTAAAATAGATTGTAATGGGAAGTTCATAAAAAATGAGAACAATTCTAAAATTTATAAAAAATACTGTGAAAAAACTTCTGCTTTTATTATAAATACAATCAAGAAATATTTGGATGCAAATTTTGAAGTTGTAGGAATTCTTGGAGTGGAGTTTTCCCCAATCTGCGGCGTTTATAGAATTAACAATGGAAAAAAGAATGTTCCTGGAAAAGGAATTTTAATAGAAGAACTTGAAAATGAGATGCAAAAAAGGAATTTTCAGGTTCCAATAATTTCAACCAATTTAAATAATATTTTCTCAACTTTAGAGAAAATAGATCTTCTTTTAAAAAATTCTTAGGGGGTGTTAAAATGAGTATAAAAGTAAAATCAAAAAGAGATAAAACAACAGTTGAAACAGATTATCGTGGTTCTCAACTTGATCATTCTATAGTTCATAGAGACAGAGGATTAATAGGTGCTATGAATGCTTTTGGAATAAGTGAAGTAAGGGGTTCAAAAAGTTCTGGTGTTTCTTATTCTCTTGAAAAGAACTTTGATGAAAAAATCAAGAAAAAATACGGAAGAGATCAAGGATATTTTAATCCATATTAGATGATTTTATGGTAGACAAAAAATCTCCCTATTATGTAAAAAGCGAGTTCTCAAACAGATTCTATGGAAATGAGAATTCTACAACTTTTGAAAGAGGCTTAAAAGTAACTGGTAAAGACAAAGACCATGTAAAATACACGGCCTCTTATGTACAAAACGAGGTGATGTAATGTCATATTATGGAAAAGTTCATAATAAAAGCACAATAACAACTGAAAAGAATTACACAAAATTAGAAGGGAAAGGTTCTTCCAGATCAAATGACAGAGACATAGCAAGAAGCATTTCTGATGGTTTGGCCGATTGTGTTAACAGAGCAAATCAGATTGCATATGAAGCTCATAAAAGATCAAATGGGTGGGATTAATGACAGAATACTATGGTAAAATAAGTGTTACTTCTGTATGTACTAATAACAAATATTTTTCCGCTATTCATGGTAGAGGGTCGTCTAAATCAAATGATCTGGGAATAGCCAGAGATTTATCTCACCGTTTGCCTGATTTAGTTGATAATGCTAATTACTATACTTACGATTTGCAAAAAGGAAGATAATATGTACCAGTCAAAAATCAGTCAAAAAATGATTATAGACAAGAGAACAGGAAATGTAAAATTAGAGGAATTTGATGTTAATGTTGATGGATATAAGAACAGAAAAAAACTAAGAAAAGCTAAGAATGCTTACAATTTAGACAAAGATATTGAAAAAGAATATAAAGACGACGATTGGCCAGAAGGAATGTGGTATTATATGTTCGAAGAATACTTAGAATATCTTAAAAAATGGAAAAAGAACAAATCTAAAAAGAAATAGAAAAAACAATAAAAAAAACTTAAAAGAGTAAAAACCAATTAGCTGTATGTTCCGCTTATTCTGCCTGTACTGTTGAAACTTACTCCTCCGTATAAGTATGTTATGGAAACACTAAATGTATAAGTGTTACCTGCAGTACCAGTTACACCATTAATCGCTGTGAAATTTATTATGGCCTTTTCACCTGCTACAAGTGTTACATCGCCTCCTGTGGGAGATCCGGTACCAGCTTTACTTGCCTCAGTTGTTGACCAAATATATACATCAGTAACATTTACTGTTTCACCAACTCTGTTTTCTAAGTTTCCCGTAAAAACACCGTCAGCACCTAAACTCCAGGGTGAAAGTACCATTATATCTGTAAACCCTGTTGCAGATTCTCCTAAAAAGCCTGATGGTGCAAATATTCCATAATATGCTAGAACTCCAGCCACTATCAAAATTATTAAAATTGCCCATCCATAAGTCATTAAGTATTCAACTGCTGTCTGTCCTCTCATTTTTAATACCTCCTATTTAATATTTTATTTTGTCAACTTGGTACTTAAAGATTTCTATAAAGCAAAAAAGCTTCCAAAAAACATCTCCACAACCATTCTAGACACTATTAAAACTGTTATTGATCCTATGAGTAAGAGTGGAATAAGCCTTAAGCCATTCTTTTCTTTTCCTGTTTGAATTAATCCTATTGATAGAGAACCAAAGAATGCTGTTATTGATAATGCTGATACAGAAAACCAAAATAAGTCATCCACAGTTATTTGGGGACCTGTAGCTTTTTTTAAAAATCCACCTATTCCCATTCCCTGTC
>CAYFXV010000027.1:1588-1800 GCA_964347265.1 uncultured archaeon | reverse complement strand
AGAATGGTGCTGCAAGTACAGCAGCAAATAATATAAATATTGAATAAGTCAATACTGAGGATTTTATCTCTTTTTTAAGAGTTTGAGTAACTCTTATGTTGTTTGCAGTTTCTTCTAATAGGTGAGCAAGTTCTCCTCCAGATTCTATACCTTCTAATAGCAATTTTACTGTTCTATTCAGTATCTTTGATTTAATATTTTTTGTCATTTCA
>CAYFXV010000027.1:0-1578 GCA_964347265.1 uncultured archaeon | reverse complement strand
TGCCACTTTTAATGATTTCCCTCCCATTGTTCTTGCACCAACTTTTTTAATTTCTTCTTCAAGAACTCCGAATTCGGGTCTTGCAGAAAGCCATATTGCTCTATCAACAGTCATACCAGCTCTTATATTTGCTGACATCAGCTGTAAAGCATCTGGCAAAACCTTTTCAATATGATTAGCTCTCGAGTCTGCAATAAACATGAAGATTAAATAAGTTAAAATTATAACACCTCCACCAATTCCCACACCTATTAAAATTCCCAAAGTCCCAAAACCAAGCAAAAGGAAAATTAGAGAAAAGTTAATAGCTAAAATTATTGATAAGACAAAGGAAAAACCCACTATTTTGTTAGTTGTATTTTCTTTTATTCCAGCATATCTTATTTGTTTTTTAAAAAAATCTCTGTATCTTTTTGGGGTTAAATAATAAATGTCTTTCAACTATCTCACCATTAAAGGCCTTTTGGTTTTTATTATTCCCATATAAAAATATTGGAAAACTGCTAAGGCAACAATTATTAAAGGAAATATTAATTTTGGTATTACGATACCAGCAAAGGAAGACAATATAATTAAGAATGTTATTCCTAAGGTTGGCATGATTATTGCAATCATCATATAGATTAATGTATAAGGACTTAATTCTCGTCCATATTTTCTTATTGCTATTATTTGTTCTTGTGTTAAATTATGGACAATGCCTTCTAAAGCATCACCAATATCGCTTCCAGCTTTTATAGAGTTTGTTAATTGCCACAAAGTTCTTCTAAAATACAAAGAGGGATTTCTTCTAGATGCTTCTTCCAAAGCCCCTATTTCAGATTTTCCAGCATTTATTTCCCTTACTACTTTTTTAAACTCTTCACTTATCTCTCCATAGCCTATGCTTATGCTTACCATTGAATTAAAGAGTGGAACGCCTGACTTAATTTCAACTAGCATGTGTTGTAAAGAGTTTAATAGGTCTGATTCTAAAACTTTCATTCTTCTATGAGCAACAACTTTTGGATAATTCATTAAATAAAAGAAAATAAAAAGAGAAAAAACACCACCAACAAAAAAAGGAAGGAAAAAATCTATCTTACCTGCAATTAATCCTATCCAGAATATTAAAGGTGTTAATAATACAAAATAGAAAATAGCTGTTAAAACAATTAAAGAAGCATATTCTCTTGGTCTTAAGTCAATTTTGGCTTGATAAAGAGTTAGTTTTAAACCTGGAAAGGATTTGCAAATTATATCTCCAAATTTTGAAAAATGTGCTACTGCTTCTTTCGCTGCTTTTTTAGTTGGAAAAGGAACAAAAGGAACTATCATTTTAAACAGCTTTTTTGAGTTCTTTCATAAAACTTGGTCCAAGAATTTCATCGGGTTTACCATTTTGGTTAACTATTTTTAAAATCTTTTCTCTGTTATGATAATAATCAGCAACAACTTTTCCTACAGTATTTACAGTATTTACTTGGTTATTCAGCATCCATTGTAAAACAATTTCTTTTTCTCTCAAATCTTTTTCCATTTCTTCATCTGTCATTCCAGTGTGCATTCTTACCTCATCTATTAACCTTATGCTGTCCC
>CAYFXV010000026.1:0-8789 GCA_964347265.1 uncultured archaeon | reverse complement strand
TCTTTTGTTGCCGAAGCGTCTTCTCTCAAATGGCATTTAAATCTCCTTATATTAATAAGGAAATGTTAGAATCAATGGTTTAAATACTTATGTTTTGATTAAATGCTTGTGTTTCACACTTATTGTTAATACACCTTGCTTCGAAAAGGCCTAAGGGTAATGATGGCCCATAGATTACTTTATTTTCTAATCTTAATCTTTCACTTTCTAAATGCTTGTTCCAAACATCAAGATGAGCCTTATTGATTGCCAATGGACTGCCACAATAATCAAGAGAAACAATTATACAGTCAGAATCATTATTAAAATTGTTTATTAATCTTATCAAACTATCCTTATCCGTAGAGAACCTGATATAAAATATTGTTATCAGAATTGCTGAAAATATAATTATTATAATCCAATAAGTCTTTCTCATACTTTTAAATTAAAAATATCGACTTAATTACTATTTGTTTTTATTAGGTATCCACCGTTCCCAGTGCATAAGGTATGGTGCAGGGGGCCGGATTTGAACCGACGAAGGGACTAACCCATAAGGTCCTAAGCCTTACGCCATATCCGTGTAAGTTAATTACACTTTAGACCAGACTTGGCTACCCCTGCTTAAATCTAACTTTTGTTTCAGAATATTTAAATTCTTATTTTATCTAGCTCTTCTCTTAATTTAGTTATTTTAGCACCTAAATCAGAAACAGACCTATCTACTCTTTCTTCAACAGGTGGTTTAGGAATATACTTAACTCCTCTTGGTATTGCAAAGTTCATGCTAAATTCGTTTGTAGTTCGAGAAAAATTACTTATTGATTTAATCATTAATTCATCAGCTTCAGTATCTATTTTTTTGATCTGCTCTTTAAAAGCTAAAAGAAAACGAATGTTCTTTAAAGACACCTTTAATTTCTGAATGGTTTTCAAAATTTCTTGGTATTTCTCGATTTTTACAAACAAAGGAGCTATTTTTGGAGTTTCCTCAATCATTTTTTCTAAATCAATTACTTCATGAGGCAGAGGTTTAGATGCCACCGGCTCTGGCATTGCTCTTTTAAAAACTTCTTTCTTTATTTCTTCTAAATCATCCATTAAACCACTAAAATTATTTCTCAGGTTTATATATATTGTTGATGGTAATTGCTATGCACTACATGCGTTCTTTCATGATTGTAGGGATTGTGTTTGAGCCTATATATGTTAAAATTGCGCCTAATGAGCCTAGTGAAAATGTCATGAAAAAGATATCACTATATATTTTTTGAAAGTTTAATCCAATTGATTCTTTGATAAAATTGTATAAAGCATAATTTGTGGATAGAATTCCTAATGAGAGATTCAAAGCAATTATATAGTAAAAAAATGCAACCCCCAACAAAGAGAGTCCAATCACCAATGATAAATAACCTAAATATCTTAAAACTTTTTTCATATCCTAATTATAGAAAAAGACTAATTTAAATGTGTTCTAATAGATTTCAAATTTAATAGATATCTTACGTTCTTCTCCCATACCCCAAACTAATAGGCAAGAAAGAAGATAACTAAGACTGGTTGATACAGCAAATGTTATAATAAATTTTTCCCAATCAAATATTGGTGGACAATCTATCATTCCAACAGGGCAAGAATGAACAATATATGATGATGTTATCATAAAAATAAGAGGAAAAATCATTAAAACAATTGTTAAAACAATCTTTTTCCAATCTGGTTTAAGGAGTTGTTTAAGTGACATACACTTAAAATTTAGAAATTCTAGCTTAAATTATCTACTCATTCTGGTCAAGAATTTTTAAAGTTTAATACAACTATTAATTTTTTATTTTGCTAGCTAAACTATGTAAATTTCTTGATAATACATTTGTATAACTTCCAACACTTAAGCCAATGTCAGATGGTATTCTTCCTAATTCTCCTCCCAAAGCATCATATATTGATTTAACTAAAAATATTGTTCCTAAACCAGCATAACTTAATGTAACACCTTTATTAAAATTACCTGTATATTCTTTATCTTCATTAAGTCTTGAACCAGTTTCAAATCCTTGAAAAGTAGACAATCCTGTAGATAATACTCTTAAAGAAGGATCAGGTTCTAAAGCTGATGATGCAGCAAATGATGCTGTTGATACAACATCTAAAAAACGACCTAAATTTTTAACAGATTTTTTTACTTTTTCCATTTTATCACTTAAAAACAGTTATAGACACTAAAACATTTAAACTCTTTGATTATTCCTTCATCCCGGTCAAGAATGATGCGCCGACCGGGATTCGAACCCGGATCGTCAGCTTGGCAAGCTGATGTCCTAACCATTAGACTATCGGCGCTTAAATTAATAAGATTTTTTATGTTTTTTATATTTTAAAAATATCACTTTATATTCCATGCTAAAAAAGCTGCTATAAAACCCGCAAAACCTGCAAAATAAAAAGCAGATGATAATGATATTGAGTCTATTAAAAACCCTCCTAAAACAGGTCCAATCATATCTCCTATTCCTTCTAAGGTTTTAGCAAATCCTATTTGCTCACCTCTAACTCTTCTTACAGTGGCATCCATCAAAATAGTTCTAAAAGCTATATTATAAATATAAAATCCTATTGAAACCATTAAAAGAGTGAAAAAAAATTGAATTATAGATGAAGAGAAAGAATACAATAGAGTGAAAAGAGAAAATAGAAAAGTTGCTAAAGCAGTTGTTTTTGTTCTACCAAATTTATCAATCCATTTCTTGCTCCACCATACAAATATAGCACTTATTATATAGTCAAAAAACAATAAGCTAAACAATAGACTCTCTGAAATTCCTAAATCCTTAGCTAAAATAAAAAACCCTGGAAAATAAGCTACATTGAAATTTATAGCAACTAAAAACCCAATTATTGAAATTATTTTGAATTTTTTAGAATAAGCTTTTATTGATAATTTAAATTCTTTTTTGGTTTTAACCTTCTTTTCTTTGAAAAATAAAGTAAATATTAAAAATGATAGAAAAATTGCAAATGCTGCAAAATAAAAACCATGAGCTAGAGAAAAATAAGTAACAATAACTGCTCCTATCAATGCTGCCAAAGCTCTGCTAAGTGGAAATATTGTTCCTAATCTTGCAAGAATTTTTGCTCTTATCTTCTTTTTAAAAACATCTGCTTGAATTGCATCAGTAACAGACTCTTTTAATGTTTTTGCCACTTCTTTTAATCCCTTAACTATACTAAATTCATAAATTCTTGATAAAGAAGGATAAAAAGAAATTGATATTGATTCGATAAATAATCCTAGAGAAAGTATTGATTTTCTTCCCCAAATATCTGACAACTTTCCTATAAAAGTTCTAGAAATTAAAAGAATTAAAGACGCAAAAGAAAATATTAATCCAATCTCAGTAGCAGAAAATTGTTTTTCTATTAAATAATTTGGAAATATTACAAATAATATTCTGTCAGATATCATGATTAAAACAGACAAAATTGCAAATATCCAAAATGCTTTTTTAACACTCATAAAATCACTTTAAGATGAAAGATTTCAATAAATCACATATTTATCATAACATTTCTTTTTAAACCATATTGTAGCATAAAATTCAACATTTACTCTATTAGTTATATTTATTTCTCTTACAATAGAACCGCCTTTTCCATCAGGTGTCATCTTGTTTGAACTGAATATAACATCATCATTTATCAGCGGAGTAAATGTTCTTTCTATAATATTCATTCCAAAATATTCTAGTCTTTCACGAGAAGACCATATTGTAAAGTTAAATACTACCTCAGTTTTGTTTTCAACGACACGAGGACCAATTAAAAAGGCAGCTCCTGGAGGAGTAACATTATATTCAATATCATCTAGAATATGATGATCTCTCCACTCTATCTTACATTCAGTAAAATTAATAGTAAAATTATAGCAAGCTAAAGGAATATCTGGAACATTGGCTAAAAGACAGGAAGAATAATTACCAATTGTACCATTTTCATTGCATAATACTGGAAGTGTGAAATTCCTTTGTCCAGTGGTCATTACATTGAATACAGAAACAGCAGTTTTTCCCCTTGTTTCGTTTTCAAAACCTTTAAGTTCAAAATGAACACTAGACCAATTACGTCTTACATAAACTATAGCTTCATCTTCTTTGTCAAAAATTCCTGTTTCCACTAGTGTTATGTTAGTTATGTTTTCTACACCTTTTACATAATCTTGTGTAGCATTTATGCAATTCATTTCATATATCGTAATATTAGAAGTTTCGTTTTGGGAAGTTTCGTTTGAAAGATTTTGTGGAGGTTCTTCAATTGGTTCTGGGGGTGGTTCTGGAGTTTCCTTTTCTGGAGTAACAACAGGAGGTTCTATAAAATCTTCAGGAGGTTTATTAAAATAAACAAACATAAAGGCAACATTTATTATTACAAATATTAGAATAATCATGATTATTACTTTCGGCATAATTAATTTTTAATTTCTTGGATTAAATAAAAAAGTTTTACAAATGACGTTATCGTTTTTTGACGTGGTTATGTTTATAAATCGGCGAACATAAAATAATTATGATAAATATGTGTGTTTCAATGAAACAAATTTTAGAGGATTTGGATATCAGTGGAGAGAAATACGAAGTAAATAAAGATGGGCAAATAGTAGAATATAAAGGCGAATAAGTTTTTCTGTACCATTTAAATTATTTACTATTCTAGATTTTCTTATGGAAAGAGAAGATATTTACAAAATGTTAGGAGTAATATTAGCTATAGTATTTATCATAGTATTGGGGGTTTATCTAACCAATTCTACAGGTTATTCTATTTTAAAATGTGCAGAATTTAAACAATCTTACATTACTTTAGAGCCTTACAAAGAATATGATTATGAAGTAAAATGGGGAGAGATTTACATAAAGATTTTAGAAAAAGTTAATATACTCGTACCAACAAACAGGCCTGCATACATTTCTTATGAATTATGTAGTCCTTGCAAATACAATGTTACTTTCACATCAACTTTACCAACTCATTTTTTCATTTTTGATGAATATAATAAAGAAAGGTATTTTGATAGAAAATCTGCATTTGCTTTAGTAAAAGAAAGTGGTAGTGAAAACAAGACCTTTAGTTTTGAATTGGGAGAAGAGGGAAAATATTATTTTGTTCTTGATAGAAGTTCTCAAGGAAGAAATACAAATGACCCTGCTACAGGAAAAATAATAATTTATGAATTAAAAGGGTTAAATCAAACAGTACAAATGACAAAGTATAGAGAAGTCACAAATTATAGGACTGTTACAAGATGTGATTAGTTAAGGGTTATTTACTTCCCATTCTTTACTAAAGAAAAAAGTGTAAGAATAGCACCAAGGTTTTGATTTTTGCTGTTTTTTCATAGAAATAATTTATAATTCCTTACTTATAAAACTTAAATAATTTAAATAGTGTTTTTTATACTTCTATTAGCCGAGGTGGCTGAATTTGGTTAAAGCGGTAGTCTCGAAAACTACTGTCCGTAAGGACTTGCAGGTTCAAATCCTGTCCTCGGCGCCATAATCTTATAGTATTCTTTTTTATACTATCTATTTTTCTTAGGTAGTAAAAATTTATCAGCTAGAAATACTAACACTATACCTACAATCAAATGTAGAACATAAAAAACATTTTTTGTTACTGTGTTCCATCCTCCTACCATTATTAGTATGATTCCTATTAATGCTACGGTATAAAATAGAATTCTTTTCATACTAAAATTATAGAAAAATTGAGATTTAAAGTTCTCATTCATAAATTAATTTATTCTTGTCCTTTGTCTTTTTTCTCTTTATCATGTTTAGCAATCTCTCTGCCTAACCACCAAACCACATCCAGAACTCTTTGGTGTTCATCTACATTGTCAACAGCATCTCTTACGAATTTTTCAATAGATGGAGGAGTATCTTTTGTTATTAAACTTTCTACTTCTAATTTTTTTGGTCGAAGATTTTCAGCTATTCTTGTATTATATTCCAACGCACTAAGAGGAGTATTTTCTTGAACTTTTAATTCAGATAACAATTCTTTTAATAATCCGTAATCCGTTCCAGAATATTCTTTTGATAAATTATAACCTGGTCGTGATTTTTCTGTAGAGAACATCACGTTTTTCCAATCTTTGCTTATAAGTAAAAATATTTTGTCTTCTGTCACAATTTTTAGTAGAACACTAAAACATTTAAACTCTTATTTTTCATATTTCTTATATGAGACTTCCAATCAGGAGATACAAAATAAAATATAAGATCTTTCCGTGGGGAATGAGAACAAAGGACTTTGAAAAAACTTTAAAGAATGTAGAAAAGTTTGTAAATAAACCAGAGATAGTAGAAGTAGTATCTATTATGAATTCTACATTCGGAATAATAGTGTGGTATAAAGAATTTAAAACATTAAAGATAATGCAAAAGAAACCTTAAGATATTAAAAACTAATAAAAAATTTATTCAGAATTTTTGAGGAACCGAAAACCTGCCAAATTTTAACTTTATGGAACAACCTCCTTGGGTTTGCAGTTCGATTCTTTCTCAACTATTATTAATGAAAGATATATAGAATATGGTCATCCAAGAGAAAAAAAGAACAGGAATCATCCCAAATTAAAATGTTGTATTAAAATTTGTATAAATGACTATGGAAAACCAGTTTCTTGACCAAAGATATTTATTCAAACATTCCATAGTCTACCAATAAATATGTTCGTATTATAAAAATTTATTGTTTTGTATTGTGGCAAACATATTTTATTTTTATTTTTATAATGCCCCCGATGGGATTTGAACCCATGTTCCGAGCTCGAGAGACTCGAGTCCTTGACCGGACTAGACGACAGGGGCATAAGATTATATTCAACAATTCTTTTTAAATATATTATGAGGATAGCTGTAATTGCATTAGGTGGAAATGCTCTAGTAACTCCTGAAGAAAAAGGAACTTTAGAACAACAAATGAAACATATTGATAAAACTGTTTCTCATTTGAAAAATTTATCAAAAAAATACAAACTAGTTTTAACACATGGTAACGGTCCTCAAGTAGGCGACTTGTTAATTCAACAGCATTCAACAAAAGAAGTTCCTCCAATGCCTTTAGATGTTTGCGATGCAATGACACAGGGACAACTAGGGTATTTGTTACAAAAATCAATTCAAAACATTTTAAAGAAAAAAGCAGTAACAGTTGTTACTCAAGTTCTAGTTGATAAAAAAGATCCTGCATTTAAAAATCCAACCAAACCAATTGGTCCTTATTATAAAACAAAAATAAAAAGAAATATGATTAAAGAAATTGAAGGTTGGAGAAAAATTGTCTCATCTCCCAAACCAAAGAAAATAATTGAAATCGATCAAATAAAGTCTTTAATAAAAGATTATATAGTAATAACTTGCGGTGGTGGAGGAGTTCCTGTTATAAGAGAAAAAGGATTAAAAGGAATAGAAGCTGTTATTGATAAAGATTACTCAACAGAACTATTAGCTTCAGAATTAAAAGCTGACCTATTAATATTTCTAACAGATATTGATTGTGTTTATTTGAAATATGAAAGTAGAAATCCAATACCAATTGCAGAAATGAGTGTTAAAGATGCGAAAAAACTTGTAGAAGATTTTAAAGAAGGTTCAATGAGACCTAAAATAGAAGCCAGTATTAGTTTCTTGAAAAAAGGCAAAAAAGTTATAATAACCAAACCAAAATTATTAGATAAGGCATTAAAAGGAAAAGCTGGGACTGTGATGGAATGAAAGATTTGTTATCAACAAAAAAATTAACAAAAAAAGAAATTGAATTAATTTTCAAAACAACTGATAAATTAAAAAACAAGAAAAAACCTTTATTGAAAAATAAACTATTAGCAATGATTTTTGAAAAACCAAGCACAAGAACAAGAGTTTCCTTTGAAACAGCAATGTTTCATCTAGGAGGTCATGCAATATTTCTTTCAAAAAGTGATACACAATTAGAAAGAGGAGAAACCATAGCAGATACAGCAAAGGTTTTATCAAGATATGTTGATTGTATAATAGCAAGATTGTTTGAACATAAGAAAATGTTAGAATTAGCAAAATACTCTTCTATTCCTATTATAAATGGATTAGATGATTTAGAGCATCCGTGTCAAGCTTTAACTGATTTATACACAATTAAACAAAAAAAGAAAAAATTAAAAGGATTAAAAATAGTTTTTCTAGGAGATGGGACAAACAATACTTTTCATTCTTTTATATATTTATGTGGAAAGTTTGGAATGAAAGCTATAGTTTCTTGTCCCTCAAATCATAAACCAAAAATAAAGGCGAAATACAAAATTATTGAAGATCCAAAAGAAGCTGTTAAAGATGCTGATGTTTTGTATACTGATACTTACGTAAGCATGGGTGAGAAAGATCACCATAGAATAGAAGATTTAAAGAAATATCAAGTTAATTCAAAACTTCTAAAACTCGCAAAAAAGAATGCTATTGTCATGCACCCCTTAATGGCTCATAGGGGTGTTGAAATAACATCAAAGGTTATGGACGGGAAACAATCTGTAATCTTTGACCAAGCTGAAAATAGATTGCACGTTCAAAAAGCTATTTTATATCTATTGTTAAAATAATTGAAATTCATTATAGTTAATGATCAATTATATTTTCTAACTACTAACATAAGTTGCATAGATGCTTATTGATCTGTTAGCATAATCCGCATCTCCAAATAGGTTTTCAAAAGGAAAAACATCAGTATTATAAGCTAATTGATTTGTGCTTCCAGAATCATAATAATATATTGCA
>CAYFXV010000025.1:0-8880 GCA_964347265.1 uncultured archaeon | reverse complement strand
ATTAATGGAAGGCGGATTCATCAAAGGTTCAACAATTCTTGTTTCTGGAGCAGCTGGAACTGGTAAAACAATATTTTGTGCACAATTTCTTTTAGAAGGATTAAAAAAAGGAGAAACTTGCATGTTTATAACATTAGAAGAAAGACCAGAAGACATAATTGGTGATGTTAAAAGGTTTGGCTGGGATTTGGAAAAGTACGTTGATGAGAAAAAATTATTTTTAGATTTTCAAGACCCATTCCAAATAACTGATATAACTTCTCCTTTGTTAGACAAAATCCAACAACACAAAATTCAAAGAGTTGCCATTGATTCTACTGCTGTTTTTGAGATGTATTATAAAGAAGCATCTGAGGTTAGGAAACAATTGTTCAAGTTATTAACAGGCTTAAAAAACATAGGAGTTACAAGTGTTTTAACTTCTGAACTACCAGAAGAATCCAAAACTTTGGCAAAATTCGGTGTAGAGGAATTTGTGGTTGATGGAGTGATTTTATTACATTATTTAGGAATCGGAGAAAAGAATTATGGTTCATTACAGATTAGAAAATTGAGAAGAACAAATCATGAGAAAGATGTTTTTCCTATGGAAATAGGTAATGATGGAATCATTGTTAAGAAAATAGAGTATTAAAAAATTGCTATTATTCCTATTAAAAATTCTACTAAGATTGCCAGTCCCATTAACATTAGAAATATCCTTTTTGCAATTCTTCTTTCTCCCACAGAATTATAAAATCTTTTATGATCTTTATACATTTTCATTATTAAAAGAATAAAACCAGGTAAGGTAATTATGATTAATAAGTATTGAGTTTCTATTAAACCTAAAGAAGCTACAGCTATTAAGTATACAAAAGATAAAGTCAACATTATTGATGCTACTATTTTAGCTTTTTCTATACCCAAAACTACTTGCATTGTTTTTATTCTATGAACCTTGTCTCCAATATAATCTTCAAAATCCTTTGACATGGAAAGGCTTAATGCAAAAAGAAAAGTAAAACCTAAAATATAAATTGGTATAGGATTTGATGGCATAAGAGCCCACCCTAATAAAGGACATAACAATCCATAAATAACTGCTCCACAAAGATTACTTATTATAAATCTTTTTCTAAGTCTGATTAAAGGAATAGAATACAAAACAGTAATAACACTAGCTAAAACTGTTATTTGGAAAAATTGCAATGTTAATTGATATGCTATTAATAATGATATGATATATAAAATGCCTGAATACAATAAAGCAACATTTCTTGTTATTTTTCCAGCTGGTATTGGTCTTTTTGGTTTGTTTATTAAATCAATTTTAAAATCAGTTATACCATTAAAAGTATTGAATGCAGCTACTAAAGCAGCAACAGAAACAAGAGATAAAATAATATTATTGTTAAAAATACCTCCACTTGTTGCTATACCAACAAATATTCCCATTATTGCTATTGGTATGTAATATGGAACTGTTACTTTAACATATTTCAACATTGAATCACTTTCTGATTTTTGATATATATGAATTCGACTATTTAAATAAATTTAGATATTGCTATAAATTATATAGAATTTTTTTTAGCTATAGCTAAATTATTTGATATAGCTATTTATAGTATTCTTAAAATAAGATATCTATGGAATATCATGAAGTTGCTGTTGTTGGCGGGGGGCCGGCTGGTTCTACATGTGCGTCTGAATTAGCTAAAAATGGAGTTGATGTAGTTCTTTTTGATCATTCTCATCCTCGAGAAAAACTTTGTGGAGGCGCTATTTCTGGAAGACATTCACGAGAATTAAAAATTCCACATAAGATTATAGAGAGAGAAATAAATTGGATTATTGTTGAAGATCAACACGGCCACAATGTTAAGTTATATGAAAAAAAAGGAGGAATAGTATTAATGCGTGAAAAATTAGATTATTATTTATTCCAAAAATCTAAATACGATGGTGCAAAACAAATTAAAGAAAGAGTAATTAATTTTGAAAAGAAGAAAAATAAATGGATTTTAAAAACTAATAAAAATATTTATAAATCCGATTTTCTTGTAGGAGCTGACGGTTGTCCATCATTAATAAGAAAAAAATTTTTAGGTGATATACCAAAAGAACATTTAGCTCATTGCGTTGGTTATCATATACCTCATAAAAAATCTCATATCAAAAAAAAGTTTGGAGATGCTATAGAGCTATACTTTTTAGCTAAGCCGTATGTTGACTTAGGTTATATATGGATTTTTCCTAAAATGGATTTTGTTACAATTGGTTTAGGTACAAAATTAGGCACTGTACAAATCCAAAAATCATTAAAAAAATTTGTAAATCAACATCCAAAAACTAAAAGATTAATTTTTCCTAAAAAAATAATACTTCATTCACATCTACTACCATTTGTATCATCTCCAGATTTTTATAAAATACCTATAACAGGTAAAAATTGGGTTCTTATTGGTGATGCTGCTGGTCATGTAAATCCTATTACGGGAGAAGGAATCTATTATTCTATGAAAGGAGGCAAATTAGCAGCAAAAGCATACTTAAATGAAAATGTTTACCTATTTGAAAACTATTGGCGAAAAGACTATGGAGGAGACTTATATTATGGATCTAGATTTCGCGATTTGTTTTACAATCCCAAATTGATTGATATGGTGATTAACATTGGAAATAAAAGTTCTAAGATGCGTGAAATTCTTGCAGACATTATAGCAACAAGAGTACCTTATAATAAAATATTTAAGAAAAAATTGGTCTCTAGTTTACTAAAAATATTTTCTGAGTATATTTTATAGTTTTTTATTTAACAACTTTTTAATAGTTTTATTAGTTACTTGAAGCTGTTTAGAAATAAATTTTTTTGATAAATCAAACTCTTTAGTAGGTTTTACTATAAATTCACAAATATTATTTCCCATACTTAGACATTTGGTTTCTATAACATCTATATCAGTTTTGAATACTACTGTTGCTGTAGCTGCACAATAACCACGGAAAACATCATCTACCGGTTCTTTTGAAGCACCATAATTTTTTGCGAATTCTGATTCTTTTAACCTTACTATTGATCTTTTTTTCTTTTCATCAAAATTTATAATTTCAACACTTCCCCATCCAGCAAGACTTATAGTATTCATTCCCCATTCAATGAGTTCCCTTGGTTTTTTCACACTAAACTTTTCTATTATAGTACCCATATAACCGATACCACTTTTTTTACATGCTTTATATAAAATGGCCGTAGCTCCAACTTTTGATAGATTTTTTCTTATTTCTATAAAACTAGAAACAGGAGCCATTATAATAATATGACCAAGAAGACTTATTTTACCTTTTTCTAGACTTAACTCTCTGGCAAATAATAATTTTTTAACAATATCATACATCTTTTCACCTCAACATCTCATGTACAACTCTCAATTTTTCAATATCATGTGGCCAAATAATAACAGTCTGACCAATTTTTTTGGTCCTAACCTTTTCTCCTTCTTTCAATCTTTTAACATGATAAATAATCTTTCCAATTGCAGCTTTCCTCTTTTTCTCGTTCATACCTTTTTTAAAAATTCCCAAGTGTTTTGCAATTTCTGTAACACTCACTGGCCAATGTTCTTCTATAATAACCATCATTCTATCTCTCAACTTTTCCATAATAATATATGAAACTCCTTATTATATATTTATAGCTATATCTAAAAATATATTAAGAATTTATTTAGCAATAGCTAAACTTTAAACTTTTTTCCTTTTTTCCACAATTCTTCAAAATAAATTTTAAAAACATTTATTAGAGCAGGATTATTGCTCCATATCATGTCTGGAGTATCTGAATTATCAAGTCTGAAAGAAACCTCTTTATTATCGATTATACCTATTATGGGATGAACCTCCATTTCTAAAATCCTTATTTCTGCTCCTTGCTTAGAATACCATGTTGCTCTAGCTATTCTTGCTTGATCCAATTTAGATGTCCCAAGCATTTTTATTTTAATACCTTTTTTTAGAGCAGAAACATAAGCATGATCTAAAGGAGGATATCTGGAAAATCTGGAAGTTGTGGCAAAACCAAATTTTTTAGCTCTATCCAGCATTTCTGCAGCTTTTTCCATGCATGCAAGTTTACCGCTAGAAGACCATAAACCAAAACTCTCTGTTTCAAAACCTTTTAATGGTTTTATTTGGTCTAATATTAATTGTGATTTCTCTTTTAGATTTTCTATTCTCATTCTTTTTCTTTCTAAAACCTTTTTCAAGCCAATTGAAGGTTCTATTGATTTAAATTTTAATGGTTTTCCATTCCATGATTCTGTTAGGAATTTTTTAGACAATGATCTTAATATTCCATAAACTTTTGATTGAGGTATCTTGCCTTTTTCAGCAACACCAGAAGCAGTTAAGGGGCCGTGGAGACTTAATGCTAGGTAAGCTTTGGCTTCGTATTCACTTAAGCCAAACTCTCTAAGGCCAGTTATTAAATTTTCTCTCAACATTTTTTCACACTAATCACTCTAAAATTTTACGATTTTAATACTGCCCAAAAATATTTTAGGACAAGGAAATTTATATATTCGTCTAAATATAAACATAACTACGACAAAAGAGGAATAAAGAGAATGACGATTGACTACTCTTCTTGAATGAAATTTACTTGTTTTACTTGTTTTTCTTCTTTTGGTATAAAAGCTCTACCACCTTGCCATTGTCCTTTATACAAATTAGCTTTTCCCTCAACTTTATGAAAAACCATATTAGCTATTCTTGCTCCCATTTGTATTTCAAAATCCTTGTTAGAGGTGTTTATCATTATAAATGAGAATTTTCCTTTATAACCAGGATCAGTTCTTATTCCCTGAACAACAATTCCACACTTATACAAAGTTGATCTTGGAATAAACCAACCAAATAGGTTTTCAGGAGTATTGATTTTTTCAATGGTTGTTGCAGAATAGACTTTACCAGGCTTTAGTTTTATTTTAATTGGTTTTCCCTTTTCAAATTTTGCAATTAATCTAAAATTAGGAGTTTTTCTAGTTTCTATGTGTAAAAAACCTTCATCTTCAACCATTTCATAGAGTTCTCCGATTCTTATATCAATTCCACAACCTTCAAAATTAAGGTGTTTTTCATCTAATCCTTCTATCAGATTTTTTGTTTTAATTAATTCCAGAACCTTGTCAATTCCTAGAATCATTTTTTAACCTTTTTTTTTCTTTTTTGTTACCCATTTAACATCTTTAGGTTCTCTTCTTAATTTTAACATATTCTTTTCGCATTTGCTAGAACAAAAATAAAAAACTTTACCATCATTTCTTACAAACATTTTTCCTGTTCCAGCTTCTATGTTTTCATTACAAAAACTACACTTCATTATCTCACATCCATGGATCCAGAAGTTTCCATTTCTGTTTCTCTAAGCATTAAAATATCTCCAATTCTAACAGGACCTATAACATTTCTTATTAAAACTTTTCCTGTGTCCTTTCCTTCCAAAACCTTGCATCTAACCTGAGTTATACCTTTTATTCCTGTTTTTCCCAACAATTGTACAACTTCTGCTGGAACTGCTTCCATACTATCCCTTTTCTTTTATTATTTCTTCAATATCCTTTTTTGCATCCCCTTCATTTATCACTACTATTGATGCTGCTGAAACATCTATCCCTGCTGCTCTTCCTAATTCCATTTTGCTTTTAACTTGAACATGAGGAATTTTTTTCTCATCACATAAAGGAATTAAATGCATAACAACCTCTTTGGGTTGAACATCTTCTGCTATCACAACTAATTTTGCTATTCCTCTTTCAATTGCTTTTGTTGTTTCATTGGTTCCTATTCTAACTTTTCCAGTATTTTTAGCAATTTCTACAGCATGTAGAATTTTATCTTCATCCATTTTCATCACCTCATTTCATAAGTTCATTTATTTTATTCTATTGGTAAACTATTTAAATCTTTTTTATTATAAACATCCGCAACGTCTTTTTATGCATTCATCAACACAATTCTGATTTTTAAGAAGAGCTGATAAACTATCACCATCTCCTCCAGTTACTCCATCTTCATTTACATCAAAATTAACAATTATGGTAGATGGATCTTTTTTGCATTTTCCTATTCCCTCACTTAATTCTTTACAACCACTGTTTATAATGTTTTCCATTGAAAGAGAGGAAGGTGTATACAAATAATTGTTCAAGAGAAACCATATGACTACAAAACACATAACACTAATAGATAAGTATATAAAAACAGTAAGAATATGTTTTTTGTTTAGCGAGTGTTTTTGTTTAATTGATAGTATTGTTTCATATTTTTCATCTGGAAGAAAAATCCTTCTTCTCCTTCTTTTTATTTCCATATATGAAAGAAGGAAAAGTAAAAGGGATAGTACTGGACCTAAAACAATTAAAATTACATTCTTTATTATTACGCCTATTACAGAAACAATTAAACCTACGCAAATTGCAAGTATGGCAGATTTTTTCATAATATCTACTTATTTTATTATAAATTTATCAAATAAATATATCATTTATGAGAGAAATAAAATAACTTGGATTTATCACATCTTGCAAATCCTATTCTTTCAAATTGAACAGTTTGATCAGGTTTAACTTTTTTAATTTCAGGCTCAGCTAACCCTTCTATTTCTTTCCCATCAGGCATAATGACTTTTATTTTAACATTTTTTGAAGAAACCCAATGAATCTTTGGAATATCTTTTAATCTTATGCTTGTTACTTTTGACTTTTTATTTAAAATTATATTACAGAAGTGCATTAACCTGATTTCCTTATTTTTATATTGTATGAAATCTAGTTTATCAACAAATATTTTTTTGGTTACAGGAATTTTTCTATACTTTCTTTTTCCAGGAAATATGGGTGCTCTAATGATTTTCTTCGAAATCTTATCAAGTTTTACTTCAATCGGTTCTCCAACAAAGAAGAATCTTGGAGATATGTGATCAATTATTCTTCTGTTTTCTGTATATAATTTTTTCCATTGAAATATAATTGTTTGTGGTTTGATTCCTATTTCTATTATCATATTTTTAATTGCCTTGGGCTTTATTCCCCTTCTTATTAAAGCTCTTATCAATCCATATTGACCAAGTTTTGGATCGTCCCAACCAGTAAATTTTCCCTTATCAATTGCATTTCTGATGAATCTTTTATGAACTTTCTCTCCTGGCATGTACATGAACCCAAAATTAATTGTAACAGGATCATAATCCTTCCAACCAAGAGCTTCATAGATTTTTTTCTGAATAATTGTATTAAATGCATGTTCAGTACCTCTTAGAATATGTGTAATTCCTTCATCATGATCTTCAATAGCAACATTGAAATTATAAGAAGGATAAACCCAATGTTCTTTTTTTGTTGTTGGGTTTTCCCCCTCTTTTATTCTCATTATAACAGGATCGCGCAAAGCAGGATTTGGATCATTAATATCTGTTTTAAGTCTTAGAACAGCTTCCATCGGTTTAAATTTTTTAGTAAGCATTTTTTTCCAAAGTTCAAGATTTTTCTTAACCGAATTTTTTCTGCATTTACATTCTTTTTTAATTGCAGAAATGTACTTGCCTCTTGCTCCTTTTTGCGGTGGACATGTACAAACATAAGCTTTTTTCCCTTTGATTAATTTTTGAGCTAATTTGTATTGTTTTTCGAATTTTGAAGAACATAAATAAAATTTATCCCACTTGATTCCCATAGCTTCCAAATCTTTTTTGATAAAATCTATGTTTTCCTTTTTAATTTTCTGAGGATCAGTATCCTCTATGCGAACAACAAATTTTCCTTTGTACATTTTTGCATATTCATAAGAAACAATAACAGCTTTCATGTTTCCTATGTGTAGAGCCCCAGAAGGAAAAGGAGGAAAACGTGTAATAACTTTTCCCATTTTTGCATTTGGTAAAGGAGGCAATCCTTCTCTTTCTTCTTTTTTAGGTTTTTCAATTTTTCCAAATTTCTTTAACTCTTTTTTCTGCTTTTTCAAAGACCATGAGTTAACTTCCTTAACAGTTTTAGCAATTTTCTTTCTTAGATTCTTGATATCTTTTTTTAATTCTGGTTTTTCAGCTAAAACCTTTCCTAAAACAGCTTGTTCATTAGATTTTCCTTTATACTCTGTAGCATTTAGCAGAACATGCTTTTTTATGATGTTTTTCATAGCTTAATATTTGAAATAAGAATTATTAATCTTTACTACATTTAGTTGTTAAAAAATTTTATATGCTTATTTTTGTATTTTTTATTATGCAAATTCCACCTAGAATTATATCCAGAGATGTTGAAGAAAGTGATAAAAGAGCACTAGCTTTTGGGATGTTAGAATCATTAGGAGATACATGCACTGGTTGTTTTTATAAACATACTAAATTTTGTAAAGATTACTGCCCAGAAAACAAAAAAAGACAAATAGTTTACAACCATAATTAAAATATATTTATTCCAGCGTATCCAACAATAGCTCCAGTATTTTGAGAAACCTCAAAGCTAGTTGAATAATCTATTAATTCTGCTTTTTTCGCTCCTAAATCTCTTGCAGCAAAAAGCATTGCAGCTATTGCTCCATGTCCACATATTGTTAATCTTTTTTCATTACATGTCTTCAGAACATCCACTGGTTTTAAGTTTAAAATATGATTAATAACTTCCATGTCCATTTCTTTCACTTTTTTAATAATTTCTCCACTATTTCCTCCAAATGGCTCATAACCATACATAGAACCATAGTGTGTAAAATCAGAACTAGCAACTATCAAGACTTTTTTTCTTAAGTAAGTTGCAACTTCAGATATTTTAGTTCCTATTTCTTTACAAGTATCTAAATCAAAGTAAATTGGATTTATTGATATTGGAACAATTTTAAAAT
>CAYFXV010000024.1:0-8927 GCA_964347265.1 uncultured archaeon | reverse complement strand
CTCAACAAACTTTATATCAAAATTAGAAAATCTCTTTTGAATAGCTAAAATCTTAGATTTTAGTTCATTTGATACTGGAATTCCTAAAAATGCACGCATAAAATTATTTTATAGTCTTAAGATTTAAACATATATTTTACAACATCTAAAGTTTTATAAATCAAAGTTTCTAATTAACATAACCTCTTAAAAAATTGTGGTTTTCCATCTAGGAATATACAATATATTGTGGTTTTCCATGCTTTGTCCTCATTGTAAAACATCCAGAACTCGTGTAATAGACAAAAGAAATACTAAAGAGAATAAGATAATACGAAGAAGAAGGAAATGTTTAAAGTGTAAAAATCGTTTCACTACATACGAAAGAGCTATTCTAGATCTAATAATTATTAAAAAAGGAGGAAAAAGAGAGAGATTTGATAGAGAAAAACTCAAAACAGGAATAATGAAAGCTTGTGAAAAGAGACCTGTTAGTCTTAGAAAAATCGAAAGACTTGTAACTGAGGTTGAAGCTGAGCTTAGAAAATTACATAAAACAGAAATAAAAAGCAGGATAATTGGAGATCTTGTAATGAAAAAGTTAAAAAAGACAGACAAAGTGGCTTTTGTAAGATTTGCTTCTTACTATAAACACTTCAATGATGTACATTCGTTTAAAAAATCATTAGGGTGATAAAATGGTTGAAAGAATTCGAAAAAGGGATGGAAGAATTGTTCCTTTTGAACAAGAGAAAATAACAATTGCTATTTGGAAAGCTGCTCAAGCCGTTGGTGGCACTGATAGAGAAAAGGCAAAGCAGCTATCAGATCAAGTAGTTGAAATTATTAATAAAAAATATGATGGAAAAATAGCAACAGTTGAAAACATACAAGATGTTGTAGAAAAAGTATTAGTAGAAAATGGACATTACAAAACTGCTAAAGCTTACATATTGTATAGGGAGGAACATAAGAGGCTTAGAGATGTAAAATCCTTACTTCTAAATGTTGGAGACGTTATTGAAAATTATATATCACGAAATGAATGGAGAATAAGAGAAAACGCTAATGTTGATTTTTCATATTCTGGCCTTTTATGGCATGGTGTTGGAACTATTATGGCATATTATGCTTTAAACCAAACTTATCCTAGAGAAATTGCAAGAGCTCATACAGAAGGTGATTTCCATCTACATAACTTGAGCATGAGTTTATGTGGTTATTGTGCTGGCTGGAGTCTAAAACAACTGATTCTTGATGGTTTTAATGGTGTACCAGGAAAAGTTGAATCTAAACCAGCAAAACATTTAAGAGCCCTAATAGGACAAATGGTTAACTTTATTGGAACTTTACAGAATGAATGGGCTGGGGCTCAGGCTTTTAGTTCATTTGATACTTATTTAGCTCCATTTGTAAGAGCTGATAAACTAAACTATAAGCAAATTAAACAAAACATGCAAGAATATTTGTTTGGTATGAACATTACATCCCGTTGGGGAGGCCAGACACCGTTTTCTAATATAACTTTAGATTGGACAGTTCCTGAAGACATAAAAAATGATCCTGTAATAGTTGGTGGAAAGCTTCTTGACACCACCTATGCTGATTATCAAGAAGAAATGAACTTGATTAATAAAGCTTTTATTGAAGTTATGACCGGAGGTGATATGAAAGGCAGAGTATTTACTTGGCCTATACCTACTTATAATATTACTAAAAATTTAGACTGGAACAATGAAAATCTTAATTTACTATTTGAAATGACATCAAAATATGGTTTGCCATATTTTCAGAACTTTGTAAAAAGTGATCTAAACCCTTCTGATGTTAGAGCAATGTGTTGTAGATTGCAATTAAACTTAAAAGAATTGAATCATAAAACCGGGGGTCTTTTTGGTTTTGGAGAATCTACTGGTAGCATAGGTGTTGTTACAATAAATATGCCTAGAATAGGTTATTTCTCAAAAAATGAAACTGAATTTCTTGAAAAATTAGAAAGATTAATGTATCTTGCAAAAGTTTCCCTTGAGCTAAAGAGAAAATTGATTACAAGAATGATGAATATTGGAATGTTACCTTTTTCAAAAAGATACCTTCATAATTTTGATTACCATTTCTCAACAATAGGTTTGGTTGGCATGAATGAAGCATGTATAAACTTTTTAGGTCAAGGAATTGCAAGTGAGGAAGGAAGAAATTTTTCAATTAAAGTTCTAGAATTTATGAGAAATAAATTGAAAGAATATCAAGAAGAAACCGGACACATCTTTAATTTAGAAGCTACACCAGCAGAAGGAACTTCTTATAGACTAGCAAAAATAGATAGACTAAAGTATCCAAAAATTATAACATCGGGGGACAAAATTCCATTTTATACAAATTCTACACATCTTCCAGTGAATTATACTGATGATATTTTTTGGGCATTGAAACATCAAGAAGAACTACAAAGAAAATATACAGGAGGAACTGTATTTCATAGTTTCTTAGGAGAATCTCCAAATAATGGAGAAACAATAAAACTACTTGTTAAAAAAATTGCAAATAATTTTGCCTTGCCTTACTTCACAATAACGCCTACTTTTTCGGTTTGTGAAACACATGGTTATATAAGAGGTAAACACTTTAATTGTCCTACATGCAATGCAAGAGCAGAAGTTTTTTCAAGAGTTGTTGGTTATATAAGACCTGTTCAACACTGGAATAGAGGAAAACAAGAAGAATTTAAAGAAAGATTGTTATTTAAAATTCCGAATTAATTCTAGATATATATGATAATAAAAGGTTTACAAAAACAAACTGTTATTGATTATCCTGGAAAAATAGCATGCACAATATTTGCTTTTGGTTGTAATTTTCGTTGTAGTTATTGTCATAATCCTGAACTTATTGTTGATGATGGAAGACCTGAAATAGAAAAAGAAGAAATTTTAGAGTTTTTGAAAAATAGAAAAGACTTCTTAGATGGAGTTTGTATTACTGGAGGAGAACCTACTTTAAATAAAGATCTTCCAGAATTTATTTCAAAGATAAAAAAATTGGGATTTTTTGTTAAATTGGATACTAATGGTAGTAATCCAGAAATGTTAAAAGAATTAATAGAAAGAAAATTAGTTGATTATATTGCTATGGATATTAAAGCACCATTAGAATTCTATGAAAATGTTGCTAATGTTAAAGTAAATAAAGAAAATATTCAAAAAAGTATTGATTTAATTAAAAAAATGGAAGAATATGAATTTAGAATCACTGTAGTTCCTAGATTATTTGATGAAGAACATGCAAAATTAATTGGTGAATGGCTCAAAGGTTCTAAAAGATTATTTATACAACAATTTAGAGGAATTAAAACTTTAGATGAAAATCTTATTGGCAAAAAATCTTTTTCTAAAGAAGAATTAACAAAGTTCTATAATATATTAAAACCTTATTTTGAAACTTGTGAAATAAGAGGGATTTAATCTCTTTGTGGATGCAGCATAACTGCAACTAGAATTAAAACACAAAATGCTATCCAACCGCCCCAACACAGAGGATCTCCTAAATCTTCTTCCATTTTATTTAATGCTTGACAGCCTGTTATTCCTAAATACCATAAAAGAACTAGTGCAATAAAAACTGTACCTGATATTTTAATGTCAACCATGATTTGAATTAAACTTTTGAACTAATAAATATTTGTTTTACATTGTAGATTGTGTTATGTTAACGCCCTTTACTAAAACATAAGGTGTAAAAATCGGAATTTGAAAATCAAGACCCCACCAAATTATCCATTCTGGTTTATTAGAAATATTTTCAATGTTTTCTAGAATTCTTTGTAAATTATCAGAAATCCTTATATCTTTTATTGATTTAATAATGTCTCCGTTTTGTATTAAGAATATTCCATCTCTGGGAATTGTTGAAAAATCTCCTTTTAAGTGGTTTTGAAATCTTGTATACCAAAGATTTGTTATATACAAACCATTAAAATCTTTAAACAATTTTTCTTTTGAAGTTCTGCCTCTTTCTAAAATGATATTATGTGGTTGTGGTATAACTAAACCAGCATTTGCTGTTGTTTTTGTTTTATTTTTTCTAGCAGTTGAAGTATTATGTAAAAGATTTTTTAGAATTCCTTTTTCTATAATAGTTGTGTTTTTGGTTGGAACACCTTCATCATCAAAAGGAGAAGAATCATAACCATTAATTATTATTCCACTATCAATCAAAGTTACTTTTTTGCTTGCAATTTTTTTTCCTATTTTCCCTCTTAAGAAAGATAAACCACTATCAACAAAAAATGCAGAAGAATAACCGCCAACAGCACTTAACAAATTTGCTGCTGAAAGTGGGTCAAATATTAAGTCATATTTACCTGATTCCAATTTTTCAGGATTTTTAGCTAGTTTAGATATTTCTCCAGCTTTTCTTCCTATTTTTTCTGGGTTAATAGAACTCAAATTTCTAGAACATGAAGCACCATGTCCTGTTTCTTCATCCTTATTAAATGCTCTTATTGATAATTTAATTGCTGTTGTTTTTTCAGATGCAAAAACGTTTGAAGAGGTTTTTAACTCTATTTTATCAACATCTGTACAAACAATTCCTGCCGTATTTTTGCTATTTTCTAATGCCGAGTTAATCATATTTTCTGTTATATCCAAAAGATTTGCATTAATGATTTTTCTATCAAAACTTTTAGGAATTTTTCTATATCTAAATGGTCCTTCAGCTATTCCAGAATAATCTTGATTAGGTTTTATAATTCTTGCATATTTTATCAAATTTTTAATAGTATTTTTGATGTTCTTTTCAGAAATATCAAAAATTGCTGTATTTATTATTCTTTTCTTATGTGCTAAAAATATTCTAATGGTTTCAATATTCCAGTTTTTAAAAATCTGAATATTATTATTTGCAAATCTAAGTTGTTTTGTTTCACTTAAACTTTTTTCTATAACAATATCATCTGCACCATTCTTTAATGCAAATTTTATAAAATTCATTTTTACACCAAATTAATATTTCTTAATCTTATATCTGGGCCCCCAAACCAAACAGGAAGAGGTTGAATTGGATCACTTTTACCACAGCTTCCTGCTGCAAACTCTAAATTTTTACCAATCGCATCTATACTACTCCAAAAAGCAGGTGTTGTTATTTCTAATGTTGGAGCTTTAACTAGTTTAACCATCTTACCGTTTTTTATTAAATGAGATTCCAAACCAGTGTATTTTTGATTATATCTTTTATCATCAATGTTCCACTCCATAAAAGATTTTATATAAACTCCGTTTTTTATTGTATCTAAAAGTTCTTCAAAACTATAATCACCTGGTAAAACAAATGTATTTGCCATTCTTACTATTGGTTCAGAAAACCATTCTTTTGCTCTTGATGAACCATTACTTTTTATTCCAAACTCTTTGGCAGTTTCCCTGTTCTGGAGAAAAGCATTTATTATTCCGTTTTTTATTAAAAATCTTCTTCTAGGTTTAACTCCTTCATCGTCATATAAATAAAAACCGTAACTATTAGGAAGTGTTGGATCGTCTACAACATTAACAACTTCTGTTCCTATTCTCTCTCCTAACATTTCTTTTTTTATAAAGGATTTTCCAGCTTGCGCAGCTTCTCTTCCTAATATTCTATCAGCTTCATAAGGATGGCCGCAACTTTCATGAGAAGCTATTCCTGTTAGTTCTGGTGAAAGTATAACATCATATTTGCCTTTTGGCAATTTCTTTGATTTAGCAATTTTAGGTAGAATTTTTGACTCATCCAAAATTTTTTGTTTTAATTTCCATTGTTTTAACAGTTCCCAACCTCCAGAACCTCCAAATTGAAAAATTCTTTGCTCGCTAGAACCATTAGAAATAAAAGTTATTATATAATCAAAACTTACTCTAGGTATTTTTGATTGAATTAGTGCTCCTTCTGAGTTTATGAATATCTTTTCTCTTGTTTCATCATAATATTCAAAAAATCTTATTGGTAATTTAATCTTTATTTTTACCAGTTCTTTTTCTATTTCAAAAACTTTTTTGATTTTCTTTTCCAAACTAATATTTTCAATTTTAATTTTCTCTTTAACTTCGTATTTTTCTTTAAATGTTTTTTCTTCAGAAAGTCTTACTGGTTTTTTAAGAATATTTTTAGAGTATTTAGCAAGTTTTAATGCTTTATTTACATGATTTTTCAAATTAGAGAATCTTAAATCATTAGTAGCAACAAATCCTAGAAAACCATTCTTTAAAACTCTTATAGAAATTCCAAAATTTTTATTAACCTCTGTAGCTTCCAAATTTCCGTTTTTTATTAATATTCTGTTTGTTTTAGCTTTTTCAAACCTAACTTCTGCATAGTCTGATAATTTTTCTGCATATCTTAATGTTTTTTTAACTAAATCAAGCATTTGTATAATTTGCTTTGGGAATATAATAAATTTTTCTATGTTTTACGTTTCTTCTTAGTAATGGATTTTTTTACTCCTTTTCCAAACGCTTTTGTAATTCCCCAGCCTTTTCTAATACTCTCACCAACTGCTTCACCTGTCTTCTCAGCAACATCTTCAGCTGTTTTTTTCTTTTTCTTCATTTAATCTCCTCATTTTTACTATTTTAAATCATGTATAGTTAAAATGCTTATTCCTTCGGGTGTTCTTATTCTTCCAACTTTCATTCCAACTATATATTTTATTCCATTATGTAAACAATGATTAATTAATTTTTGGTCTATATCACCATCAAATATCAAACAACTTGCATTCAACCCACGCATAGCTGAAAACATCTCTTTTACAGGAACTCTGCCTAATATTTCGTGATTAACATCAAGAAAACAAGCTGCTCTTGTTCCTATTAAATCATCCAAAACTGTTTTAAATGCTTCAATTTTATCTCCTTCAACTTTTATGCGTTTATGAACTACTCTTTCTTTTCTTTTTTCGTGTTTTTTATCTTCGTTTTTAATATCTGGACTTATTTGATCAGCAGGTACTTTACTTCTTAATAGTTTGTATATTTCTTTTTTCTGTAAATCTTCTACTTCTTTTCCTCTAGGCGCTCTTATTACAAAATCTAATTCACAAACTGATTTTAATTCTTTTAATATAAGATCTCCGCCTCTATCTCCATCTAAAAATGCTGTTGTTATTTTTTCTTTAGATAAATCAATAATAGCTTTGGGAATTGATGTTCCTTCTATTGCAATAACATTTTTTATACCGTTTTTAAGAAGATTAGTAACATCTGCCCTCCCTTCTACAATTATAATTTCATCATAGTTTTCTATATCTGGACCTGTTGGTAAACCTTTGAATTCTGATATTTCATCGCCCCTAACAGCTTCTTTTATTTGTTCTGATATTTGTTGTGAATCAAGTAAATCTTCCTGAAACATTCTACCTAAAAGGTCTTTTGCTCTTTCTATAACATATTTTCTTTTGTTTATTCTTACATCCTCAATTTTTTCAACAATAATTTTAGCCAAACATGGCCCTACTCTCTCTATTGTTTCTACACACGCTGCTATTAAAGCTGTTTCAGAACTGTCTAAAGACGAAGGAATAGTAATTACACCTAGTGTTTTTCCATTATGGGTTTTCATTTCAACATCAATTCTTCCAACCCTGCCTGTTTTTTGTAATTCTCTTAATTCCATATCAGGTCCTAATAAACCTTCTGTTTGACCAAAAACGGCCCCTATCACATCTGGTTTTTCAACAGTTCCATCAGCCTCAAATTTAGCATAAATTGTATATTTAGAAGTAGCTTGAGCTAATTTACTCATGAAATACACCCCTTAATTCTTCAATTTTTCTAATCTTTAATCTTGTAAGCATGAAACCAATCTTTCTCCTGGTCTCTCTATCTACTTTATAACCAAGAGATTGAAGAATTCGGTTTAATTTACTTGCTATTTTCTTTCCTTCAGGATCAAAATCTGTTAATATGAGTACTTGCTTTTCTTCTAGTTTTTCTGCTGTTTCATATATTCCTTTATTGATAGTAAGTATTTTTTTAAAACCTAATAAACATAAAATGTTTTTATCTCTTTTTCCCTCGACTATAACTTGTTTTTCTTTATTTTCTTTTAGTATTTTTAATAATTCTTCTTCAACCTCTTGAATAGTCATAATTTAATTTTAAAACTATTTAAATTTATAACTCTTCTGCTTCTTCACTACAAGAATCACAAACCCATCTATCATTAATATTATGTAATTCTTCCGAATAATTTCCACATAATTCACAATCACCAGAATTGGTTTCTTCCATAATTTGTAGTGGTTCTTCAATTCTTAAATGTTCTGTCATGATTTCAAGAGCAGCCGGTGCAACTTTTGCAACCTCTCTTGCAGAAACGATTCCAATTAATTTGCCTAAAAAAACAACTGGAATTCTTTCATATTTGTGTTTTGACATTAACCTTGCAGCTTCAGAAATATCGCAATCTGGTGGGCATGTTATTAATTCTTTTGACATTATACCTTTTAAAAATACTTTTGATGCTAATTTATCTTCTGATGTTATTTTATTAATAATGTCTTCTCTTGTAACAATACCAATTGGTTTATTTCCTTCACAAATTATAACACTTCCTACATCTTCTTTTTTCATTATTTTAGCTGCATCTAAAACTGTTTGATCTGGTCTAGCTGTAATAACTCTTGTTATCATTGCGTCTTTTACTTTTATTCCTGTTGGCATATCATTTTTTACTTCCTAAATAATTTAAACTTTTATATATCAAATAACAGATGTCGAATAAGTTAATTTTATAAGTTTTGTTCGACAATATATTATTATTATGAATATACAAACTCTAGCTAAAGATGCGTTGGCTAGAAAAATCGCAGGAGAAATTGTTCTTAGTGAAAATGCAGGAAAAACAATTCAAAAATGGAGAAATATATTTAAAATACCTCAAAGAAGATTAGCAGATGAAATGGGTATAATGCC
>CAYFXV010000023.1:0-9318 GCA_964347265.1 uncultured archaeon | reverse complement strand
TCTTGAAAAATTCAGAAGTGTTTAAATGTTTTTGTGTTCTAGTTAGAATTGTGGTAAAATGGCTGAAGCAAAAATACAGCAGATATATGCTTTAGTAGGTGAACATGCTCCAAAAATTTTTCCATTAGAAATAGTGAATGATGTTAAAGAAGCTTGTAAATTTGATATAGAAAATTATTTTGAATTAAATCCAAACAGTAGAAAATCGGCAGAAAGTTTAGCAGGAGGTTCTCTTTATATATATTATATATTAAACCACAGGTATTTTCAATATGCAAAAAAACCAACTCAAAAAAGATTAGCAAAAATATTTGGTTGTAGTGAGTCAGCTATAAGAAGTGGATTCAAGGCTTTACATAGAACATTCTATGATATGTTTGATTTTATGTTAGAAAATGAAATACAAGTTTAATTCTTAGAAAGAAATTAACCCTTAAATCCTGATTTTTCTATATTCTAAAATTTATTAGACAAAGGACTATATATGCTCAGAATCCTAATAATAAAGGAATACTTTTTATTCTGAAAAAGTTTAATAAGTGTTTAAAAGGTAGCTGGTGAATTTGGGTAATGTTTTTGTAATGAGAGAGAAGGCTTTAGCAAGACATGCAGGAGAACGTAAACAAAAGGAGAATTGAAAAGTATGGGAAAGACGCCGCCTAATTGGAGAAGAAGACGTAGAAGAAGATATTCTGAAGAACAAGAAGAGAGTTATCCTATAACAGCCTTTACATAGTATAAATTCTGAGTTTTCTATATTTTTAGTATGAATAAATCTATGTTTGGAGTTGGAATAATCCTTATAATAATAGCAGCAATTCTACTGTTAGGAAACTTCTTGGGCGACAGCACCTTTCCAATATTTTTAGGAATATTGGGAATAATTAGCATGGGTGCTTCAAAATATCGTCCATTGAAAGTCAAGAAAAAACGATAGTATGAAAAAAGGGGAGAAGAAATTTTGGTCAAGAATTATAAAAGGTAGATTTTATCAGAGATTGGTTTTGTGGTTAATCTTAATAATTATAGTGTTTATTTTATTACTAATCAATATAATAAACTATAAAGACCTTTCCCACCCTATAGTTTTGATAATGACTTTTATTTTTGGTGTTCTTGTTTTTGGTCTTATTTGTTTATGGTGGGTTTGGAAAAAAGGAATAACATGAAGTTCATAATCATTATTCTGATTTTAGCAATAGTTTTGATAGCTGGTTGTACCCAACAATCAATGAAAATAGATTTCTATTCATGCACTCAAGATTCAGATTGTACAAATGTTGGGTGTGGTTGTAATTGTAGTGGTTGTGGGGGTTTTTCTTATGATGAAATTATAAACAAAAAATATGTCAATGAGTGGTATCAGGAACATAACTGCTCACCACCTGAATTTTGTCCAGCAGTGTGTTGTCAGCCAATGACAATAGTATGTGAAAATAATACTTGCGGAGTAAAACTAACATCTTAAATTCTCTTTGATTTAAATCTCAATTTTTCTATATTTAATGTATGATTAAAATATCTAAGTGTTGTATAATTATATTTTTTATAATGTTAATAGGATTGGTAGTAATAGAATATTTTTTTGAGAGTCTTTTTTCAGGCGAATCTGAATTAATATCTATGTGTTATACTGGCTATATTTTAATTATGTTTGTTTTCCTTGTAGCATCTTTAATGCTGCAAATAATTGAAAAGTCTTAAAAGAACCCAACTCTTAAATCCTGATTTTTCTATATTTTTAGTATGAAGAAGAAACAATGGATTGTTGGAATTATTGTAATAGTTATTATTTTATTATTATTTGCGTTTCCTTTTTGGTTATATTGTTGTCCTGACGCACCTATTGATGGACCAGGACCCAAAGCTATAGCATGTGCAGAACTTGTTGAATCAGATTGTGAAAAACCAACTAATTCTATTCTTGTAAAAGATTTTGATGCAAACAAGGATAATAAAACAGATTCTGCTGACACCTTATTTGAATTATGTAAAAATTACTATGGTGGAGAAACTGAATCTGACTGTAAAAAACTTTGTGGATGTTCTTTATGCTCTCAAGATGACCCATCACTATGTGATAGATCATGTGAGTCTGATAATGATTGTAAGTTGACATGTGGTTGTGAGTGTGTTTCAGAAAATGAAGAATGTAAATATACAGGTATTCTTTGTGAAGCGCCAGACCCCAATTATGCTTGTAAATGTGTTAATAAATTTTGTAGATTTGAGAAAATTTTATGATTACATGACCCTCAAACAATTCCTGAAGCCAGACTGGAGAAAAACTATTATAATGATTATTTTAAGTTTACTCTTAGTTTATGAATTTATTATTTTGCCAAATGTCTGTGCTTGTTATTATCTTGTAATGTGTCCTCAAAAACCTTACAAAGTTCCTTGGCAATGTTGTCCTAAGTGTAGTGTTTCTCAGTTTGAGAAATTTTTGTCAAATATTTATTATTTTCTAATTATTATAGGAATTTTTTGTCTGTACATTATCTCCTGTTTCATAGTCTGGGTTTATGATAAGGCGAAGAAGAAGAAATAATTAAAATCATATCTGAAAAAGTTAAAAGTTTAGAAAAATTTAAAAGCTTTGCTTCTTAATTTTTATTATGAAAGTCTTATTGGCAGTTGCAATAGCACTTCTCGCAATTGCTATTATTGGAGGAATTTATACAGGCATGTTTATTTCACAACCTACAACAGAAGTTTTTGAAGAAAAACCCACAGAAGAAACTGTCATGATTTGTAAACCACCGTACATAAGCCATGGAGAAGAATGTTGTTTAGACCAAAACAGCAATGACATTTGTGATGAAAATGAAATTAAATCTGATTGTCCTTACGAATGTTGTGATGGAACTACTTATCAGATTAAAACTTGTAAATCTGAATATTTATGCATTGATAATAAGTGTGAAGTAAAAGGTCCAAAACTATCACTCACTATAGATGCCTGTAAAACAAGTTTTAACATATTTGAAGAATTATTTGAGGTTACAGATATCTATGCGACTGTAACTAATTACGGCGCAGAGGAAGCCATGTATGTTAAAATTACATCAACTGCAAATGATGCTAAAACTATTTATAGAAGATCAAAAGGAACTATAAAGTCATTACCAGCTAATTCTTCACAGAAATTTAAAGTAATAGTTGATACTGAAGAAGATATTCCAACAGAAGTAAATGTAACAGCAAGTTGTGATGAATGTTTACCTAAATCTGTATCAGCAACCAATCCTAATTGTCATGCCGATTATGAAGATATAATGAGTGAAATAGAAGAATGGGTTGAGTTGGGTGGCAGAGTAATCCCATTTAGTGGTTAATTTAGAATAATTCTTAAATCTTAGTTTTTCTATATTTTTGATATGAAGAAGAAAACAAAAAAGAAAACCTCAAGAAAATGGATTTGGGTCATCGTAATTTTACTTATACTTTTAATAATAATCTGTCTTCTTTTTACGACTTGTAATTTTTGGGCTTGTCAAATTTGTGGTATTTTCCCTGTTTTAAAGGTAGCACCAGTTCCTCCGTGATAACATGAAACTCACAATCACTATCCTGATTTTAGCAATAGTTTTGATAGCTGGATGTAGTCAAGAACCTAGAGTATATGTGGGGACATGTTATGCTGAATATCTAGAAGGTAACCAAGTATATGTTGGTTTAATTAATTCCTCAGAAGAGGCTATTGAAAAAACAAAAGAAAACATAGATTCGTTTGAGATTCGTGAATTTGAGATTGATGAACCGCCATGGAACAAAACAGTAGCAGAATACAGAACAACAGGAAGTTATGCTCATACAAAATTAAAAGAAGGCTGGTATGTTGCTGTTTATTATACTGAAAATATTTGTTGTTTAGAATTTTTTATTTCTCCTGAAGGTTATTTAATGAGATTTATAAGACATCCTTGTTAAATTCTCTTTGATTTAAATCCTGATTTTTCTAATTCAGAATCCATATGTAATAGTTCAGTATCATTGCAGCAGTTACCCAGATTATATATGGCAACAATATCAAGCCTGCTTTTCTATAAACTCTGTAAAAACTTATGATTGTAAGCAAAATCATGATCCAAAGTATAATTATTTCTATGAATGCATAAAACGGATTCTGCAAACCAAAGAAAATTATTGACCAGATTGCATTCAATACCAACTGTATGCTAAACAGAATTAAAGGAATCTTTATTTTCTTTTTATCTAATATCCAGTACAAAGATATTCCCATTAATATATAAAGAGTGATCCAAACTGGACCAAAAGCCCAGTTAGGTGGCCTAATATCAGGTTTTATTAATTCTTGCTCATACCATGTTGTAATAGAAGCTGTAGTAAATACAGAACCAACAACACCTGCTATTTGACAAATCAAAATACAAGCTATTAATTTGATCCATTTATTCATGTTAAATCTATTGTTTTAGATATTTAAAATTCTGATGTAGAAACATGTTTAAATGTTTTACTGTTCTATTAAAATTACTGATAAATATGCTATTACATTTTTCAAATGGCCAATTTGATGTAAAAAATAAAGTATATGTTTTTGACCCAAAAACAACTGGATTTGTACCAATGGAAGGAGAAGTCAAAAACTTTGGTAGTTTGCCGAGGGACCAAATTTTTTTGGAATATTCTTCACGGGGTCCCTATCATCACGATAGAAGGTGCTCCACTAAAGTTTTCACCTTAACATTATATAGAAACGGAGAAATTATAGGAATAGAGAAAGAAAAAACTTTACACAAAAGTGGATATAATCCAGACTATGAAAATGCAGTAAGATCTATGCAAAGAAAAGCTGCTGAGCTATCTGGTTGAAAAAGAACCCAACTCTTAAATCCTGATTTCTTAAAAGACATTTAAAGATTAGTTTTCATTTCTTATCATGGATTTAGATTTTGGAATTCATAATAATCTTAGCAATGAAACAGAAGAATTGGCCAGGAGGTTGAAAACAGGTTTTTTAGAAGTTATGCCAGTCTTTGTAAGACATTTACCTGATGGTTATAAAGAAAAAGAACTTTGGGAAAAAATGAGGTGTAGAACTTACAAATTTAGTCCAGAAGAAAAACATAATGAATTTTATAAATGGGAAAGAGGGTTTAATTATATTTGTTTAAATTCTCTATTGTTACAAAAAGACTTCTATAATGCTTTTGAACATTTGTGCCATAGTTTAGTTCATTCATTTAGTTTTTTTACACCTTCAAGCCTTGAATTAGGAGATGTTATGGAAGAAACAAACTGTGAAGTAGTTGGTTATAGAGCTTTAAGATTTCTATTAAGAAACGATGGAGAACAGGAAGCTATTGTTGAAAGAACAAAGAGACGTTCACCTAAAAGATATACAGAAGCATTAGAAATTGGAGAAAGTTTAGAAAAAAGGGAATCGAACATCTTAAAGAACCTGAACTCTTTAATGTTAAAACTTGAAAGAAACAATCTTGTAAGTAATTTGGAGCGTCTTTTTAGAAAGGAAAATAAAATCAGGGCCAAAACAGAAGAAAAGGTTAGTAAAAGTTTTTTGAAAGCATGTAAAGAAGCTGGAATCACAAAAGAAGAACTGATGAATTTAGACGGAGAGTTTAAAAAGAATAGTCCATATTTGATTGAAGAAGATTTTCTAAAGATTTAAAAAGCTTTCTGTTTAACTATTAGACAGTAATAAAATGGATACATTATATCTTCTTGGAACAAAGCATGGAGACTTTCGTGGACCTGAAAGACTAAGGAAATTCTTTCAAGTTATTAAACCGACTGTTGTAGGTCTGGAAGCAACAATGGAAGGCTTTAGAAAAGATACTGAATTTCGCAGAAGACTTTCAGACCCAAAATACTTTGCAAGGACTATGAACGACATCAAAGCAGCATTACCAAATGCAAATATTGAAACAGCACAACTAATTTTAAAGAACTACGCATATGAGTCTGTAGAGACTGATAAATATACAGCTTCTACTGGTGCTAAATTAGTCCACTGTGATGAACCATACGAAATTGTAGAATTCGAAAATTGGGGAACTAGACTGGTCGATACTTTTCATAATGTTTTGATGGCATCTCCGAATGAATTGACAGCTGAAACTGAAAGAACTTATTCTAATCCCAACATCTTAACTTTTAATATGCTAACTTTGGTGAGGATAGCAGGAAGAGACAGATTCACAGAAGCTAAATTAAGAGAACAAGAAGGCATGATTCTTTATGTCGGTGGTCTTTTCCATATTTTTGGAAACTATCATAGTCCATTTTATGGAAAGGGAAATCTTTATGAAAGGTTGGCTGATCTGAAACCTAAAAGATTAAAACTTAATGAAGCTGATCAACTCCAAATTTAAGCGTTAAAAAGACATTTAAAGATTTCTATTCTACTAAAAATTGTGATAAAATGGAAGGTCTTAAAAAATCTTGGGAAACATGTAATAGTTCGCATGGTGTTGAGCCTCATACTCTTCGATTTAAACTTGGTTACGAATTAGAACATTCATCAGTTTATAGCTATTATTGCTGCAAAAATAGAGAAGTCATGAAATTAAGAGTATATCCAGAAACGATTATTGGAAAAGTAGGCTTCACCGAAGAAGCCGTAAAGCTCTTCGAATTAGGACGGGCTAGTGACCTAGAAGTTGATTCAGAAAAATTGATTTCGCTAGAGAGAAAAATTAAAAGAGGGCTCGCAATGTGTAGACACTGTAAATTTTATGAATCAAAAGAACTTAATCCTTAAATCCTGATTTTTCTATATTAAATTTATGAAGAAGATTTATTGGATTATAATTGGATTAATAATTATCTTAGTTATTTGGATGTTACCGAGATTACTCGGTGCTTTATACATTTCAAGCGCAGAGATTCCTCTTACTCCATTTAAACCTGGAGAAATGAAGTATGTATGTCCAGATGGTTCCACAGTAGATGACCCAATTCAATGTCCAACTAATGAAACTATGACAGAGATTAAAACTTCCCAAATACCTGAGTGTCTAGACCAATTATTTACTGTATCTCCAATTGAAATTAATAAGATATATAGTCTTACCCCACTTGGATCAATAAACCCTCCTGGTCACACATTTCCAACTGAGCATATGTATTTTCACATAACCTATGGAGGAGAAACTACAGATATAACTCCTCTCAGAGCTCCTGGTGATATTTATATTACAAGTATTTCCTCTTCAAGTGATGCTATAGCAGGAGAACAAAGAACAGACTACTCAATACATTTTGCATTGTGTAAAGATGTATATGGATACTACAATCATGTGAAAGAACTTTCTGATGAAATTTTTTCTTTGTTTGAGGAAGCTGAATGCTTATCTTGGTCTGTTAGCCAAGATGGTTATTGCACAAAAGAACTTTTTCATAAGGCTAACGCAGGTGAAGTAATAGGTGGTGTAGGTCACCTTCAAGGCAACTTTGATTTTGGTGTTTATGACTATAGAACTAAGTCGAATTTTGCAAATATACCAAGATACACTAGCAGAACGCCTTATATTGTTTGTCCACTCGAGTATTATGATGAATTAACCAAAGAACAGCTATACAACAAAATAGAAAGAACAGAAGAACCATTATGTGGAGAAGTAATGCAGGATATCCCTGGAACATTACAAGGTAATTGGTTTCATGAAGATACAGTGTTAGATGTAGATTGGGAAACGAATTTAGGATTTTTTCATGACAATATAGATCCTTCAAAAGCTATCATATCTGTTGGAGGGATGTTCATGCAGGCAAGCAAGTGGGAGTTCATAGAAAAAACTTCTGGATTGGTCAACAGGAAGTTCAGTTATGTTATTCCAGGTAATGTATATTGCTATGACGAAGGTTACCCAGGAAGGATTATTGTGCAACTTGTAAACGAAACAGAATTAAAGATAGAATATCAAGATGGTACTTGTATCGGAGAATTTATATTCAATAATCCTACGACATATTATCGTTAAGAAAAGAATTCTGCAATGTTAGTGAATTTGCAAATGAAGATTGGGCTAAGAAGTACGGGTGTTAAATTTATCTTTTTCTTCTTGAAGGTTTTTTCAGTGATTTTCTAATTTTAATCAGTTCATTGAGAATCTTCTTATCAACATCTCCCTCATCATAGGTTTCAACAGCCATAGGTTTTCTCTTATCTATAAAATCCATTAACAAGTCTCTTAGTTCCTTGGAATTTCTTATTCCATCTAATCTTATTTCAGCAGATGCTTTAGCTCCAACTGAATATCCAGCAGTCTGAATTCTAAGAGAAGATACTCCAAACGATCTTGATAGAGGACCTTGATTAATATCAATGTTTGTTATTCTGTTGTAAGGAACTATTCCTGTTGCTCTGAACCATACACCCCTTCTCCAAAAAATTTCATTTCTAGTAAATTTGTAAAATATTGTACCATAATATTTGGGAATCCATAAAGCTGTGAAAATAAAAATGATTAGAATCGGTAATGAAATGAAGAGATTAACAAAGATTGGAGCAAAAACTGCTATTGGAATTATTACCAGTATTAAAAAAACAATAAATGCTAAAAACCAATAGCTGTAATAAAGTTTTTTTAAGTTGGAAGCTGGTTTGAATTCTTTATCAATTTTTATCATAATAAAAATAAGATTCTGAAATTTTTAAAGAGTATTGAAATGACCCTGATTTTTCACCTTCTTTCTAACATTTTCATAAATCTTTTAGGATTTGAAGGTGTTATCATAAAGTGTTTACCATCTTTTGTTGTAATCAGAACAGTATCTTTCAGGTTTGTTATTATTGATCTCACCCAGCCCAAGTTGGGAACATAAAAAAATCCAGAATAAAAACTTGCACCAACCCTAAAATTAAAAGGATAGAATATCTTTTCAACATTTTTAATATCCTTTAATCTTATTTTAATAAATACAAAAGGCGACCAAGAAGTTAACAAACCATCTTTAATCTTGTATTTTATGTTGTAAAAGCTTATTGTTAGAGTTAAAAGCATTAAAATAACAAAAAGCATTACACCGTTTATAACAACTTGTGCAGAAGAGGTAGCTAGGTATAATTCAGCTACTAAATATAACCAAAGATAAAACAATGCAATGATGATTGTGAAGACTATATACAAACCGCCTATCCATTTGCTCTTGTAAGGTTTGTTGATGATCTGTTTTCTCATAATAAGATATAGAGTAATTGAAATTTAAAACTCTTGAATTTGAAATTAGTGATTAAGAGAAAGAGCAGAAAAAGAAAAAAACAGATTAGATGATATACTTTCAAGAATTGAAGAGTATTAATAATATTTCACATTACATAGAAATTAC
>CAYFXV010000022.1:0-9515 GCA_964347265.1 uncultured archaeon | reverse complement strand
CTGGAAGTGCAACAGAATCAATTAATTTTGTATTAAAAGGAATAGCTTTTGCAAACAAGAAAAAAGGAAAACATATTATCACATCTTCTATAGAGCATCCTGCTGTTTTAGAAACTTGCAAATGGTTAGAAAAACAAGGTTTTGAAGTAACTTATTTGCCTGTGGATGAATATGGATTCATTAATTTAATTCAATTAGAAAATACAGTTAGAAAAGATACAATTTTGGTTTCTATAATGCATGCAAACAATGAGATAGGAACAATTGAGCCAATCAAAGATATAGGTAATATTTGTTCAAATCATAATGTTTATTTTCATACAGATGCTGTTCAAAGTTTTGGAAAAATTCCTATAGATGTTAATAAAATGAATATTGACTTGCTTTCTATTTCTGCTCACAAATTTTATGGGCCAAAGGGGGTAGGAGCCACTTTTGTAAGAAAAGGGGTTAAAATAGAACCTCTATTGCATGGAGGAGGTCATGAATTTGGTTTAAGGTCTTCTACATCAAATGTTTCAGGAATTGCTGGAATGGCCAAAGCAGTTGAATTAAGAAAAAAAGAGATGATATCAGAAACAAAGAAATTAACAAAATTAAGAGATAAATTAATAGAAGGAGTTTTAAAAATTGAAAATTCACATTTAAATGGTCATCCAAAAATGAGGTTGCACAATAATGCTAATTTTTGGTTTAGTTTTATAGAAGGAGAGTCTTTAGTTGTAGAATTAAGTTCTCGTGGGATATATGGTTCAACTGGTTCTGCTTGTTCTTCAGATACTCTTGAACCTTCTCATGTTTTAATAGCTATTGGATTAAAGCATGAAGAGGCTCATGGTTCTTTAAGATTGACCTTAGGAAAATATAACACTAAAGCTGATATAGATTATGTTTTAAAAGTTTTGCCTAAAGTTATTAAGAGATTAAGAAAAATTTCACCATTTAAAGGAAGGTGGGAATAATGAGACAATCACCTTATTCCAGAGAGATTATGAAGTATTTTAGAAAACCTAAAAATGTGGGTATAATTAAAAATGCTGATGGAAAAGGAAGAGTTGGAAACTTGATATGTGGAGACGTTATGGAATTGTACATTAAAGTCAAGAAAAATAAAATTGTTGATGCTAAGTTCCAGACATTTGGTTGTGTAGTAGCTTTGGCTGTGAGTAGTATGTTAACAGAAATGGTTAAGGGAAAAACCATAAAGCAAGCAATGAAAATAACTAATAAGGATATTCTAAAAAGAGTAGGGAAAGTTCCACCTATAAAAATTCACTGTTCATTTCTTGCTGCAGATTCTCTAAAAGAAGCAATTTATGATTATCTTTCAAAAAATAACCTAAAAATTCCAAAAGAATTACAAAAAGATCATAAGAGAATAAAAAATAATTTGAAGAAACTTGAAAAAGAGCAAAAGGATTTTGTAGAACTTGAGAAGAAAATCCTTAATAAATAAATTTATAAATTAAAAAATGGTAGGATATTTATGCCAAAAGTGACTCATGAGTTAGAAAAGTGTATTGGTTGTGGAGCATGTGCAGCAGTATGTCCTAAATTCTGGGAAATGGGAGATGATAGTAAAGCTCATTTAAAAGGATCTAAGAAAAAAGGCAAAATTGAAGAGCTTACTGTAAAGAATGTTGATTGTAACAAAGATGCAGAAGGCACATGCCCAGTTCAATGCATACATGTTAAATGATTAAAATGAAAAAAATAACAAAGAAAACAGTTTTAGGAGAAATAGTTATGGAACACCCTGAAACTGCGGCAGTTTTCTTTAAATATGGTTTACCCTGTGCAATGTGTCATTTAGCTTTTGATGAAACTGTTGAGCAAGCAGCAAAATCTCATGGAATAAAACTAGATAAATTACTTAAAGATTTGAATAAAGTAACACAGAAAAAAACAAAAAAGAAGAAAAAATGAGGAGGCTATTAAATGGCTAAAAAAGGCGAAAAGTTTAAGTGTGGAAAATGTGGTCTTGCAGTGATTATAGATAATGAATGTGGCTGTGAAATATGTGATATTTTATGTTGTAGCGAACCTTTAAAAAAGGTTGAAGAAAAGAAGGAAGAATAAAAATTTAAAATTTGTCAAATAAATGATGAATATGAATGTAAAAGTTTATTCAACTAATTTTTGTCCATATTGTAAAATGGCAAAGGAATTTCTAAAAGAGAAAAACATACCATTTGAAGACATAAATGTTCAGGAAAATCAAGAGGCAGCTAAAGAAATGATTGAAAAAACAGGCCAATCAGGAGTTCCTGTAATTGAAATAAATGGAGAAATAGTAATAGGTTTTAATGTAGAACAAATTAAAACCCTCTTAGAGATAGAATAATATCCCCAACGATACATTTAAATAATTTACTACCTTATAGTAATTTATAATATTAGGAAATTTACAAAAAATAAATAAAGCTTTAAATAATTAAAAGGTCATGATGTTTTTATGACCGAGGAAATAAAAGGGAATTTGGAAGAAAAAAAGGGATTTAAAATGCCAAAAAAGAAAATTTGGATGATAACCTCAATAGCTCTTGTAATAATTTTAGTTGCAGTTTTCATATTTTTCGGGACTGGGGCTACCAGCATGACAATAGCAGGTTCTGAAGATGTTGTAGAACCAGAAGATGCAGCTCTTAAGGCACTTGAATTTATTAATGCAAACTTAGTTCAACCTGGCACAGAAGCATCATTTGTTTCTGTAAATGATTTTGAAGGTATATACAATGTTACTCTTTCTTATCAGGAAAGAGAAATTTCTGTATTTATGACAAAAGATGGGTCTTATATGTTTTTATCAACACCGTTGGATATAACAAAAGAATTGCCTACACCAGAACAATCAGAACAACCAGAACAGCCAGAAGAATTACCTAAAACCGACAAACCCGTAATAGATTTGTTTATATGGTCTTACTGCCCTTATGGTGTTTCAGCTCAGGCACCTATGGCAGATGTAGCAAAACTCTTCGGAGATAAAGCAGAATTCAATGCTATTATGTACCATGATGGTCATGGAGCATATGAAACACAACAGAACAAGATCCAGGCCTGCATCCAAGAAGTTGATAAGGTCAATTACTGGAATTATGCAAAGAAATTTGTTGAAGAAATATATCCATCATGTGCATCTTCAAGAGATGTTGATTGTGATAAATCAAAATCAGTTCAGGTAATGAACTCTTTGGGAATAGATTCAGATGCAGTTATGTCATGTGTGGAAAACAGGGGTGATACTCTAATAGCGGGAGACAGGCAATATGCAGCATCACTTGGAGTAACAGGTTCTCCAACCATTGTAATAAATGGAGTTAAAGTAACACCTTCGGGTAGGACAGCAGAAGCATTCAAATCATCAGTCTGCGAAGGATTTGACAACCCCCCAGAAGAATGTTCTCAAGTTTTAAGTGGTTCTAGCAATCCTACTTCTGGGAGCTGTTAAGTTTAATACTTTTATATTTCTAAAAAAGACTATGATTATTATTAGGGGATATAATGAACATTGATAAAATAAGAAAAGACTTTCCTTTACTTCAGAAGATGCCTATTATATATTTTGATAATGCATGCACGACCTTAAAACCAAAAAACGTAATTGATGCTATTTTAGCTTATTATTCAGAATATACAGGATGTGCTGGCAGATCTATTCATAAACTGGCAACTAAGACAACAGATAATTTTGAAAAAGCAAGGGAAAAAATTGCCAAATTCATAAATGCTAGAAAGGAAGAAGAAATAATTTGGACCAGGAATACAACAGAAGCAATTAATATTATTTCTCATGGCTTTAGATTTAAAAAAGGTGACAATGTATTAACAACTAATCTTGAGCATAGCTCTGGAATTATACCATGGTTCAGTCTGTCAAAAAAAGGAATCATAGATTTGGACTTAGTTTTTTGTAATAATGAAGGAATTTTTAATATTGAAGATTTTAAAGAAAAGATTGATAAGAAAACAAAATTAGTTTCAATAGTTTTTGGTTCAAATGTCACTGGAACCAAAGTGGATTTAGAGGAAATAATAAAAATTGCTCATGATAATAATGCATTAGTTCTGGCAGATGGTGCTCAATCTGTTCCAAGAATTCCAATAGATGTTAAAAAATTGGATGTTGATTTTCTTGCTTTTTCAGGCCATAAAATGTGTGGGCCAACTGGTATTGGATGTTTATATGGAAAATTAGATTTGTTAAAAGAATTATCACCTTTCATTCTAGGTGGAGAAACCATAAAAGATACTTTCTTAGATACAAAATCATTTAAAATTGAAGATGTTCCACACAGGTTTGAGGGTGGAATTCAAAATTATGCAGGAGCAATTGGTTTAGGAGCTGCTGTTGATTATTTATCATCTATAGGAATGAAAAACATTGAAAATCATGAAAAAGAATTATCAAAAGATTTGATTGAAGGCTTGTTAAATATTTCAAATTTAGAATTAGTTGGACCCAAAGATTGGCAAAAAAGAAGTTCTTTGGCTGCTTTTAATATAAAAGGCATGCAGCCACATGAAATTGCAATGTTCCTTGATGAAAAAAATATATGCGTAAGATCTGGGATGCATTGTACTCATGCTTTTCATAAATTCATAAATTTAAATAACGGTTCTGTTAGAGCTTCTCTCTATTTTTACAATACAAAAGAAGAATTGAAAATATTTATAGAAGTGCTAAATAATATTGCAAAGATGCTAGGTAGATGAAATGGTTATATGCATTATTGCACTAGTAGTTTTTTCATTTCTAAGTATAGTTTCAGCGAGATACAGGCCATTAGCTAAGGATGCATTCAAATGCGTTTTTTTAATGATTCAGTTTAAGCCATGTGACGTTCGTTTAGAGGAAAAAATAAAATCTAAAGTAACTTCTAAATTAATGAGAATGCCAAAATTAGCCAGATTGTTCTATAGGTATTTTAGACCAATTTCTTGGATATTTACAATAGCATTTTTTGCTAGTTTAATTTATTCTAGTTATGGAATTTACAATTTATTAGTTTTTGGAAGTTGCGATCCAACTTCAGCCACTTGTGAAATAACTTCTTTACTTTATTTAATATCATGCTATGAAATAGAAACAGTCTCTATTATAGCTATTATGTCAATATTGTTATTTGTCTATTTTTATTTCAAAAAGAAGAATATTAAAATAGTGATAAAATGATAGAAGTAACTGACGAAGAATTCCATGAAAAAGTTTTAAAGAAGTCCTTAAAAATAACAGTAGTAGTTGATTTTTGGGCGCCATGGTGTGGGCCTTGTAAAATTTTAGGTCCATTATTAGATAAACTAGAAAAAGAATACAGAAATAAATTTGTTTTAGCAAAAATTAATGTTGATGAAAACAAGGAAACAGCAAAAACTTTTGGAATAACAAATATACCTTCTGTTAAAATGATAAAAGAAGGAAGAGTTGTTGCAGAATTTGGAGGAGCTCTAGCAGAAGAAGTAGTTAGAGAATGGTTAGACAGAAATCTTTGAGTCTATTATTTTTTTGAATTCAGAAAAAGTTTGTGCACCCACAATTTTCTCATATCCTTTTTCTTCATTTCCTATAAAGAATGTTGGAGTTCCTATAACTCCCAAGTCCTTTCCATCACTAATATCATTTTCCACACTATTCTTATATTTTCCAGAATCTAAGCATTGATTGAACTGGTTTAAATCCAATTCTAAATCAGAAGCATATTTTTTCAAATCTGTAACACTTAAAGCCTCATATTTTTCAAATAAGATTTCATGATATTCCCAAAATTTATCTTGTTCTTGTGCACATTTAGCTGTTTCTGCTGCTTTCTTAGCGTTTTGATGTATTGGATATTGTCTAAAAACAAGTTTGACTTTCCCTGTGTCTACATACTCTTCTATTACTTTTGGTATAGGAGCTTCCCACAGGGGGTCTCTTTGTTTAAGTGATGATATTACTTGGAAATTGGTTCCTTCAGCAGCTTGACAATAAGGACATTCATAATCTGAGAATTCTACTACAAATACAGTTGCATCTGAATCTCCAAGAATAGGACTGTCTGATGCTATCATTTCTATATTATTTGTTGTATCATTTCCATTATTAAAGAAACCAGTCATTCTTAACCCAATTATTCCTACTATAAAAATTATTATTACAGCAGCAATTATGAATATCGTTGATTTTTTAATAACTAAGATATTCTCTTTCTTTTCCTCAGTTTTAGGTTCTTCTTTTGTTTCTTCAGGTTTTTTTTCATGTTCCATGAAAATCATTCATTATTGATTTATTTAAAGTTTTATGAGATTATCTTAAATTTAAATTCTTAAGTAGTAATGAATTACCAACAACAGAAATATCACTTAAAACCATGGCTATACCAGCAGCCATAGGCGGTAATAATATATTAAGAGTTGGGAATAAAATTCCTGCAGCGATAGGAATCATTGCTGTATTATAAAAGAAGGCCCAGAAAAGATTTTGCTTTATCTTACTTAATGTTTTTTTACTCAATTTAATTGCACTTACAACATCTCTTAAATCTTCTTTTATCAAAACAATGTCGCCGGTTTCAATTGCCACATCAGTTCCACTTCCTATAGCTATACCAATATTTGCTTTAGCTAATGCTGGTGCATCATTTATTCCATCTCCAACCATTCCAACGAATTTGTCTTGGTTTTGTAGTTCTTCTATTTTTTTGGCTTTATCTTTTGGTAGCACATCTGCCATAACTTCATCAACACCAACTTGTTTGGCAATTGCTTTTGCAGTTCTTTCATTATCACCTGTGATCATCAATATGGACAAACCCATATTTTTCAATTCTTTAACAGCTTTTTTAGAATATTTTTTGAGAGTGTCTGCAATTCCAATTAAACCAACAATTTTTTTATCAAGTGCAACAATGACTGTTGTTTTTCCCTCCTCCTCCAGATTTTTAATTCTGTCTTCAACTTCTTTTATATTTATCTTATTTTTTTTCATCAATTTCCTGTTTCCAACAAATATTCTCTTACCTTTGTATGTAGAAACAACTCCATGACCAGGTATTATTTTAAAGTGTTTGGGCGTTGGCAAGTTTATTTTCATTTTCTTAGCTTTCTTAACAATAGCTTCACCTAGTGGGTGTTCAGAGTTTTTTTCAGCAATTGCAGCTAATTTTATCAATTTTTTCTTATCAGATTTTTTGAGTGGTATCATGTCTGTTACTTTTGGTTTCCCCCTTGTTAATGTTCCAGTTTTATCAAAAATAATTGTATCAAGTTTATGAACTTTTTCTAAGTATTCTCCATTCCTTATGAGAATACCGTTTTCTGCTCCCTTACCTAAACCGACCATAATAGCTGTTGGTGTAGCTATTCCCATAGCACATGGACATGCAACAACTAAAATGCTAACCATAACAGTTAAAGCAAAAAAGAATGACTGATTTGTAAATAAATACCAGAACAAAAAAGATGATAAAGCTATTATTATGACTACTGGAACAAAATAAGAAACAACCACATCTGCAATTCTCTGGATTGGTGCTTTAGATTGTTGTGCTTCTTTAACTACTTTGATTATTTGAGCTAATGCAGTTTCTGTTCCTATTTTTGTTGCTTTTATTTTTAACATTCCATTTTTGTTCATAGTAGCGCCAACTACTTCATCTCCTTTTTTCTTTTCAACAGGCATGCTTTCACCTGTAATCATTGATTCATCGACTGAAGAATAACCACCTACAACTATTCCATCAACTGGTATTTTTTCTCCTGGTCTGACTATTACCAAATCGCCTTTTTTAAGATGCTCTATAACAATTTCAATTTCTTCCCCATTTCTTATAACTTTTGCTGTTTTTGCCTGTAATTTAATCAATTTCTTAATGGCTTCTGATGTCTTACCTTTGGAAATAATTTCAATTAGTCTACCAATGGTAATTGTGGTTATGACTGTTGCAGAAGCTTCATAAAAAAGCGTACCATCAAAAAATGTTGTGTAAAGACTGTAAAAATATGCAGCACTACTACCCAAAACCACTAAAAAATCCATGTTTATATATTTGTTTTTCAATGCATTCCATGAATTTTTGTAGAAATGATAACCAATGCCAAACTGGATTGGTGTTGTTAGCAGTAATAATATGTATCTCTCATTTGGTATTTCTAAAAACATACTTATGATAACTACAGGTATGGTTAGAATAAGACCTAATATAGAAACATATTTTAATTTTCTGATTTCTTTTTCATTTTCATTCAATTCATTTGGTTCTAAACCTTTGTATCCCAGATTACTTATGGTTTTTTTAAATTTTTTTATACTAATCAATTTTGGATTATATTCTATTGTAGCTTCTTCTGCTGAAAAATTAACAATTGCGTTTTTCACGCCTTTTTGTTTTTTCAATTCCTTTTCTATAATCAGTGCACAGCTAGCACAATGCATTCCCTGTATGGATAAAGTTATTTTTTTAGTTATATCAACCACCGAATATCTTTACTTTCTTTCAGGTATAGTACATTCTTCAGTTTTTGTACTTATACATCTGCCTTCTTCTATACCTCTTATGCATTGAGGGCAAACCTTTTCAAATTCCCCCTTCATGATTAAATCGTCGCAATAACAACTTCCATCGTCCCATAACCAGTTACCCATATAGCACATTGTGCATGGAGGATCAATACAACATTTATATCTACTCTCTTCAATTGCTTCATCTATAGCAAGTGAGAGCTCATTTAGGATTCTTTCTCTCTTCTGCTCGAAACTTTCTTTGTTAAGGTTTGGACTATAAACTACTGCCGACATTATAATTATGCCCATAATAATTAAAAAAATTGTTTTTTTCATTCTTCTTCACCCCTTTTTTAAGCCCCACAGCAGCTTCCACTTCCACCACAAGTACTGCCACCACACCCACATCCAGTTCTAACTCTGTTAGTTGAACTAGTAGTCGGTTCACTTATTTGGCGGTTTGTTTCATCAACAACAGTTGCTTTGTATATATCAAAAACCTCCAAGGACAACATGTTTTGTTTTGTTGTTTTAGTGGAATCATATTTTACATCGAAAAAGTTAGGATAACTAAACTGTATTGCTGCTACACCGTCTATTGTTTTTAATTCTCCTGATATAAGTGGTGCATGACCTGGACATGGTATATCAACCGATAATCTTATCGAAGATAGTCCATCAAGATCTTCAGCAATGAAATCACCTGTTGGTGATGCCACAGATACGTTTGCAAGAAGTGGAAATATCACCATAAAGAGCACTAGATTTATTCCTATTGTTGAACCATACATTGTTGAAAGATACTTCCATTTTCTTTTTGCTCCAGGAAATGATAACAAACCGTTCTTTCGTAGATATATAACAGAAGACAAAGTTGCGAACCCAACTGAAATCAAAACAAGTATATGGAAGAACCATGGATTCATCAATAATGGTTTGAAAAAATTAACAGCCACAGTTACTCCAAGTATAGAAGCTGTAATAAAGGCTATGCATCCTATGTGAGGAACTAAACCATAAGCTATTCCTTGAA
>CAYFXV010000021.1:0-9711 GCA_964347265.1 uncultured archaeon | reverse complement strand
AATTTTGAAAATATATGTTTATGATCTTTACTCAAAAATAGAAGAGCTTGTTAAAAAAGTGAAGGCAAAAAGAGTTGTTATTGATTCAACAACAATTATTGAGATGTTCATAAAAGATGATTATTTGAGAAGAGTAGCTATAATGAAATTAATAAATGATTTAAAAAAGCTTGAAATAACAACAATTGTTACTGGAACTGTCCCAGAAGGAACTGACTTATTAAGCATGAGTGGAATAATAGAATTTTTTGTTGATTCTGTGATAAAATTAGAATTCTTACCAGTAGCAGAAGAGTTCAAAAGAACTTTAACAATCAGAAAAATGAGAAGAACAGACCATTCTATTTTTATTCATCCATTTGAAATCACAAAAGACGGATTAAAGATAATAGAAATAAAGTAATTATCCAGCAATGTTAATTGGTTTTCCCAAAGATTTTGCAGGTAAAGGTTTTTTGAATTTAACTTTTAAAGTTCCCCTTCTTCCATGCAAACCAGAAACATAACCTTCATACTCATTTCCTTTTTCATCTTTCCAAACAGCTTTTTTTCCAATTAATTTTCCTGCTTCTCTTTTAGAATTTATTCCAGGCACAGATACCAAAACCTCTTTAGTATATGCTATATGATAGTTTACTATGATTCCTTTTGGATCTAGCATAGCAATTATTTTTCCTTGCATATCAAAACCTTATTTATAATTTTATTTAATAAATATAAAACTAAATAATTACTGTGATAACATGAAATTTGGAGCCATGAACAACCCAATAAAGCCAATAATAAAAGAAATAAGATTCATTGGTAAAGCTGGTTTTGATTTCATAGAACTAGCAGTAGATGCTCCTTTAACTGTTAAAAAATTACTTCAAAATAAAAAGAAAATATTGAAAACTTTATCTTCTTATAAATTCGGCATTATAGAACATGCCCCTACTTTTGTATCAACTGCTGATTTATTTAAAAGCATAAGAGAAGCTTCACAAAAAGAAATTTTAGATTCATTAGATTTGGCTAAGCAATTTGGAATAAAAAAAGTTGTTGTTCATCCAAGTTATGTTAGAGGTTTAGGTAGATACAAGAGAAAAAAAGTTGAAAAAAATGGATATGATTTTCTTGCCAAAGTATATGATAAAGCCAGTGAATTGGGAATTACAGTTTGCTTAGAAAATATGATGCCTCACAATGGTTGGTTATTTGAACCTGAGGATTTTAAACCAATTTTTAAGGATTTTAAAAAAATGAAGTTAATACTGGATACAGGACATGCAAACATAACCAGAAAAAATATTTCTTTAAAATTCATTAAGATGTTTGGAAAAAGAATTGGACATTTTCATGCTAGTGATAATTTTGGACATGCAGATGATCATTTGCCCTTAGGATGTGGCGCAATAGATTTCAAAAAGATTTTTTCTGCTTTGAAAAAAACAGGATATAATGATACAATGACTCTAGAAGTATTTCCAGAAGATAGGGATTATCTTATTTTAAGCTTAAAAAAAGCTAAAGAATTATGGAAAAAGTCATAATCACTTTTTCTTTTTAGGTTTCCTTTTTCTTTTCTTTTTACCAATATCTTTGATTTCTTTAGCAGTCTCAACTTCTTTTTTTGCTTTTTCTATTTTTTCTTCAGGAGTTTCTTTTGGAACATCAGGTAGAGGTTTATCAATGAATCTTCTGACATCTGCTATGAATCTTCTAACATATTCTTTACTCATGTAAATATCCCTTTGTGTTACTTTATCAAGTTTCTTTTCTTCAAGCATTTTCCTCATATCTACAACTTTTTCAAAAACACTAGAGTAAAAAGGATCAACCAAGCCAGCATCAACCAAATATTTCTTAAAAGCTTCTGGTAATTTCTCTGGTTCTTTCGGAAGTTTATTCAAAGATTTTAATGCAGCCACAGAAGCTTTAACCATGACTTCATAATTTTTTTGAATATCATAAGCTTTTCTGTTTAATTCCAAATCATTTAACAATTTTTCAAATCTTTTTACATATTTTTCAGTTTTCTCCAACCATTTATCAACTTCTGCTCCAGAAATCTCCTTTATTTCTTTATGTTCTACCTTTTTCCTAAAATTTGCAACATCTTCTAATGATTTTGCATATTCGTCTTCCAATAATCCAGGCTTAACCAAATGCTCTCTAACTTCTTTTGCAGCAAGTTTAGGGGCAGGAGGTCCAACACCTACATACATTAAAACAGCTTGAGCAGCATCTAGCATTGCATAATACATATCCTCAGCAATCATATACAACTTGACGTTTCTCACTCTTTGAACCCTTCTTGGAACAGAATCTATTCTCATATGAGCTGCTTCAGGAGTTACAGGAAATTCTCCCCATTCTAAAAGCTTTCTCATTGGAATAAAAAACCCAGTATCATAAATAGCATAACCTTCTCTAACTATGTTAAAAAACAAAGGATGAGTATATCTTATTCCTTTTATGAATTCTGTTAAAGCCAATATTGGTTGTGGATGCAATCTTGGATCAATAGAAGATGCAGTAGAATAAATGTCTTTATCTATTTTTTTCCTAATTTCATCAAATTTTTTTAATGCAAATTTAGTATCATCAAATATAATATAAATATCAACATCTGATTTTCCTGTATAGTCTCCTCTTGTTATAGATCCCCAGACTATAATAGCTTTAATATATCCTTTAAACATGTCTAAGATTTTATCCTTAAATTTTTCAGCTGATTTTAATCTTGTTTCCAAGGAAAATTTTTTCAACTTCCTACTAACATTCTTAGACTTTTTATTCTTAGTCATTTTACCACTAAATAGTAAATAGTATTTATTTGTATTTAAATTTATCTGTATTTCTCTTTTTTCCAAACCTCAGCTTTACCTTTTTTTGTTGCAGCTGAACTTAAAAATGTATACTCTTCCTCGGGAACAATAAGCATTCCTTTTAAGGGATCAAAAAAATGTTCTCTTACTGCCACTTCTTGTCTTTTTATATCTGGTCCTTTTTCACTCATCCCGAAAAATCTTAGAGGTAATTCTTTTGGTGGAACATCTTTTTCTAAAAAATGCTTTATTAGTCTCAAAGCTAAGATAGTTGAACCTCTTCCTGCTGCTGCCCTCTCAAAAATAAGATAACCCTTTTTAAAACCTTTTTTTCTTAATTCAAAAAGTCTCTCATATAAATATATATGAGCTTCTGAACCTACTGGAATTGGCATATGAGCAGGAACATGAGGAGTAGGCCAACCTAAGTGACAAACTTTTATATAGTTTGCCATTCCATAAGGAATTGATTCTATCTCTTCTTTGGGTTTAATATTCTGTGATAAAACATGCTCAAAATCAAAACAAACTCCAACCCATTTAGAGCCTATATTTTTACATAAAAAAATCATATCTCTAGGTCTTGTTAATCTGTACAAACCTTCTAAACCAGCAGAACCCATTTGTGATTCAAAAACAAAATACATCCCGTATTTTTTTAGCAATGGTTTAGGATCTTTAAATCTAGAATCTCTAGGATTAAAATGACCCCATATATATTTACAAGAAACAGCAGGAACCCATTCTCTATGCTTTTCAATAAGTTTTTTATCTGGAATATATTTTCCGACTATATCTTTCCATAAAGGATCTTTATTTTCCTGCATCCACTTTGCAATTATGTAATAAGCTATTTTTTCTGCTCCATATTCTAAATCATTAGAATTAACAAATTCAAACAAAGCATTTTTCCAAGCTTCTTTAACTAAACGTTTTTCTTCTTCCTTTGTTATCGGTTCTTTCTCTTTTCCCCTTCTCTCAAGAAGATAATGATCCAAAAATGCTCTTGCATATCTACGAAGATGTGTTGCAGTAATCACATTTTTGCTAGCAGCATCAATTGCCCATTCTAAAATTTTTTTATTTTCTTTGAGAAAAATATCAAGTGATCTTCCCCAAGGATCGACAAGTTTTGCTGGTTGTAAATCTCTTCCCAATTTTATAAATGGAGTGGTTTCTGAGGGATGAATATTAACATATTCTCCGCCAAGCTTTCCACATCCTTCAATATGTTCTATCAATCTCTCATGAGCATGAGTATAATGCATCTCTATACAAGAATCTAACATACCAATTGGTTTTTCAACACCACCCATCGCGTATGATTCTCCATGAAAACCAAGCCTCATCCCCAAATTTTTCATTCTTTCCATTCCTTCTTTTAAAAAGGGTTCTTTAAATTCTGTAACAGATTCTATATCAACTTGAGTAAAATTTACACCTTCAATTGCACCTTGAAAGAATTTTCTAGGCATTGTTAGATATTGTTCTTTTTCTTTTGTATCTACTATATAAAACATTCCACTAGAAAATCCTATAGTGTACGCCATTTACACAACACCCATTTTTCGTTTAATAAAATTTTTTATACCATTCATTTGAGTAGCAGCGTATTTTAGATAATGTTTTGTTATTCTTTCTTTTAGGTCTGTTTCATAGGGTCCTGCCTTAAAAAACATAAAAGTTTTAGATTTGGGCAATTTTATTTTCTTAAAAAAACTAGTATAAGAATTAACAGTATCTCTTAAACCTTTCATATAATTTTGAAATCCAGTTAATTCTTCTTTAGTTTTTCCAAATAAACCAGGAAATTCTTCTTTAACTAATTCAGTTATATCTCTATCTTCAAACTTTATACCAAGCATCTCATCAATATATCTTTCTAGTTCTAAATCCCTACATTTTAATTCAAGGATCTTCACAAGCAAAGCATTTTGAGACAAAACAAAAATTCTAGTATAAAAAGTTATATCTTCTAGTTCACCAACACGAAGCCATGTTCCTAATCTAGTTATATCAAAATCTAGAAACATGTAATAAAGATTTGCAGGACTCAAACCCGTTTTATGGTCTCTCCAAGCAGGAATTATTTCTGTTTCAACTATTTGATCAGCATATTTTTTGTTTTTTAACTTTGTTGATCCACATTTTCCGCATTTTAATGTGTTGAAAGAATAATATTTCTTGCACTTAGGACAATATTTTCTATCGATTCTGAGCCAAGGATAAATAGAAGCCAAACCATTTTCTGGATCTAATATTAAATTTTCTCTTACATAATCATCATAAGGATTTAATACAAAACCAGTACTTGTATCAAGTTCTGCAGCAGGCTTTCTATGTTCTTCAAATCTCATTGCTTTCCATGCAAAAATTCTTATTTTATTTGCGAATGTTGACATGCCAGTTACATCTGTAAATGTCCTTAATGTTCCGGCTCTTATTCCAGTTCTCTCTCCTCCAAGTCTTGTCATTTTAAATCTTGCTATATATGGCTTTAACCACTCTTTATATTCTTTGATTGATTTTTGCCTAGCTGAAACCATTCCTTTTAATAATTTGTATCTCTGTTTTGCAGCGTTTCCAAAAAGATCTTTCCATTTTTTATAAAGTTTATTTTTAGTAACAAGAATTACTGCTTCTGCTTGTGAAATATCAAGTTTATCCGCAACTTTTTTTGGAACAGTATCTTTATCATCTAACCTCATAAAATCTGCAATGACTGTTGGCCACTTACTTACAATAGAACGCAAAGCTATTGGTTGTCCCGGTAAATCTGTATGAATGTCTACTTGATCAATAAACATAGATTTTAACACATGTTCATCTCCTTCATGAAAATAAGTAAGAATCTCTTTATATTTTCTTATATCATGACTCATCAACTCAAAATCAGCAACAGATTGAGCAGCTGATGTTAAACCTGTTTTAATTGTTGATTCTAACATTTGTTTGGTTGCCATTGTTCTGTCATAATATTCTTTATGAGTAGGAGGAACCTCTATCCACTCATCAGCCTTTTCAACCCACCAACCTAATTTTGGCATTAAGAAGACCAAATTAAAATATATTGCAGAACCTGATCCAGGAGGTCCAGTAAAATTCACATTAAAATATCTATTTTGAATTTCTTCTTTTCCAGGAAGTTCTGGTGGTCCTTTACAAAGAATATAACCTCTTGAAGAAGGTTCAGCATCATTATCAGGAATACCCGGTTTTTTCCCTAAATCAAATATTGGTTTGTCAACCATATTATCAACCAAATAACATTAGTCCTACTCCAATTAAAATTAATATTATTCCTAACAAAATTCCACTTAGAGTATGGCCTCTCTGTTGATAATCAGAGACACCTGGAAAATACTTTAATATTAAAAATCCTACAAAAGCTAATATTAAACCTATTATCCTGTTGATCCAGTTAATCATATTAATAATTATTATAAGGGTTTTTATAAAATTAAGTTTTAAATACCAGATGCCACCTATATAAAGTTTATAAAAATTTTAGAACGCAAACATTTATTTAACATTGGTTGAAGGGATATTTATTAGTTGCATTTTTCCTAGGTTATTTTCATATACCAGATGGAAAATGAAGGTTTTTGTTCATTTTTCATAGGTTATATAGATATATGTGAGGAAAAATTACGTTCTTAACCATCTTCCCTTCATACTAAAAATATAGAAAAATTAAAATTTAAAAGAAATCAAAGAGAATTTAAGAATTTTAACTCAACAATTATGTTAGGATTTTTGTTGATAAAAATGCTCATATCTCCATTTAGTAAAAAACAACTCAAAAGAGCTGAAAAAACAATAGTAAAATTAATTTCAGAAACTCCAAAAGCCATTGAATTTGAAACTATTCTAATAGATAAAAAAGGCAGACATGCTCATAGAGTTACTTATGAAAAAAGAACAAAAGATTTGAAAACAGCATTTTGGTGTACTTGTCGGTTTTGTAGTTTTTGGGGTGTTAAAACTAAAAAATGGTGTTACAATAAAATAGCTGTAGCACTTTGGATGGTAAATAATGGATATCTAAAGCCTTATGTTAAAGAATGGATTTATGGTAATGTTAAAAAAACCAAATGAACTTCTTATTTTCTTTATTAATGTAAAGACACTTAAAGTCTTATTTACAATTTAGATTATGAGCAAGTCAAAAAAGACTAAAAAATCAAGAAAGTTTGTTAGAATTCAAAAATGTCCAGAATGTGGTTCTAAACGTTTTACTAAAGATAAATCTAGAGGAGAAATTGTTTGTTCAAAATGTGGTTTTGTTATAAAAGAAAAAATTATAGATACATCTCCAGAATGGAGAGCTTTTGATTCAGAACAAAGGCAAAGAAAAACAAGAGGAGGTGCTCCTTTAACCCCTACAAAACATGACAAAGGTTTAACAACTGAAATAGGAAGAGGTAAGGGAGAATTATTTAAAGTTATTCCATTAAAAAGACCTCAATATTATAGGTTAAGGAAATGGCAAAAGAGGTTGGTTGAATCAAAAGCTAGAAACCTTTCTTTTGCTTTATCTGAGTTACAAAGACTTGTTTCATTTTTAGGTTTACCAAGACCTGTTCATGAAGAAGTTGCAATAAAGTATGAAAAAGCTGTAGATAGAGGTTTAGTAAGAGGAAGATCAATGGAATCTGTTATTGCAGCTTTATTATATGCTGTTTGTAGAGAAATGAAGACCCCTAGAACTTTAGAAGAAATAGCAGAAGCAACAGGAATTGAAAAAAGAGAGATAGGAAGAAATTATAGGTATATAGCAAGACAATTAGGCATGAGAATTTTACCTGCTATGCCTAAGGATTATGTTCCAAGATTTGCTTCTATGCTTGGTTTAAGTGATAAGGTTCAAGCAAGAGCAATAAGAATTTTAAAACAAGCTAAAAAATTTAAAACTATTCATGGAAAGGGCCCTACAGGAGTTGCTGCAGCCGCTTTATACATTGCTGCTGTTCTAGGCGGTGAGAAAAGAACACAAAGGGAGATTGCTGACGCTGTTGGAGTTACAGAAGTTACAATAAGAAACAGATTCAAAGAAATGGTTAGAAAATTTGATATAGAAGAAAAGATTGAAAAAAAGCTAATAGAGGGTTGATGAAATATTTTATGTAAAGAATTAATTTATCCTATATATCTAGGTTTTTTCTTAATTTTAATTTTGTTTTCTTAGGTTTAGAAAAAAATGCTTTACAGAATAAACATTTATTTAAAAAATTCTTTTCTCTTCATAAATCCATGACAATTCCAAAGAAAATTTATAAAAGAAGGAATGATTATTCCTTCTTTTCTGTTGCTTCTACTGTTTCTTTTTTCGTTTCTGCTTCCTCCTTTTCTACTTCTTTTTTCTTTACTGTTTTTTCTCCAATTTTTTCCTCAATTTTATCAATAGCTTTTTGTATAGCTTCTTGGATATCAACTAAATCTGTTACTGTTTTTAGTTCTTTAAGTTTAGTAGCTAATTCATGCATTTCCATTAAATTCACCCCCTATTACTTCAATTAAGAAGATAATAATCTTTTTTACTATTGTTTGTTATAAATTTAAATAGTTAATTAAAAATATTGTTAATAACGTTATGATATTCGACATATTATCAATATACTTTTTGTTTAGTGAATGTTAAAAAGTCAGTTGGTATTTGAAAGAATATGAAAAGCAATTTTTAGCTTAATTTTTGAATTTTAGCTCAATGAACAAATTTGGATAATCGAGATACTAATTTGGTTCTATGGACCTATAGTGGGCCCACAGTGATTCGAGTTCTGAACATATCAATTTATTCTTGGTTTAAAAACCTATCAAAAAATGCCTATTTTTCATCAAAATTTGACCAAAAATTAATTTAAAAAGGTTTATAAAAACGTTTATCTAATTATTAACTGAGATTAAAATGGTTTGGGCAAGAGCAAAATTAATGATTGAAGATGACTTGCTTAAACCTGAGCCTGTATCTACAATAAAATTTTCTGGAAAAAATCCAGAAAGATTTTACAAGGAAATATACAATTTGTTATTAGTTACTTTTAGGGTTCACGAACATTCTATTCAAGAAAAAGAATTTCTATGGAGCAAAGGTGAGCCTGAAAAATTTAAAATTAGATGGGAAATAAATAAAGATTTAGATAAGTTTTCATATTATTTTATTAAAGTTACACTTGCTGGTGAAACTCATAAAACTCATGGTAAAGCAGAAATAGAAGTTGAAGGAATGTTAAGAACCGAATACCCACAAGATACTCTGTGGCAGAGAAGCTTATTTTATGAGATGGGAAGAATGTTCTGGAATACAGTTTTTTATAAAAGCAAAAGAGACGAGTATCTAAGAGAGGGTAGGAGATTAATATCCTTGTTCTGCAGACAAGTTAAAGCCTTGACAAGGGTCTAAAATGGCGAAAAAAATAAGATTATTAATTGATATTTTTCCCCACAAACATTCTAAAGTATTAATATACGAGGGAGATCATCCATCAAGGATTTTAAAAATAGTTCCTCCTTTATTATTAAAAATTTTTAGAGTAACTTCAACAAATCTTTTTGAAGATGATTTTAGATGGGACAGATCTGGCGAACCTATAGAATTTTTCGCTATATGGAGAATAAGAGATAAAAAAGATGCTAGAACAACTTGTTGGACAAAAATTAAAGTTCTGGGAGAACAAAATTCAAAAGATAAAAAGGGTAAAATGGCAATACATATACACCCCTATATGATTACAGAATTTCCTTATTCAAATTTTTTATATAAAATATTTTATAGATCGTATTCATACTTATTTTATGGAAATCAAAGAAGAAGATATAGAGAAAGAGAAATAATACTAGTAGATAGACTCGAGAATGAAATAAGAGAAGAATTTGGGATAGTGAAAAGGGAGCATAGAGG
>CAYFXV010000020.1:0-10451 GCA_964347265.1 uncultured archaeon | reverse complement strand
TGATTGAGATTATTGTTTTAGGATTGATAATTAAGAAATTACAAAAGAGACGTTCTAAGAAAAGAAAGAGATAAATTTATATCAGAAATATTAATTAATATCATGAAAAAGTTGGTTTTTTTAATTAGTTTTTTTCTATTATCAATTTTCTTATCAAATATTATTATAGCTTCAAATCATATAATAGGTGAGGAAAATTACACTTATGATGTGCAATTAGCTTCAATTTTAACAGAAGCGGGGATAAAATACAGCCAACAAGACTTAATAGATTATTCTAATGCAACAGAAATACCTCTGATAGTAGAGTATGATTCACCTGTTACACAAGGAAAGGAAGAAGGTAAAGTTAGTCCCGAAGGAAAGACACAAGTTAGAGATTTGACTTCAAATTCAGATAATTTAAATACTATCAATAGTATTAGATCCATTACTTCTTTAAACGGAGGGAAATTCAAAACATCCTATAAAACAATTTCTTATACTGCTTTAAGTATTTCTAGAACAAAACTCAAGAACTTTAAATCTGATTTAAAATCAAATCTTGGAGATAAATTAAAAAATGTTTATGTGGATTCTAAAGTACAGGTATATTTGAAATGGAGTGTTCCTGATATTGCTGATCCTGTAAAAAGAGAAACAGTTGAATCTGAATATGGACCTTTGAATGGAAGTGGAGTCACTATTGCCATTATCGATACGGGAATAGATAAAACTCATCCAGATTTAGATGATCTTGATGATGATCCTTATACAAATGACCCTAAAGTAATTGAAGAAAAATGTTTTTGCAGTCCTGCAGAATGGAGAAATGCATGTTGTCCAAATGGTCAATCTGAGAATGATAATGCAAGAGACGATCATGGACATGGAACCCATGTTGCGAGTATAGCGGCGGGAAATGGTAATGCCTCTATCCAGGCTAGTAAAGATTTACCGCCTGGATTGTATCAGTATATATACATAGGCGTTGCCCCTCAAGCAAATCTTATTGGAGTAAAGGTTTTAGACCGAAGTGGTTATGGTTTAGAGAGCGATATTATAAGTGGAATCGAATGGGCACAAGATAGAGCAGATATATTAAGTCTTAGTTTAGGATCTCCAATAAACGGGGATGGAACTGATCCTCTTTCTGAAGCAGTTAACAGAGCAACTGATAATGGTGTAATTGTAGTAGTTGCTGCCGGTAATTTTGGGCCAAGTTTAGGGACTTTGGGGGAACCAGGGGTAGCTGAAAAGGCAATCACTGTAGGTGCCTCTTATAGTTCCCGTTTAGAAGGTTGGGAAGAAAAGAATTGGGGTGATTGTATTGATATGGATATTACAGAAGGGGAACCTGTTTGTTTTAGTAGCAGGGGTATGACTGCAGACCTAAGGATTAAACCTGATGTTATAGCACCAGGCACCAGAACATGTGCAGCTCTGTCAAGTATTGGTATACCAGGAAGTTGGACGTGTGGGGATATGAATGCTTATTATTATACAGAAATGAGTGGTACTAGCATGGCTACTCCTATGGTAGCTGGTGCAGCTGCCTTAATTTTACAAGCACATCCAAACTGGACACCTGAAATGGTTAAATCTGCTCTCATGACGACTGCAAAAGATCAAGACGTTTCACCATTAACCCAGGGATCGGGAAGAATAAATGTTTTCGATGCTGTTGATTCATCCATTTATGTTTTCCCACAAAGTATAAGTTTTGGAGTGATTAGGGAAGGTAATCCAATTATTTCTGAATTTTTACATATTGAAAATATTAATCAGGAAATTTTAACAGTTAATATCGATACGTCTGAAGTTGTTGATGACTACGGTAACAGTTATTCAATTTCTTATGTTAATCGTTCATCATTCACAATTAGTCCAGGTGACATAGAGAATGTTATTTTATCTGTTGAAATTTCTGAAACTCTACCAAGAATATCACATTATTATGGGTATGTTAACATCCATGTCAATGGAAAATTGTACAGAATTCCTTATTTATTTTATATTCCTCCAGAACCTTTTTTAGTTAGACCAGTTCTTCCTACAGATCCTTCTATTGATATTGTGCAAGATGGAAAAATAGAAGAATCTGAATGGGCTGATGCCTCAGTTTATACCAATCTTGGAACAAATAATAATTTTGATTTGTATATAAAATCCCCACCAACTTCCTGCATTCTAATGATAGGTCTTAGAATCCGAAACGCTAACTTGAGCGACAATTCTCAAATTTGTTTATTTTTTGATGAAGGTGATGATGGTTTTCATGGTAGTGGTTCCAGAGATTATGCTTCAAAACTTGGACAAGAAGATGCTAAATGTTTTGAAATATATTCTGATGGTTCTAGTCTTTTATTTGATGGGCATTTTAATATCGGATTTAGTGGGGTTGGTTGGTATGGAGTTAGAACGGGTTACCCAGCAGATAATATTCAAGAATATACAGATGTGAACGGTGAAAAATATTTAGAAGCTGAATATCTAATATTGATTGTTGGATTAGATGGCAGGCGTCTTGATCAAAGCGACCTCACTGTTAAAAATCCTGCTGACAAAATAGGATTTGCTATTAGATATTCTTGGTATCCAGATTCAAATCCAGAGGATAAAATAATATATACCTCACCTGCTAATTTAGATGAATATTACGCTCCATCATTTAATGAGATTTTTATAAATAATCATGAGTGTATTGGAGACGTTACGTTAGGCCTTTGGCCCCCAGGAGAAGTAGAACCAAGAAATATAGTAGAAGCTATCGCTCAAGGTCTTTCTGGATGTATTAATCAAATAATATATATCAGAAAGGATTCTTGTGATGGAGTAGGTGCCTGTGAAATTTTTGAATTAGAAGATTGGTATGCATATCCACCATGTCTATGGGGTTTAACTTGCTCAAATTGTATGTGTAAATTTAAAGCACCTAATTTGGGTGGAAATCATACTTATTATGCTTGTATAGATAAAAATTGGGATGGAGATTTTGATGATCCTGGTGAGAGTGGCTCACGAGTTTTATCAGTTAATTGTCGTGGAGATATTGATGGGGACTTTGATGTTGACTATGATGATTGGATTGTTGTTGCAGGGGCTTATGGTTCGAGTATTGGACAACCAGCCTATGATGCACGTGCAGACTTTGATAAAGACGGAGATGTTGACTATGATGATTTCATGGTTCTTGCAGGATACTATGAAACGACTTGTTCAGGATATAAAGGACAGTTCAAAGGTCCTAAAAAAATAACAGAGGGTATGATGAAGAAAATAGAAGGATACAAAGGGGAATCTCCATACTTTACATTACCATATTTGTTAGGAATTACAATTCCGTTTGTTAGTTTTGTAATTATAGCCTTGATTGAGATTTTAGTATTATCATTAATAATTAGGAAGTTACAAAAGGGATATCTTAAGGAAAGAAAGAGATAGAAAAAAATTCTTATACTAAGAATTGTTGTTAAGATTATTTTCTAATTAACTTTAAATACAGAATTATTCAAATTGTTATTATGGATGCTATAATTCCATTTTTTAGTTTTATACTCATACTTATTGTTGAGATTATCATTATAGGATTGATATTAACAGAAATATTTGAGAAAAAATAGATTCTATAATTGATATCTTCATATTTTTAAATCTTTAAGATGATTTCTTAACATGGTAAAAGCATTAGGTTTGTTGTCAGGAGGATTAGATTCAACACTAGCAGTAAAACTTATTCTAGATCAAGGTATAGATGTAGAAGCTGTAAAATTCACATCACCCTTCTGCACATGTGATAGAGGAGGGGTATGCCATGCAGCAGTAGCTGCAAGAAAATTTAAAATTCCGTTCAAAATGATCAACAAAGGTAAAGATTATTTAAAAATTTTAAGAAATCCAAAACATGGTTATGGTTCTGAGATGAATCCGTGCATAGACTGTAGAATTTTTATGTTAAAAAAAGCAAAGGAATATGCCAAAGAAATCGATGCAAAATTCATTTTCACAGGAGAAGTTTTAGGTCAGAGACCAATGAGTCAACACATGAAAGCATTAAAAATTATTGAAAAAGAAGCTGGACTTGAAGGAAAATTGTTAAGACCATTATCAGCAAAATTACTACCAATTACTGAAGCTGAGAAAAAATGGGTTGACAGAAATAAATTATTAGGAATCAGTGGAAGAAGAAGAAAAGAGCAAATGAAAACTGCTAAAAAATTAAAAATAGATTATCCCTGTCCAGGTGGAGGTTGCTTACTCACTAATAAAGAATTTGCTAAAAAAATCAAGGATTTGATAAAACATAAAAAGAGAATAATAATAAAGGATTTAGAACTCTTAAAAATTGGCAGACACTTCAGACTTAAAAACAATAAAATAATTGTTGGAAGAAATGAAAAAGAAAATAAAAAATTATTAGAGTTAAAACAAAAAACAGACTATATCTTTGAAGTTCCTGATATAGGAAGTCCTATTACAATTCTTCAAGGACCTAAAACAAAAAAAGCAATAAAATTAGCTGCTCAACTAACTCTTAGATATTCAGATGCCAAAAGAAAAGCTAAAGTAAAATATGGTAGAAAATTGAAAAGAAAATTAATAGTAATAAGCATAAAAGAAAGAGAAATAAAAAATCTTAGGATATGATTTATCTTCTTCTACGTCTTTTTGTTGGTGTAGATCTTCTTGCTGGTCTAGGTCTTTCCATTTTTATTTCTTCTGATTCTATCCAAACTAGTATTGCCCCAACGAATATAAGGAATATTGGCACAACTCCCATTATAACTGTTATTAGATAGGGCCACCATGCTCTTCCATATTGTTCTGGAGCCAACAACCATAATCCTATTATGATTAAAACTATTCCCAATATTATTTTACCTATTCCCATTAATTCACCTAAAAAGCTTTATAATTTTTTTAATATAAAAAGCTTTCTAATGACCATAAAGAATAAAAACACTTATGTTTAATGTATATAAGTAATTAGCTTGAAACCTTTGGGTGATGTGAGATGGGAATGTATAAATACTTTAAAAAGTTAAGGAAAAATGCAAATTATAAAAAATTAATTAAAGAAAGGTTAATTTCTTGGAGAAGAGAACCTGTTATAATTAGAATTGAAAAACCAACAAAATTAGACAGAGCTCATTCTCTAGGCTATAAAGCTAAACAAGGTTTTGTATTGGCAAGAGTGAGAATCGGTAAAGGTTCTAGCAAAAGAGAGAAACCATCAGGAGGAAGAAAACCTGGAAAAGCTGGATTAACGAGCATAACACCAAAAATGAACTTGCAACACATTGCAGAAGTAAGAGTTGCAAAAAAGTTTCCTAATTTAGAGGTCTTAAACTCGTATTATGTTGCTGAAGATGGAAAACAAAAATGGTTTGAAGTAATTTTAGTTGATACTAATCATTCTTGCATTAAAAATGATCCAAAATTAAATTGGATTTGTAAACCTGCTCATAGAAAAAGAGTTTTTAGAGGATTAACTTCTGCTGGAAAGAAATCCAGAGATTTAAAAACTTAATATATTAGTTTTTACTAATTTCTTAGTATGAAATATAAAGTAATTGGGGACAATCTCCAGATAATTAATATAGAATTGAAAAGAGGCGAAGCTGTTTATTCTGAAGCTGGAAGACTTGTTTTCAAATCTGAAAACGTTAAAATGGAAGCCAAAGTAAAAGGTGGTTTTGGAGCAGCAATAAGAAGAGTTATGGCAAAAGAGAGTTTTTTTGTTGCCACATTTACATGTCGAGAAGGCACAGGACTAGTTGGATTTGCTGGAGATCTTCCTGGAAAAGTTAAAGTAATTGAAATACCAGCTAGAAAGAGTTTTATTACAGAAAGGGGAGCTTTTTTATGTGCTGAAGATAATGTGACTATAGATTTTAAGTTTGCTAAAATTGGTGCTGCATTTTTTGGAGGAGAAGGCTTTATTTTGCAAAAACTAACTGGCCCAGGAAAAGTTTTTATACATGCTGTTGGAGATTTAATTGAATATAAATTAAAAGCTAGACAATCTATACAAGTTGCAACAAGTCATATAGTAGGTTTTGACCCGACAGTTAGTTATGATGTGCAAAGACCTGGTGGTATTAAGACTGCATTATTTGGAGGACAAGGAATATTGTTAGCAAGGCTCACTGGACCAGGTAGAGTTGTACTTCAGAGCATGACAAAAGAAAAATTGGCTGCAGAACTTGGAATAAATCCCAATGCTGCTCTTGCTGCTGGAGTTGGTATTAGTTTAGGCGGAGCATTAGCTAGAAATGTGCTAAGGAAATAAACATGAAAGAAGAAGTAAAAACTTATGTAAGAGGTTTGGGACTTATATTAGCTCTTATTTTATTAGGTATAATAGGTTTCATTGCATTAGGCATTATTACAGTGGGCATTTTCATTGTACTTGGAATTTTATTCATTGGTATTGCAGTACTTGCTCTATTACTTACACCTTATTATTTTGCCAAAGATTACAAAGTTAGATCAAAAAAATTCAAACTGAAAAAAGTTAAAAAGAAAGAGAAACTATAGTTCTACTTTATAGTCTGCGTAAAATTTTGGCATGCTTTTTCATGTGCTTTTTCACATTTTCATAAGTAGGTTTTATATTATGTTTTCTTAAATGGGTAAATGTTTTATCTATGATTTTTTCTAAAGGTTGTCTACCGTATTCAAAGTGCTCTTCCAATAATTCTGTAAGAAGTGTGAAAATTAATGCAATTATAAAAATAAAAGGAAGTGCTCCAATAATTAATGCTCCTCCAGAAAAAGATGCTGCAAGTATATCTTCGAATATTGCAAAAACTAACATCATTAAAAAAAATATTGAAAATTTTCTAATCCTTCTTTTCATAATAAAATTTTGAGATTTGAGCTTAAATAAGAAGTGTATTTTATAGAAAAACATTTTTATTACTAAATACAATGATATTTAATGGCTGTTAAAAAAGAAGTAAAAATTCGAAAAAGATTTAGTTTTTCAGATCTTCTTTTATCTGCTATAGGATCTACTATTGGAGCTGGTGTATTTGTACTCCTTCCTTTTGGAATAAACATGGCAGGTTTAGGTATTATCATATCTCTTCTATTTGCATCTTTCATTACTATATTAGTTGCATTTAATTATGGGGAGCTTGCTGCTTCTTTACCTCTTGAAGGAGGTGGATATTCATGGGTAGCTAAAGCCTTTAGAAAAGATAGTAGTAGTTTTATAGTAGGTTGGTTGGTTTGGTTAGGTAATATGGGTTATATTGCTCTTTCAGCACTAGGATTCTCTATGTATTTTGGAATGTTATTAAATATCCCAAATCCAATCCCATTAGCTTTGCTTTCTCTTCTCTTTTTTATGATATTAAATACAATAACCATGAGAACATCTATCAGAATAGAGAAAATATTAACTATTGACATACTAATAGTGTTTTTAATTTTTTGGATTTATATGGGAACTGGCTTTAATCCAACTAACATACAATATGCCCTCTATCAAACTAAATTCATTCCAATCTTCACAACAGCATCCTTACTTTATGTTCTTTTTATTGGTTTCGAGGCAATTTCAGCTGTTTCAGCAGAAGCTAAAAAACCTACAGATCTTCCAAAATCTTTCATCTACTGTATAATAATTGTAACTTTAGTTTATGTCATAACTTCTTTGCTTATAATTGGTTTCATATTTCCCCCTAACATACAAAATCAACAAACCCCTCTATTAGATATAAGTGGACCTCTAGCTCCATTTATAGTACTGGCTGCCAGTTTTGCAACTTTAACTTCTATGAATGCGGGTCTTATAGCTGCAAGTAGAAATGCATATGCTCTTTCTAGAGATGGAATGATACCTAAGTTCATAAAAAAAGTAAGTCGTAAATTTAGTACTCCTTTCATTGCTATAATAATGAGTGGTTTAATTTCAGGTTTATTTATAATGACAAATGCTGTAGAATATGTTGCCTCAATAGCTGATTTTGGTTATTTAGTATGTATTTCTATGGTTTGTTCTAGTGTTATATTCCTTAGAATAACAAAACCCAAACTAAAAAGACCTTATAGAGTACCTTTATATCCTTACACATCTTTACTTGGAATAATTCTACCCCTCTTCTTACTCTTGTTCTTAGAAAAAAATGCTATAAATACAGGGCTGCTATGGATTCTCATAGGACTTTTTATCTATAATTTTTATAAATTAATAAAAGGTGAAACGCGAAAGAAAAAAGGTAAATTATATAAATTTCTTAGAAGGTTTGTATGAATTCAAAATGTAAAAATGAATGCTTTTGGAGTCATGTATAAAAAACATAATCTTATATACTGTCGAATTTTATTACATTATAAATTAAGGAGAGATTATTGTGGATGAAGAAACATTTGAAGAGGAAGAAGAGAGTGAACCAGAGGAAGAACCAGAAGAGGAGAAAGAAGTACTAGAAGAAGTTGCTGAAGAGAAAACAATAGAAACTACAGAAACTAAAGAAGAACCTGAGGCAGAAGTTAGTGAAGAAGAGAGTGAACCAGAGGAAGAACCAGAAGAAGAACCAGAAGAAGAACCAGAAGAAAGGGGTTTCGAGAGAAAGATGTATAAGGCAATTTGCGCTGATTGTGGAAAAGAGTGTGAAGTCCCTTTTAAACCAATAGAAGGTAGACCAATATACTGTAGAGATTGTTATAGAAAACATAGGCCTCCGAGAAGGCAAAGAAGAAGATTTTAATTCTTCGTTAAGATATAGAAAAATCGGAATTTAAAGCTAGATGATTTTTTAGAGAATGGGAAATTTTTAAATATATAAACCAAATTCTAAAAAGGTGATTTTATAAAATTTTACGATTTGCACATTCAGAGCAATTTATCAGGTGGAGAAAGCACAGTTGAGCAAATAATAGACTTTGCAAAGAGATTAGGATATTCAGGAATAGCTATTTGCGATAATTATCAAGGTTTGGAAAAATTAAAAAAACTAAAAGATGACATAAATAAAGTAAAAACTGATATAGAAGTTTATCTTGGAGTAAAAATTCAAGCAGAAGATGCAAGAGAATTAAAAGATATTATAAGCAAAGTTAGGGAAAAAGTAATGATAGTAGTTGTGAGTGGTGGAGATTACTCTATTAATAGGGCTGCTTGTGAGGACCCTAGAGTAGACATATTATCTCATCCTGAAGCTGGAAGAATTGATAGTGGATTAGATAGACCTTGTCTAGATCAAGCTACAAGAAACAAAGTTACAATTGAGATAAATTTTAGAGAAATTTTACACAGTTATAGAAGACCAAGATCTTACATAATCAATCACATATCTAAAAATATTAAACTTTGCAACCATTTTAGAACTCCTATGATTATATGTTCTGGTGCTCAGTCTGTATGGGAAATGAGAAATCCAAGAGATCTGATATCAATAGCAAATTCTCTTGGAATGGAAATTGGAAAAGCTTTCTTATCTATGAGTTCTATTCCTTTAGATATTATTAGGGAAAATAAAAAGACTTTAGAAGGTAGGAAAATAACAAAAGGAGTTGAAATAGTTGAATAAATTTTGTTTAGCTTATAAATGCAACAAGTGAAAAAGAAGCTAATAAAATTGTTGAGTGATTATATGAACGAAGAAAAAAGACCAAAACCATTACCTCCGAGTTTAAGGGGTAGAAGAAGATATCTAGCTTTTCATGTAATCTCTGAAGAAAAAGTATTATTACAAGACTTAATTAACACGATTTGGCACTCTGTTTTAAACTTTTTAGGAGAGACTGGAGTATCTAAAGCTGATATAAGGATTATTAAAGATACTTATGATGAAAAAAGACAAATGGGAATAATAAGATGCTCTCATGATAGTGTGGAAGGAGCAAGAGCTGCTTTGGCTCTAATTCAAAGAATAGGAGATACGAAAGTTGTTTTTAGAGTTTTAGGAATTTCTGGGTCTGTAAAAGCAACTAAAATGAAATTTTTTGGAGAAAGTAGATTAACTGAATTTACAAGATAATTATAGTACATCTACCATATGAGTTAATTCTATTATATCTTCTGCTGTTTTTTGTGTATCTATTGTTCTAATATCACGTTCACCTATTTCAATAGCAAATTTACCTGCTTTTGTATGTTTATAGAATCTATTTTCTTTTTTTATTAACTCATATAGCGTTAATTCTTCTGTAGATCTACATATAATAGAGGGATTTTTCTTTAATCCAAACATTAAATTTGAAAAGGTTTTTGATGATTCAACAACTGCTTTAAGAACAGCATAATTATTTGATTTTGAGGGAACTTCAAAAAATTCAGCAAGTTTAGAATAACGTTTTGTCAAAATTAATAAATGATTATTCATAATTTATTTTAATTAAGTAACCTTTATAAATTTAGAACTATATTAAAAATTATAAATTACGAGGTGATTTTATTCAGGCTATACCTGAAATGATGGGTTATGATAGAGCTATAGTAACATTTTCTCCTGATGGGA
>CAYFXV010000019.1:0-10800 GCA_964347265.1 uncultured archaeon | reverse complement strand
ATATTTATTGGAAGTTCTGTTGTTTCAAGATTAAGAAAAATTTATGATAGTATAATGGAGCATAAAACAGCTTTAACCTTTACTAATACTAGAGAAGCTGCAGAAATACTTTCATCAAGATTAAGACTTTTAGATGAAAAGTTCCCTCACGAAATTCATCATTCTTCATTAAGCAAACATGTTAGAGTTAAGGCTGAAAAAGATTTTAAAAAAGAAAAGTTAAAGGCCTTGATAGCTACATCTTCACTAGAACTTGGTATAGACATTGGTTCTATTGAAATAGTTTTGCAATATATGTCTCCGAGACAAGTAACAAAAATAACTCAGAGGGTCGGGAGATCTGGACATGGGGTGGGAAGAGTTTCTAAAGGAATCATAATTGCAAGTGATGGTGATGATATTCTTGAATCAGCTGTAATTGGAAGAAAGGCTTTGAAAGGAGAATTAGAAGAATTAAAAATTCATGAAAAGTCCTTGGATGTCTTAACTCATCAAATAATAGGTTTATTAATAGAAAACTATAAGATGAATCCAAAAGAGGTTTTTGAAACTTTTAAAAAGGCTTATCCTTTTAGAAATCTAGAAGAAGGTGAATTTTTAATATTATTAAATTTTTTAGCAACTCAATTAAGATTAATTTACTTTGATAATGAGATAAAAAGAAAAAGAAAGGTTTTTGATTATTATTTTGAAAATCTTTCTGTTATTCCTGATCAAAAAAGATATAAAGTAATTGATACCACAACCAATACATTTGTTGGAACTTTGGATGAAGAGTTCATAGCTTCTCATGGAAACACTGGATCAAATTTCATTGTTAGAGGGAGGCCTTGGAAAATCCTCTCTCTTGAAAAAGATAAAGTTTATGTTGAAAATGTTGATGATATTACATCTGCAATACCTGCTTGGCAAGGAGAATTAATACCTGTTCCTTTTGAAGTTGCACAAGAGGTTGGAGAACTTAGAAAAGAAATTGCAAAAATGATTAAAGGGAATTTAAAGAAAAATGAAATGGTAACAAAAATAAAAGAAAAGTATCCAGTCTCTTCTCAATCTGCAGCAAAAATGATTAATCTAATTAAAAAACAAATTAAAAAATATCACTTGCCTGAAAGCAATGAGATTGTATTTGAGAGATTTCAAAATTATGTTGTTTTGCACTCTTTGTTTGGAACTAAAGTTAATGAGACCTTATCGAGATTCATATCCACAATTTTATCTGCTGAACATGGAGAATTAATAATGAGCAAATGTGACCCATATAGAATAATATTCAAAGGTTGTAATGTTGAGGAAATAAAAAAGATTTTATTAGGATATAATGCTGAAGACGTTCAAATAATACTAGAAAAGGCTTTACCCAGATCCTCTTTGTTTAAGTATAAGTTTATTCATGTTGCCAAAAGATTTGGAGCAATCAGCAAAGTTGCTAGTTTTACTAATATTAACATTGACAGAATAATAGATGTTTACTGGAACACTCCTATTTACAAAGAAACCTTACAAGAGTTGTTTACTGAAAAATTAGATATAGAAAAAACTAAGGAACTAATTGAAAGAATTAAAAACAAAGAAATAAAATTAATCAAAACTGAAGGATTATCTCCATTAGCTGAACTAGGATTTAGATATGAGTTACAAGATGTTGTTAAGCCAGAAAGACCTGAAAAAGAAATCTTTAACATGTTTAAAAAAAGGTTGATGAACACTAAAGTTAGACTATTATGCATCAACTGTGGTAATTATTCTATTACTAATTATGTTAAGAATATTGAGAAAGAACCGAGATGTAGAAAGTGTCAATCAAAATTAATAGCTGTTCTTAGACCTTATCAAACTGAAATCCAGAAAATTGTTAAAAAATGGTTGAAAGGTAAAGAATTAACTGATGAAGAGGAGGAAAAGTTGAGACGTGTTAAAAGATCTGCAGACATGACAATCAGTTATGGGAAAAAAGCTGTTATTGCAATTGCTGGAAGAGGAGTTGGTCCTGAAACAGCTAAAAGAATCCTTGCCAGAATGTATAGGAATGAAGATGATTTTTATGGGGAGATTTTAAAAGCTGAAAAAGAATTTATTAAAACCAAAAGATTCTGGCAATAGTCAATTTATATGAAAAAATTTAATTTTATATTCTACTTCTGAAAATCATTATTATGAGAGATTGGCTTAAAGGTATTATATTATTGGTAATAGGAAATATTTTGTATGAAGTTATTCCAGTTTGGATAACTGAATATTTGTTAGAACAACCTAATCCCTTATATTCAGTTGGCTTGCTTTTAGAAAATATTCCCACCACACATGATGTATTAACAGGTGAAACTGGCTTTGCAATAGGAATCATAGGAATTCTTTTGATTGTTTATGGTTTGTATTTGTTTGTTAGAGACTTATATAAAAAGTCTTAAACTTTATATTCTCTTTTTAAAATATTATTATGAAACTCTGCCTTTTGGATGCAGATTATATTAATGAAGGTAATCATTCTGTAATAAGACTTTTTTGTAAAGACAAAAATGGAAAAACAATAGTGTGTTTGGATTATAAGTTCGAACCTTATTTCTACATCTTACCTAAAAAAGGTAAAGAAAAGGAAGTTAAGAAAAAAACAGAGGCAATAAGATCAATAAGAATTAAGAAACTAGAAATTGCTGAAAGAATATTATTTAGTGAAAAAAGAAAATTTGTAAAAGTATATTGTTTTCTCTCAACAGATGTTCCCAAAGTTAGAGACATAGTAAAGAGATGGAAAGAAGTAGAAGAAGAATATGAATACTCTATAAACTTTTATAAAAGATACTTGATTGACAATCAAATAGAAGGAATGGGGTGGGTAGATGTAGAAGGCGAAGAAGTAAAAAGAAATTACAAAGCTGACAAAGTTATTAAAATCAAAAAAATAAAGTCTGTCAAATCCAACAAAATACCGAAACTAAAATTAATGTCTTTTGATATTGAAAGTGTAGAAGAAGGAGGAAAACATAAAATAGTAATGCTTTCTATGAAATCTGAAAATTTTAAAAAAGTTTTAACGTACAAAAAAGAAAGAGGTTGTGGAAAATATGTTGAAATTCTAAAGAATGAAAAAGAACTTTTAGAAAAATTTGTAGAATACATTCAAAAACAAGATTCTGATATTATTCTAGGATATAATAGTGATGAATTTGACTTTCAGATAATACAAAAAAGAGCAGATGAATTAAAAGTCAATTTGATTTTAACAAGAGATTTATCAAAACTTAAGTTTGCTAGAAGAGCAAGAGTTTCTTCTGCAAGACTTAAAGGAAGGGTTCATATTGATTTGTTTGAATTTATAGATAATATTATTTCAACTCAATTACAAACTGAAGTTCTAACCTTGGATGCTGTTTCATCAGAATTATTGGGTGATAAAAAAATTGAGATTGAGTATGAAGAAATATTAGAAGCTTGGAGAAGAGGTAAAAAAATAGGAAAACTTGCTGAATATTGTTTGAAAGATTCTGAACTAACCTTAAGATTGGGAGAATTTATTTTACCACAAATTTATCAATTATCAAAACTTTCTGGACAATTATTATTTGATACTGCAAGAATGACTTACTCTCAACTAGTTGAATGGCACCTTTCAAAAAGGGCATTTGCAAAAAACATAATAATTCCTAACCAACCTAAATGGGATGAAATTCAGAGAAGAAGAGGATACAGAGCTTATGTTGGAGGTTTTGTAAAAGAGCCTATTGGAGGTTTACATGAAGGAATAGCTGTAATGGATTTCAGAAGTTTGTATCCTTCAATAATAGCAACTTTTAACATTTCTCCTGAAACATTCAATTGTTCTTGTTGTAGAAGAAAAGGATATGAAGTTCCAGGAAGAAAATATTGGTTCTGTAAAAGAAAAGATGGTTTTGTCTCAACTGTAATTAAAGAATTGATTGAAAGAAGAGTAAAAATAAAACAAAAATTGAAAAAACTGAAACCAGGTTCTAAAGAATATAACTTAATTAACAATGAACAGTTTGCAGTTAAAACTGTAGCTAATGCAACCTATGGATACTTTGGGTTTGCTGGATCAAAATGGTATTGTAGGGAATGTGCAGACTCTTCTGCTGCTTTTGGGAGATTTTATATTAAAAAAGTTATTAATGAAGCTGAAATAGAAAAATTTATTGTCATTTATGCTGATACTGACTCTATGTTTGTTAAAACTAAAGGTAATTTGAAAAATAAGGTAAAGAGATTCTTAGAAAAAACAAACAAAATACTTCCAGGAATTATGGAATTGGGTCTACAGGGATTCTATAAAAGAGGAATCTTCATACCAAGAGGTGTTGGACCAGGAACTGCAAAAAAAAGATATGCTCTGATAAATGAAAAGGGGATTTTAACAATTAGAGGACTGGAAAAAGTAAGAAAGGATTGGTGCAATGTTGCAAAAGATACGCAAGAAAAAGTTTTGAAATTAATTTTAGAGAAAAAAGATGTGAATGGAGCAATAAAATATGTAAGGCATGTTATTAAAAAATTAAAACAAAGAAAAATTCCTTTAAAGGATTTAGTAATAATTGAACAATTGACCAAACCTCTATCAGAATACAAAGCAATAGGACCTCATGTTGTTGCTGCAAGAAAAATAAAAGAAAGGGGAAGACCAGTTGGTGAAGGAATGCCAATAATGTTTGTTATAACCAAAGGAAAAGGTTCTATTTCTCAAAGATCTGAACCAATGGAAGATGTTAATATTAAAAACATTGATAATGATTATTATATTGGTCATCAAATAATACCTGCCGCATTAAGAGTTTTAACAGTTTTAGAAGTAACAGAAAGGGAATTATTAGGAGAAAGCTTGAAGGGTTTTTTGAAGTGAAAATATGAAAGGTGTTTCAGCAATTATAGCTATCATATTAATTATAATGATTGTGGTAGTTCTAGCTGGCCTGTCATACATATTCTTATCAGGAATATTAATATCAGTAACTGAAACAGGAGAAATAAGTACAACACAGGTAGCAGAAAAACTATCTTCTTGTATGAAAATAGAGTCAATACATGAAAATGAAATATATTTGAGAAATTGTGGCAGTGGTGTAATAAACAATAATTCACTAAGAATCTATATAGATGATATTTTTTATGATTTCATCATGACTCCTTCTACAATTAATAATGGGGAACTAGCAACAATAAATTTATTCTTTTTTGGCATATCTCGGGGAAACCATTTTCTAAAAATAACTAATCCTTCCACAGAAATAACAAAAAAAATAGAGGCTTATTATTTAACAAATTCTACTCTTGTTTTAGACTTTACATTTGATAAAGGTTCTGGAAATATAGCTTACGATTCTTCAGGATATGAAAATGATGGGTCATTAGAAGGTGGTGCTACTTGGGTTAAAGGAAAATATAGAAATGCATTAGAATTTGATGGTGATGGCGATTTTGTTGGTATAACTGATTCTCAAAGTTTAAGAATAGCAGATGCAATTCAAACTGAGGCTTGGATTAAAACTTCACATATAGGATCTGATAATATGTCAATAACTAACAGATTTAATGGAAATATTGGAGAAGAAGAAGGTTGGTTATTATTTTTAACAGATCAAGGAAAATTAAGATTTCATATTGGTAAGGATACAAACAATTGGGCAGAAGCCACTGGTACTAGTGATTTAAGAGATGGTAATTGGCACCATGTAATAGGAACTTACAATAAATCTATTATTCAAGTTTTTGTAGACGGAAATTTAGAAAATTATATTCCGTTTTCAGATGATATATGGAATGGAGCAGCTGGTGGAGGACAATGGGGGTTTAATGTTGGTAGAAGATGCAGTGTGTGTGGTGGTGCAGAAGCAGGTTTTTTTAATGGAACTATAGATGAGGTAAAAATTTATAGAAATACAACATATCCATTTAAAACACTTTCTCTTAGAGTTGGATAAATGAAAAAAATAACATTAACAGTTATGATTTTAATTATTCCATGTCCTATTTGTCCAAAATAATTTCCAAAAAAATATTAAGATAATAATTTAAATAAACTTTCTAATATTCTATTATGAAAATCCAGATTTTGACTTTGATTTTAATAATGCTTCTAGCACTACCAGTAGTTGCAGACGAATTAACTATACCTAAAGAAGCTAAAGGATCAAGAATAGAAATTTACACTGACGAAGAATCATATTATTCTGGTGAAAGAGGAATAATAATAGCTGAAATAGAAACTTTTGGAGAAATGCAAGAAGCTGAAATAGAGATAGAAATATTGAGTCCAGAAGGAAAACTCGTATATGGTGATTTACTTTACACAGAAATACCTAGAAAAACTGTATTAAATGCTGAAACAGAACAAACTGAACAAGTTATCTATCATGAAGACATAGGTTATATGAGTCCTCAAAAAACTATTAGAAGAGTTATTGATTTTGAAGTTCCAATAGATGCAGTAACAGGAACTTATACATTAAACGTAAATTTAAGATCTCCTGACATAACTTTTGGAAAATCAGAATTTTTATATATAAGTGGAAGTGGAGAAACTATTGATTTTATAATATTAATTTATATAGTAATTTTGATATTTAGTTTATATCTAATTTGGAGGGGTTAGTATGTATGTATTTGGAGTTTATATATCGGTTGTTGATTTACTAATGATATTTTCTGGATTTGTAGTTCTATTAATATTGTATCTGGCATATGAAATAAAAAAATTGAAGAAGCTCGAAGTGAAACTTGCACTAATAGAAAGTAAAATGGAAGAAGAAGAAAAGGAGCTTGTAAGGGATATACAGAAAATTGGAAGATACAAAAAAATTGGAAGAAGACTTACAAAAAGAGCTAAAAAGAAAAGAAGATAATTCTAAATTTTTCAGATCCTAATAATTAGATATGAAAACTGGAGTTGCTGATTTACCTTTACATTATGGTTCTTGTCCTCGATGGTTATTCAAAAGAATGAAAAAGCTGGGAAAAGCTGTAACAGAAATCATTGTTTATGAATTTGGAAAAGATGAATTCTTAAAGAGGATATCTGATCCCTTTTTCTTCCAATCGTTTTCATGTGTTTTAGGCTTTGACTGGCATTCTTCAGGAGTCACTACAACTGTTACAGGAGCATTGAAAGAAGGTTTAAAATCTGGAGAATTGGGAATTGTAGTTCTTGGAGGCAAAGGTAAAGCATCAAGAAAAACTCCACAAGAAATAGAAAAACTTGAAAAAATCTTTTCTTTATCAACATCTAAAATAGAAAAACTAAAAATTGCAAGCAGGCTATCAGCAAAGGTTGACAATTCTGCTTTGCAAGATGGTTTTCAGTTATATCATCATAGCTTTTTTGTTTCAGAAGAAGGAAAATGGTCTGTAATACAACAGGGCATGAATCCTGAAATTCATTATGCTAGAAGATATCATTGGTTATCAGAAAAAGTAAAATCCTTTGTTGTTGAACCACATTTAGCAATTTGTTGTGATACTAAAGGAAAGGCTTTGAACATGGTTGCTAAAGAAAGTGAAGATTGCAGGAAAACTTCTGTTGATTTAATAAAAGATAATCCAAAAAAATTGAAAAAATACTTGTTGTTAGATAAAAAACATGAAATTGATTTAAAGAATTTTAGAGGATTAACAAATGCTTATGAGTTTCAGCCAAAAAACTACGAACAATTAATATTGGTTAAAGGGATGGGACCTAAATCCATAAGGGCTTTAGCCCTGTTAAGTAAATTAATATACGGAAAAGAACCAAGTTGGAAAGATCCTGTTAAATTTTCTTTTGCACATGGAGGTAAAGACGGTCATCCTTATCCTGTTAATAGAAAAACTTATGATAAGTCAATAGAAATTCTTAAAACTGCTGTAGAAAATGCAAAAATAGGAAACAAAGAAAAGATGTTTGCTATTAAAAGGTTGAAAGATTTTTATTTGAAATAATAAAATAATAATCAATGAAAATTAAACTAAAAGGTTCTACAATTGAAGCAGAAGTTGCAGATAATTTTTTGAAGAGAGCTGTTGGATTGAGCTTTTCCAAAAAGAAAAACATGTTTTTTCATCTGTCTTATGAAGATAAATGGTCTTTGTGGATGTTTGCAGTAAGATATCCAATAAAGATGATATTCATAGATAAAAGTAAAATTGTTATTGATATAAAAGAAGGTAAACCATTATCATTTGATCCAAAAACTTGGAGAACTTATAAACCAAAAAAACATTGTAAATATGTTTTAGAAACTCCTTTTAATTTAAAAGTAAAAATTGGAGATAAATTAAGATGGTAATATGAAAAAAGAGGTACCTTACTTTAAACAACCCGATGATACACACTGTTTTCAAGCTTGTCTAAAAATGGTTTTAAAATATTTCTTCCCAGAAAAAGACTTTACATATGAAGAATTGGACAAAATATCAGACAAACCAAAAGACAAATGGACTTGGTGTTGTGCTGCTGCTATACAAATTAAAAAAATGGGACTAAAAATAAAGATATACTCAAATTTTGATTACAATGAATTTACAAAAACCGGTGCTAATTATATTCGTAAAAAATATGATAAAGAAATTGCAGAAGAGACAATAGAAATGAGTGATATTGAATCTGAAATTGAAAATGCTAAAAAAATGATAAAAGAAAATATTTTTGAACTTAAAGAATTGCTTTTTGAAGACATTGAAAAAACGTTTAAAGATTATGTAATAATCTTGTTAATTAATTCTAGGACAATAAATAGTAAACCTGGATATGCCGGACATTTCGTTGTATTAACTGGATTTGATGAAAACAATGTATATGTTCATGACCCTGGTATTAATGATGGTTCAGCAAACAGAAAAATAGAAAAGGATTTATTCAAAAAAGCATGGGAATATCAAAAATTTATAACCTTAATTAAAAAATGATTTTATGGAGCAAGAAGTTTTAGATAAATATATTAAAGCAGGAAAAATTGCAGCACAAGTTCTAGAATATGGATGTGGTCTTGTAAAAAAAGATGTTTTAGTTCTCGAAATAGCAGAAAATATCGATAAAAAAATCTTAGAATTAAAAGCTAGACCCGCTTTCCCAGTTAATATTTCTATAAATGATATGGCTGCTCATTGGCATCCTGCCTTAAATGACAAAGCCACTATCAAAGAAGGCGATTATGTAAAAATAGATGTTGGTGTTCATGTTGATGGCTATATTGGAGACACAGCAAAAACAGTAAGAATTGCTGGAAAAGATGATTTAGTAATTTGTTCTGAAAAAATGTTAGAAAATGCAATAAAAATAATAAAAACCGGAACAACTGTTGGAGAAATTGGAGAAACAATAGAAAATACTGCTAAAGAGTTCGGTTTTAATCCAATAAGAAATTTAACAGGACATAGTTTAGGAAAATATGATGTTCATGCAGGTTTAACAATACCAAATATTAAAAATGATTCAAAATACCAGCTAAGAGAAGATGAAGTAATTGCAATAGAACCGTTTTGCACAAGTGGTAATGGATTAGTTAAAGATTCTGGAAAAGCTTTAATATTTAGATGGATTAATGACAGGCCAACAAGATTAATAGAAAGCAGAAAGATTTTAGAAATGGCAAGAGACAAGTTTAATAGATTACCATTTGCTAAAAGGTGGATACAAAAAGGTTTTTCTCTTTTAAAGGTTGAATTAAGTTTAAAAGAATTAGAAGCAGTGAATGCATTATATGGTTACAAGCCATTGAGAGAAGTTTCTGGAAAGCCAGTTGCACAATCTGAACATAGTTTAATTGTTAAAGAAAAGCCAATTGTTACAACCATCCTGCAATAACAGTTAAAACTTGCTTAATAACTGATCTAGCTATTGTTACTATTGTTGAACTTGCTTTAACAAATAAACCTGTTATATCTATTTTAGGTATATTGAGAGTAACTGCTAGCAAAAATATTACCAAGCACAAAATTAGAATTTTCTTCATAAATATAATTAAACTTCCAGCTTTTAATTGTTTTCTAAATCAATTTTTTTCTTCTTTTTTTCAATTTTTTTCTCAGCTTCAAGAACTTGTTGTAATTCTTTTATATCTCTTTTTATTTCCCTTTCTAATACTTCAGGTCTTTTTATTTCTTTAGGTTCTTTTTCTGGTATCTTTGCTTTTCTTCCTCTGCCTCTTCTCAGATTTATAGCTAATTTATACTTACTTAATGATTTAAGTCTTGATGGTTTAGCTTCTTTAGTTTTTGGTTTTGTCTTTTTAGGAACTTTTCTTCCACCAGCTTTCATTAAAGTTGTGGTTATATTGTTTCTAAGTATGAATATCAATAAACAAGCTCCAATGGCAACTACTATGACTAAATTATTTTTTAGATATTCGAATGTTGCTGCAAGACCAGTGGGTCCTATAGTAGTTTCATTGGCTGTTATATTTTCTTCTGCTGTAGTTTCAATAGTAGCTTCTTCAAGTTCTTCTTCAGGTTCTTGTGAAGTAGGTGCTGGTGTTGGTTTTGGTGTAGTAACTTTTAGTTTCATTGTTTTACTAGTTGTTCTTTTTGTAGTAGTTCCAATAATTCTTCCTGTAGCTCTTACAGTAACATCATAATCTTTAACTTCTGCATCTTCTGGTATGTTAAATGTTATTGTTATAGTTTCTGGAACATCTCTTTTAAGATTTGAAATTGAACTCTTGGAGAGTCTATACCAACTTGAACTTATTTTAGAAACTGAAATATTTACATCTACTAAATTATTGCTTAATGTGTTTGACAATTTAAAGGAAGTTGACTTGCTTTTACCAGCTTCTACAGATAAACTAGAGGTTAAATCTTTTATTAGAAAACTGCCTG
>CAYFXV010000018.1:0-11296 GCA_964347265.1 uncultured archaeon | reverse complement strand
TTCTAATGTTTGTTTGATTTGTTTAGAGATTAATTCTGACTGTTTATTTGATTGTGTTGTTAATTGATAAGAGATTGATTGCTCTATTTCTGGGATGACTTGTTCTATTAACTTGGTTGATTGTGATGGGAATGATTGTTCTATTACTTTTCTTACATGTTTAGAAACCAATTGTTCTATTTCTGGGATGACTTGTTCTATTACATTACCTGATTGTGAGGGGACTGATTGTTCTAATGCTTCTGTGACACGTTTGGAAATTAATTCAGATTGTTTGGTTGATTGATCGGATATTGATTGTTCTATTACTCCTTTAATATGTTGGGATATCTCTTCTGATTGTTTGGTTGATTGGTCTGATATTGATTGCGGGATAACTTGTTTGACCTGATCTATTAGATTGTTTGATTGTAAGGTTAATTGGTCGGATATTGTTTGTTCTATTTCTGGTGTGATTTGTTCTAATAACTTGGTTGATTGTGAGGGAACTGATTGTTCTAATGTTTGTTTGATTTGTTTAGAGATTAATTCTGACTGTTTATTTGATTGTTTTCTTATTAATTCAGGAATAGTTTGTTTGACCTGATCTATTAGATTGTTTGATTGTAAGGTTAATTGATCAGATATTGATTGCTCTATTTCTGGGATGGCTTTTTTTATTAATTTTTGTTGTTTGATTGATTGTTTGGTTATTAATTGTTTTACCAATTGTTCGGGTGTGATTTGTTCAATCTCTTGTTTTATTTTTATACTTTCTCTCTTCTTTTCACTTCTAGGTTTCTTTATCTTTACTTTAATTTTTTTAACTTTCTCTTTAGGTTTCCTTTTTATAATCTTTTTAACTTTCTTTATTTTCTTAGGTTTAATCTCAATTTCTGGCTTTTCGATTTTTTCAACTTTTTCTTCAAGTGGTTTCTCTTCAAATTTTGCTTCTTCAGCTTTCTCTTTAATCAAAGTTTCTATTTTTTCTTTAATTTCTGGCTCTTTTTTAAATATATCTTCTTTCTTCTCTTTTTCAAATAAGTCTTTTATTTCTTTCATTTTTTTCTTAATTTCTTCAGCTTTAGAGTCTTCAACTTTCTCTTCAGAATCTTTCTCTTCTTTTTCTTCCTTTTCCCAGAACTTAAGCTTTACCATTTTATCGCTTTTTCTTTTTCTTTTTTCTTGAGTATTTTAATTGAGCCTTTCTAGACTTACCACGTATTTTTCCCATATTATTTTTATAGCAATGGACTATTAATAAATGTTAATTAAGTAAAGTCATCAATGCTTTGCTGTTTTTTCTCATTTTTGTTTTGCATTTCTCTAAGAATTGACTTCATTTTTTTCTCTCTTCTATGAGCAGTCCAAAAATAGCCTTCATCTCTTGTTCCTTTAGTTAACAAGAATATTATTTTTCCTACCTTAGTTCTTCCGACCCTCCCTCTTCTCTGAATTGTTCTTATCTCAGAAGGAACTGAATCATAAAAAATAGCAATGTCTGCAGAAGGTATGTGAAGACCTTCTTCTCCAATGGGGCTTGTGATTAGACAATTGTAGTATCCTGCATTAAAATCTTTAATAACATCTATTTGCTCTTTTTGTTTTAATCCTCTTTCTCCAGCCTGGCCAATTAAAATAACAGGTCTGCAGATTTCCTGGATTAATTCATGAATATGATGAATGTTATCCCTAAAATGAGAGAAAACAATTATTTTCACGTTTTTATTTTCTTCAAATTCTCTTTTCAAGACTTGTTTTAATTCTGTTATTTTGGGATGCTCTTCTCCTTCTTCAAGGATTTCCATTACTTTAATAAAATTGATATCAGTTAAGACTCTCTTATCTGATTTTGTTTTCTTTTGTTTGACTTTTTCTAAATAAATTTTAGCAGCTTTAACACTTTGAGTTTCTAAAAGTTCTAAAACATGCCAAATTTTAATTGCTTCAACAATTAGAGAAACCAAATAAAACATGAAAGGCTTTCTCTGAGTTGCAATCTGTTTACTGACTTTTCTCTGAGCTTCTAACAATTCTCTTTTTGTTTTAATAAAAAAATTGTATTTTTTTAATTTTTCTAGTCTTTCTTTTAAAGCTGTTTTTAACAAAGTTTGAGCATTTTTCAAATTCTCAGACAAATTAACTTTTACAAATTCTGTGTCAATTCCTTTAATATAAGGCTTGACATCACTATCAAGCTCTGTTCTTATTTCAACAGAATCAATAAAAAGATTTTTACATATTTGTTCTATCTTTGCTCTTTCACTTCCAGGAGAAGCTGTTAATCCTAAAATTCTAGGATGTGTAGCTTCTTTCATGTAGATTTTTGCAACAAAGGGATAAGAATATCTCTTGACAGCGCGATGTACTTCATCCACAATCAACAAGCTGAAATTGGATAAATCCAATATTTCGTTTTTTAAATCATGATCCAAAGTCTGTGGAGTTGCACTTATGATTTTTGCTTGTTTATACAATTCGTATCTTTTTCCAGGAGAAATTTTTCCTGTTAAAAGTATTATCTCTTCTTCAAGAATATTCATACATTCTCGAAAGGTTTTTTGATGTTGAGCGCATAAAGGACGGGTTGGTGCTGTTATTAATACCTTTGATTCTGGATATTTTTCCAGTCTGTGAGCAGCTAAGAGAATAGCTAATGTTGTCTTACCTAAGCCTGTAGGAAGAACACAGAGAGTATTTCTTTTAGAAGAAGTATTTAAAATAGCTTCTTGATATTTTCTAGATTCTATAGCATCGGGTCTTATTAGAGGATGTTCAATAAAAGGCATAAGAATAATTAGATTAGAAATTTAAGAACTTTTTTCTTTTAGAGCAACTGGAGATTCACCTGCATGCCAACTCTGTCTTGGCTTGACCTGAACATTAAAAATTCTCTCAGAATTGTCATCGAGTATCAGGGCAGCACCTCTTGTTTTTGGAAGGTCTTGTAACAATTTTCTTATATCAGACAAAAGATAAGTTTGCATTATAGCAGACAATGCATCAACATCTGGTTTGGCAGTTAATCTATGTGATATAACCAAATCTGCCTGAGACATTGCATCTTCATGAATTTTGTTCGGCCTTTGCGTTATTAGAACTAAACTTATACCAGGTTGTCTCCCTTGCCTTAATAGAGTTAATAAATCATGAGTAGCTGCTGTTTCTCCTTCTGCAGGCAAATAAGTATGGCATTCATCTATTGTTATCCAAGTCATAGGAACTCTTTTAACAAGTTCTCCTCCCATCAATCCCATTTCTTCTTCTCTTCTAGCAGCTGTTCTTGTTTGATAAATTTCTCTACAAAGAATTCCTATCATCAAACTTCTAACATTTGTTTCTTGTAAAGAAACATCCAAAATAACAACAGCACCTGGTTCAAGAAATTTTTCTATATGTACTGCTTCTTTAGAAAAAATACCCCATCCTTTTGCTGATAAAAATCTGTTTTCTAAAGCTAGTTTTTCTTTTTCTTCAGATCTTTTATCATTCTCAATCGCATCAATTATATCCTCTATAGAATAGTCTTTTCTTTTTAGTTTTTTCAATACCCTTTCTAATAAAATTCCTAGTGAATCATAAAGATTTATGTTAAAAGTTAAGGCCCAGTCCGCAGATGATAATTCAGAGGGCTTTATTGCAAAAACTCCATCATAAGAAATTCCATATTTTTCATAGTAAGGTTTTATTCCAATTGGTATAATGATTTTTACATCAAATCCCTTTGGTTTTAAGCCCCATTCTGTTAATTGCATTAATTGTCTATCATTTGGGTTTTTCATTGACCAGAAGATTCCCATTGTATCAATCAATAAACATGATAAATTTTGTTTTACCTCATCTGGCAGTTTTGTTATTTCCTCTGCTAAAACTGCTGATGTGTAGGATTTTCCAGAACCCCTCTTACCAACAATAAGAATAACATGAGGTCTTAGAACATCCATCAAAATTGGGTTTGTTAAATGGAAATTAAAACCTTTTCCAACAATATGTTTTCCTAAATTTATACAAGCCCCTTTACCATAAACTTCAAAATCTTCTGGTTCTCTTCCTATTACTATGTCCTCAACTACCATGAAAAGAATTTAGTAAAAGTAATTTAAATAAACAAACCAACAAAAGCTATAGCAGTTAGTATTAACCAAATATTCAAATTCCAAGTCATGATTTTAGATCCATCCATTGGTGGAATTGGTAATAAATTGAAAAATGCCAAGAAAAAAGATATACTAGCTGTTAGTTCAAATAATACGAATGTGTAGAAAAAATTCAACAAAAGTAGAGATATAGCTAGTATTATATTGATCAAAGGTCCTGCAAGACTTATTAATGCATATTTTTTTCTTGTTAAGTGGGCCACTCTGAAAGCAAATCCTTTCTTAAAAGGGGATATATGAACTGCTCCAGGAGCAGCTATAACAAATCCTCCTGGAAGTAAGGCTGTTATAAAGCCTAAAATCAAACCCATGGGCCACATTCTATATTCTGCACTGAATCCATAGTGTTGAGCTAGAAATTTATGAGACAACTCATGAGACAAGAAAACAACTATTACTACAAACAAAGTTACTAGTATTAATCCTAAATCAAACGAGCTAAAAATAAAAGCTAAAGCAAAAACTGATATTATTAAATCTCTTATCTCATTTTTTGTAAACATAGAAATATTTGCTTCTTAGAAAGATTTATTATTAACTATTGAGATTTCTCAAGAAATCTTTTTTAGCTCTTCTATAAGCTTGAGCTCGTGATACATTTTCTTTTTCCATTATTTCTTTAACCAAATCTTTTAATTTTCCATATACTTTTTTTCTTGATGGCTCTTTAAATTTCTTATTTTCTTCTAATACTATTTGTTGAGTTTGTTCAGGTAGTTGAGATATCTCATTATTTGGAATTATAACTGGTTTTTCTGGTTCAATTAATTGAGATTTCTCATTTGAAGATGTCTCACTCAAAAATTCAATTATTTTTTCTATATGTTCTTGTGTTTCTTGTTTAAACTTCTTCCACAAATCTTCCATGATAGAAATTAGTTTAATCTGCCTTTAAATTTTTCTGTTTTTGTTACCCCATGATTTCTTGTAGAAATTTTTCAAAAATTATGGAAAAATTCGTTAAAATAACTTTTTCCGTATATAAATATTTTTAAATTAAGGTATCCATATGATTTGGTAACCAAAATTTTAGGTTAACATTAATGTTAATCAATATTGAAAAGGGCATTAGATGTTGGAAAAAACCCTGGTTAATTGGCTAATTAGTAAAAAATATAGATGTTTTTATAATTTTGCCATCGGAGGAAAATTCCCAGACTCAATAGCCATTAGAGATAAGGAATTAATTGCATTCGAACTAAAAAAGCGTGCTACGGAGATTCCAACTGCAATGGGTCAATGCTTATTTTATCTAAAAGACGCTAATAAGGTTTACATTGTTATTCCAAAAAAAGAAAAGGTCCTTTTATCAAATTCTGTTATTGAGACTTTAAAAAATCAAGGAATAGGACTAATGATTGCTGATAGAAGTATAAAAATTTTAGTAAAAGCTAAAAATTTTAGTAAAAATAACATCTCGATCATAGAAAAAATAAAGAAAAGAAGGAAAAAATTAATTAAAAAAAGTGGAAAAAACAATGTTAGAGAAATAATAATAGAAATTCTGAGAGAGCATCCAGAAGGCTTGACTACTGTTGATATTGCAAAATATATTGGTATGACTAGACACTCTGTTTCAAAATACATCTACCAGCTTCTAGGAGAAAAGAAAATCTATCAAAGGGAAGTTGGAACAGCAAAATTATGCTATTTAAAGATGAGAAGATGAAGTCGCTATCAGGAAAAACATCAAATATAATGATTTTCTTAGTAATTCTCATAGTTTTTATTTTAATTTTGAAACAAGCTGAAATTGTAATTGCGCAGAATGAATCTAATATAACTGGATATATGATATCTAATGTTTCAAGCAATGAGACTGGAAATTTTAGTTTGTGGAATGAGACATTTTCCTATAATTTAACTTCAAATATTAGTATTAATGAAAATTTGGAGAATACAAGTAATGAAACTACAAACGAAACTATAATTCCAAATGAGACATCTAATGAGACATCTATAGAACCTGAAATTCCTGTAGAAGAACTTGTTTTTGATATTAATCTTATTTATCCTGAAAAAATAACAAGAGGAGAAATTATAACAGTAAAAGCAAGTGTAATTAACATTGATTCTTTAACAGCTAGAAATGTTGTTCTTGGTTGGAAAATACAAGATGGTTTTGAAATAATTTCTGAGAATGAAAAGGAATTTTGCGGAATTTTAGAGCCTAATAATGCTTGTGTATCAGAGATTAATCTAAAAACTGATGTTTCAACGGTTCTCGGGTTGAATGAAATTAAAGTTGTGGTGAGTTATGAAGTTTAAGAACAAATCAGGACAAAGCCAATTATTGATTCCTTTAGTCATAATTCTGAGTTCTGTTTTAGTACTTGCCGCAAACACAACAATAAATAATACAACTATAAACAATTCTAATTCAACCATAGCTGGATCTTTTATAGGAATACCTCAAACAACAGAAAAAGGCTTTCCAATAAAAGTTTGGGCTGATACTTCTATAAATCTTGAACTTGGAGAGTACTTTGTTAGATCTACTCTAATTCTGGATAATGAGGATCTGCTTGAAAATCAGCAAATAGACTTTTATTTGAATAATACTTTATTGGGTTCTGGATTAACAAATTCTGAAGGTTTCGTTGATTTTCCTGTTTCTGAGAATGGAATTCTAAAAGCTGCTTTTAGTGGTGATTCTTCCTTGTTTTATAATCCTTCTGAGACTGAAATTAATATGTTAATTAGAGAACTCGATAATGTTACTGAAAATGTAACTTATAATGAGACTGAATCAAATGTTACTGAAGAAAAGAAAAATATAACTAGAAAAACTGTTTCACTTCCACCTGCAAAGATTGTGCACGGTTCCGCCATTGGAGAGGTTTATCCTTCTAATGAAGTAAGAATTGTAAAGCAAGATTACTTTGACAAACATATTAAATGGGAATTTAGTGAAATTAATAACACACATTGGTTAGTTGATTTTAAAGTAAATCAAACTCTGATAAATGATATTATTAATCAAGAAGAGCCCGAACTTTTATGTCAAAAATATTTAAAATTAAATTGTTCTGAAAAGAAAACAAAAATTTCTAATGATTTAAAGAAGTTTGATAAATATCCTTTAAAAGCTTTAACAAAGAACATAAAAATTAATAGAGAAAATATTGATATTTTGAAAGAAAAAGGAAGTTTTTACCTTATATTTCCTGAAGGATTTAAAGATGGAGAAAGCGCAAAATTCGGTTTTGGTACAACAATAATAGACACAACCAGTACCTCTCCATTTATGCCAAATAGAAGGGCTATTTGTAGAGATGGTTCAGATATTATACACGTAGTTTGGCTCTACAACACAACAACAATAAAATATGCAAATTCTTCTGATGAAGGACAGAATTGGGGCGTAACAGAGCTAAACAACTCAGCAAATGTGAAATATCCTCCTCATATTTCTTGCGATGGTGATAACATAACAATAGCCTATGAGGATTTTACTGACGACGATATATACATTTATATTTCTGAGGATAATGGAGCAAGTTTCAGTTTAGAAGTTCCAATAACTTCTGATGTTGATTGTTCAAGTAATTATGGAGGTGTGCTTGTTGAAAGGAGAGGACAAAAGATATATGTTATTTATAGAACTTCAGCCACAACATCCTATGATATAAATTTCTTCAACTCTTCAGATGGAGGTAGTAGTTGGGGTTCAACAACTACTCTTTATGATGGGCAGGATTTAGGTGCTCTTGGTTGGGTTAACTTTACTGTTCCGACCTTAACAGTATATGGTAATGGTGGAGCAAATGACAAATTATATGTTTCAGTAAAACGTTGGTATAATGATACTGGTAGTTATAACTCTGGTATTCATTTTAAAAACTCTACAGATTCTGGATCGACTTGGGGTCAAAACACAACCATATTTCCAAATACTGATACAACTAGTTATGATGCAGACTATCCAAGTATAACAACTAATGGAACAAGTGTTTATATTACATATTATGAAAAAATAAATTATGATATTTATTTTAACAGAAGTGATGATAGTGGAGAAACTTGGTCTGGAGAAAGAATAGATACTATAGGAGAAGCTTCAAACGATGCAAAATATTCTTCTGTTACTTTTGATAATTTGGGGGAACCTTGGGTTTTCTGGCAACAAGACAATACCACAATAAACATGGATAATATAGTTTATAGAAAATATAATGGAACAGACTGGCTACCAGATTGCTCTGGTGTTGGTTGTGTTTACAATGAAACAACTGATTTCGTACAGCATCAGTTTGTAAACACAAAATGGAATTATAGTGGTAAAATAGAATTTGTATGGAGGAATGGAACTTCTTCGCCTTATAATATTACATATGATTACATACAGTTTTGGCTTAATGTTAATCTTTCAACACCTGATCCTAATACATGTACAGAAGGTTCAGCTTGTAAATGGACTCAGAGTCAGACATATTGGGTTAATGCAACTATAACATGTGAAGATGGAGATTGTGGAAATGTTAATGGGACTGCCAGGTATAATGATAGTGCAGCAACAATGAAAGCAATTAATATAACAGAGGGCGCTACACCGTTTTATATAGCCCCCCATGAACAGAAACTAAAAATATATAATTTTTCAGGCATAACTAAACCAAGCTCTACGCATCAGGCTGTTAATGGAAGTGATGTGCCGAGTGGTCCAGATGATCCAGGTTTTGCAGAAGCTGATGATGCGGATTATATAGATTTAAGTTCAAGCAATGACCAGGACTGGACTAATGGAGGGAATACTGGCGAAAAGGCTTGGCAAAAATATAGGTTTAAAATATATGAATCAGCAAGTAATATAAACAATTTAACAGTTCTTTGGGAGGGCGATGCTATGGTTCCCCAAGACGCTGATTGCACACCTCCTCCACCATTTGATAGGCAAAAAACAGTCTACATATGGAACTTTAGCGATAATACTTGGTATTCTGTTGGCGGTAGTGCTATAATGGGAGACGCAAACATAAAAAAAAGCTACACATCAAATATTAATGATTTTGTGAATAGTTCTGGGTGGCTGTTCTTATACAGCACTACTAGCACTCCAGATGCAGCGTGTAGTGCTTCCTTACAAACTGATTATGTTAAAGTTGAGGTAAATTATTCAGAAACAGAAAATCCATTGTCTTGTGGAAGCATGATTCAGGGTGATGCTTGTCAATTGAACTGGACAGTTAATTTTACAGGAACTGTAGGTGAGGCATACAAAATAGATGTTAATTTTAGTACTAATCCTTCAAATGATACAGAGGATGCGTATATAAGAGGCAGTAGCAGTCCTCCAGAATATTCTGATAATTCTACTAATTCAACATTAGGAGGGGAACCTGTTAAATTCAACCTGAAATGGACTGACGATTATAATTTGTCTGGTTATATATTCAGCATACAGAATGGAACAGGAGCTAGTGGGTGGAATGATACTTGGAAATCATTTACATTTTCTGATATTATATATCAGAGAAGGCCAAGCACATATGATGATACAGGCGTTCAATGTACAGGCGAAGAAAATGCATATTCTTATGATACAAGTTATGCAGTATGTGAAGATCAACCAGCAATAGCTTCAACTTACTGGTGGAATGACACTTCACAAAGTTTTACGGGAACAAAAAATAATGCAACATTTGGAGTTTATTTCAATTGTACTGGAACTGATGGTGGGAATATATGGATGCTAGATTATGGTTTTGCAACAACTCCTGGTGACTGTTCATCAGTTGTAACTTGGTATCCTTTAGCAAATGATACTAATGATGGTTGTGGTTTTGGTTTTAAATGGGTCAATATTAGTAATGCGTCTGCGAGCTTGACTGATATCAATAATACTTGTTGGAGAAATTATTGGGATAAGGTTGGTGGCGGTGATGATATGGTCTTGTATATAGATGCATTTCATGTTGATGTTAATTATACCGCATATACAGAAGCTTGGAGCAATGAAACTTATGTTATTAATGAAACAGAAGGCACAACAATAAAATGGTGTTATTATGCTAATGATAGTGATGATAATTGGAATAATACTAATTGTGAATCAGGAAATGAATTCAGCTTTTTAGCAACATATAACTATCCTCAATATGGTATCAATTATACTAATTCAACATTAGCTGGAACACCAATAGAGTTTCAACTCAACTGGACTGATGTTGAAGGTTTGTCAGGATTCATATTATCATTGGATAATTGTACTGGTAGTTTTACTAATGTAACTCCTTCTGGTGGAAGTAGTGAGTGGGTTTCAATGACAGGAACAACTAATTGGACTAATTATTCTTCTACATCTGCTACTTATGTTATTAATGAGACTGTTGACTGTACAATAAAATGGAAGGTCTATGCCAATGATACTGATGATAAATGGAACACTTCTCAAGAGTATCAATTTAATACCACAGAATTGCCTTGGTTGAATGTCACTCTTTTGACACCTGATCCTAATACATGTACAGAAGGTTCAGCTTGTAAATGGACTCAGAGTCAGACATATTGGGTTAATGCAACTATAACATGTGAGGGTGATGGAGATTGTGGAGGTGTTAGTGGAACTGCTAGGTATAATGATAGTGCAGCAACAATGACTGCAATAAGCACAACAGAAGGAGCAACACCGTTTTATATTATTAGTAGTACTGATAATACGTGGTATAATGCTAGTGCTAGTGTGAGTGGAGGGACAATGGTAAAAAGAAGTGAACATGCTATGGTCTATGATTCTGAGAATAATAGGACTATATTGTTTGGTGGGAAAGATATCAGCAGTTATTTCAACGATACGTGGATATATAATTATTCTGATAATACGTGGTATAATGCTAGTGCTAGTGTGAGTGGAGGGACATTAGGTACAAGATATGGCCATGCTATGGCTTATGATTCTGAGAATAAGAGGATTATATTGTTTGGTGGGTATAATGGCACTTACATAAACGAGACTTGGATATATAATTATACTGATAATACGTGGTATAATGCTAATCCGAGTGTTAGTGGGGGGTTATTGTATGGAAGAGAATGGCATACCATGGCTTATGATTCTGAGAATAATAGGACTATATTGTTTGGTGGGTATGATACTGGTTATTACAATGATACGTGGATATATAATTATACTGATAATACGTGGTATAATGCTAGTGCTA
>CAYFXV010000017.1:0-13417 GCA_964347265.1 uncultured archaeon | reverse complement strand
TAATCCTGTATCAGAATCAGTAACTATTCCTGTTATGTTAACTGGATATTCTCCTCTGAGAGCATTTATTAAAATCAACCCATTTTCATTTGGTCCTTGTACAGCCGGCTCATGAAGTTGTAGGCTGAAACCAGACCAAGTTTCTTGTTGCATAACCCATGCTGTATAACTTATCCCCAACTCATTTAGTACCCTCAAAGCGTTGGCAAAGAAAACTGATTCATTCTCATCTGTGCATGGTGAAGGGCAAGTGATGTCAGTTCGATACCAGCCACCAATTTCTCCAACGAATAATGGTACGTTGCGCTCCTCTAGAACTTTTTTATAACAGAGTCCATCCGGCCAGGATTCTGGTGATTCTATTTTTGATTTTATGTATTCATAGTCGACTGGGCAATTTTTATTGTTGTCAAAACTACTGTGAAATCTGTATATGTGCCCACTAAAGAGAAGGTTTGTTCCGTTAAGATAACAGTTAACACTTTTATCCCACCCCCATTCGGGATTTTGCACCCAGTTTACGTCAGTACAATATCCTAAATGAGGTATTATAATATTGTCTGCTCCTGTTGCACGAATTGCATCGATACAATCTTGCATAGTATAGAACCAATCTTGCACAACGGCTGTAAGTCCTGGCGCAGGCTCATTCCAAAGTTCAAAGATGAGGTTAGGATAGTCTTTTAGTTCTGTTGCTATATCCACCCAAGCATCAATAAAATCTTGTTTACTTGTTATCACTCTCCCACCGTCTGTGTGGCTAAATGGTGGGTAAGGCAAAACATCTTGGCCACCTCCTGGAGAGATAGAATACCATGTTAATACAACGTAAAATTCGTATTCCTCCGCTAGACGAAGAAAGTCTTTATAACTCTCTCTAAATGGTCTGTTAGTTGCCTGCCCTGTCAATGTCGTCGATGAATTATATATCCACCATTCTAGTTGTCCCTGTGTTCGTATAACATTAACTCCCCAGTCTTTCATGCCTTGTAAGTGTGCTCTAACCGTCGCCTCATCCCACACATTGAATCCTGCAGGGGTCATTTCACCTGGAGTAATAAATCTACCAGTACAGCTACTAGCAAACTCTCCCCAATTAACTCCTCTAAGAACGACAGTATTATTATTTTCATCCTTTATGTATCTTCCTTCTATATGTAATGGGCTTAGCGCTTTTACTGGAGTAATAAGAAAAAGAAGTAGTATTAAAACAAAAACTAAGAACAATTTTTTCATATTATTAATTAATGAAACTTAAATTTAAAGTCTTTTTTCTCAGAATCTATTTGTTTTGAATTCCTTTTTTTCAGTTTAACTAGGATTGTAAGTTGCATAAATGCTACAATTATAGTTTTCATAGGTAGTTGGAGTTCCAAATGGGTCGTCAAGCGGAGGAAAACTATCGCTCTTACGTACTGCTTGATTTGGGATACCAGTATCGTAGTAGAAGTTCCAGTTAGTACCTGTGTTGTCGAAGACGACCAACCAGTAATAATTGTTTGCTGTTATAGATACGGGGGTTGAAAAAGTAAATGTATGCCAGCTTGCCGAAGTGCTAGCTGTTATCGTGGGAGTTTCACCAAGCAAAGTATTAGGAGCTACATTGTTATCGTCATAAATTCCAGCTGAAAAATCCTTATTTGCCTCCACAGATGAAAAATATGCGCTAATAGATATAATTTCTCCACTTGCAGGCGCTTTGAATCTACTACCTCTCACTTCACGCCAAAACCAAGGATTCCATAACATTCCTCCTTCATCTGTTTTTCCGAAAGTTGAAGGAGCAGGTATACATGTATTACCGGAACAATATTCTCCAGAGGAACATGCTTTATCTAGATACATCTCTTCATCTATACAGCATTCATACGGACAAGGTTGTTTTTCATAACAAATTCTATCAGAACAATAGTAACCAGAAGAACAATCTTTATCATAATATCTTTCCTCATTCTTGCAACAATCAAATTTAGATAGACAATCAGATTTTAAGTCAGGAGATATTTTCAGATGAAGATCACTGTCTGAATGATACCATGTGTTTTTTCTAAGATTAGCAGAAGAAGTAACATTTTCTATCTCTGAGTTGTTTAACAGTATCCTATTAGGCTTAGAGCTAAGGATTCGAATTGATTGTTCTGCTGTTATATCTGTAATAAATAATAATCTGTCTGAGCTAATGTTTACGTAGTTTATTAAATTATTTATATCAGAACTTACATCAACAGAAAGAAGTTTTATAAAGAAATTTGAGATGTTGAATTGAACGTCATATGTGTTGGGAGTAACTGATAAGTTATAATCCCCATTAACAGTTTGATCTGTAGCAACTACATTGTTTGTATTTTGTTCATAGATAATGATATTCGCTTGTACAGCGTTGTTGTATTTATCTAAAAGTCTGCCTGCTAAATTTACTTTTATTGGATCAAGGGTAAAATTTTGTCCTGTATATGTTCCATTGTTTGGAAAGCTAAAGCTAGTTGATTTTGTTGTATAACTACCTGTTTTACTTGCTGTCAAACTACAAGAACCAGGAGTAAGTGTAGTCATTCTTATAAAATATTCACCATTAGAATTTGTTGTGTCACTAAAGACATTACAAGCAACTCTAGCTCCTTGTATTGGTAATCCTGTATCAGAATCAGTAACTATTCCTGTTATGTTAACTGGATATTCCTCTAAAGGTGCTGCAACAACACAGGATTCTATAACTCCACTGTCTGCAGTAAAAGTACAAACCTTGCTAGTAGCTATTCCAATTGAATCTTCACTCTGTACACGATAATAATAAATTGTTCCAGATGAGAGTCCAGTTAGAGTCATTTTATGGCTAGTAACTGGTGTAGTATCTTCTACTATAGTTCCAGGAACATGATCTATATCTAAGTAATTAACAATACCAAACCATCTAGTAGTTTGTTTATTTGTAGTTATGAAAAGTTGAGATGTATTGTACTCAACTTTGCTTGTAGCTGGCAAGTCAGTCGTCCAAGTAATAAGTACATTATTTCCTGTTGGTATTGCTTTTATATCACTTAACGAGAAGGTTGGAGGTCTTGATATCAGATCATAATATGCTGTTATATCTGGGTGCACTGAATTATCACCAGGTCCACCATAAGCCCAAGTTGACCAACCATCAACATTGTTTTCTTTGAGAGCGAAAATTTCTTCACTCCACTCGCTGGGTGTTTTAACTATACCTCCTGGATGGACGTGTGTAGGTAGGGCAGCTATTGGAATTATTCCTTCTGGACCACCAGTTAGCTCTTGATATTCTATTAACCAGTCTCTGACGCAATCAGGATAGGTTTTGGATCCACAGCCATAGCCAGGAAGTGCATAGAACATAGGCTGTAGCCAATCTATATAACCCTCCTTTATCCAAAAAATAACGTCTTGTCCTATCTCGTATCGACGACCTACTGGGTCAGTAAAAGTGGTGGCCGTAAACTCTAAAGGTGGTTTACCTGGCCAAACTTCTTCCCTTTTAGCCTCCATCCACTGTCTAATAAGCCCTATCAACTCAGATATGGGAATACTTCGCCACTCTAAGAACTCAGTATAACGGGAACCTCCGCCTGCGAAGTCTCCACCACCTCCAGCAGTAGGAGGCCAATTAGAATCAGGTATGCTTTCTCCTAACCATTCTTCAAACATCGCTTTGCAATATTGTGAATAGGATGCATCCATCGTATCGTATCTTACATAGTCAAAACCGAAGCCATCTATATCATATCTTTCAACAAGATCCTCAACAATTGCTTTGATGTGGTTTCGAAAGTCTGGGTTGCATGCATCACTCCAATCAAGGGAATTTCCGTATCGATCAATCTGTGCATAAGAAGGATCCCTAACATGTAACATTATAGCCATTGAAATGTGATATTTTATACCTACTGCATGACTGGCATCTATTGCATTTTGAAGATGATTGGGTTCATAAAATCCACCATTTAAAGGAGTCAACGGAAAGGGAGCAAAATTGTTATAAAGGGTCTTTTGTACTATAGGGCCCATATCGTAATTTTTAAGCGTAGTAGCTAAAAGAGGCCAATCATCTATCAACTGCATACTAGGTGATGCAATATAGGTATATCGCAAATCACTATCCCCATTACCTAAAGCATTAACTGGTTTAATTAAAAAAATTACGATAACTAGAATAATTAAAATAAAAACTAACAATTTCTTCATCTTCATATTAATTATTTAGTAAATCTGCTAAAAAAGATATCCAAAAGAGTTCTAAGAATTAAATTAAAAGATTTTTAAATAACAAATATATAATTTTAAGATATGAAAAAATCAAAAGAAATTGTTAAAAAAACCAAAAGACTTTGTATAGAAACAACATTTGCATATCCCTTAGTTATAAAATCAGGTTATGGTTGTTACATAGAAGACATAAATGGAAAATTATATCTAGATTTTAATTCTAATGTCTGTTCTTGTGCTGTTGGTTATAATCATCCAGAAATAATAAATGTAATAAGAAAATTTACAGGTGTAGGAGCTCATAAAATAGCTGGACAAGATTTTTATTCAAAAGAACAAGTTGAACTTGCAGAAGAATTAATAAGAATCACTCCTAGAAAGTTAAATAGGGTTCTTCTTGTTAATACTGGAGCAGAGGCTGTTGAAAATGCAATAAAATTTGCTTTTAGAAAAAAAGGTCCTCTTCCTGGAGTTTCTTGTACAAATGCATTCCATGGTAGAACTTTAGGAGCTTTAACATTTACAGACAGTAAAGCTGTTCAAAAAAAGAATTATCCTGAAATAAATCATGATATAATAAAATTTTGCACAAGAGATAATGATTTTGAGGTAAATGGATTACAAGAATTAATAGAAAGAGAATGGGTACCTGCTTTTGTAATTGTTGAATGTATTCAAGGAGAAGGAGGATATAATGTAGCTAGTAAAAAATTTATTAAAAATCTGAGAAAAACTTCTAAGAAATATGATTTTCCTTTAATAATAGATGAGATACAATCTGGGTTGGGAAGAACAGGAAAATGGTGGTCATTCGAACACTATGGAATAAGACCAGATATAATTACTTCTGCTAAATCTTTACAAGTAGGTGCTCTTATTTGTTCTAAAAAATATGATCCCAAAGAACCTGGTTCTGTTTCTTCTACTTGGGGTGGAGGCCATAGAATTGATTTGGCTGTAGGATTAAAAACAATTGAAATAATAAAACATGAAAAATTATTAGATAATGCAAGAAAAATTGGGAATTATATGTTGAAAAGACTTAGGGGAATGAAAAGAAAATATCCTAAAATCATTGATGTTAGAGGTTTAGGACTAATGATCGGTGTAGAGTTCTCTAAAGAGATTTACAAAGATATAATACCTAAAATTGCATTTAAAAAAGGCTTATTATTGTTAGGATGTGGGAAAAAAACAATAAGAATTACACCACCTTTGATAATAACTAAACAAGAAGCTGATAAAGGATTAAAAATTTTTGAAGATGTTATTAAACATTTAAAACGATAAACAATTGGCTTTAAATAATTGTATCAATAATACATTTTATGAAAAAAAGGATTCAGCAGGTATTTCTTGAATTAATAAAAAACTCTAAAAAAAGTGATAGGGACATAGCTAAAAAATTAAAAATTTCACAACCAACTGTAACAAGAATTAGGAAAAAACTAGAAAAAAATGCTATAAAGACATACACAACAATTCCAATACTCCCAGAGATAGGAATTAATTTAATTTCTTTTAACTTTGCCAGATGTGATAATCCAAAAATTGACATAGAAACCTGTTTAAAACAAATAGTTAAAACTAATCCACAAGTTTTATTCAGAACCTCGGGTGAAGGAATGGGGAAAACCTGTCTGATAGTTGCTTTACATACAAATTATAGAAACTATGTAAATTTCCTAGCAAATATTAGAGCACAATGTAAAGGTATCAAAGCTCATTTTGACAGTTTTGTAGCTTCAACAACAAAAGATCATGTTTTAGATTTTGCAAATCCAGTAACACATTTAATAGATAAGAAATAACACTCGTTATCAACGAAAAAGAATATATTTTTTATTAATCTATAGAATTGAATCATTAATATGTAAATATATAATGATATTTTCTAAAACTTAAATAAAATTTGAAAATTTGATAACTAAGTATTTCTTTAATCTTCGGTAAAATGTTTTTGTGATTTTATGAGAAGAGATAAATTAAAAATTATAGATGACATATTAGAAGTTACAGAAGGTGAAATCAAAAAAACTATAATAATGTATAGAGCAGGATTGAGTTTTAGACAACTTGAGGATTATTTATCTTTCTTAAAAGAAAGAGGTCTTATTATAAACAGAACAGACAATGGTGGGAAGGTTACTTATAAAATTTCTAAAAAGGGGAGAAAATTTAGAGAAAATTATAGAGAACTTGTTAGTTTAATGACATAGCTCTGATTAAGAAAGAATATTAAATTCTATTAAATTCAAAAAGCAAACTAATATTTTTAAGCAGATAAATAATAATTAAGGTGGATTTATGGATTTATTGGAAAAACTAATTAGTACTTTTAGTGTTAGTGGAAATGAAGAAGCTGTAAGAAATGTAATAATGGAAGAAATAAAAGACCATGTAGATGAAGTTTTTATTGATAAATTGGGAAATTTGATTGCTCATAAAAAAGGTGAAAGACCAAAAATAATGCTAGCAGCCCACATGGATGAAATAGGACTAATGGTCAAAGGTATAGAGGGTAGAGGAAGAATAACATTTTCACCAATAGGAGGAGTAGACTCCCTAATGCTTTTAGGAGAGAGAGTTCATATTGAAACAAAAAAAGGAATAATTCATGGAGTAATAACTTGTAAAGAGGTTAATGACGGTAAGATTTTAGAACGCATACCAAGGTTGAATGATTTATTCGTTGATACTGGTTTAAACAGAACTGATTTGAAAAAACTAGGAATTGAAATTGGAACTTTTATGGCATTAGAAAGAGATTTATATTATTTAGGTTCTGATAAAATAATTTGTGGAAAAGCATTTGACGATAGAATAGGTTGTTACATACTAATTGAACTTGCAAAAAGATTAAAAGAAACTTGCAAAAATGAGATATACTATGTATTTACAATTCAAGAGGAAATAGGATTAGTTGGGGCATTAACATCAACCTATATAGTTGAACCAGATTGGGCAATAGTGGTTGATGTTACAGAAACAGAAGATGCAATGGGCGAAGTAACAAAAACAATTGGGAGAGGACCTTGTTTAACTATTAAGGATGCAGAAATAATTGGAAATGAATTTTTAAATAAACATATAATAGAAATAGGAAAAAGAAATAAAATACACATACAAAGAGATGTTACTGAAGAGGGAACAACTGATGCTGCAAGTATATCAGTAACAAAGGGCGGTGTTCCTTGCACTGTTTTAGGAGTTTGTGTTAGAAATCTTCATACTGCAACATCAATAGCAGATAGAAGGGATATAGAAAAATCAATAAAAGTTTTAGAAGAATTATTAAAACTTTCACCAGATGGAAAACTATGGCGTTAAATAATCTTTAAATAATATTATAGAGTTATATATAACAATTCTAAGGTGATATTTATTGGTAGGACTGAGGAAAATTTAAAAGCTGCTTTTGCAGGTGAATCGCAAGCAAACAGAAAATATCTAGCATTTGCAAAAAAGGCAGAAGAAGAAGAATTTCCTAATATTGCAAAATTATTCAGAGCAGTTGCTGAAGCTGAAACAGTTCACGCTCACAATCATCTAAGAATATTGAAAATGATTAGATCCACTAAAGAAAATTTGCAGGCTGCCTTAAATGGAGAAATTTATGAGTTCACAGATATGTATCCTGATTTTATTAAAATAGCAACTCAAGAAGGAATTAATGATGCAACATTAACATTTAATTATGCTAATCAAGTAGAAAAAATACATGGTGGATTGTATAAAAAAGCTATAGAGTCAGTTGAACAAAATAAAGATATAGAAGAAAAAGAATTTTTTGTTTGTCAAGTTTGTGGATATACTGCTGAAGGAGAAGCCCCCAATACGTGTCCTATTTGTGGTGCTTCTAAAGAAGAATTCAAAAAAATTTTATAAGGTGATAAATTGGCTGTTAAAGAAATTAATGAAAAATATAGATGCAACATATGTGGAAATGAGGTTATAGTAACCAAGGTTGGTGGTGGAACTTTAGTTTGTTGTGGAGAAGAAATGGAACTAATAGAACCTAAACAGAAAAAAGAACCAATGTTAGAAGAAGGTGTTGAAGTTGGAAGAGATGTTGAAGAAGAATTTAAGGAAAAAATGCCTGAAGAAGAAGAATTTGAAAAAGAAATAGGATTTGAGGAACCTGAAAAGAAGAAAGAAGAGGAAGAAGATGAAATAAATGAAAAAATTGAAAAGGTTGAAGAAGAAATAGGAGAGAGAGAAAAAGAGTTTGAAGAAGAAGCTAAAGAAATAGAAGATTACAAAGAAGATATGGAAGAGGAGGAATAACAATATGATGTCAAACATCCCTGTTGATATAAAAAAAGTTGAAAAAACTGACCTCAATAATGAAATATTGAGAGTAGGAATAATAGCAGAATTAGACGCAATAAGTCTTTATGAACAACTTGCAGTTATGACAGATAATAAAAACCTAAGAAAAGTTCTTTTAGATATAGCCAAAGAGGAAAAAACACATGTTGGGGAATTTCAAGCTCTGCTATTAAAAAGTGATAAAGAACAAGCCGAAGAATTAAAAAAAGGTAAGAAAGAAATTGAGGAACTTACAGAATAATTAACTAATTTTAGATTTAAGAGTTAGTTTAAATGAAAGTTTACAATAAAAAAGATGAATTAGAAAGTGTTTTAAAGGATAAACATGTTCCCGTTATAAAAGTTCCAGAAAAAGTAGAAGTTGGAAAAGAATTTGAAGTTATTATAAACGTTGGAGAAAATGTTCCTCACCCAAATACAATTGAACATCATATAAAATGGATTCAGATTTTTGCTGAAATTGAAGGTAGAGCATACAACCCAGTTCATGTTGCTACTTTTGATTTTGGGCCAACTTTTGCAGAACCAAAAGTGAAATTCAAAATGAAATTGAAAAAATCAGCAACATTAATTATCTTAGAATATTGCAATCTTCATGGAGTCTGGGAAAACTCAGTTAAAATAGAAGTAGAATAGTTTTACTTATGTTTCATTCCCATTTCAAAAACTTTCTTATTAAGTTCAATATATTTTTTAGGAACATTTTCTTCTATTGCCTCAAGGACAAACTTTTCTTTTAAAGGAAGTAATCCTTTAGAAACAGCATAGCCTAAAATAAAGATATTAGAAGTGATAATTGAACCGGTTTCTTTTTTAACAATTTCAGAAGCACTTATAATTATTATTCTATCTGCAAAGGGTTTTATATGACTAACAATATTTTCCATTCTTGGATATTTCTCTCCAAGAACTGAAACAGTAATTGGTGGTAATCTATACTTATCAATTAAAAATACTGTCTTGTGTTTTTTTGAACCAAAATAAGTTGTTCTTAAAGCTTCTAATGGTTCTAGTGCTATTATTAAATCTGCCTCACTTTCTAAAACTAATGCTGTATACAATTTTTCTCCAAATCTTATGTGAATGGGTATGCTTCCACCTCTTTGAGCTAGTCCATGCACCTCAGTTGTTCTAACATCATAACCTTGTTTTAATGCAGCTTCAGCTATTATAGTTCCTAAGGTCATTGCTCCTTGACCACCAACTCCTGTTACAATAAGATTAAATTCTTTCATTCTTTCACCGCATGTATTGCTTTGTTAGGGCAAATCTGAGCGCAAACTGCACACCCAGTGCAAATATTCTTATTAATTTTGAACATACCATGCTCTTCTTTTACTGCTGGACAAGCTAAAAGACGTAAACAAGTTCCACATTTTTTACAAACTTTAGGATCTATCTCAAATTTAGCAACTTTTATTCCTTGTTTTCTCTTTTTTCTCATTGCTAACAATTGACACTCTCTTTTAGCAACTATAACAGAAACCTTATCCTTTTCTATAAGTTCTCTTATTGTTTTTATCATTAAATTAACATTATTTGGATCAACAACCCTTACATCTTCTATTCCCATTGCCTTTGCAATAGCATCTATGGCTATTTCTTTTGTAGGCTCACCCATAGCAGTTATTCCAGTTCCAGGGTTTGGTTCATGACCTGTCATTGCAGTTATTCTATTGTCCATAACAATGATTAATGGGTTTGATTTGTTGTAAACTGCATTAACCATTCCTGGCATTCCTGCATGGAAGAAAGTGGAATCTCCTAAAAATGCTATAACTTTTTGATCACTGACTTTTCTTATACCATGAGCAACTCCTTCACTAGCACCCATAGAAAACATCCAATCTTGGGTTTCCATTGGTTTAAACAATCCTAACACATAACAACCAACATCTCCCCCATAAACAACATCCATTCCTCTTGTTGCAACCTTTGCTGCATAAAAAGTAGATCTATGAGGACAACCTGGACATAAAAGTGGGAGTCTTTTCGGTTCTTTTATTTTCATATATTTTTTCTTATGGGCTTTTAGATCAACTTCATATTTCTTTCTTGTTATTTTACTTAAAGCATTTACAAGCATTTCTTCATTGTATTCTCCTGAATATGGAAAATAATTTTCCTTTCCCAAAACTCTTAATTTTGGATTAACATCTTTAGCTAATCTTTTAACATAATTCTCAACTATAGGTTCTAATTCTTCAACAACAAGAATTTTTTTGAATTTTTTAATGAAGCTCTTAATCAATTCATCAGGCAAAGGATAAGTAAAACCGATTTTCAAAACAGGTAATTTAATTTTCAAATCATTCATTGCATCCATAACATAATCAAAAGAAACTCCAGAAACTATTATTCCAAAATTACTTTTAATATTTTTATTAACAAAAAAGTTTAATTTAGATTTTTCAGAAACTTCTTTTAACTTATCTAATTTTTTATGAAGTTCATCATGAGTCTCCATTATGTAAGGTGGAAAGTTTGTGTATACAATGTCTTTTATGAATTTTCCTTTTGTTTTTCCTTTAACAATTTTTCCCAATTTTACAACACTTCTCATGTGATCAACTCTTGTTGTCATTCTTATGAAAACTGGTATTTTGAATCTTTCTGACAATTTAAAGGCTTCTTTAACAAAATCCTTACTTTCCTGAGCATTGGATGGTTCTAACATTGGTAAATGAGCTATTCTTGCAAAAGGTCTTATATCCTCTTCACTTTGGCCAGAACTATGGCAAGCAGGGTCGTCTGCAACCACTATTACCATGCCTGCTTTTACTCCTGTATATGCAGATGGAAATACACTCTCGCAAGCAACATTTAATCCAAAATGCTTGAAAAAGGTCATTGACTTTACTCCTGAGAGGGCTGCTCCCACAGCAGCCTCGAAAGCTACTTTTTCATTGCTTGAATATTCAAAATAAATTTCAGCATCTTTTGCTATTTGAGCAAGTGTTATTCCTATTTCTGAGGACGGTGTTCCTGGATAAGTGGATGTGAAACCAACACCAGACTCCAAAGCACCTCTAACAATTGCTTCGTTTCCTAGAAGTAAAACTTTTTTTCCTTGTTTATCCAAAACTTTGTGCATATAATTAATATCTCTACTGTTATATAAAACTATTTCATTCTTTTTTTCAATTTATAATAAATCCAGACTATGGGGTAACAAGTAAAATAAATCCAACAACTTTCAATGATTAAAAATAAAATAGAAAATAAGAAAAAATGTGTTATAAATTTTGTTTTTAGAATAAATGGCCAGATTATGTAAAACAGAATAGTTCTTCTATATCAAACACATGAATGAAAATATCATTTAAAATTACATTTATAGCAATAATCTGAAAAATGATAGAAACAACAATCTTTCTCCGGTCCGGCTTCAGGAATTGTTTGAGTATCATTATAATCTTTTCTTAATTATTTTAGATAATCTTTTAATTCCAATATCAATTTTCTTGTCTTCAGCATTACTAAAGTTCAATCTCATAGAATTATGACATTTTCCATCAACACAAAAAGCAGCACCATGAACATAAGCAACTTTTTCTTTAATTGCTTCTTCAAACATTTGTTTTGTGTTTATATGGCCTGGAAGAGTTACCCATAAAAACATTCCACCATCAGGTCCTGTCCATTTTGTTCCTTTGGGAAAGTGTTTTTCTAAAGCCTTAAACATTAAATCTCTTTTTCTTTTATACATTTTTCTTATTTTTGGTATTTGTTTATCTATCAATTCAGATCTCAAATATTCTTCAGCAATCCATTGAACAAAGGTATTTGTACATAAATCAGCTCCTTGTTTTGCTATAACCATTTTTCTAATTATTTTCTCATTTGCTACTACCCATCCTAATCTAAAACCTGGTGAAAGAATCTTTGAAAATGTACTTGTATAAATGACAATATCATGTTTATCTAAACTCTTTATAGGGGGAATAAATTTACCCGAATATCTTAATTCAGAATAAGGATCATCCTCTAATATTATTAAATTATATTTTTTTGCTATTTCCAAAATTTGTTTTCTTCTCTCTAAAGATAATGTTACTCCTGATGGGTTTTGGAATGTTGGTACTGTATAAATGATATCAAAGGGTTTATTTTTGTTCTCTTTTAATTTACTTTCTAATTCTTCTATTTTCATTCCATCGTCATCCATGGAAACTGTAATGTAATTTGGTTGATAAGCATTAAAAGCAGCTAAAGCTCCTAGATAGGTTGGACACTCAACAACCAGATAGTCTCCTATATTAAAAAATATTTTTGCTACGAGATCAAGAACTTGTTGGGAACCTGTTGTTATTATGATTTCATCCATTTTAAATTTTATTCCTTTTTTCTTCATTCTTTTTATTAAGAGTTCTCTTAGTTCTTTCAAACCTTCTGTAGGACTATATTGTAAGGCCTGTGCTCCATGTCTTTCCAAAACCCTATCAGTAATTTTTTCAATCATTTTAACAGGAAAAGAATGAGGGCTTGGCAATCCACCTGCAAATGAAATTATTTCTGGATTTTGACTTATTTTTAATATTTCTCTTATTTCAGAAGCTTTCATTTTTTTGGTTCTATCTGCATATTCCATAATTATAGTTTAATGAATTCTATTAAAAAGATATCTGCACAAAACTGGTAAGCAATTATTTTAAAAATGAAATAAATAAAATAATATGAAAAAATGTGTAAACCTAAAAGAAAATCTAGCAGATTGTCCATGCACATATCCTTCTTGCCCTAGAAAAGGAATGTGCTGTGAATGCTTAAGGCATCATTTAAAAGCAGAGGAATTACCAGCTTGTTGTTTTCCTCTTGAAATAGAAAAAACAGAATTTGACGCAAAAATCAATATTGAAAGTCC
>CAYFXV010000016.1:0-13600 GCA_964347265.1 uncultured archaeon | reverse complement strand
TTAGCATTCAATACTGAAATGTTAGGTGAAGACGAGGAAGCATATTTTAGATTAGGGAAGGAAGTATCACAAGGAAAATTACCACTTTTTAATCCAGGACCAATAAAAAGACCACAAGCTTTTCCAATGTTTGTGCCAGCTGTATATTCTTTACCATTTATTTTATTTGGTTCATCACTAGGTTTAGCTAAAGCAATAATTGTAATTTTCGGGTTATTAACTTTGTTAGTAGTTTATTTAATCGGATTAAAAATAAATAACTGGTTTGGTATATTCTCTGCGTCGATATTACTATCATTGCCTTACTTTTCCCACTTTTCTCTTATATCTTATGTTGAAATCCCCATAGCATTTTTTTCTGTATTGATAGTTTATACTTTTTTGAATATGGACAATTATAAAAAAGCAATTTTATCTGGCATTATACTTTCTTTATCTTTCTATACCAAGGCAAGTGGATTGTTTCTAATATTTTCAATGTTTCTTTTCATTATAATTTTTTATTTTATTAAAAAAGATAAAAAATATTTAAAATTTGGAATAGTATCAATCATTATAGCAGCATTATTTTCTTCAGTTTTTATAATAAGAAGTTTAATTGCTTTTAATTATCCTTATGGATTATATGCAGCAGATATGTTTTTTGAATTTCCCGCTGAATATAAATCAGCATCATGGGTATCAGAAATTTCAACGGCAATATCTCAAAAATTTTCTTTCACAAGTTACATATCTTTGTTTGGTTTGGTCTCATTTATATTGATTATTTTTGGTTTTAGTTATTTTTTTGTGAACTTCAAAGACTTGCAATTATTTGATAAAAAAATTCTTCTAATCTCTGTTTTAATTTTCTTCTTATTTTTGTTTGCATTTAATGTTATAAGTACTACTGCAGTAGGAGATCCCAGATACTTCTCAATAATTTTTCCTCAAATAGCCTTAATAGGAGGATACTTCTTATACAAGATTAAAGAAGAAAATAAGTACTTGCTAGTAATTATTTTAATAATAGTTGTTTTTTCCATTTATTCAGGAATTACATCTGCTGTTACAACTTCTAATTCAACTAGATATCCTGAAGATTACGTAGAAGTACTTACTTGGATTAATAAAAATACACCCAAAGATTCAGTAATCTTTACAACATATGGTGGTAGTGTTAGATATTTTGCAGAGAGAAACATTGTTTGGAATGCTATAGAAGAATTCCCAGATATAATGAGAACTGGGGATTCAACTTATATTTATGACAACCTGAAAAAATATGATGTTTCTTATATTCTAGTATGGAGATCATTAGTATCCCAAGATATAATAATTCCAGGTAGCAATATCTTAGGTGTATTTACATATAATTTTGTAGACAAGGTTATGAATGATAAAGAGCATTTTGAAATTGTTCACCAAAATCAAAATAATGTTGTGATTAAATTAAATTAGAAATATTTTAATTACGATTAAATCTCCTCTTTAAAAGAAACCAAAAATTTTTAAAACCTCGTAATATAGCTGGTTTGGGATAAAATCTTGGTACCTTTATTTCAACATAAGATATTTTTAGTTTGTTTCTCCACACTTCAAAAATAAAATCAACTTCTCTTTCATAACTTATTGCTTTAAGATTTAATTTTTTTGCTACTTCGAATGTAAAGGCTCTGAAACCACATTCAACATCCTTTATTTTTGTGGGACAAACCAAATTTACTAAAATAGTTAAACTCCAATTTCCGATTTTTCTATTTATAGGATAATTATGAAGGCTTCTCTTTCCATAAATATAATCATAACCCATTTTTATTTTGTTTATAAATTCTGGTATGTATTTAGGGTTTGATTGGCCATCAGCATCTAAAAAGACAATTATATCAGGTTTTAAAGAAATAGCCTCTTTTAAACCAATTCTTGAGGCAAAACCAACACCTTTATTTTCTTCATATCTTATTACCTTTGCTTTACTTTTTCTTGCAATTTTTGCAGTATTATCAAAAGAACCGTCATCCACTACTATAACTTTATCAACATACTTTTTAGTATTTTTAACAGTTTTTCCTATATTCCTTTCTTCATTGTAAGCAGGTATAATTGCAATAACTTTATACGACTTCATAAATTTTCACTTGTTCATTTCTGAATACTTGCTTAAAATGCTCTAATCCTTGTCCTTCCAACATGAACATTTTTGTAAACACAGCATTTCTAAGGTTGGGCGGTATTACCACAACGTAAGAAAAATGTCGTGGTATCCATACTGTCATTGGTACTGTTTGATTTGTAAATCTAATATTTAATTGTCTCTCCAAAGGTTTTAGTGATTCTATAAGAGAATTTATATCACTTTCACTAAATTTGAGCGGCACTGCTTGAGTATTATTATAAACTATAATTTCATCGAATAAAGCAGCATTTATTCCTTGAACAAATATAGGTATTGGAATTTGACCACTAATAATCATGACCTTTGTCTGCTGACCCATATTATAATTTCTAATAATTATATTTCCAGCATCATCAAATGATCTAGACTTTTCAGGTAACTGCATATAAAGCGGACATTTTGATTCATATCTAGCATCACAACCAGTTCCAAAATATTGTAACCATTGGAATTTTGCAATTAAATCATCAGATGCTATCCAGTAAACTTTTGGTGAGGTTCCTTGATATTTTCTTATTAGTTCTAAAGATTCATTCTCATTGGCAGTTGCCATTATTTTTCCTAGATTTGTTATTCTAGTGTTAATCGGATAAAAACAATGTAATTCTGAACAATGGGCTCCATCTGCATAATTTCTCCTTTCTGCTAATCCAGAAATCATATGGCCTGGATCCCACCAAGTTCCAACTATTGAAAGTTCAGGTGTTCTAGTTTTTAAAAAGTTCCATGCATTGTCCCAGTTCGTATTTTGATCAGGACCAAGACCACTACCCATTTCCAATCCTATACCCATAGCACAAATAGCAATAAAAATACCCAATCCAATTGCAAAACTCTTTAGAAGTTTATTTCTTTTAGAATAATTAACAGAACAACCAAAACCAGTACCAATTAGAATCAAAAATAATGCTGCTGTAAATTCTGTAAATCTTATACCTCTAAATGTTGTATAAATACCAACAAAAAATACTGTTAATAAAAATGAAAATTTCCTTAAGTCCTTTTCCTTTTTAGTAAAATACAAGAAACTAAATCCTATGAAAAATATGAAGATTAGAAAAATTATAATGGTTATAGTATCTCCCATCATAAACCTTCCTGTTGCTAATATCCAACCTTGTAAATTAAATATATCAAATGGCTGTAACTCTGCAATTGATATATTTACTATTTGTTTTTCAGCTGCTTGAGCAAAACCCATTAATTTTAATAAATTTGTTATGATGTTAATTTCATTAAACCAACCAATGATGAATAGACAAATAATAATAATTATGAAAAATTTTAAGTGACCTATCAATTTGGAACTAATATTTTTTAATGAAAAATTTTCACTTTTCTTTAATTTTCCTATTATGAGAGCTAAAAAGAAGTATAATAAAACAAAACCTCCGAGTATAAAAATTGGATAGAAGAAGAACATCCATGTAAACATAAATAATGTAAATCCTATTAAAGCCAGTGAGAAACTTGTTATTGATTTCTTCTTTAAACCAACATAACCAAGATAAACTGTTAGTAATAAGAAAAATAGTACTAATTGGTCAGTATCAAAACTACTTCCAAAAGTTCTTATCAATATTTGTGGTGCAGTACCAATCAATGTTGCTGCTAATAGCCCACCATATTCATTGGATAATTCTCTGCCTAATAAAAATGCAGGAATTACTATCAATGCTCCATAGAGAGCTGAGGCATATGCTGCAGTTGTTAACAAACTAAGACCAAATCCTTTTAAAATCCAGAAAAGTACACTTGTCAAATAAAATATCATAGGCGGTACAGTACCAGGAATAAGTCTTCTGCCAGTATAATACGTTAATTCATCCCAAGCAGGTAGATGTCCCCATTCAGCAAAATATTTGGTAAATCTATACTGATATATTGGGTCGAATGACAACAATCTATCAGGAATTATATTCACAGATCTTATATGATAGGAAAATAAAAACACAAATACTAGTGCAAATATCCACCAGTACTTTTTTATTATCATTTTCATTGAATCACTTAACTATCAAAATTTAGAGAGGTAAATATAAAAAGTTTCATGAACTCAACAAAATAAAACTTATTATGATTAATAAGATGTTTTGAGTTAAAACAAATAAAGCAAATCTCTTAACCTTTCCCAAGCCCTGAAGGTAATTAACATAAATTGTATTAAAACCAAAAATAAGCCCCATAATTGTTAAAATCTTAAATATAAACAAACTTTTCATATAACCACTGAAAAAAGTTGCAAACAACCAATCTGAAACCAAAAACACAAGTATTATTCCAATAATAGCAACAATAAGGTATAATTTTAAGGCTTTTATTAGAATGTTTTTTGCGTCTTTATGTCTTTTTAGACCATTAAGTTCTGATACTTTTGGAAAAACAATAGCTGATAAAGCCATAGGAATCAACAAAGTTGCTGAATAGAAAATAAAAGCAAAAGAGAAAAAACCAATTTTTTCTTGAGAGAAAAATAAGCTTAGGAAAGGCACTACTGCGTTAAGTAATCCAACAACTATGTTAGTTAAATATATTGGTATGCTGAATTTCAAGAAAATCTTTTTAACATCAAATTCTTTAGTTTTTTTAAGAATTCTTTTGTCGAAAAAGAATTTTATATTAAACAAATTACCTATCAGGGGCCCAAGACTCCAACCTAAAATAATGTAAAAAATTCCTAAAGGAATTAAAAGAATACCAAGAATAGCAGAAATTGAAAGATTTAAAAATTGTGATAATGCATATAGCTTGAATTTTTGAAACCCCTGGACAATGAATTGAAACACGCCAAAAAACGTTAGACTTATTAATAAGATTCCAGCTGATATCAGATAAGTTAATGAAGCATCTTTTAGGAAGATTATGCTTATTTGTTCTCTTAATAGAAAGATTATTATTATTAAAACTAAATAGCTGATTATTTTCAACTTTAAGAGCCAATTCACTAAGTATCCAATCTTCTCTTTATTTCTGCTGCCAAATTCAGAAATATATTTGGTTAAACTAGCATTAACACCAAATTCTATTAACAAAGGTAAAAATGAAAATAGATAGAGAACAGTCTTAAAAACACCAAAATCTACAGCTCCCAGTCGATTTGCAATAAGTAGATTAGCTAAAAAAAGTATTAGATTAGAGCTAAGAGTAGCAATAAAAATAATGCCACCAGTTTTTGCTAGATCACTTTTGAGTATTGCCACCACATGTTTTTTCATTTAATAAGATATGTGGCATTCAAATAAATTCTTTGTTTTTATACAAAAATTTATAAGGTGGTTTAATTATATTCTTAATTATAAGAGGTGTTTCCTTGAATAAGAAAGGTATAATGAAATTAGGGCTATTTTTTGTAATATTTTTAGCAGTTATAACAATTTTAGTTCTTTATGTCACACCTACAACAGCATCTGTTAATCCAGGTAATATAACAGGATATAATTATTGCGGTGGCTATCCATGTACATCTTGGGTTAATGTAACAAAAGGAGACATGTTTTTTGCTGACGGTAATCCAGTCTTTATACTAGTTAATTATTCTTGTGTTTCTCCAAGTGTTTGTAATGCAACTATGAATGTTACTGGCAATTTTTCAGAAATAGGAGGAAACTCAAGTAGAGCTGGCGTGTTCAAGCAGAATGCTACAGATGGCAGTTGGGCAATTTTTGAATTGAATGATACTGTCAATCTCACTCTTGCTGGTGGTTCAATAATGATGGAACCAAGAAATATTACACTTAATGCTACAGATGGTAACACAAGTAATAGTTTTTATCTTGATAATGTTTTTGCACCAGTTATGTTAGTAAATATGTCTACTCTTCCTGGTTGCCCCCCTCCTACAGAACCTTTACCACCACAAATACCATTGCTTAATGGAACACTTGTAAATGTTAGTGGATGTTGGGACGGAAATTGTACTGTGGAGGATAGAGCACAATTTAATCATACGAATGCGAGTGGTACATTTTATGTCTTATGTGGTCCATCATTTGGTGGAGACACTACTAACTTTACAGCTGTGGCTGACACAGGTAATTTCTCCAATTTTAATCTTGTTATAGAAGTTCCTGGAATAGCAAAAATAAATTATACAACAAATGTCAGTATGGACGATCCACAGAAATCTCAAGCTATGTTTGAATTTGCAATGAAAAATATAATGGCTGGTCCAAGAATTGGAATTAATGATACTGAATGGAATGGAACAGACCCAAACAAACCAAATTTAAATCTTTCTGCAGAACTGACTTTATATAATATATCAAATAGATTCGGAATAACTGGCAGGCCTCAGATCTTTAAATATGCTCACACCAACACAACAGGAATTCCTTGTCCACCCTTTATATGTTCTGATTTTGTTTGGAACGGAGAAAATATTACTTTTGCTGTAACTAGTTTTTCTGATTATGGAATGTCAGATGCAATAAATATAACTTTAGAAAGTCCCGCTAATTTAAGTTATACCAACACACAAGATGTTAACTTCACTTATACACCAGAATGGAACAGTTCTATAAATATGGATAACTGTACACTTTATGGAAACTTCACTGGTAGCAGTTGGTTAGCAAATGAAACTAATGATACAAGACCTTTAGTTAATGGAAGCATTAACTGGATAAACAATACTGTTGGTTCTGACGGACCTTATTCATGGAATATCTATTGTTATGATAATACTAGTCAATATGATTTTTACTCCATTAACTGGACTATAATTGTAGATACTGCAAAACCAACCTTCACAAATAATAATTCTAATACAAGTTCAATAAATACAACTCAACCTGTTTTATTATATGCTAACTGGTCTGATGATAATAGTTTAGATTATGCTTGGTTATCAACAAATGAAACAGGGAGTTGGGTTAATTATACAGATGGAAATTATAGTTCTCCTTATGATATTAATTTAACTGCAGATGAGACTTGGTCTAATTTCACATGGGATAATGATACTTTCGAAAAGGGGGTAGTTGCTTGGAAGATATATGCTAATGATTCTGCTGGTAATGAGAATTTTACAGGTAATATGACCTTTAGTGTTAATGATACAATGCCACCAACATATTCAAATAATTCAACAAATACAACTCTTGCAGGAGCTGCTACTTTATTTAGTTTAAAGTGGACAGATAATGGTGCACTTTCAGGTTATATTTTCTCTTTTGACAATTGTACCGGAGGTTCAAATTTAGTAAATGATACTTGGGCTCAATTTAGTGGATTAGCTAATTGGTCTAATGTTTCTAAAACACCAAATTATACAGCTGGTTGTAATGTTGCTTGGAAGATATATGCAAATGACACTTCAGATAACTGGAATTCTACAGGTACAATGAATTATACTACTAAAAATGCAAGTGGTCTTTACTGTACGCAAGGTTCTCAGTGTATAGGTGGATATTGTGTTCATAGTGTTTGTAGAGCATCATCAACGTATTGCGGAGATGGATATTGTGATGCAGGAGAAGCTTGTGTCGCAGACAATTCATGGTGTTCATCTGGCTATGCATGTACCAATGGTTGTGTAGCTACAGATGGTGGAGGTGGGACAGGCGGAACAGGTGGTTCAACAGGCGGAACTTATTCAACAGCTGTTATTAGACTCGCAGTAGGTAAAGTAAACATTACAATGACATCACTCACAACAGGCGGAAAACTGATTGCAAATATAGCAAGATTTAGAGATGTTGCAATGAGGGGAATGAACATTACTGTTGTAAATAATGTAGGTTACATAAAAATAATGATATCTAAATTACAAACTTTACCATCAACAGTTCCTTTTAATATAGATGGTAAGGTGTATCATTATATTAACATAGAAAGAATAAACATTACTGATTCTGATATTAATACTGTTAATATTGAATTCGCTGTAAATAAAACCTGGTTAACAGATAACAATGTTGATGCTTCGAATATTACTTTATACAGATGGGCTAATAACAGATGGAATGATTTAAGTGCAACAAAAATAGCTGAAAGTACTGCAGAAGTATTTTATAGGGCAGACTCTCCAGGATTATCTGTGTTTATAATTGGAACAAAAGGAGGTGCACCACCAGAACCAGAACCAGAACCAGAAGAGGGATGTGAAGAAAGCTGGTCTTGCACAGATTGGTCTGAATGCACTGATGAACTTCAAACTAGAACATGTACAGACTCTAATAATTGTGGAACAACTGTTAATAAGCCTGCAGAGTCTCAGTCATGTGAAGTAACAATAGCAGGAGTTGGACCTACAACAGTTTCGATTTTAACTAATGTAATAATAATTGTTGCTGCAATAGTGGTTTGTGTTTTCATTTTCTTACAAAGAGTTAAGATAACATCTTTCTTGCATGATTTAGCTAAGAGAACCAAGGGAACCAAGAAAAAATCAACTAAAATTCTTACAGAAACAGAAGAACCAGCTAAATCTATTGTAGAAAAACAGGAACCCGAATAAAGCTAAGGAATTCGTTGACAAAAAATTATTTTATTAGTTTCATCTATTTCAAATTTTACTGGCAAGAATTTTTCTATTACCCAGATATTTGTTCTAACATGGTTTGTTATTTCAGCAACAGAAACCTTTGAATTACCTGCTAAAGCCATGTAAGGAAGAATTTGATCTGCCATCCATTTATCCAAACAAGCATTAGAATCAATCTGTTTTACTAAACTTTTTGCAGCTTCTTCACCAACTTTTTCAGCAAGTTTACCTCTTTCTCCTAATTCAGATGCTCCCAATTTACAATTTTCAAAATGTGCATGAACATGAGCAGAAGATCCAAGTGAAAGTGAGGGAACATATTTTATATTAATATTTTCAAAATTCATTTTCAAAACTCTTTTAATGCCTTTTACTTGTCTTTCAGCAACTTTTCTATTTTTTAAATTTTCAGATGCTATGCTCCAAATATCAATTCTTTTTAATTTATCCCTTTCAATCAAATTAATTGGTTTAATATTTTTACAAGGCTTTATAATTACTTTAATTTTACCATTTCCTTTAGGAAAGAAGCCGTATTTCAACGTTTCTATATGAATGTCAATACCCATTTTTTTCAAAAAATCGCAAAAAATATGTTGAAAGTATGTTGTTGTTGGACTCCATTTAACATCAGTTCCACCTGTTATTTCTAAAACAACTTCTTCTTCTGCATGAATAGAAGGCAAAACTAAAGTTTGAAGAACTAAAGATATTGAGCCAGCTGTTCCAACATCTATTGATAAATTACCACCTTTAACTTCTTTTGGTATAAATTCAATTGAAGTGCTTCCAATTTTTGCATTTTTCAATTCAGCATCACATAGTTTAGTTGTAGCCTCTATTCCTTTCAAATGTTGTGCTCTTAATCCAGGATTACGACGCTTGGATCTTATGTTTATTATTTTAACTGGTTTGCCAGTTATTGTTGAAAGTGCAATAGATGTTCTAATTATCTGACCTCCGCCTTCAAGATAAGAACCATCAATCAATATCATAAGAATATTTTGTCTGTTAAACTTATTTATTAATGAAAATTAATATAAAAATCGTGATTTAATGGCAGATATTTTAATAGTAACAACTCCTACAATAGAAGGCTATAGAATTGTTAGAATTTTAGGAACAGTTCATGGACTTACTGTTAGAACTAGAGGACTTTGGGGAAAGTTTGTAGCTGGTATAGAGAGCATGGTTGGTGGTGAAGTAACAGCATTTACAACAGAATGTGAAAAAGCAAAAATTGAATCAATGCAAAGATTGAAAGAAAACGCTGGAAAAATGGGAGCAAATGCAATTGTAAGAACAGATTTTGAGACAAGTGATATATTTGCTGGTGCAGCAGTTGTTTTTTCTGCTTATGGAACTGCTGTTGTTGTAAAGCCTATCAGATAAAAAATATTAACCCCAAAAATACCGTGTATTAAAAATTTCTATCAATCAATATCAATTACATCTCCATTTTTAGGAGCAATTGCATCAAAATCTTTTTCTTTTAATTCATTAGCAAATTCTTCACAATGATCTCCATGCAAACAAATAACTTTTTCAGGATTAATTTTATCAACAAAATTAAATAAGTCACTTCTTCCACTATGTGCACTTAAATCGAATTTATGAATATTCATTTTGATTTTTAAGTCAAAACCTTCAGTAACAAATCTACCAGTTTCTACCAATCTTCTTCCAGCAGTTCTTGGAATTAGAAATCCAGTGAATATAATAGAACTTTCAGGATGATTATACAAATATTTTATATAACTAACAGAAGGTCCACCTTCTAACATTCCTGAACTTGAGACAATTGCGCACGGTCCCTTTACTAATTCTTTTCTTTCTTCACCTTTCCAAATTTTTGTAACATTTTTCAAAGCCTTTCCCAATGCTTCTGCATCTCTGAGAAATTCAGGATAACTTAAAGTGATTTCTGTGGCAGTTTTTGACATGCCATCAAGATAAATAGGAAAATCTGGTTTGAAACTATCTAAAATCATTAAAACTTCAGCTGATCTGCCAACAGCAAAACAAGGAATTACAGCCACTCCTTCATTTGCAATTGTTCCTTGAACAGTTTCAAAGAATTTTTTTTCTGTTTCTTCTCTTGGTGAATGTTCTTTCTTAGCATAAGTATTCTCTAATATCAAAACATCAACATCTTTAGCATCTATCCTTGCTCCATTTAACAAACGAGTTGTATTAACATTAAAGTCGCAAACATAAAGAATTTTTTTGTTTTCAATTTCTAAGAGTGGTGCAGTAGAACCAGGTATGTGTCCAGCATCAAACACATCTAAAGAAAAGTTTTCACCTTCAATCTTTTGTCCATAAGTTGTTATTACTTCATATTTTTTCATTTTTTTCAAATCATTTTTCCTAAAATGTTTAGGAAGACCTTTAAATTTGGCAATTTTGATACTGTCTCTTAGAAGCAGATGAGATAATTCAAAAGTTGCTATTGTTGAATAAATAGGAGGTTTGAATTTTTTATAAATCACAGGACAATAACCAGAATGATCTAGATGTGCATGACTTAATACTATCATATCAACTTTTCTTACAGGTAATGGAAGTTTACCAGTGTCAACTTCCATTCCATAGTCAAATAAAACATTTTCTTTGCTTTCTATTAGAACAGCATTCTTCCCTACTTCTCTAAATCCACCTAAGCATTTTATTCTCATGAAATCATTATTTTATATAGATTGTCATATTCATTTAAATCATTTGGTGATAAGAATTGTTTGAAGGTAAAAAAATTTTAATTTTAGATTTAATAATATTTTTGATTTCTTTTATTTTTATTTTTTGGGTAACTAAAATAAATCCTTTTTTAGATTTGCTAGTTTGGATCTCCCAGTTTCCGATATGGTTATTTCATGAATTTGGTCATAATTTTATTTGTGCTGTGGGTGGAGGATTTCCAGCAATTGCCCCAGGTTTTTTAGAAGGACAGTTCTTACCTCTTGTTGCTTGGTGTTATAGTTTCGGTCCTCAGAATCCAGTTGTAATTTCTATTGGAATAATTTTTGGTTTAATTTTCAATTGCATTTTAGTATTTTTATTATTTTATTTTGCTACTGCAACAAATGAAAAAAATTGGAATAATCTCTTTCTTTCTTTTTTCATTTCTTTGTATGCATGGATAGCTGTGGATGCTCTCCAAGATCAAATTTACAGAGATTTCCTTACTATTGAGGACATACCAAAATTTGCCTCGTTTTGGAGAATACCTATAGATATGGTGGTAACATTTCTTGCAGTATTATCAATGCTATTAATTGTAATAGCAATTCGTTATGGTTTAGAGGAAGAACAAAAAAGTGGTAAGATTAATGTAAAAAATTTAGAGATACTCCCAATTGAAATTACTTATGCTGATTTATTCAAATTTTTATTTTTTATATTTTGTGCATTTATTGGAGTCTCTATTTTTGTAATATTTTTACAGCCTAATATTGTAGGCATAATCATAGTAGCTATTATGATAGGTTTTGCGATTTATTTTCGTACAGTTTATAGAGTTGGTAATAAATTTCGATATATAATTTCGAATATTAAAACTAATGTAAAAGAACTTAAAACAAAATTTAATCTTCTTTCAGCAGTTTTTCAATGCACAACAGAGAAGAACGTTGTCTTTTCTATTACTTATAATAAAGAAGGTTGGGTTGTTAATGTACCATCCAAAGATGTGTCTGTTAAATTACCGCCTTATATCAAAGCAGAAGATATAACTAAAAGAATTAATAGAATATTTACCTATCATAAATTAAGGTAACAATTATGAATATACTAATTAAAAATTGTTCTTTTATTTTAACACAAAACAAAAAAAGAGAATTAATTAAAGACAAATCGATTTTAATAGAAGGTAACAAAATATCTGCTATAGGAGATATTAAAAATGCAGATGAAATTATTGATGCTAAAGGCTTTTTAGTTATACCAAGTTTAATAAATACTCATACACATTCTAGTATGACTTTGTTTAGAGGAATAGCAGAAGACATGCCTTTAAAACCTTGGCTAGAAACAAAAATATGGCCTTTAGAAAGAAAACTTACTGGAAAACTTTGTTATTATGGCTCTTTAATTGCTTGTGTTGAAATGATAAAAAATGGGATAACATGTTTTAATGATATGTATCTTTTCATGAATGACGTTGCAAAGGTTTGTAAACAAGCCGGTATTAGAGCATTTTTAGGTTCTGTATTTTTTGATTTTCCAACACCAGAAGGCAATTCTTTTGAAGTTAATAAAAAATTTGTTAGTAAATGGAAAAATGAAGAATTAATCAAACCAACATTTACTCCGCATTCTACATATTCTTGCTCAGAAGAGTTGTTATTGAAATCTAAAGAACTTGCGGATAAGAACAATGTTCTTTTGCACACCCATTTAGCCGAAACTAAAGATGAGCAAGAAAAATCTAAAGAAAAAAACAATTTAAGACAAGTAGAATATCTTGAGAAGATAGGACTCTTAGATAAAAATGTTATAGCTGCTCACTGTTGTTGGTTATCTGAAAAAGAAATTTCACTTTTAAATAAATACAATGTGAAGGTTTCTCACAATCCTGTAAGCAATATGAAATTGAGTTCAGGTATTGCTCCTGTTCCTGAACTGATTAAAAATAATATAATTGTTTCTCTTGGAACAGATGGAGCAGCCAGCAATAATAGTTTAGACATGTTTGAAACCATGAAAGTATGTTCATTATTACATAAATTGAATAAAATGAATCCAGTTGCTATTAAATCTCAGAAAATTTTCGATTTTGCTACAATTGATGGTGCAAAAGCCCTTTTGATTGATGACGAAATTGGAAGTATTGAGATCGGGAAAAAAGCAGATTTAGTTTTAATTGATCTTAAAAAAGTAAATTTCTTTCCAATACATGATAATTTGATATCACATTTAATTTATTCATGTAAAGGAGAAAATGTTGATACTGTTATTTGCAA
>CAYFXV010000015.1:0-15013 GCA_964347265.1 uncultured archaeon | reverse complement strand
TTACCAGCTTCTACAGATAAACTAGAGGTTAAATCTTTTATTAGAAAACTGCCTGATGGGGCATAATCGTCTCCACCTCCTCCTGTACTCCCTGTACCTCCTGTAGTTGTAACAGTTATCCAATGTGTTTTAGGACTAGCAGAGTAATTAGAATTGGCAATCAAACATTCTACATATGTATTATCTAATAAATTTGTTAAAGGAGTTATTATTGGACTTGTCCCTTCATCAGCATCAACAAAATCTGCTCTTATACGTACATTTATCGGCTCACTAGCTTGGCAAGTAATATCAACACTTGAACCACTAGAAACAGACCAATCTGTATCTGAACACGTCAAAGTTAAATTTACAGGAGTTTTGTTTATAATGTAAGTATATTGAGTAGAATTAAATGTATTATCATTTATATCAGTTGCATGCCACTTATATGAATAACCAGAGGGTTTTGCAGTTAGGTCTGTTAAATTATAATAAAATATATTAGAAGTGTTGTTGGCTAGATAAATACTGTCAACCCATTCAAAACTAACATTTTTAATGTTGCCTATACATTCTATTTCAAAACTATAATTTTCTCCTTGAGAATAAGTTGTATCTGAAGCAGGATATTCAATTTTATTTATACAATAAGGAGTAACGCCAAATAAAAAAGTTGTAGAATTAGAAGAATAATTCGTATCACCACTCCAATAAGCTGTCAAATTGAACAAGCCAGAATGATTTAGATTTAATGTGTAATTAAAAAATGTAGAGTTATTACTATTTTGAACATCCCAATAAGTAAAGTTTGAATATAAATAGGTAGTATTATCTCCTAACATATATGGAACATCAGTTGTATTTAATAAAACAGAGAAGTTTGCTATATCATTAAAATCATAACTGTTTCCGTCTATTCTGTTACCTTCTGTACCATCCAAATACAAATGAATTGGTAGTGTTCCTTTGTTTACATATAAAGTTCTAGATACAGAACCGCTTGTCCAATTTGCACCACCAGTAGTATTGTAAATAAAATTGTAAGTTGCATTTCCTAATTGTGTAGAGTCAACTGTTTGATTTGTTGTATTCCCAGAACCTAATAATGTACCATCTCTAGATAAATTAAAATTTAAATCATCTGCTCCAGAAATTGTAGTATTGCCTCTTATTTCTGCTATTTCTGGATAAGTTATTGTTTTATCATCAGTAACATTATCTATGTATAATTTAATAACAATTGAATCTGGAGTAGCCTTATTTATTGTATAATTATCATCTAATGTAGCATTTTCACTTCCTGTATTATTGGCGTACCATTTATAATTCCAGCCTGATTCGTTTGCCGCTAGATCAGTCATAGTTGTATTAAAAATTGAACAATTTTCAGTAGTATTAAAACTATCTGTTACTGTAATATTTGGTTCATTATTCCACTCGAACAGTACTGTATCTATATTTGAATATCCTCCACTATCACAAACAGTTACATTAAATCTATAATACTTATTTGGAATATAAATAGTAGGATCTGTGGGAAGTTCCCAAGAATCTGAAACTGTAATCTCAGCGTATCCTCTAACTGAAAATAACATTACTAAAAATAAGGAAAAAGCCAGAATTCTTATAAAATCGGTTTTTCTCATCTTATCATCTATTCTAATCTTGAATTGTAAGCTTTTTAAATTATGAGCATATTTATAAATATTCTCATTTAAATAAATTCAATATGCCACGGAAGAGGTCTATAATTGCTGCTGCACCAATGGCAGACATTCTAAGACACGCAGGTGCAGAAAGAGTTTCTGAAGCAGCTGCACAAGCTCTTGCAAGAGTTATCAAAGAACTTACTTTTGATATTGCCAAAGATGCTGTTAGATTTGCTAGACATGCTGGCAGAAAAACTGTAAAAAGAGAAGACATAGAGCTAGCAAGAAAGAACTATTAGTAATACTTTACTGGTTTTAATATTACTGTTTCATCAGGAGTTAAGGTTTTGTTATAAATTCTTACTGAATCAATTGTACCGTTAAATTGTCTAATATTTGTTGGATTATTTCCTATAAGAACATCATTATTAGTAGCACTCATAGTTCCTATTAGTCCTGTAACGCCTTTTGATTGTCCATTTATATAAATTTGTTCATGTGTACCATTCCAAGTTCCAGCAATATGGTACCATTTATTAATAGAAATACTATTTGTTCCCGAATTAACACAAGTTGCACCACCTCCTGCATCAAGACAAAGAATAACATAATTATTAAATCTATCAAGTTCAAGGTGGTAAGGATCTGCAGTAATTCCTGTATCCTTACATACTATTATAGGATAATCTGAAGACCAAGACTTCAGATAAAACCAAGCTTGAATTGTAATTTCAGTGGTAACATCTAAACTAATGCTATCAGTAATATTCACATAATCACCTATTCCATCAAACTCTAAAGCTTTTCCATATTTTCCTTTAACCCAAGTAGTACCCCCTTCTAAATTTCCATGATTATTATGCCCAGATTTATCATGAGCAATTGTTCCAGAACCTTCATCAAAGTCTAAAACTAGAACAGCAGAATCATGCAAAGAAGATTCTACTTCTCTTTCAGCTATTACTTTGGGGTTTGTAACTTTTAACAAATGTCCTCCTGGAGGTAAGCTCCATAAACCTTGTAAATTAATTATCCCAACTTCATCTTTGTTAATAATAGGTGTATAAGTAGCATAGATAGTCATATTCCAGTCTTCTTGATGATCAACATAACCAAACTGGCTTGGAAACCCTTCATCATACCACCACGTAGCAGCCCATTGATTGCTACCACCACTATCATATTTATAGTAACAGGAGTTGCATTTGATAATTAACCAGTAATCACCTGGCGAAAGAAAAGAATTTAAAGAGAAATCAACCCACTCAAAACTATATGGTAAGTTTATTGAATTGGTTTTTGCTAAAAGTTCATTGGGTAAGCCACCAGAATCACTATAAATAGCAGCAGAAGCATATGAACCAACATATGTAGATAGATATGATGTGATTTTTGAAACAATTGCAGATTGGGTTAATTTGAATTTTGAACCAAAAATTCTATTTGCTGTACCTCCTCCATTACTTCCTATATTTGTATTACCAAAAGTAGTTACAGAAGTAATATTCAAAGGAATATCATCAAAATAAACTTTCAAACTATCTTGAGTAATTACTCCTTCTCCGCAATTCTTTACATAAACTTTATTTCTTGAGACTGATTCTATTTTCATACAAGAAGAAATAGTAACTAAAGTTCTACCAACAGTTGATTCTCCTGAAGATGTTAATGAGCTATAAGTTCCATAAATGAAGAGCCAGAACAAAGCTACTAACAGTATTGATAAAGATATTATAATTATTCCAGTTATTACTGGCGTTACTGCCCTCATAATAATTATTAGCCTATGTATCTTATATTAGATTTATCAAAATCTTTTACAAGTTTTACTGGAGAGTTAATTTTGGGGGCACCCTCTGGATAAATGAAATTTGGAAAGAACTTTCTCATATCTCTTGATATTTCTGTTATTAAACTTTTTTCTCCAAAAATTTTAAAGTTTATTTCATATGTTAATCTTCTAACTTTATTTTCATTAAAGAATCCTAAGCTGTGCAAATATTCGTGAAGTAGAACAGAAAAAATATAAGGAACTAAAAGATTTGCATTGGTTTCTTGGATTCTTTTTAGAGGAGTCTCATTCATGATTATTATATTTGAACCTGAAACATAGTATGCACCTAAAAATCCTCTTGGATGATTGCCCAATTCAACTAATCCTAATTCTAGACCTGCCCTACTCTTTCTAATTGTTTTCCAAACAACTTCTTTTATAACTTCGAATATATCTGGAATTGAAGTAGATTCTTTCAGCTTATTAAAAAAATACTTCTCCATATCAACCAATATATCTAGTTGATTTTTCAGCGTCTAAGGTTTGTTCTTTCTTCTTTCTTCTCTTTTTAGGAAGCTTGATTTTACCAAACTTTTTCTCGTATTTTTTAATATTTTTTTGCATTAAATCCAAGAATATTTTAGCAAACTGTGGATCTAACATTACTGCTTTGTGTTTTATTACAAAGGATTGTTGCATATTTCCTCCAACATTGTCAAAGCTTGGTATTGTTTGAGAAAAATCTACAATAAACTTACTTTGATTATGAGAGACTGTAACATTGTCTGAAAAAAATGCATGATCTCCATGATCAACTCTTATATTAACTCTTTTTCTTTTTTCCATTCAATCACCCTATATATTTGCTAGCTTTTTCGTCCTCCTCTATTTTTGTTTTTCTAAGATTTTCAACAGCTTTTTGATATTTAGAAAACATATCTTCTGTTATTGATGGTCTTACTTTCTTTAAAGCTTTTTCAAAATGTTTTGATGTAATTTCTTTAGCTTCTTTTTTATATTTAACTGCTTCTCTTAATACAAACATTGCAGCTTCTCTGGAAAGAGCTTCTATATCAGCTCCTGAATAACCCTTAGTTTGTTTAGCCAATTTTTTCAAATCAACAGTTTTAAGAGGCATGTTCTTAGTATGAACTTTGAAAATTTCTAGTCTTGCTTTTTCATCTGGGGCAGGCACATATATTAATCTGTCAAATCTTCCTGGTCTTAACAAAGCAGAATCCAACATGTCTGGTCTGTTAGTAGTTGCAACAACTACCACACCCTCTAATTCAGATATTCCAGACATTTCTGTTAATAATTGGGAAACAACTTGTTCAGTAACTCTTGTTCCAAGACTTAGACCTCTTTTTGGCGCTAAAGCATCAATCTCATCAAAAAGAACTATTGAGGGTGCAACTTGTTTTGCTCTTCTAAAAACATCTCTAACATGTTGTTCTGATTCACCAACCCATTTAGATAGTAATTCAGGTCCCTTTACAGCAATAAAATTAACTCCTGCTTCATTTGCCAATGCTTGAACAATATAAGTTTTTCCGCATCCAGGAGGTCCATATAATAAAATTCCTCTCGGTGGTCTAATTCCAATTTTTTTAAAGCTTTCTGGGTTTCTTAAAGGCCATTCTACAGCTTCTTTCAAAGATTGTTTAACTTCTTCTAAACCTCCAACATCTTCCCATTTAACTCTTGGTATCTCAACCAAAACTTCTCTCATAGCAGAAGGTTGAACCATTCTTAATGCATAATCAAAATCTCCTTTTGTTACTTTTAATTTTTCTAAAACTTCCTTTGGCAATGGCTCTCCTTCTTTTAATGCAGAAACTTCTGGAATAACTCTTCTCAATGCATGCATTGCAGCTTCTTTTGCTAATCCAGCAAGGTCTGCTCCAACATATCCATAAGTAATTTCTGCTAATTTATTAAGATCAATACCTTTCTCTAATGGCATGTGTCTAGTATGTATTTGTAATATCTCTTTTCTTCCTTGTTTATCTGGAACGGGGATTTCCAATTCTCTATCAAACCTTCCAGATCTTCTTAATGCTGGATCTAATGAGTTAACACGGTTAGTAGCAGCTATAACAATTACTTTTCCTCTTAATTTCAAACCATCCATTAATGTTAATAATTGTGAAACAGTTCTTCTTTCAACTTCTCCAGTTACTTGTTCTCTTTTTGGAGCAATTGCATCAATTTCATCAATAAATATTATACTTGGTGCGTTCTTTTCTGCGTCTCCAAAAACTTTTCTAAGATTTTGTTCTGTTTGGCCATACCATTTTGAAAATATTTCAGGTCCTGCCAAACTTATGAAATTTGCACCAGATTCATTTGCAACAGCTTTTGCTATTAATGTTTTCCCTGTTCCTGGAGGACCATGAAGCAAAACTCCTTTAGGTGGTTCTACTCCTAATCTTTCAAAAATTTCTGGATGTCTTAATGGAACTTCAATCATCTCCCTTATTTTAGGAACTATTTGGCTCAATCCTCCAATATCTTCATATGTAACAGTTGGTAATTTTCTCTCCGCAACTTCTACAGCCTCATGTAAAAGTTCGACTTGTGTCATATCAGTTATTTTTGTTATACCTTCAGGTTTGGTATCAACAACAACCAATCTCATCTCTGTTCCCATTGGCATAAAAACTTCTTGAATATCAATACCAAAAATAGAAAAAATATCATCTTGATTTCTTGTTCTTGTTTTAAAAACAGGATTTGTTATTATTATGTCTCCTTTTGTCATTGGCCTCATGTAAAGATTCTGTTTTAACAAATTCGGAGAAATGTGGAGCATAAATCCTTTTTGAGCAGGAGCCAAAGTTACTTTTCTAGCTTCTTTAGCAAGAGCTTTTCTAACTTTTACTTGTTCACTAATAGAAGCATCAACATTTCTTCTAACCAGACCATCAACTCTTAATACATTTAGTCCTATGTCTGCTGGATAACTTCTTATAGCAACAGCTCCTGTCTTCCTCTTGCCTTCTATTTCTATTATGTCTCCTTCTTTTATTCCAATCTTAGCCATTGTTTTTGTATCCAATCTTGCTATACCTCTTCCAAAATCTTCCCTTCCTGTTAATTCGCCAACTTTCATTTTTAGCTCTTTTTCAGCCATTTAATCACCTTTATAGATTTTATTTTCAAGATAATTATTTATTAGCTTTAAACTTGATGGATAAATATTTTCTGGTAATTTATTTAAAGGAAACCATTTCCATTCTTCTATCTCTTCTGGTTCCATTATTTTTGGTTCACCTTCAAAATCTTTGCATAAAAAGCCGATTGTAACAAAATGAGCATCATGGACAATTTCATTTGTTACACTTATTACTTTTAAGTTATTTGCTTTGATTCCTGTTTCCTCTAAAAGTTCTTTTTTAATTGCATCAACAATTTTCTCTCCAAAATCTAGTTTACCGCCAGGACATGTCCATGTTCCTTCACCATGTAATAAACTATCAGCTTTAACAGGATCATCATTTCTTTTTCCCAGTAACACTTTATCATCTTTTAATAACATTATACCTACTCCAGCATTTGCAACTTTTCTCATATTTCAACCTCTTTTAATTTTTTCATTTCTATCTCATCTAACAAAACTGGGAATGTCTTTAATTCGATTTTGTCTTCCCACTCATCAAAAAATTTCATCATTCTCTTCATGTGTTCCATTGCAATTATGAAAACGGAGTTTGCAACTTTAATATGTGGAATTTCTTTTAATAAACCTTCTCTATTATATTCATATCTGCCAGATTTCTTAATTACAACTTGTTTTCTTCCATGAAGTTTCCAATAGAATCTGTTTCTTTCTGAAGCTGATTTAAAATTCTCTCTCACAGTATCAAAGCTTATTAGAATTGCTTGTTGTCCTTTTTTCTTTCTTATTTCTATTCTCATAATATCACATTGCCTTAATTTTATTTTCTACTACTTTTTTAATTTCATCAAAACTTAAACGATTACGAGATGTTTTTAAATTCATTTTTTCTCTTAACTTAGCAATTTCTAAAATACCGTTTGAAGTTCTATGCTCTAAATTTTTTATTTTAAGTACACATTCTTTCCAAATTTTATAATCATCAAGTTTCTTTGATAATAATGGATTTGAATCAAAAAAGTCAACTAATGCTAAACAGTCTTTTATTGAAGCTACTGAATAATAAAAACCGGATTTTTTATGTAAAGGTGCAATAGTTCCAAAACCAAAAAAATCATGTATTTTCATAAGAATATCTAAATCATATTGTGTTATAGAAAATCCTGCACGAACTTCTATACCATATTGTACTCTTGGGTGTCTAAAAAAAGAAATAATAAAACTTCCTTCACCATCAGTAAAGCCTACAAACCAGTCTTCAAAATTTGTCATAGTTAGATATATGTATACACAAACTATTTAAAGGTATCTGTCTAATTTACCATCTTGATTTTTTAGATTTCCTTAAGGCCTCAGTTATATCTTCTTTCATTCTTATAGATTTTTCACGAGAAGCTTTGTAGAATTCTTCAGTCCCATATTTTTCAAAGTATTCAGGTTTTCTATAAACAGCAATAATACCTCTTGATGAATTTACAATAGCTCCTCTTCCATCTTCATTAATAAAATTGGGGATATCTTCTGGTTGTCCGCCTTGAGTATAAAGACCTGGAACTAAAAATATATTGGAAGTCATAATTCTTCTTAGACTCTGAGCATCAGAGGCATAAGTTGCTCCCACAACTGCTCCTATAGATTTATAATCTTCCTCACCTTCTGTCCCTTCACCCCATTTATTAATCAAATGAGCCATTTTTTCTGAAAGTTTAATCTTTGATTCTAAAACCTCATCTTGAATTTCACCGGCAGAAGGATTTGATGTTTTATCCAAAACAAATATACCTTTTCCATAAGTTTTACAATCTTTTACAAATTCTAGAACACAATCAGATCCAAGATAACCATTAACAGTTAATGCATCCAAGTCAAATGATGGAATTTCTCTTCTCTTCTCACCTTCTCTACTTAGAAGTTTAACTTTTCCTAAATGTCCCTCAGAATATTTTCTAGCAGTATTACTAATGTCATTTCTTTTTCCATCCTCTATGACTATAAGACCTTTTTCTTTAGCATAATTTATTGTTTTGTCAAAAGCATTTATGCCGACTGCTTTATATATTTCATAAAATGCTATCTGCGGTTTAACAGCAGGAACTACATCTGCAACAGCATCAACAATCTTTTTGTTAAACTCTAAGAAAGCAAACCCCACAGCCTCAAAATTATTACCATACCTATCTAAAGCTTTATCTTGAATATGTTGAGGAATGAATTCTACATTAGGATCCAGACCAACTATACCTAAGTTTTCTTTTTTATCTATAGCTCTTAATAATTTATCTGCAAAATTGTCCATGATTTTTATACGCAAAGCATTACAAATTAAATTTGTTTGGTGATAAATACCACCATTTAAATCTTTTTTTGAATAATTAAATAATATGATTCAGGAATATTTGCAGGAGATAGGTCTTTCTAAGAATGAGGCTAAAATCTATCAAATGTTATTAAAATCAGGGCCCTCTTTTGTTGGTAGAATAAGTTCAAAAACCAAAATTCATAGAAGAAATGTTTATGACTCTATTGAAAAACTTAAAGAAAAGGGATTTGTATCTTGGACAATCAAAAACAATAGAAAATACTTTGAGGCAGTTAATCCTAAAAGAATATTAGATATTTTTGAAGAAAAGAAAGAGAAGATTAAATCAATAATTCCTTTGTTAATAAAAAGGCAAAGATTATTAGATACAGAAAATATTAGAGTTTATACAGGTAATGAAGGGAGAAAAATAATTTTTGAAGATAAACTGAGAGATAAAGGTGAACAACTGGTTTTAGGTGCTCATAAACCTTCAAAAATAAGATCTCGGTATAGAAGAATTTATCATAAAAGGAGAATTGCTAAAAAAATTTCTCTAAAAATGTTATTTCCTTTGAATAAGATAGAGACGGCAAAGGAATTTTCAAAATTGAAATATGTTAAAGTAAGAATATTGCCAAAAATATTGAGCAATTCACCCATAACAATAAATATATATGGAGATAAAGTTGCTTTCTTAGCAGGCTCAGAAAAACAATCCCCCTTGTCTATATTGATCGAAGATAAAAATCTAAGTGAAGATTTTAGAAACTATTTTTATACTATTTGGGATATATCTAAAAAACTGTCTAGGAAATAACTTTAAAGTTGTGGAAAATATTTTGTTTTAATGTTTTCATCAGTCATTTTAATAACAGTGGGTAGATTTTGTAAAAGAAAACTTTCATGTTTTTCAGCAGCTCTAAATACTTCATACATGTCACTTTCAGATCTCGAGGCTTTTATGTAATCAAAATAAGTTCCGACATTATATTCAGCCATTTGTTTTTTAACTCCATTCATACCTAAACTGATTGCTTCTTTAACCATTTTCACAAGCCTTTCTCGAACTACTTCAGGTGTTGCTTCAGTTTTACCTTCTGATAAATCTTGGAAAAATTCTGGCCAACTCTTTGCATAAGATTGAAGTGGAGTCGTATCAGATTTAAATCCCCACTTATTCTCAACTAATAATTTAACATTACTAGCGCTTACATCTTCTAGAACATCAGTTATGCTATAATCCCAACAAGGAAAATTTATATATAATATGTTCCAAGCTTTCCTTTCAAAGGGATTATCAGATTCATTAGCTGACCTTCCCCATTCACCTAAAATAGAGTTAACTGCCCCTTTAACAGTTTGTTTATACTGCTCATGACTAGTTATGCTACTATCTGTTTTTTTACGGACTTCTTCTATTGTTTCTATTCCTTTGTCAATTTTCTGTAAAATTTTATTTTTTTCTTTTTCTAAAAATGGTTTTACATCAGTATCATATACTTCATGTTCGAGTTTCCAAGAAGGGTCAAAAACATCTCTAAAAGTATGTTTACCTATCCATTCGAATAAATGTCCTACATTTCTGAATTCATAAGAAATTCTAGCATTTTTTCTAGCTTCTTCAGGTCCAATATCAGATCTTTCATGAATTTTCTCTATAAACTGTTCTGTTATTGAAGGGACATAATTTTCTGGAGGTGGATGAACATTCCATCTTATAACTGTTCCTAAAAGTCCCCCAACTGTTTCTACCAAAGAATATGGTCGTCCTGACATTTGAGCATGAAATAGATCTCCTTGATCTATCATAACAATATAACGAGGTTTAGAAAATGTAACATCGGATGCAGATTTTACTACTTTAACATAGCCTAAGAAGCCGGTATCAAAAACATTTCCGCCATAAGCACTTATTGGCGGAGTTTCTATTTTTTCTAATTCATATTTTTTAAGCATTGAAGGAAAATACTGAGAAGTTGCTGAATTTAATTCTTCAAGGAATGGCGCCAGAGCTTTTCTCATTTGAAAAGGTTGAAGATCTTCTAGTATTTTACCCTTATATCTGTCTTCAGTTCTATCTTTCTCCATAATGCTAATTCAACAGAAAAAGATTTAAGGATAATATTTAGGTCTTAGATTCTAAATCACTTTTAGTTAAAATAGATTCTAATTTTATTCCATTATTTATTAAGTTTTCTTTTGCATCTTGCTCTCTATCAATTATAGCTATTGCATAATCATCTTTTCCATCATCTTTTCCAAGTATATTTCGACACTTTAAAATAGAACCTCCTCTTGTCACAACGTCCTCAAAAAAACATATGCTTTCTTCTTTAAGACTTCCTCTAACTTTACCATTATGTGGATTAACACTAATAACCTCTCTCCCAGCATTTTCAGCAACTACTTTAGCAAACTCATAACCACCTGTTACAATACCTACCATATCATATTTTTTATTATTTTCAATTTTCTGAAACGTTTTATATCCTATTGTACCAAGAACTTCTCTTGCTTCAGAATTCTCAAAGAGTGGATCGCAAAATATTTTATAATTAGAAACTCCACCAGAAGCAAGCTCAAATTCTCCGTATTGAATGCAATCCAACTCATGAATCAATTCTTTTAATCTTTTTCTTAAAATTTTAATCCCTCCAAAATATTTTTAACAAAATCTTCTATAGACTTATAATAGAGTAAACCAGAACCTAGTTGAACAGCATTTGCTCCAACACCAAAAAATCTTTTAACGTCATAAGCACGTACAATACCTCCACTTGCCACTATTGGTAAATCAGTTAATTTTCTTGTTTCATGGACCTGAGCCAAAGCAGGATAATGTATTGTTGGTCCTGATTGGCCTCCAATCTCATTTGATAAAATAGGTCTTCCCATTTCAACAGAATAATCCATTGCTCTTAAAGTATTTATTTCTGTTATCCAATCTATTTCGGTTTCTTCTATTATTTCAATAACTTCTTTTAATTTCCTCTCATCAGCAGAATAATAAGGAAGTTTTACAGATATTGGTTTATTGGTTGATTTTCTAGAATTCTTTAAAGTTTTTCTTAATATTTTTGGTTCAAAACCTATATGATAACCTCCTCTTTTTGCATGTGGACAAGAAACATTTAATTCAAATGCATCAGAAACTGGTTCTAATTTTTTTACAAGAAATCCAAACTCATATTCATCTCTTCCATAAATTGAAGTTATTAATGGAACATCAAATTCATATTCTTTCATTTCTTCTAGAAAGTATTCATAGCCTGGATTAGGAAATCCCATACTATTAAGAAGTGCTCCTGGATATGGTTCAATTAAAACTGGTCCTTGATTACCTGGATTTGATTCTATTCCAATAGATTTTGTTACTACAGCTCCAGCTCCTGCCTTTTCCCATCTCTTTAACAATGGTGGAAAAGAACATATACCAGAAGCATTCATCAAAGGATTTTTTAATTCTAAATCAGCAAGTTTCAAAAGCCTTCCAATGATTAGTTATGAGATTATAAAAAGATTTGTGTTTTGGATAATGTGTATTTAAAATTTAGTTTTTTACTATAAAATATGCTGGACATAGATTTAGTAGATGTTCTATGGAAAAAACAAAAAGAGTATATGAAAAAACTTACTGGAGTTGAGAACAGATTCAGCTCTTTTGAGAATGTTTTTAATTATTTTGAACCTGGACAGACAGTTGCTCAAATAGCATGTGGGAGTATTCTTGATGATTTGTTTCTTACAATGGAAAGGGTAGGAAAAAATGGGAAAATAATTCTAATTGATAAAAAACCGGATTTTATATATAATAGACTATTGAAAATTGTAGGAAATAAAAATCTTCCAAAAGAAAAAGATTTTTATGTTGAAACAGAAAGTGGTAAAAAACAACTTCAAGAAATTCTTTCTACAGCAAATATAGAAGCATATGCTCAATGTCTGCCGCCTTATCCAAAGCAAATACTTGATGAATCATTAGATCATGTTATGGCTATAAATGCTGCAGCCGAATTAATGGCTCGGTATCCAAATAGATATCCACCAGATACAGTAGGTGTTGTTGTTGAAACTCACAAAAAGTTAAAAAATGGTGGTAGCTTTATAGTCCAAGGAATAGTTGGCGGTGATGCAAATGGATTTGCATCATATGTTTATAGGGCGGTGAAAGAAAAAAATTTAAATTTTATACAAGAATATGAAATGGAATTTCCGCCTTTAATTGATTGGCAAGCTGGTGAATGGAAAAGATGGGTAAAGAAAGATTGAAACTTATAAATTTCCTAAATAATCTAAGAACAAACGTATCAAAGACAGTTCTTTAAAATTTATTAGTTCTTCTGAAACAAAAGAATCAGTTGTTATAATTTCAGAAGTATCTAAATTATACAATCTATCTATTCCTTTTTTAGTTATCAGATGTGAAACAACTATGAAAATTCGATTAGGTTTAAAGTATTTTGCTAACTCAAATGTTCTTACCATTGTTCCCGCACCTGCAGCAATATCATCATAAATTATCACATCTTTGTCTCTTAAGTCAGATTTAGGAGGTTTCATTGTTATCTTTAATGTTCTATGATCTCTTTCTTTTTCCAAACATTCAAAAGAAGCATTAAGCAATTCTGATAACTCTTTGACCATTACTGCTGGCCCTTTACCAGGGCCTAAAACAATTGGATTTTTAAGATTTTTAGTTTTCAAATAATCAGCAAAAAGTTTAGAAGGACTTATGTCATGAACCTTTATTTTCTTGGAATATTCTTGTAAAGGAACTTCTTTTCCATAAAGATGAGAATTTACAGTGAAAATATTAGAAATATTTAAACCTTCATATAATTCTGCTATATTTTTTAATGATCTTGTTTCTCCAGCTAAGAACTGTTTATCTTGTCTTGAATAAAACATGTAAGGTAAGAACAAGTTTATTTCACTAGCTTTCAATTCTTGTAAAAGATTGCAAGTAAAATAAATTTTCATTATACAGTCATTTATAGAGGGTTTGAACCTATTTGTTCTTAAAACAAGCAAAATCTTTTTTCCTTTTATCTTATCTTCATTCTCAATTACTGGCTTAATTTCACTATCTGGAAAAACAAAAGGATTAATTTCTATAAAATGTATTCCAAGTTTATCCGCCAACTGTTTAGCAAACCCATCTTCGCCAACAATTCGCATAAAATTAATTTAGATTTAAATATATTAAGCTTAAAGAAAGTTAGACGAATTTTCTATTTAAATCTTTTTGGAAAGCACTAATTTTTAGTGATATTAATGCCTAAGAAAACATTCGAAACTGATGAGCAAGCTTATAATGCAGTTTATAATTACTATTTAGAATATTCTAGAAGTGAACATAAATTTCCAAAAACAAATGAAGTGGAAAAAAATTTGAAAATACATTTTAGAAGTTATGGTATAGATCAAAAAGAAATAAAACTAAAGGTTTTAAAACAAAGGATGGATGAGGATTTTTTTAACCGGGGTAAAGATCCTACATTAAAAGAACTTAATAGTGAATTTGGGGTAGGGACTTCTAGATATATAAAGGACTTAGAATTTCCTACATGGTCTGCTTTTCGTTATTCTCGTATAGGAAAAGAAACAAGAAGAAAATTTGCTACAAAAGAAAAAGCCTTGAGTGCTTTAAGATCAAAGGTAAAAGAACTAATCGAAAAAGGAAAATATGAAGGCATGGATGATGCACAAAAAAAGGTTGGAACAAATATTGCAACTTATGGTATTAAATGGAGAGAAGAAGTTCTCTATCCTGTATATGATAAGATAATTATAGAAGAACTTGAGAAAAATCCAAAAATTGGATATAGAGGTTTTAGACAGAAGTATCCGTTTGCCCAAATTTTCTTAAAAAATCAAGGAGGTCTTGTAATATTCAAAGTAAAAAATAAAATACCAATTACTCAAATAGAAGAAAATATGTTATTGAGAAGATTAATACTTCAAAAAGTAAAACCTAAACCTGAGCCACCAACAGCTGAAGAAGATATATGGGAGTTTATTAAGAAAAAAACTGGTAAGTCTTATAATACATTCAAAATCCCTCAAGAAATAGAATATTTAAAACACAGGAAAAAAATTGAAGGTGGTAAAATATATGGAGGTTATTGGGAAGTAGAGTAAAAATTTAATAATAAAAATGCATATTTCATTATGCTATTAGCCAT
>CAYFXV010000014.1:0-16777 GCA_964347265.1 uncultured archaeon | reverse complement strand
AAATAAACAGTCAGAATTAATCTCTAAACAAATCAAACAAACATTAGAACAATCAGTTCCCTCTCAATCAGCTAATCTATTAGAACAAATTACCCCAGAAATAGAGCAATCAATCTCTTATCAATTAACAACACAATCAACCAAACAATCTGAATTAATTTCCAAACGCGTCACAGAAGCAATAGAACAATCAGTTCCCTCACAATCAACCAAGTTATTAGAACAAATCACACCAGAAATAGAACAAACAATATCCGACCAATTAACCTTACAATCAAACAATCTAATAGATCAGGTCAAACAAGTTATCCCGCAATCAATATCAGACCAATCAACCAAACAATCAGAAGAGATATCCCAACATATTAAAGGAGTAATAGAACAATCAATATCCGATCAATCAACCAAACAATCTGAATTAATTTCCAAACAAATCATCCCAGTAATAGAACAAAATAAACCCGGATTTTTTAGTAGATTATTTGGAGGAAAGGAAAAAGAGAATGTAGATAAAAAAGTTGTTCCAGACGGGAAAAGCTTAAAAACTGGGTCTTCTACAGTAGAATTAAACCAAAAATTCGATAAATTATCAACAGCTGTAGGTCAGTGCTTCATAGCCTTAGACAAAAAAATAGACACTTATAAAGATAATATAGTTGTGATACAAGACAGTATGATTAAGCAAATAGATCAGCAGGAAGCTCTAAAAGCTCAATTAGAATCTTATGAGAACAAAATACTAAGGATGCTTAGAAATATCAGATTTGAAATAGAGACTGAGATTCATGCTACTAAAGACGGAGAAACTAAGAAACGGCTAAGTAAAACTGTAGAAAAGATTGGTGACTCACTCATTCTCAGTCTCATAAAAGAAAAAGGACCAATAGAGACAAAAGCCTTGGAAGAAGAGGTTATCAGAAAAAAGATATGTTCAAGGGCAACTCTCTTTAGGAAGCTCAGGACATTACGAGAAAAAGGACATGTCATAAAAGAGGAAAGAGAAGGAACCAGTTTTTATTCTATCTCAACAGAAGATGAGAATAAAGAGGAATCTCATGAGATTTCAGAAGATTCTGAAACTTGACACTAGTTTCAAATGATGAGATTACTAAGAAAAAATGAGAAAAAATTGAGATTATAGCTTTCTGATAGTTTTTCCTTATTTTTAATATAAATAAAAAAGGTCACTATTTTCTTGTTTTCCAGAGGAAAATCAATTATATTTTCTGAAGAGGTAAATTTTTCTTTTAATTTTTTCATTTATGAAAAATGAGAGTAAAAATGAGATTTCGTCATTTTATAAACCTAAATCAATTAAGCTTTAATAGAACTATTATTATAATTACCTTCTTGTTAATTAACTTATTAATAACATAATTTAACTTCTAAAAGAAAAATTGCCCAGCACAAGGTTCAGACTTCTTTGAAGGCCGTACAAGACGGCATGCTGAAATCAAAGTCCGAAGACTTGAAATCTGATGTCTGAACTTCCTTCTGGGCAATAATTAGTTTTAAAAATTTAGATTATTTAAATATAACTGTATTTCTAAACTTCTAAAGTTTTTTTCTCATAGTATTTATTAAAAACTGTTGTAACAATTTCTTTGCTTTGACCTATGTATCTTTGTGGATCAGTTAGGTTTCTCAAAACCTTTTCATCAATTCTGCTAGTTACTTTTTTATTCTCTAGAAGAACTTCAATGAATGGAACTTTGTTTCTCCATGCTTTTGTTGCAAGTTTTCCCATGAGGTTGTGAGCCTCACTCCTAGGCATTGGATCAGAAACTTTTCTGGAGTCAGTCAAATATGTCATAACTTGTTCTGATGTAACAACACCAAAACTTCTTTCAACTCTCTTTTTGCACCTCTCTTCATTTAATCCTGTCCAAAATACAGTGTTTGCAAGTCTTCTTATACCATGATCTAAATATTTGAACCCATATTCAAGGTTAATTCTACTGTTTGATGAAGCAGCTAGATTTCTGGCATAGGGGAGTTCACAATTTGCTAAAGCTGTGACCATATTTCCCATAACAAAGTTCCTTACTGACATGTTTTGCTCTTCTGCTGTTGGGTTTCCACCTTTCTCGTCTTTATGAGGCATTGAAGCAGAAGCTTTTCTTCTTTTAGGGTTTTTATTGAAAAAGATATTTACGTCATCACTCTTTCCCCACGCAACGTATTTTGCAATATTGTTTAATGTTTCTCCTGTTCTTGCCATAACAAAAAAAACATCTGCTTCAAATTCTAGTCCAGGGATTTGAGCAGGAGCATCCATAAATCCTATTTCTAGATCTCTACAATATTCTTCTTGCAGTTTCATTCCATTAATACCTAGAGTAGTTGCAGAATGATGACAACCTGTTGCATCCCCCCACTTACCTATTATTGAGTTATCATATACAAATTTCAAAAACTTAAGATTAGATTGAAGTATTTCACCATAATGGGCAAATGCTCTGCCTACAACACTTGGTAATGCGTCGTATAAATGTGTTGTGTCCATATGTGGAGCATCAATCCATTTAACAGCTTTTTCCAGAACTATATCTCTCAGGTTTTCAGTAGAATCAGCAGTAACTTCTAATGAATCTTTTATTTGTAAAGCTTTTGCAGGTTGTGTTGTGTCTGCGCTTGTCTTTGCTTTGTTAATATGTGGCTTTGCCGCAGGGCTTACAACCTCTTCTAAAGCAGTGTTTATAGCAATAACATCATGACCAGTCTGTTCTTCCAATTCTCTTATTCTGTTAGGGTCAATATATTCAAGGCTTGCTTTCTCTGCAATTTCTTTTGCTAGATCGCGAGCAACAATTTGAGGATCCAATCTTGATAAAGTCAAAGAAGCTTGTCCTTGAACCCTCAAACTATATTCAAAAGTTTTTTCAGGACCCCATATCTGTACCATTTCCAATGTTCCATATCTTCCTGCAGCAAGTGTTGATGGATCAACTTTATAGTCTTTGGGAAATCTTCTTTTAGGCAGTGTTTTTTCTTCTAACACGAATTCACCTATGAGCTCTAATAGAATCCATCACTTCTTCTAATGGTGGGACATCGAATATGTTTCTTCCAACATATTGATTACATCCTGCCATGTACATTTGAGAAACCAATGAATTAAATTCGCGATCTAATTTTCTTGGTTTCACAGGACATCTCTCTTGCCATCCTTCTCCTGTTTTTTTCCATTCATCACAAGCAGTTCGAAATTCTGGCTGATTTTTCTCGTACCATTGTCTTAACACTTCCTTGCTTACTTGTTCACCTCTAAATCCAAATCTGTTTTCATCGAAAGTTCCTATAACATCAGCAACAACTAAACCTTTGTTATACACAAATTCAACTTTTCCATCCCAATGAACAAATCCTGTTTTTTGTGCTCGCTCTGTTATAACATCATTTACCTTTAGAACTAAACTACGCAATTCTGTAAAATCAGCTCGTTCTAATCCTGAGATTTTATATGCTTCTATTGGATTTAAGTTTCTATCGCCAGGTTCAAGCTTCGTTGTATAACTAATTGCAGACTCTGGGAGCATGTCTCCTGGTTTTGGTTCTTCCGTTAATCCTAATCTTTGAAGTATTTTCTGCAATTCATGCTCTCTGTTTTTAGGATTTTCTTCTTTCTTAGCTCTTGCTATTTTTTTGAATACTGAACTTCCTAGAGGCAACCCATTTCGGAATATTACTTCAAGTGGAACTAAGTAATTATTTAATTTTCCTCTATTATTTTCGAAAAAAGAATAATCATGCTCTTCTCTTGCTATTTCATTAGGGAATTCTCCTTCTATGAATCGTCTTGCAATAGGATGGTATACAACAGCCATCTCAACTTCCATTCTACTAGAGCCACCACTTCCTTCTTTTAAGTCAGAGAAATATAGTGTGTTCTTATATTCATATCTTCTAATTTTTCAAAATTATAAGCAGCCATAACAGCAAGAGAACGCCCTTTATTTACTATGTAATTTGGCATTTTTCCCCAGTCAAAAATACTGAACCAGTCAGAAAAAACAAAATCTCCTAAACCTGGTTGATTTTCATAAGCAGGTATTATTATTGATACGTCTTTTACACTACCCATTTTATTCATAGATTATTAGAAAAATTAAAAATTTAAACCATTTGCACCATTACAGAAAAATCACTATTTAAATTTATAACTTTTAGAAAACTAAATATAACTGATGAATAGAGTTCTCATTTTTGTTGATACAAGAGAAAACAACAGCGGAATAATAGAATACTTCAAGCAATATGAATGTGATATTCAAAAGAAGATTTTGCTTTATGGTGATTTTGTTGTTTCTGACAGAGTTGTTATAGAGAGAAAGCTTGTAAATGATTTTGTTCAGAGCATAACTGATAAAAGGCTCTTTAAGCAGCTAAACTCAATGAAAGAAAATTTTGAAAAACCAATTCTAATAATAGAAGGAGAAGAATCTTTGTATGGAATCCTACAACCCAATATAATTAGAGGAGCTTTGGCAGCAATATCTGTTGATATGTCAATTCCAATAATCTGGACAAGAGACATAGCTGATACTGCTGGTGTAATTTACTGGATTGCTAGAAGAGAACAACTTCTAGAGAAAAGAGAGATTGTTTTAAGAAACAAAAAGGTCCCTAAAACAATAGAAGAAATGCAAAACTATTTAGTTTCTAGTTTGCCAGATGTCTCTGTTATAAGAGCTAAAGCATTGCTAAAGCATTTCAAATCTCCTAATAATGTTTTTAATGCAACAGAAGAAGAATTAAGAAAAGTGAAAGGTATAGGAAAAGGAATTGCTAAGAAAATTAAGAAAGTTTTAGAAAAGAAATACTCATAGATTTGACAAAATAAAATTTATTCTCTCTTTTATTGACATATTTGGAACACTTATAACTTCGTATCCCAAATCTAAATAAGTTTTTTTAAGTAATTCACTTAATTTTCTTGCTGTTTTCTCATCTTCTATCCTAGCATAGTCTTTTTCAAAGGGTAATGCTTCTAAGAAAAATATTTTTTTATATCTTTTATGACAAAATTTTAAAACTTCTTGAACATCTTGTCCATAAAATTGAAAATAGGCAATGCTATCAGGTATTCCCCTGTCAATAAAAACTATTTTATCTTTAGGCAGTTTATCTTCTGATTTTATTTTCAGTTCTAATGTTTTTCTTTGAAATTCTATTTCATTTATTCTAATTTCTTCTAAGGTTTTACCTTTTGAGATTTCCTCATCTATCAAAAATCTTGCTGCTTCAGAACAAGTTTGAAAACCCATTTCTGATAACCTGGAGATTATTGTTGTTTTGCCTGAGCTAGGAGTTCCAGTTATCACATACCATTTGAGATCTCCCATATGATAAGTATTTCACTTTAAATTCATAAATATTTTTATGAAAAAGCCTCTAATAGTTGGCTTAGATGTAGGAACGACCACAGGGCTGTCAATTCATGATCTTAAAAAGAATCTCTTGTATTTGAAGAGTAGAAAACATTTTTCAACATCTAACATAATTAAAAGAATAATGGTTTTTGGTAGACCCCTAATAATTGCTACAGATAAGCAAAAAGTTCCAAGTAAAATTAAAAAAATAGCATCTTCTTTTAATGCAAAAGTATTTCGTCCAGACCATGATTTAACAATTGAAGAAAAAGAAAGAATTGTGAATATTTCTATGAAAGATACTCATGAGAGGGATGCTTTGGCTGCTTCCCTTTTTGCTTTTAAGTTGCATGCCTCTCAGTTTAACACAATAGATAGAAACTTAGAAGCTTTGGGTTTGAAACAACACAGTGATATAGTAAAGGAAATGATTGTAAAAAAACAAGCAAAAAACATTGCTGAGGCAATAGAAAAAATAAAACCTAAGAAAAAAGAAATAAAAGAAAAAGTTGTTTTAAAAGAAGTTGAATTAGATTGGAAAGAAAAAGCAAAAGAATTAGAGAAAAAATTGAGAGAAGAGAAAAACAGGTATGAAATATTAAAAGTATATACAGAAAAACTTGAAACAAGAGTTAAAAAACTTGAAATCCAAAAACAAGAATATTTAGAAGAACAAATGAAAAAGACTGAGGAAGCTAGAAAAAAAGTTTTAAAAGAAAAAGAAATAAGATCAAGAGATATTCTTATAAGACAATTAAAATTTGAGTTAGTTAAAGGAAAGAGCATTAGAAAAGCTTATGAGGAAAAATTGGAAAGGGAACAAGAATTAAGAGACATAAAAAATGAAGGTTTGTTGCCTGTGATAGTAATTTCTGATTTTACTAAAGAGGAAATAATTAATGCTAACAGAGAATTTGATATCACAAACAAAGCTGTTTGGATTCAGAATTTTAAATTTTCAAAAATAGCTGCACGGGTTTTAGCTTCTATAAAACCTAAGGTAGTTATAGGGGAAACTGATAAGGAGATAAGAGATATTCTAAGGACGTCTAGAATAATTGTTGTTGATACGATTAAACCAGAAACTAGAAATTACTATGCTGCTGTTTCTCCACAAGAAATTGAAAATGAAATAAGAAAAATAGAAAGAAATACTTTCTTGAAATGGTTGGAAAATTATAGAAGAAGATAATATATACAACTTTCTAATATTTTATTATGGAAAAAACATTGGTTTATTTTTTTTTGTCTGTTTTATTTGGATTATGCGTTTACTTAATACCTTTGAACATCCCTTATCAAGCTCATCTTGTTCTTTCAATATCAGTAACAATAGGAATGCTATGGCTAACAGAAGTTATACCAATATACATAACATCTTTATTAATACCCTTATCATTAGCTATTTTTGCTGATTTTAACGTTAAAGATGTTTTCTTTCCATTTTTTGATCCTGTTGTTGTTTTGCTAATGGGAGGGTTTGCTTTAGCATATTCTTTGCAAAAATATGGTTTAGATGAAATAATAGCTAATTTTTTCACAATGAAAATAGGAACAAGTCCAAGAAGATTTCTTTTGGGAATGATGCTTGCAACAGCTTTTCTCTCAATGTGGATGAGCAACAGTGCAACTTCAGCTGTTATGATACCTATAATGTTGGTTGTTTTAAAAGATACTGGATTAAAACCCTTTAAATCATCTTATGCAAAAGCTGCTGTTTTAGGAGTGGCTTTTGCAGCAACCATAGGTGGCTTTGGAACAATTGTTGGAACAACACCAAATGCAATGGCTGTAAAATTTCTTGCTGATGAAAATATAACAATATCTTTTCTTGATTGGATGTATCATTCTATTCCCTTTACTATTCCATTTATATTCATTGCTTGGTTCGCTTTGCTCCTAGTATACAAACCAGAAATAAAAGAATTACATGTTAAAAAAAGAAAGATTTCCCTAAACAAAAACCAGTTAAAAACCTTAGCAATTTTTTCAGTTACAGTTCTTCTTTGGCTAACATCCGGATTGCATAAAATTCCTATAGCTTTGGTGGCTTTGGTTCCTATAGTTTTGTTCTATACTTTTAAAATGTTTGATAGAGATGATTTTGGCAAGTTTGATTGGGACATACTTATTTTAGTAGGAGGAGGTCTTTCTTTAGGTTCAGCAATAGAAGCTAGTGGCTTAAATGTTATTATAGCAGAACACATGAAAAACATGATTATAGGAAATCCTTTGTTTGTTATTTTGTTTTTAACATCATTGTTTTGTATTTTTATGACTTTGTTCAGCAGTAACACAGGAACAGCAGCTTTTATAATACCAGCAATAATACCATTATCAACAGCACTTGGAATTGATACAAGAATTCTAGTAATTATAGCAGGCATAAGTGTATCTCTTGATTTCCTAGTTCCTATTGGAACTCCTCCGAATGCAGTGGCATATTCTACAGGCTATATTCACATAAAGGACATGATAAAAATAGGAATTATACTTGCTTTATTAGGAGCTTTCATTCTCAGCTTTTTTGCTATCCTTTACTGGTGATTTTTACGTCTAAAACCAGGAACTCTAATTCTTGGTTTAAATGTTCTTTTCTTAGTTTTTTCATCTTTCTTAGTTTCTTCCACAGGTTTCTCATTTCTTTTCTTTCTTCTTAGTCTTTTAAGTCTTCCAAGCTTGCCTTGTATTTCTGATAATTCTCTTACCAAACGACCACGCATTGTATCAATAAACGAATGAGTGCCGTTCTCATAAATTGTATTTCCAACAACAATAGTTGCCCACTGGGACATTTCTTCTGCTTTTTCTTTTGTGTTTATTCCACCACCGTATAAAAGGTGTGCTTTTGTCAATGCTTCTTTTACAGCTTTAACAACAGAAGGGTTTCCATAAGTTCCAGAATACTCTATATAGATTATAGGGAAGTTAAAATATTTCTCAGCGCAAACAGCTGTTGCAACAGTTCCTTCTAGAGTCATTTGTTGAGCTTTTGAAACTCTTGCTGCAGCACATTTCGGATTGAGAATTATGTAAGCTTCAGGAACAACTATGTCCCAATTTATCTTATCTTTATGCAATTTTATCCACATTTTGTGTAGACCATTTATGTAGTGAGAATAGTATGTGTTAAAAACAGATGGAACAAACAACCAGTCAATATTTTTATAAACTAAGCCATATGGTGTAGCAGGTTCAAGAACTTTGGGTACATCATATTCTTTTAACATCTCAAGAAGATTTTCAACATTATCTTTAGTAATATTTTGTGTTCCTGATATCATTATTGCATCAGTTCCACTTTCTATAATATCTTCTATAATTTCATGGGTTATTTTTCTATCAGGATCAAGTTTTGTAATATGCTTCCACTTTCTCCATTCTTCCATAAATACTCACAAATTTTATTATTAATGATATATTTAAATTCCTTTCTATTTTATTACCCCACTTTCCTTTGCTGCTATTTCTGCTTTCTTCTCATCTATATCCTTATAATTTAAAATTGTGTATCTATCTTTTCTTATATTTTTTGCTTCAGAAAGAGCTTTTATTAGTATTTTTCGAGGTATTTTTAATTCTTCGTTGTTTGTCGGTGCTCCAATGACTTTCAGTGCTTCAACAATTCTTGGCCAATCCATATTATGAAGATAAGAGCATATAATTGACCCAACAGCACATTCTTCTCCATGAAGACTTGTTTTTTGTGGATATAATTCTTTTAAAGCATGAGAAAACATGTGTTCAGAACCTGATGCAGGTCTGCTTGAACCTGCTATAGCCATTGCAATACCAGAAAAAACTAGAGCCTCAATAAGATTTTCTAAACCTTTTTTTTCAAGATTTTTTATAGAACTTGCAGACCTTATTACTAAATCTGCTGCAGTCCTGTTTATGGTAGCTGCATATTCTGAAATGTATTCTCCAGTTTCTTGATGCGATAGTTCCCAATCTTCTACTGCTGTTAATTTTGAAACCATGTCTCCAAATCCTGAGGCTGTTAAACGATAAGGAGATTTAATTATAATATCTGAATCAACTAATATTCCAGTTGGCATAACAGCTGGAGCACTGTAAATTTCCAGAACAGCACGATTGCTTGCTATTCCATCATGTGATATCGCTGTTGGAACAGAAATAAAAGGTATGTTACTCTTTTTTGCAGCCATTTTTGCAGCATCAATTATTCTACCGCCTCCAAAACCAATAGTAAAATTAGATCTTATGTTCGTGATGTGCTTCATTTCAATCTTTTTAGGTAGAAGTCTAACATTAACACTATAATCATGACTTTTTAAGATTTCTAAAGTCTCTTTACCAACATTTTTTAAGATATTATCTTCAGTAAAGATTGCAACAGAACCTTTTAAATCTAGTTCTTTACAAAGACTCCCTATTTTTTCTATAGCTTTAGACCCGATTATAATTTTTCTGGGTAAGTCAACTTCCAGAAGTTTCATTTTCTATATATGTTTAATTAAAAATAAAAACATATAAGAAACTATTGAACATATATATTCTATGTCGTTTGTTTTGGAACCAAAAAATCTGGGAAAAAAAGACGTTAAACTAGTAGGTGGAAAAGGAGCTAATTTGGCAGAACTAATAAATGCTGAATTTCCTGTGCCCGAAGCTTTTTTTATAACAACAGAAGCTTATGAAGAATTCTTAAAATCTAATGATTTAAAAGGAGAAATACTTGAAATAATTAAAGAAATCGATTATTCTGATGTTAAATCTTTAAATAGTGCTTCAGAAAAAATCAAAGAACTAATAATGAAAGCTGAAGTTCCTGAAAAAATGAAAGACCAAATAATAGATGCTTACAAAAAACTCTATGGTGGGCCTCCAATAGATTTAGATTTTGTAAAACCTATTGATGTGCCATTTGTTGCTATTAGAAGTTCTGGAGCAATGGAAGACATAGAGGGAGCATCTTCTGCAGGCCAATACGAAACCTTTCTAAATATTAAAGGTGAGAAAAAGTTAATCGAAGCTATAAAAAAATGCTGGGCTTCTCTTTATACTTCAAGAGTCATTTATTATAGACATAAACACAACCAAACTCAGGATACTTCTATTGGTGTTATTGTTCAAAGAATGGTAAATTCTGAAAAAGCAGGGGTTGCTTTTACTGTTGATCCAACAAATCCTGTTAAAGGCTCTAAAAAAATTGTTATAGAAGCATGCTGGGGATTGGGAGAATCACTTGTTCAAGGAAAGGTTGAACCGGACAGGTACATAGTTGACAAAGATACAGGAGAAATTGTAGAAAAACATATTGGTAAAAAGACAATGGAAACTGTAAGAGACATTTATGGAGTAACTGTTGAGAAAACAATAACTAGGGACAGAGTGAGTGCACAAGTTCTTTCTGATTATGAGATTGTTGCTTTAGCTGCTTATTGCAAGAAAATAGAACAGCATTATAATTTTCCAGAAGATATTGAATGGGCAATGGAGAGAGGGAAGATCTATGTTGTTCAAACAAGGGCTGTGACCATTTTAGAAGAAAAAGAAACAAAAGAAGTAAAAGGCACTCCTATTTTAAAAGGTTACGGAGCATCACCAGGGATCGCAAGCGGTGTTGTAAAAGTTATTCTTGATGCTAAAGAAATATGGAAAATTGAAAAGGGAGATGTTCTTGTAACAAAGATGACAAACCCTGATTTTGTTGTTGCAATGGAAAAATCTGCTGCAATTATTACAGATGAAGGAGGGATTACTTCACATGCGGCAATAGTTTCAAGAGAACTGGGAGTTCCATGTGTGATTGCAACAAAAACAGCGACACAAACCTTAAAAGATGGGATGAAGATCACAATTGATGCAACTCATGGAAAAATCTATTCTGGAGAAATTGAGATAGAAGAAGAAAAAGCAAAAAAAGTTGAAATAAAAACAAGAACTCAAGTTAAGGCTAACCTAGCTTTTCCTGGAACTGCTGAAAAAGCAAAATATGCTGATGGTGTTGGTTTGTTAAGATTAGAACACATGTTAACAAAAGCTGGTATGCACCCTATAGAATATGTAAGAAGTAAAAGACAAGTAGAGTTAATAGAAATAATTGTTGATGGTGTTGGTAAAGTTGCTCAAGCTTTTTATCCAAAAGAGGTTTGGGTCAGATCTTTGGATGCAAGAACAGATGAGTTTAGAAATATGAAAGGTGGAGAAAAAGAGCCTGAAGAAGACAATCCAATGCTTGGTTGGCATGGAATAAGAAGAAGCATAGATGAGCCTGAAATTTTAAAATGTGAACTAGAAGCATTAAAACAATTGCATGAAAAGGGTTTGAATAATGTTGTTTGGGAATTACCCTTTATTATAGATGTTTCTGAATTAAGAAAAGCAAAAGAAATCGCCAAAAACATGGGTGCTCCCACTAATTTTGGTATAATGGTTGAAACCCCTGCAGCTGCTTTAACAATAGAAGAGTTTTGCAAAGAAGGAATTGCTTTTGCTTCTTTTGGAAGCAATGATTTAACACAAACAACCTTAGGAATCGATAGGAATAATGAGAATTTGATAAAAATTTTTGATGAAATGCACCTTTCAATGCAGTTCTTGTTTAAGCACGTTATTGATATTTGTAAAAAATACAATGTTGAGTCTTCTATATGTGGAGAGTTGCCTAGCAATAGAAAAGATGCTGTTGAATTCTTGGTAAAAACAGGAATAGATTCTCTTTCTGTTAATATTGATGCCATAGACAAGGTTAGAGAATGGGTTGCTGAAATAGAGAAAAGATAAAACCAGAACTTAAGATTGTTAGATATCGCATAACCATGGACCAAACTCTTTAAAAAAGAAAAAAATAAGAAATAATGAAAATACGAAGATAAGTAACCTCAAAACTTTACAAAAATCTGAAGGACGTGCCCAAGTAAACTTACGACCCACCTCTTTAATACCTCTACGTTTACATTCCTTCTCAAATGTTTTTAATACAAATCTGTTTAAGAAATAATCAATAATTAGTGTTGGTATTAATGAAATAATAATCACTGAAATAGGATTACTGCAAATAATCATACTAAAGATATAGAAAAATCGAGATTTAAAATCCTCTCCAAAAACTTAAAATAATTTTAATATAGAAATAATATATTCTAATATATGACAAAATACGAAAAACCACGATTAACCCACTTTTTTATTATATTATGCATAATTGTTTTTGCTGTACAACTTTACTTTGAATATCAATATGGAGAAGATTTTTTTAATTCTATTTTTTATGAATATGGTTTTTCTTTTCAAAATATTTTAACAGGAAAGTTTTGGGTTCTTTTAACTTCTATTTTTATTCATGCTACTCCAGAACATCTAATTTTTAATATAATAGCACTTTATTTTTTTGGTAAAGTTGTTGAACAAGAGCTTGGAAGAAAGAAATTTCTGTTAGCATTTTTTGCATCATCTTTTATTGCAGACTTATTTATTCTTGTTTCAGGTTTAATAGGCTTATCTTCTATGGCATCTCCAACAGTTGGGGCCTCTGCAGCAATTTTTGGTCTAATGGGAATTTCCATGGTAACAAAACCTTTAGAACTCATATTTTTTCCTTATCTGATACCAATACCTCTTGTGTTAGTTGCGTTAATTTACACTTTATATAACGTAGCAAGTTTTTTACTAGTTTTAGCAGGCCAGACCACAAGTAACATTTCTTATGCTTCTCATATAGGAGGCCTGATTTCAGGTTTGCTATTAGGTTTTAGAGAAGAAAAAAGTAAAAGGGGTTTTATTATAATACTTTTTATTTTGTTTTTACTTCTAACAACTCCATTTATAGTGCTGATAGTCAATATTCTAGAAAATTTTAATTACATAAATATACTAAAAAGTTTGTTCACTTGACTATTCTTTTCATTTCTATTATTTTTTTGGCAACACCCAAAATTATAAAAATTAAACCAAAAAACACGCAAATATAAGATATCACGAAAACAAGTCTTATTTCTGTACAATTAACTATCATGTCGTTTCCAATGTTAACAGTAGAAAATGGAAGATTACATTCTTGTAAAAATGAGTTAAAATCACCTAAAACAATATAAAATATTGATGGAACAAGAATACCCAATATACCAGAAGCTATAAATGAACCACCACCAATACTTTTCTTAGGTTTAATTTCCTCCTCCTTTGACATTCTATGTTTGTATTTTCTTTTCTTAGGTTTAATTTCCTCCTCCTTTGACATTCTATGTTTGTATTTTCTTTTCTTAATTTTCTTTGGTTTTTCAACTTTTGCAATATTTCTTTTAGGAACTTTTACTTTAGTTTCCTCAACATTAATTTCAGGTTTCATTTCCATCATTACACCAATTTCTTTTCCAAGCTCAAATTCTTTTTCAACTTTTATCACAGGTTTAACTTTCTTTTTCCTTAAAGTTTTGGATTTCTTTTTTTCAATTACTTCAACTTTCTTTTTCTTAGTTTTTCCTTTCCCTTTCATTTTAATTCAACTGAACTATTTTTTCGTTTCAATTATTTTTTTGCCGAGGCCAAAAATTACGAGAATCAAACCAAAAAATAAACAGAAATATGACAGCACATATATAAATCTTAATTCCATACAAGTAACTATAAAACCACCGATATCAACACTAGAAAATGGAATAACACAATGTTTTAGAAATGAAGTAAAATCGCCAAATATAATATAAAGTATTGCTGGTACAAGCATGACAACTATGCCTGCAGTTATAAATGAGCCTCCACCAATTCCTTTCACCTCTTTAGGTTTTTCTTTCTTTTTCATGTTTAAAATATGTAAGAACCTGCTTTTAAAAGTTTTATAAGATTTTACTTCTAAGGATTAATATGAAAATTTTACAAATTCCTGACGGATTAAAGAGAAAAGTTTTAAAAATAGCAGATGGGTTAGGAGATGTTTTAATAGATTGTGAAAGCTGTTTTGGAGCTTGTGATTTAGCTATTCAAGAAGCCAAACTTCTTGGTTGTGATAAAATAGTTCATTACGGGCATTCGAAAATTATTGATACTAGTATTCCTGTTGAATATATTGAGTTAAGAGAAGATTGTGATCCAATACCAGTTTTAGAAAAAGATTTAGTTAAGTTAAAAGAAGAAAAAATTGGTTTAATATCAACTTTACAATTTTTGGATTCTTTAGAAAAAGCTAAAAAATTCTTGGAAGAAAATGGAAAAACTGTTAAAATAGGTAAAGGAAAGTCTTATCCAGGTCAAATTCTAGGTTGTGACGTTTCATCAGCGAATATGATTGAAAAAGAAATTGAAGCTTTTTTATACATAGGTTCTGGAAAGTTCCATCCATTAGGAATTGCTTTACAAACAGAAAAACCTGTTTATATTTTAGATGTGGAAAAAAGTGAAATAACTGATTTAAAAGAACTTAAAGAAAAATTCTTAAAACAAAAATATGCAGCTATAGCATTAGCAAAAGATGCTAGGAGATTTGGAATACTGGTTTCTGTAAAACCAGGACAATTAAACCTAGAATTAGCTAAAAAAATTAAAAACAAGTTAGAAGAAAAAGGAAAGAAAGCTTATATACTAGTTTTTAATGAAATAAAGCCCGAAAAATTAGAAGGTTTAGAACTAGATTGTTACATTAATACTGCTTGTCCAAGAATAGCAATAGAAAATAGAACTGAATTTAAGAAACCAATTTTAAATCTTGATGAAATAGAAAGCTTTATATAAATATGAGAAAAATAGTGATAGTATGAATATTAAAGTTCTTGAAAACAAGAAAGAAAAATTATTATTAGAATTTGAAGATGAGACAGAAACTGTAACAAATTTGGTAGCGACCCAAGTTTGGCAGGAAGGAGGAGAAGCAGCTGCTATTAGAGAGCATCCTTTTATTGAAAATCCAGAACTAGTTATTATGGGAAGAAACCCAAAAAGACTTTTAACAAAAGCTTCTTCTGCTTTAGAAGCACAATGTGATGAATTTAAAGAAAAATTCAGAAGAACTTTAGAAAAGTAAATGATTCTATGCAAAGATTCAGAACAATTAAAAAAGAAATAAGAATAGTTGCATGGGATGATGGTCCTTTTAAATTCAAAACAAAAGGAAAGGACATTCTTGTTGGTGTTATATTCAGGGGAGGTCAGTTTATAGATGGTTTATTAAAGACTGAAATTGAAATAGATGGCTTAGATGCAACAAAAAAAATAATTGAAAAGGTCTTAAAAACCAAACATAAAGATTTAAGAATAATAATGCTTGATGGAATAACATTTGCAGGTTTTAATACTGTTGATATAAAAGAAATTTATGAAAAAACAAAACTACCTGTAATTGTGGTTAATAGAAAAAAACCGAACTTAAAAAAATTCTTCTCAACACTAAAACAAATGCAAAATTCTAAAAAAAGGTTAAAATGTGTTGAAAATGCAGGTCCAATTTATTGGGTAAGGGTAAAGAATAAAAAAATATGTTTCCAATGTTATGGAATGAAAAAAGAAGACGCAAGTAAAGTTATAAAAAAGACCTCAACCATGAGTTTAATACCAGAACCTTTAAGAGTTGCTCATTTAATAGCTACTGGTTTTGTTTTAGGTGAGTCAGTTGGGCATGCGTAAAATATGGGACAAATACACTGAAGGTTGGTTTGGAATTATTGTATATCTTTTTCTAGGTTTTGTTATTGCTTATGGAGTTAATATTGCTCTGAGTTTTATTTTAGGAACACAGACTCCTGTTGTTGCTGTTTTTTCAAACAGTATGATACCAACTTTTTATAGAGGAGATATGATAATGGTATATGGTGAAAAAAATCTTAAAGTTGGTGATATTGTTGTTTTTGATTCTCCTGATAAAAAATATCCTATAATTCATAGAATTCATGAAATAAGAGATAGCGGCATAATAACAAAGGGTGATAATGTTCCTTCAACTGATGAAGGTAGGTGGGGTGTAATTTCTTTAGAAGATATTTATGGAAAAGCGTTTCTTAAAATTCCTATCCTCGGATGGGTAAAAATATTATTTGTCGAACTAACTGGTCTTGGATAATTAAACGATAATTTTAAATAGTTCCTCATATACAAATAAAAGATAAAAACAAAAGGGTTTTTAATGGATTTCTGTCCTAAGTGTGGAGGATTAATGATACCTAAAAAATCTGGTAGCCGTGTTGTTCTTGTTTGTAGAAGATGTGGAAAAAAGAAAACTTCTAAAGGAAAAAAATTTAAAATAAGTGCTTATGGTGGAGGAAAAAGAGGAAAAATAATTGTTGTTGATAAAAGATCAAAAGTTGATGTTTTACCCAAAACAACTGTGCAATGTCCAAAATGTGAAAATGAAGAAGCTTATTGGTGGATGCAGCAGATGAGAGCTGCTGATGAAGCACCAACAAGATTTTTTAAATGTACAAAATGTGGGCATGTATGGCGTGAGTACGAGT
>CAYFXV010000013.1:0-16974 GCA_964347265.1 uncultured archaeon | reverse complement strand
ATTAAATCACTTCTTTCTTTTTTTGTAAATCCAATATACAATAATTGCTAGAACAACTATCACAATTAAAATGGTGGTATAATCTATTGGAGCATTGGTAGGTATTACTTCAACTGTTTTTTCAAAGGAATATTCTTTATCAAATTTATCTCTGTAATTTAAGGTTAAATGGATTGGATATTTCCCTGAAGCTTTAGCTAAATTTTGAGGCAAGTCAATTGTTTCTGAATCATCAGAATCTAGACTTCCTATATAAAATTCCTTTGAACCAAAATCTGATTTAGCGTCTACAGAAACATATTCAGCTGATGCTAAACCACGATTTGCTATATAAATTGATACTTCACCAATTCGGCCATAATAAAAGTTAGTGTAAGAGTCAATTGTAACTACAAAATCAACATCTCCTGATACCTTTAGGCCAATTTTCTTAGTTTGTGTATAACTATTTGATTTTGTATCATCAAAATAAGAAATATTGACTGGTATTGATTCTATTCCTATGTCTGCATCTGGATTTATTGTTATGAGAAAATCTAAGCTTTTAGATTCCAAAGGCTTTAGCTCATCTATTATAATCTCTCCTGTTGACCCTGGAGTTGTAAATAAAGTTGTTTTATTTAATTTAACTTTTAAATCTCTTGCTGTACTATCACCTTTATTAGAAACACCAAAAGATAGTAAAAATGTTTTTCCTGGTTCAACAGTATCATTAAAAACAACATTAACAATTTCTAAGAGAGGTTCTTTTTTAATTGTTATTGGTACATAAAATGTCTTTTTGTACTCAGAATTACTGTAATAATACTTAGCTTCTAAATAAACATAAGAAGTGGTTGCTTCAGCATTTTCATCAACTCTCACAGATATTGAAGATTGTTGAGATGTTGTGGCAGGCATATCTCCAAGTTCTATTTTGCCACCTGAAGTTAGTTTTATATAAGGTCCTGCAGTTGCTGTTAAAACAACACTCTCTAAATCAAGTCCTGGGTTGGTTGCCGTTAAATAAATTATTAAATCACCACCAGGTCTTACAGTAGATGAAGAAAGTGACCAAGAAACAGTCAAAGATATATTAGCAGCTTCAGCTATTCCAATTAAAAACAAAAACAATATTAAAATCATTATTTTTTTCATGTAATCATCTTACTATTTTTCCATCTCTTAATTTAATTTTTCTTCTAGCATGTCTAGCTATCAAATTATCATGTGTAACAATTAATAAAGTTACTCCTTTTTCCTTATTAAGTTTCACTAAGACCTCTAATATTTCTTTTCCAGATTTAGAATCTAGATTACCTGTGGGCTCATCAGCCAATACTATTTGGGGATCATTTGCTAAAGATCTTGCTATTGCCACTCTTTGTGTTTCTCCACCACTAAGCTGAGAAGGGTAATGATGAAGTCTTTGCCCCAAGCCTACTGCTTTTAATAGTTCTTTAGCTTTTTCTTTTCGATTTGGAATTCTTGAAAACATCATTGGAAGTTCGACATTTCCTAAGGCTGTAAAAGATGGTATTAAATTAAAGAACTGAAATATAAATCCTATTTTCTTTCTCCTGATGACAGCTAATTCATTGTCATTTAAATTAGAAACATCCTTTCCATCTATAAGAATTTTCCCTTTTGTTGGCCTGTCTAAGCATCCTACCAAATGAAGCATTGTAGATTTTCCTGAACCAGAAGGTCCCATCAATGCTATACTCTCAGATTTTTTTATTTTTAAATTAACTCCATCTATAGCCTTTACTATAACTTCTCCCATAAGATATTCTTTTGTAACATTTCTTAGTTCAACTATAGGTTTCATAAAAATCATATATATAATTTTAAAACTATGAGATTATTATGAAAATAGAAGTAAATAAACTTTTAGAATTTTATGAAACTAAAAAAGAGAAAATAAGAAATTTTATTAAGAAGTGTGATATAAAGGATGACGAGTGTTTGTTTGGAGAGCTTTGTTTCTCTATTTTAACATCTCAATCCAAAGCAAAAAATTGTAGAGAAGTTATTAACAAACTAAAAGCAGATAAGAAGTTATTTAGAGCAAATTTAGAAGAATTAAGAAATTATCTAAAAGGAGTAAGATTTCCTTATGTTAAAGCAGAACGAATAATTGAAGCTAGAGAAAAATTACCAACATTAAAAAGAATGCTCACTTCTGATCCCATAGAACTCAGAAAATGGTTAATAGAAAATATAAAAGGTATAGGAATCAAACAGTCTGCCAATTTTATGAGAAATATAGGCTTTAGAGGCTTACCAATAATAGATGTTCATGTCCAAAATTTCCTTAGAAAAATAGGATATAATGATTATGAACCAGGAAGTTTAACTAAAAAACAATATATTGAACTAGAAAACAAATTCTTGAAATTATCAAAAGAATTAAAAATACCTCCAGAGAAATTAGATATTGCTATATGGCTTTATCAATCTGGAGAAAAAGAATTTTATGGTTAGCCACCAATACTTTTCATGGGTGAAGCCATTATAAGATGTGCTATTTTTTCTACTAATTTGTTCTCATAAGCTATAAGGTCAGTAGCAGTAACAATTCCCACTAGCCTTCCTCCTTCAATCACAGGGAGTTTCTTTATTTCATGATGAACCATGATATCTGCTGCTTCTTCTAGTGTATTGCTAGGATTAATTGTTATCATATCTTTTGTCATTACTTCTTGAACCCTTACTTCGTCGGGACTTTTTCCTAAAATAATAACATGTTCTATAACATCTCTTTCTGTTGCTATTCCAACAACTTCTCCAGAACCTGAAACAACTACCAAAGAGCCTATTTTATATTTAACCATTCCTTCAGCTAATTTTTTAACTGTATCCTCAGGTCTAATAGTCTTTACAGCAGTAGTCATTATTTCTTTCACTAACATAATAATCTACTATTTTCTTCTCTTCTTCATGAACCTTTTGGAATAAGTTTTGCCAATATCTCTGACAACGTCTTTTAATCCTAGACCAATTGCAATTGCCATTCCTAAACCAAGCGAAGCAACTACTACAATCAATATCCAATTAATTAGTTGTGTATCTATGCCAACAAAGGGAAGTGCCAATGCTACGGAAACATAAAGTATTAGGAAGAATATTACATTTCCTACTATATCTCCGTATAAAGTTTTTGTTTTCATAACTTGTTCTTTGATGTAGTAAGATAGGCTGTAACCAATTACGATTATGATTGTTGCTTCTACAACTCCTCCTAAAAATCCTATAGCGTATGTAATCAAATTAGCTAACTGCGGTGCAAAAGTTAAGTATGTTGCTGCAACCAAAATAAAAGAAAGATATAATATCCATCTAACTAAAGCTGCAAATATATCTGAAAGTTTCATTTTGAATTTATCTCTTTCAAAAACATATTGGTCTAGTTTCATCTTAACTAAGAACTGTTTTACTATCCATCCCCCAATTTTTCCAACTATGAAACCTATTAATAGCCAGATTATTGCCCATAATAATAGGGGGAAATTTGTCACAAAGTTATACCAAATGCTGGCCCACATTTCTTGAAAGTACATAATACTGACCATAAAACTTTATTTACTTCCTTATTTATAAATCTAATCGATGAAAATGAATCTAAATGCAGTTCTAAAAAAGATAAAACCTAGTGAAAACGAAGAAAGAGAAATGGGTAATTTTATTGAAAAACTAATAAGAATCTCTAGAAAATTCTCTAAAGAGGTAAAACCAATAATTTGTGGTTCTGTAGAAAAAGATACTTGGTTAGCCAAAAAGTATGAATTAGACTTATTCCTGTTATTCAATCCGAATATTTCTAAAAAACAACTAGAAGAAAGAGGTCTTAATCTAGCTAAAAATATAATAAAAAATCTTAAGGGAAGGCATCAGATAGCATTTGCTGAACATCCATATTTGAGGGGATGGGTAAGAAAATTTCAAATAGACATAGTTCCTGCTTATGATATTAAAAATCCTGAAAAAATAAAATCTGCAGTTGATAGAACACCTCATCATGTGAGATTTGTTAAGAAAAATCTTAAAAAGCCTGATGAAGTTAGATTGTTAAAGCAGTTTTGCATAGCTAACAAATGTTATGGGGCTGATGTAAAAACTTTGGGTTTTTCTGGTTACCTCTGCGAGCTATTAATTATAAAATATGGAAGTTTTATGAACTGTGTTAAAGATGCGTATAAATGGAGAGCAGGTCATGTTATAACTTTTGGTAATGAAGACAAAGAAAGATTATCAAAAAAATTTAAAACTGCTTTAATTGTAATAGATCCTGTTGATAAAAATAGGAACGTGGGAGCTGCAATTTCTGTTGAGAAGTTTTATACATTTGTCAAAGCTTGTAAAGATTTTATTGAAAATCCAAAAAAAGAATTCTTTTTCAAAAAACCTTTAAAACCCTATTCTATAGCTGAGATTTCAAAAAGGATCAAAAATAGAGGTACAAGATTGTACTTAATAGTTTTTAAAAGACCAAAAGTTATAGAAGATGTTTTGTATCCTCAAATGAAGAGATTCTCTAAAATAATGGGAAAAATGCTAACACAAAATGGTTTTGGGGTATTAAGAAATGATTTTTATTGTAATAAAAAATGTGTTTTAATTTTGGAAATGAAAGAATGGCAAATACCTAAAGTTTCAAAAAACATAGGGCCCGATGTTTTTAGTAAACATGCAGAAGAGTTCTTGAAACATTATAAAAAAGAGAAAATTTTTATTGAAGGTAAAAACTGGGTTGTTGAACTTGAAAAAGATTTTACTGAAGTTTCACAATTTTTGAAAAATTTGTTTAAAAAATCAAAAAAGAATTTATTAGAAAGAGGCATCCCGAGCAAAATTGCTCCTGCTATTAAAAATTGCAAAACAGCTGATGGAGATAAAGCAATTAAATTAATGAAAAAATTACCAAAAGAATTTAGAATATTTCTTAGAGAATATTTTGAAAAAGATTTGAATGTGGTTTGATGTTAAAAAAGTTCTTAAAGCCAGACTGGAAAAGATTAATAATTTATTTAGTTTTTGTATTAATTTTTATGTCTGAAACTTTATTGATACGCTATTTATATAAAAAAGATTACATCGTGGAATTTTTTTTAAATATCTATAATCATTTTTTTAAAGGAATGAAAGATTATGTTAATTTTTTCACATTAACTTTCTTTTGTTATCTTCTTGTTTTATTTGTATTATATCTATTAAGTTGTTTAGTTATTTTAATATACGAAAAAATTGAAAAGTGATTTTATGCCAGAACCTATTAATATAACGCTTTTAGGAACAGGTGCTGCTATTCCAAGTTTAAAAAGGAAACATCCAGCCATTCTTTTACACTATGGTAGTGATTACATTCTTTTTGATTGTGGTGAAGGAACACAATTACAACTACAAAAAGCAAGAGTTTCTCCTATGAAAATATCCAAAATTTTCATAACTCACTGGCATGCGGATCATTTTGCAGGTCTTCTGCCTTTAATAGAAAGTTTACATTTGTCTAGAAGAAAAAAACCTTTAGAAGTTTATGGACCAGAAGCATCAAGATTCATTGACGCATTAATTGAACTAAGCTATTGGGGAATCGGATTCGAGATAATTTCTCATAACTGTGATGAAGATAAGAAAATTGAAAAAATATTTGAAAATAATTCTTATGAGGTCTATGCTATAAAAGTCATACATTCTATTCCTGCCTTTGGTTATTGTTTTAAAGAGAAAGATAGCTGGAATATTGATGTTAAAAAAGCTAAGAAGTTTGGATTAACAGGAATACAAATGAGAAAAATAAAAGAAAAAGGTAAAATAAAAGTAAAAAACAAAGTTATAAAATTAGAACAAGTAGCAAAAAAAAGAATAGGTAGAAAAATTACTTATTCTGGAGACACCATGCCTTGCAAAGAACTCTTTGAATTTTCTAAAGAAGCTGATTTATTAATTCATGACGGAACATTTGCTGAACCCATGGAAAAAGAAAGGCCTCATTCTTCTGCTACAGAAATTGCAAAACTGTCTAAAAAATACAAAATCAAAAAATTAATTTTAACTCATCTTAGTAGAAGGTATAAAACAACAGAAGAGGTTTTAAATGCTGCTAAGTCGATTTTTAAAAATACTGAAATTGCTAAAGATATGATGAAAATAATTCTAAAGTGATTAAATGAACTTAAATTTTTTAAAATTTTTAAAGCCCGAATGGAGAAAGATTGTATTATTTATTATATTATTTTTAATATTGCCTCAAAAAGTATCAAATGATATTATTCTTTTTGGTGGAGTCTCTATAATAAAATTCTTATTTGAATCACAACCACCGGATTTAGATTTAATTGTAACTGTCATTGTCTTAATTGTTTCTTATTTGTTATCATGTATTTTGGTTTGGATTTATGATAATAAAATAAATAAATTTATTATCTCTGAAGGTGAAGTAGATGTTTCACCACCCGAAGAAAGAGAATCTAAAGAAAAAGGTAAGGAAGAAAAGGAAGAGGAAGAAGGACCTCCTTAATGGGAGGAACGATATTAAATCTGGTAAAAATGCCATCTAACAAAAAGTTAGTTTATGTGGTTCATGAACATTGGGCGAGAAATCATCATTTTGATTTAAGACTTGAAAGAAAAGGTGTTTTGAAAAGTTGGGCTATTCCAAAAAATATCAAAGAAGCAAATAAAAGAAGGATTTTAGCCATCCAGGTTGAAGATCATGAATATGCTTATAAAGATTTTGAAGGCATAATAGAAGAAGGACAATATGGAGCTGGAAAAGTTAAAATATGGGACAAAGGAACTTATGAACCAATAAGCGTTAAAGATAAGAAAATAGTTTTCAAAATAAATGGTAAGAAGTTAAAGGGAATCTATGTTTTAGTAAAGTTCAAACCACCCAAAAATTGGTTGTTTTTCAAGAAGAAGGAACAAAAATGAAAATTCGTTTAGGACCATCAGGAATACCTATTTCTTGTAAAGGAAAATCTTCGGTAGAAGGTGTTAAAACAGTATCAGAACTAGGATTAAATGCTATGGAAATTTCTTTCACCCATGGAATTCACATGTCTTTAGAAACTGCTAAAAAAATAGGGGAAGTTGCAAAAGACTTAGATGTTGAACTATCAATTCATGTTCCATATTTTGTTAATCTGGCAAGTGAAAAAAAGAAAGTAGTAAAGGATAGTAAAAAAAGAATAATAGATTCTTTGGAAAGAGGTAATATAATGAATGCAACTGTTGTTGCAGTCCATGCTGGATATTATGGGAAGGACAAAGAAAGGGCTGATAAAATGATTTTTGAAGCTTGCAAAGAAATCAATGACAATATAAAAAAGAATAAATTGGATGTTGATTTTGGGATGGAAACAATGGGAAAACAAAAATCATGGGGAACTTTAGATGAAATAATAAAAATTTGTAAAAAATTAAAAAATGTAATTCCATATCTGGATCCTGCTCACATCTACGCAAGAAATGGAGGTAATGTTAATTACAAAGAAATTTTTGATAAATTAAAAATCTTGAAATTAAAAAAATATCATTCTCATTTTTCAGGGATAAAATATTCTTTAGTTGGAATTGGCAGAGGCAATGAAAGACATCATGTTCCCATGAGAGAGGCTGGACCTGATTTTGAACCATTTGCCAAAGAAATTCTTAAAAGAAAAACTGATATAACCATAATTTCCGAGAGTCCAATTTTAGAACAGGACAGTTTATTAATGAAAAAAATATTTGAGAAGTTGGGATACAGATTTAACAGAGATAAGACTTAAATTTTTTACTTTCTAAATAAAGTTATTGGTGTTTATCTTGACAGCTTTAACTTATAGAGATGCTGGAGTTGATATTGATCTTGAAGAAGAAGCTTCAAAAATAATGTATGAAGCTTCTAAAAAAACTTGGGAAAACAGAAAAGGAAAGTTAGGAGAAGTTTTTATTCCTTTTGAACATTTTTCTGGTTTAAGAGGAATTAGAGTTGGTGGCCTACCTTCAGATTCTATCATGTCAAAAAGTTTTGATGGTGTTGGAACAAAGGTGGAGATAGCTGAAAGAAATTGTAAACATGATACTGTAGCTTATGACTTGCTTGCAATGCTTTGTGATGATTCAGTTCGTTATAATTCAGAGCCTGTTTTAGTTGGTTCTATTTTAGATGTTAACAAATTATGGAAAGGTGAAGGAGGAGACAAAACAATTTACTTGAATTTCATACAACAACTTGCAGATGGAATGGTTGCTTCAGCTAAAGAGGCTGGTGTTGCTATAATAAATGGTGAAATAGCAGAACTTGGATACAGAATCAGAGGTTATGGTGATTTCAATTATAATTGGGCAGGTGGTGTTGTATCATTTTTAAGAGAAAGCAAAGCTTTAACAGGCTTTGAAATCAAACCTCATGATGGTTTAGTTAGTTTAAAAGAAGAGGGTTTCAGATCAAATGGTATATCTCTTGTAAGAAAAACTTTGGAAAAGGTATATGGAGAAAAATGGCATGAAGAAGAATTCGGAGGACAAAATTTAGGAGAATTGGCGCTTCATCCTTCTAGAATTTATTCTAAAACAATTGTTGATATGACTGGTGGATTTGAAGGAGAACCAAAAGTAGAAATTCATGGTATTGCTCACATAACAGGCGGTGGTATGCCTGGTAAATTAGGGAGAATTCTTAAACCAAATAATCTTGGAGCTTATATTGATGATGCTTTTGAACCTTGTGAATTGATGTTACATTGCCAAGAAATAGGAAATATTTCAGATGAAGAATCATATAGATCATGGAATATGGGACAAGGTATGACTGTAGTTACACCTGAACCAGAAGGTGTAATTAAAATAGCAAATAATCATAATATAGAAGCAAAATTAATAGGAGAAGTTAAAAAAGAACCTGGTATAAGAATTGTAAGTAAAGGTTATTATAAAACAAATAAAGTTATATCTTTCTAAAATCTAAATTTTTATTTCTTTTCAATCTTAATTGCATTCACAACTCCATCTTGTCCAGGTCTAGAAATAACTTTTGCCAATCCCAATTCAGTCTCAATAACAGCCCCTTTTGTTATTATTCCCATTCTAACAAAGTGTGGATTAGCAGTATTTTCTTTGACATCTAATATTTTTGTTAATTGTGCCTTTCCTGTGGACTTATCAAAAACATTTGCTTTATCTGTTTGAAGCAATCTTCTTTTTCTAGTACTAGCTAAACCTTCTATAGTTTTTTTTCTTTGATCTCCAATTTTTATAGGAATAAAATCACTGCCAAAATCTCTTTTCTTTTTCTTTCTTTGTTTTTTTCTTAATCCACTAGTAGATTTTCTTTTGCTTTTATGCTGAATTATTGCCATTATATCACTTTATGAATTATTAGTCGTTATATTTAAATATCTTTTATAAGTTGGGAAAGAAGACTCAATTCAATATATGTTCAATTCTCTTATTTTTTCAATTATGGCATTTTTGTCCAAGGTTAAGAACTCATAATCTTTTAACAAAAACTTACCATTGACCATAACGTCACTCACTCTTCCATCAAAAGAATATATTAAGTTTGATAGTAAGCCATTCTTTCCGAGTATTGGATTTATTGTAATTTCATCTTTATTTATAAAAACAATATCTGCTTTCTTTCCTATATCAATGCTACCAATTTCATTTTCCATATCTAATGTTTTAGCAGCATTTGTAGTAGATAAATCAAAAGCAGTTTGGGATGTTATGGCGTTTGCTCTTTTAGTATTTATTCTTTGTAAAAGAGAAGTTATTTTCATTTCTTCAAACATATTGAGGTTATCATTAGAAGCTGGGCTATCACTACCTATAGATACATTAACACCACTAGTCAACATTTTAGCTACAGGACAAATACCATCTACAAGCTTCATATTAGTAGTGGGATTATGCACTACTTTACAATTCATTCTTGCTAAATCATTGATTTCACCTTCTGAAACATAAATGCAATGAATAGCAACAAAATTTTCATTTAATAATCCAAGTTCTTTCAATCTTTCAATTGGTCTTTTTTTAAAAATTCTTAAATTTTCCTTGAATTCTCTTCTAGTCTCGGAAACATGCATATTTATTAAGAAATTTTCTCTATTCATTTCAATAAGTTTCTTTATTAATTCATCTGAACAAGTCAGAGTCCAATGTAATCCTAAAACTGGTTTTATTAATCCCTTATTTCTTTTTATCATTTGAATTATTCTCTCGTATTTTTTTATTTCGTCGTCAGCTTTTTCAGGATTATTCCCATCTCTCAAACCTTTACCTATAAAAGCTCTGATACCAGATTTGTTAACAGCTCTAATAATAGACTCCGTAAAAGAATACATTTCATTAAAGGTTGTTGTGCCAGTTGATATTTGTTCTAATATCGATAGTAGTGTCCCATAATATGCTTTTTCTTCATTCATTCTACTTTCGACAGGAGCTATCTCTTCGTCTAACCAACCATGAAGGTCTTTTTCATCTGATATACCTCTGAACAATATCATGGGAGAATGAATGTGAGAATTTATCAATCCGGGAATCACGATCTTGTTACTAGCGTTTATGACCTCATCATCTTTTGATAGTTTGTTTCCAATCTCAATAATTTTATTTTCAGAAATAAGTATATCTTTGTTTTCAATTATTTGTCTTTCTTTATTTTGGGTTACTATGAATCTAGCGTTTTTTATTAACAATTTACCACCTAAATTCTTGTAAAACAAATCAAGTTTTATTATAATTTAAAAAATAGTTTAATACACTTATCTAGATCTTGAATTAATTGTAGACGTAGGGCATCTTTTGGAGTGACCCATAAAAATTCTTTATGTTCATTGGAATCAATTTTCACTCTTTTTTTATTAACTAGGGGTGCACTGAACATATGATAAACAAAATCATAATCTGGATATCTTACAAAGACTTTTGAAAAATATTTTAACATGTTTCGAGAGAAAGGAACACCTGTCTCTTCAAAAAGTTCTCTAATAATAGCTTGATTCACATTTTCATTCTTCTTGATCTTTCCAGCTGGAACTCCCCATGTTTCTCCCTGTGGTCTATCAGTTTGCCTGTGCAATAATAGTATCTTACCGTTATTAATACAAAAACAACTCACTATTTCAAATTTAGCATTAAAACCCTCTGGTTTCTTAAGATACATCATATTTTAACCTCGATATTTTTAAGGTACATTTGTTTTAATTGTCCACATCCAGCATTAATATTTTGGCCTTCACTAATTGAATATTTGTTCGGTATATTATGTTTATTTAAAATATTTTTAAATTTTATAATTCTATTGTTTTTTGATCTTCCGAATTTAAGCCCTGTATCACAGTATTGTTTTAAATATACTGTAAAATTTCCTTTAAGATGTTTCAGAGTTTCTATAAGCTTTTCAGCATCTTCATCACTATCATTTATATTATTTAATAGAAGATACCATATTATTAAACTGCCTTTCTTAGTTTGAAATTCGTTTAATTCGCCTAGAATCTTTTTCAAATCATGATTTGCAGAGAATGGTATTAACTTTCTTCTTTTTTGTTGATATGAAGCATGTAAAGAAAAATAAAGCTCTAAAGGAATATCAAGATTGGCAAGCTTTCGAATCTTATTGGGTATTCCAATGGTACTTAATTTATAAAAATTCTTTTTTAATATCCTCATACTTTTGACGACATTATCAAAGTTCAGCAAAGGCTCTCCCATACCCATATAGGAAACTCGGTCCACTTTCATGTTAATATCTTTTTCAATTTCTTTTACTTGATTAACTATCTCCTCAAAAATTAGATTTCTTTTAAATTTTCCATAACCTGTTCTGCAAAAAACACATTTTATTGGGCAACCAATCTGACTGGAGACGCATAGTGTTAATTTATCTTCGAATAATAAAACAGCTTCGAAAAACTCGTTGTCTTCAGTTTGAAGTAAATATTTAATTGTTTTACTTTCTTTTCTATTTTCATTATCTGTTCTTTCAATAATTCTTAAACACACGGTATCACACAACAAATACTATCTATAACTTCTTTCTTTGTTAGACATGCTGTATTCAAAACCAGATCATATATAGAAATATCATTTATATCAATACCAAGATTTTTCCATCTCATTTCATCTAAGTGGTTTCTCACTGTCATACTATTAAAATTTTCTAGTTTTGAATCTCTACTTAATAATCTTTCCTTTCTAGTTTCTTCATCGCATTGAAGATTAAAATTAAATACGTTTTCTCTTTTCATCGACTTTAAGAAAACACCATACCATCCAGCAAGTTGTCCATCAGTAACTAAACCAGTCTCCTTCTCACCGCCTTTTGCCATTTTTTCTAATGCACTATAGCTTGCGTTTAAATCAATTAATAAAGCCTCTTTATGATTTTCATGAAGATGGGTAACAAAGTCTTCTATTGTCATTTTTTTTTGATTAGCAATCCTTCTTATCTCAGAACCTACAGAGTAATAACCCAAACCATATTTCTTAGCTAATTCAGTTGTTACATATGTTTTTCCAGTACATATTCCTCCAGAAACAGTGATTAATGGAGAATCATTTATTTGAAGTCTTTGTAAAGGGTGTCCTTCTATATATTCTTCAAATAAACCTTTCAATGTTTCAAGAACCATAATAAATTTACAGGCAATTAAAAATTTAACGATTTGTTGTAAATGTTTTTACAATACCCATTTAAAAGGACCTGTTGTAAATGTTTTTACAGCATTTCCTTAAAAATAAAAATATGAGGTTTAATATATTATTATGCAATCTTTAGAGTTGATGAAAGCATTAGAAGAAATTGGTTTATCTAGAATTGAGTCTAACGTGTATCTAACCCTTTTGAGATTAGGTGCGAGCAGAGCTGGAAAAATAAGCAAAAAAAGTCAGATTAACAGAACGAGCACATACAACTCATTGGATAGGTTGTTAAAGAAAGGTTTAATACACTATAGAGTGGTGGCTAACGAAAAATGGTATGAATGTGCCAATCCAAACAGATTGTTAGAGTTCTTAAAAGAAAAGGAAGGTGAAGTAGAAAAAGTATTACCTTTTCTGAATAATATTTATGAAACCACTGCAGATGAACACAATGTCACACTTTATTATGGTTACAAGGGTGTAAAAACTGTATTTCAGGACATTCTAAGAGAAGCTAAAATTGTTTATGTGATGGATTCTGAAGGTCAGCTTGTTGATAGAATGCCTAATTTTGCAAAATATGCGATTAAACAATTGGACAAAAGGAAGATAATTGTAAAATATCTAGTGAGAAAAGATAGAAAGCCTTCTGTTGCATCAAAAACAACAGAAACTAGATACATAAAAAAAGCTACTAAATCAAATGCTGTTATCAATATTTACAATGATAAAATTGCAATCTTTGTTTGGACTGATCCACCAGAAGTAGTTGTTATAAAAAACAAAGCTGCTACTGATTCTCTCGCCGATTATTTCAAAATGTTTTGGAAAAGGGCAGATGTCAATCCCCCGTTTCAAAAACGTAAGAAAAGAAATCCAAGAATTTGATAAAAACGAAAATTTAAAAAATCAAATTAACTTTCAATGATATATTTAAATATATTAATACAATATCTCTTATAGAGTTTTTTAATTGTTGATAAACATGACAAGACCATTAGATGTTTTAGATAAAGCAAAAGAAAAAAGGGTAATACTTAAACTAAAGAATGGTGCAGAGATAACAGGAGTTTTACAAGCATTTGATTTACATCTAAATCTTTGGCTAGAAGAGGCTGAAGAAACAAAGGATGATAAAAAAATTAAACTTGGTACAGCTCTTATCAGAGGAGATACAATAATTTACATCTCACCAGCGTAATCTGAGTGATATTATGACTAAAGGAACTCCTTCTTTTGGTAGGCATACTAAAGTAATTCATACTAGATGTAGGAGATGTGGTTCTTATTCTTATCATTTAAAAAAGAGGAAATGTAGTAAATGTGGATATCCTTCCAGAAAATTAAGAAAATTCAATTGGGTATGGAAGCATCCTTTAAAGAAGAATAGAAAAAAGTAATTTTATAAAGTCTTTTTCTTAATTTTAATTTACGGGCCCATAGCTCAGCTGGTAGAGCAATCGGCTCTTAACCGATAGGTCCAGGGTTCGAATCCCTGTGGGCCCATCTTCTTCACAGGGATGAGAATTATAAATCCTGATTTTTCTATAATTTAGATATGACACTAACTACTAAAGATAAAAAACTCATTGAAGAAGCTAAAAAAGTAGCTAAAAGATTCTCAAAAACCAAATGGAAAGGCCAAGTAATATCTAGTGTTGGAGCAGCGTTAAAAACAAAAGATGGTAAAATTTATTCTGGACCAAACATTCATCATCCAGATTCTGGTTCATGTTCCATTTGTGCAGAATATATTTCTATAGCAAAAGCATATAGTGATGGGCATAAGAAAATTGATACTATAGTAGCATATTGGTATGATAATAATAATGAACAAGGAGTTGTAAATCCTTGTGGAAAATGTAGAGAATTCATGAGACTTTTTGGAAATCCGTGGATTATTATTAATGTTAATGGAAAATTAAAGAAAGTTAGGCTTAAAGAAATTCATCCGTTTTCAGACAATTGGTAAAAAGCGATAGTATGAAAAATAAATCAATACTTGTTACAGGTATCACTGGTTCTGGAAAATCATACCTATGTAGCGAATTAAAGAAACGTGGTTATAAAGCATATGACATTGAAAATATGCATGGTCTCTTTAATATGGTTCATAAGAAAACTGGGAAAATAGCTGATAAACATTATGACAACGACAATCTCGAATGCGTTAAGCAGCATGATTGGATATGTAATAAAAATAAGTTACAGAAACTTATTCGTAAAAATAAAAAAGATATTGTATTTTATTGTGGAACTGCATCTAATCTTGATGAATTGCTTTTTCTATTTGACAAAATATTCTTATTGAAAATTAGTCCAAAGATACTTCGTAAGAGACTTAGCACACGTAAATCAAATGATTTTGGACGCACTCCTAAGGTTCAAGAATGGATTCTTGAGTGGAAAGACTGGTGGGAAAATCATATGCATGAAAAAGGTGCAATAATTATAAATGCAAACCGAGATATTCAAGAAATAATAACTGACATCGTGAAAAGAAGTAAATGAAAATAGTGAATTATCATGAAGGGAAAGATGGTTAAGGAAGAAAACCGTAGGTTGTCTTCTTATTCGAATCCCTGTGGGCCCATAATGATTTTATATTTCTAATGGTAAATTGATTGTATGAAAAAAATGAATTCAAACAGAAAGACAACAATAATTGTGGGAGTATTGTTTATAATCGCGACGTTATTCTCTAGTCTAACTTTTATACTTTTAGGATTTCTAGATGCTCCGGATTATCTTGCTAAAGTTTCCGCAAATGAAACCCAGGTGTGGATCGTAATGTTCCTAGAATTTATTTGGGCTCTTTCAGTTGTTGGAATTCCGGTTATGCTGTTTCCAATCTTGAAAAAATATAATGAAACCTTGACTCGTGGATTCTTTAGTTTAAGATTTATTGAAGCGATTACAACTATTATTGGCACTATCGGTCTGCTAACACTACTGACACTGAGTCAGGAATTTATACAAGCAGGAGCTCCAGTCGCCTCCCACTATCAAGTCTTAGGTAGTTTATTAATAGCAGCACGCAATTGGAACTTTATGATTGGATCTGGGCTAGTTTTTTCCTTATCTGCTATAATTTTAAATTATGTATTGTATAAATCAAAACTCATTCCTCGATGGTTATCAGGTTGGGGTCTTATTGGGGCCATACTATGTTTTTCAACTTTTTTCTTACAGTTTTTTGGCATTTATCTAGAAATTTTATTTGTTCCGATAGCTGTGCAAGAAATGATATTTGCAGTATGGCTAATATTTAAAGGATTCAATTTAAAGAAGAAGTGATACCATGAAGGGAAAGATGGTTAAGGAAAAACCCAAAAATTTTTAAGCTGGACATTCTATAAATAGATTATGAAAAGATTATCAATAGTAATTTTGAATTTGATTTTAATTATAGTTGGTTTTATAACAATTTACTATAGACCATGGAGTGCTTTAGCAATAACTATAGGGATGTTATTAATAGCAATCTCTATTATTAATTTTGCACTTTTAATCTATTTCCCACCGCCACAACAAAAATACATTAAATTGAAAGTTGTAGAAGAGAGTAAAATACCAAAAACTCCTTTAAAAGCTATAAAACCTAGAAAAAGAGTCAAAAAGAAGAAACCCAAAAAAAAGAGGCCTAAAAAGAAGAAAAAAGCTAAAAGAAGGAGAAGGAGATAAAAATTCGTCAAACAGTAAAGTTTATAAAGGCTAGAAAACAATATAGAAATTACGTTTTTCGGGTTTTTACTCTTAAAGAGGAGTATATGGTGATGGGTTGGCAGGAGAATTCGATATTCTAAAACACGAACTTGTTCCTGAGCATGTTGTTCTCAGTGAAGATGAAATAAATGAACTTTTAGAAAAATACAAAATAAAACCCCGAAATCTCCCAAAAATTTTAACAACAGATCCTGTTGTTAAAGCATTAAATGCAAAAGAAGGAAATATATTAAAAATCATTAGAATGTCTAAGACAGCAGGAATTTCAGTATATTATAGAATTGTTGTTAAAAAGAAAAAGTGATTTTATGAATGAAGCTTTAAAAGCATTTAGAAACGATGTTGGTTTTGTTAGATTTCAAATTGATAGTTATAATGATTTTATAGACAATGGTTTACAAAAAATAATAGATCAGATAGAAGAAATAAAACCAGAAGTTCCGGAAATAGGAGAACTTGTATTAAAATTTGGAAAAATTTCTATTGGAAAACCATGTGTAAAAGAAGCAGAAGGAGCAGTCAGAGAAATATTACCAATGGAGGCTAGAATAAGAGATTTTTCTTATACAGCTCCAGTTTACGTTGAGATAACTCCAATTGTAAATAAAGTTGAACAAGAGCCTGTAAATG
>CAYFXV010000012.1:10711-19724 GCA_964347265.1 uncultured archaeon | reverse complement strand
GTTTTTTCATGGAACCAAGGAATTAAAAATTTTTAGAATCTTAAAAACAGATTATCCTAAATTTCATAATGCTTATTCTTTACAAGTAAAGAGTGGACACGATAGGAAAGTGATCATTCCCATTCTTAATAAATGGGCTAAATTCAAACTTGTTAAAACCATTGAAAACACAAAAAACTCTAAACATTGGAGACTTAGTGAGAAAATTTTAGAAGAGAAGAAAATTTCTTAATTCTAATATTTTTTTAAAATTAGTTAGAAATCATTTAATTTTATAGGATCCTATAAGAAAAATCAGGATTTAAGGGTTATTTTCTATTGGGGTGTTTACATCCACCTATGTAGTGGTAATATGGACATTTTTTAGAATCAACTCCATTATGATTATATCCTGTACATTTGGGAGGATCCATGTAACCACCTCTAACAGAATATTCTTTAACTCGTCTTCCTCTTAAAGGACAATAGGTCGAAAAAACATTATTCAACAGTTTTTTTACATCCATTTTTTCACTTCATTAAAAACTTCATGAAAACAGGATATTATTTATTGTCTCAAAACTGAGAATTTCTCTAAAAGTTGAGATTTTTTTCTCAAAATTTTGATTGAAAATATCGTCCTGTTTCTCTAAAATAGAAATATCAAAAATGGAGGTGAATGAAATGTCTGAAATAATTAAAAAATACGATCCAAGGGATCCAGCAAAAAAATTATATGACGATCTATACAAACCAGAACCCCAACCTGGATACTACTAAAAAGGTGAATAAAATGGGTGAAGCAAAAAAATCACAGCATTGGATTAATAGAGAAAATCCTTACATTGCTCGAGAAATTGATAGAACTCATGAAATATACGAATGTAGAGAAGCAAAAAAAGTATGGAAAAAGTGATTGAAATGAAGAGTTTAACTTCATTTCAAAAAGAATTTGATGTAAATGACTTTAACGATGCTTCTGCATTTCATTTTTTAGCATCTCAACATCCAGAAAAAATCTATAGAAATCAATGTAACAGTTGTGAATACTATTTAGATAAAAAATGTATTTCAGGATCTAATATCTGTACTTACAAAAGGAGAAACAGTCTTTCTAACTTCTACAAAGTATAAGAGGTAAATAGAATGGTATCGAAAGAAAAAGGAAGAAGGATGAGGGATGCAGGTTACTGTCCAACAAGAAGGCAAACGTACTTAGAAGGTGATAGAAGAAAATGTGAAGGATGTAATTATTTTTATGTGGCATGGGGTTGTACGTGGGCTGGTTGTTGGTGGCCTACTACAAGAAGTGAAGATAGAAGAACTATGAATAACTATTATGACAGTTTAGCAAAATAATTCAGAAAAATAGGTTTGTAAAAATTATAGGAGATGAAATTATGTCTGTTAGAAATAGGGGTGATATAAGAAAAGTAAAATACGAAGAAAATACATTTGGTTTTTCATATGGAATTAAATGGAAAAAGGAAAGAAGATGAATCGCACATTTTATTGCTATAAAGAAAAAACTTTAGTTGATATTTCAGATTGTACTTTTTGTAAATTATTTAATAAAAACAAAACAAAATTTTGTAGATTTAATGAAGGTAGTTGCGATTATTACATTGAAGAAAGTATAGTAAAATTAATAGTAACTACAGACCAACAAAAGAAAATAACTAGAATTTAAACTTAAATTATTTACTTTTTTACAATTAAACATGAAAACAACTTATCCAACTGAAATCAGTGTAGGAAAAATACTTGACCCAAAAAAAGCAGTTAAAAGTCTTAATCTTTCTAGTAGAGATCATTATATTAGTAAACCGATTTTAATAGAAAATTTCTTGCTTTTAACTACACAAAGTAGAACGGCTGCTCTATTTTATATTGACAACGAAAAACAGCATAAAGAAGCTGCAAAAACCGCAAAAGACTTGGGATTGGGTTTTAAAATAAAAACAGCAACCAGGTTGCATCCTTTTATTGACGGTTTTGCAGTAAAACTAGATAGAGCTTTTACATTTTCTGATGATAAAAAAATAGACGAGATTGAAAACTTGCATCCAACATTAGACCCAGAATATATAAATTTACGTTTAGATGTTCTGTCACAGTTCTCTCCCATATTTCATAAAAAAGTTAGTTCGATTCTTGAATATGATTCTTGTTGCGTTTCAACTTTTACAAGAGACATGTACAGTATGGTTAATCCAGATGAAAGGATTTTTCGACAAGTGGCTTTATATAGAGAAAAAAACAGGGAAGTAAATCCAGATTCTTTTTATGTGAGGGAATTTATACCATGTAAACCAAACTGCGAGAATGCAGCTGCTAAAGGTAGAAAATTTGAAAATGATTTAAGAAATCAGATTGATGATGCAGTAGCTGATGTTTATAGAGGTATTAAGCTGGACCATTTAAAAGATGTTGAACTTGGAAAAATTTTCAAAAAATGCGACTCAGCAACAAGAAGATATGGCATGATCTCAGGTTTTGATGTTTTCTAAGATATTTTATAATTAATTTGGTCTAAATGATGTTTGGCAAATGATTCTTTTATTTCTATTTTTCTCCCTAAAACATCTTCTAGATGTTCTCTAATATTGTCTTTTTGTTCTAAACAATATTCAAGAAATTTTTTATTGTAATAGGTAGAACAATTAACTTCTTGTGGATGAGGATATATTATGAAATCAAATGGTTCTGCAAGTGGTGTTGCACCATATTCTGTTAGTTTTTGACTATATTCGGGTTCCCATCTCCTACCTATTTTTATCCAAAAATCTGTTATTGTTTCAAAACTTCCTACTTGCTCAACAAAGTAAGCTCTGGTTTCTTCTATACCTTTTTCTTTTAAATGATCTTTCCATTGAGGCATCACTTTTTCTATTTTTAGAGGTATTGTTGAACCATAGAAAGTATGAAGATCTTTATAAAAATCATAAGCTTCTACTAATTTTATACTATTTCCAAATTCTTCTAAAGGACCTCTCCATCTTATTCTTGATAGTACTAATGCAGCAATAGTTGGATCCACTTCTAGTCCGTTTCTTTCTTTTATAGTCTCATAAATCTCTGTTGATAGGTCTCTAACATTTGTTAGTTGTACTGGTTCTCTTAATTTAACCTTTATTGTTTGCATATTTACTACTTTTTAGTAAATATTTAAATAGTTTACTATATTAATAAAATAAGGAGGTAAATAAAATGACTTCAAAAACATTAGAAACAATTTCAACTCCATTTCAATTAAGATGTTTAAATGAAGAAAATTGTAAGCAAAATGGAGAATATAATTGTAATACATGCACTGTTAAAGGATCATCGGTCTATATAGGACTTCGTTCTTAAATAAGAATTAAAATTTTTGTAGATATTACAAAATGGTAATATTATGGTAACAGAAAAATCACTAGAATATGATTCTTTTGGTATAGTTAAATCAATTAAATTTTTAACTTTGTTTTTCCTACTCTTCAACAAACCAGCTAAAAATATCTCTTTCAAGAGTAAAGTATTCACTATTTTCTTTTAGAAATTTTCTAATAAACCTCATGCTCCTCTCTTTATTACCATTTAAAGATTTTTCAAGAGTTTTCTCAAAGGGAATCCAAAATCCAATTTCAACAAATCTTTGAGTATCAATCCCTGTTTTTATTATGTTTATGAAATGTTCGTTTGAATAATGCAGTCCTCCTTTTGAAAATTTTAGTTCTTCAGAATCTATCAAAGAATTAATTTCTTCAATTATTTCTACATTTTCCATTTTTCTTCCACCAAGTGTTTTATATGTTAAATTATAATTATCAATAACAGATGTTGTTGAGATACCTTCATTTGATAAAATCAGTTCTCGAATTAAAAATCTAAAATTATGTCTATCTTTCTGTTCTTCTTCTTTTTCAGAGATTTTAAAACTAGTTAAATACTCTTTTAATTTCTTTCTGCCAGAAGCTGTTATAGAAAGATAAGCTATATTTCTTCCACGTTCTCTACGTGTTTCAGATTTTACATATATATCTTCAAGACTGTTTACAATACTATATATTGTTGTTTTTTTTAAATCAGGTCTTCCATGAGTTTTAGCATATTCTTCAATTTCACGATAAGTTGAAGCCCCTTCATTTATTGCTCCTAATATAAAAATTTTATTAGATTTACGTTTAGGTTTTGCCATAATCTAAGTTATGAAAAAAGCTTTAAGTTCTTTTCTTTAATCATCAAATTTCTATTTTAATCTTTCAATCATTCTTTTAATTCCTCTTTTATTCTCCAAGAATTTTTTATATTCATCAAAATTTTTTATTGCTCTTAAAAAAATAATTCTCATTTTCTTATCTATACAATAAACTATGTGTAAATTCCTTTTTCTAGCTCTGAAAATTAGATTCCCATTAATGTTTTCTTCAAACTTATGCAATTCATGAAATTCCAAATGAGAACAATCAAGAATATTTTTTATTATAGATCTAATTTTTTCTTCATTTTTCAAGTCTCTAATAAAATGTTTAGAAACAATAATTTCTTTTAATAAGGGTCTAACTCTTATGAAATGGCTATTACAATTAATACAAAATTTATCTTTTTCTTCGCATGTATTTTTCAGTTTTATACCAATGTTCATATAATTACCTTATTAAAGAATTAGTTCTCAAGAATTAAAAGCTTAAAAATAAAAAATCCTAAAAACTTCTTATTTAAATGAAACTAAGGAAAGAACACATTACAATATTGATAATATTAATCACTGAAGTTTTAGGATTTTCACTGATTTTACCTTTTCTACCATTTTATGCCCAAGAATTTGGAGCAACTCCATTAGTTATTGGTTTATTATTAACAACTTTTTCTATTTGTCAATTTATAACAGCTCCAATTATGGGAAGACTTAGTGATCATTATGGAAGAAAACCATTACTATTATTTTCACAGTTTTCCACATTTTTAGGTTTTTTAATTCTAGGTTTTGCAAATTCATTATGGATGATTTTCTTATCAAGAATAGTGGATGGTTTGTTTGGAAGCAATTTCACAATTGCTCAGGCTTATCTTTCAGACATATCTTCTAGAAAAGACAGATCAAAAGCATTTGGTATAAGTGGGGTTGCATTCGGATTTGGCTTTTTAATTGGTCCTGGAATAGGCGGATTTTTATCACAGTTTAGCTTTCAACTACCCTCTTTTCTGGCTTCAGGAGTTTCTTGTATTACCATGCTGATAATATTTTTCTTTTTACCAGAGACTATTAAAAGAAAGAAAAAAATTGAATTTGATATAAAAATTTTTCATTTTACTGATTTCAGGAAATTCTTCTCAAATCCAAGATTGTCTATGAAACTCTGGGAATTTTTTGCCTATATTCTTTCTTTTGCTGTTTGGGTTAGCACCTTTGCTTTATATGCTCAAAAACAATTAGGTTTTGATGCAACAGACATTGGATATTCTCTTACTTACATAGGTTTTATTAGCATTATAATAAGAGGAATTCTTTTATCAAGACTAATAAATTTATTTGGGGAACGTAAGTTACAGTACATAGGAATTGTTTGCATATTATTCGGAATGATAGGATCTGTATTTGTATATGATTGGTTGGCAATTATAATAATTATGACTTTGTTTGCATTTGGTTCAGGTGTGTCAAGACCTCTAATGCTTGGTAATATTTCAAGAAAAGTTTCTTCTGAAAAACAGGGTTCTGTGATGGGAGTAACTAACTCACTTGTAAGCATTGCACAGATTATTGGACCTTTATTAGGTGGTTTCATGATAAATTATTTCTTTCAGGGAACATTGGGAATCATTTCTGCTTTTATAATTTCTATTGCTTTGTTATTGATGATAAGAGAAGAACTAATAACTAAAAATTCTAAATTCTATCAGTTTTTCAAAAAAGTTTGATAAAAAATAAATTATTTAAGCAAAAAATTTAAAAATCTGAGAAATAATAATTTAAACTTTTCTTCACAAGTAATATCTAGATTCTTGTGAAGCATGTCTTTATTCAACCAAAAAAAGGAATAAACTTTAAAACTCTTAAAAAAGAGGTTGATAGTCTAGGTCTTATATCTCAAGAAACGGATAAAGATAATACATATAAAATGGATCCTAAAAAGTTTCCAGTTTATGTAAAAGTTCCAGAATCTATGGCTCCTCTTGATTTTATTAGATATCAAGGTAGATTGTTAGGATTAAAATCAATTATGTGTATTGAATTTAAAATGATGGGAACACTTTAAACTAAGACTTAAACTTAATAAGTTATCTCTTCTTATTATTAGTGGGTTTAAATGGTCGTGACTTTTTGTCCAGAATGCTATACTGATGATCTTTTAGAAGAATATCCTTTTGCGCGTTATGTAAAAATCTATACTGTAGATTATTATGATTTGCCAATAGGAGCAATAGGTGCAACCAATAGAAAAAATAAAGTTTATATAAGGAGAGATTTACCTTTTAATGAATTCAGAAATACCAAATTTCATGAATTTGAACATTTTTTACATGATCCTTTAACTCCGGAATTCATTATTGAATATGAAGCAAGAAAGAAGCTTGTAAAAAAAGAACTTGAAAAAAAGCTTTCTTATATAGTTTAGAAATTACGAGAACATTACAAAAAATTAAATTCTAATTTTCACATATTATTATTATGGTAAAGAAAAGAAAAACATCTCCGATTTTAGTACTTGCACTAGTGCTTCTTGCAATTGCTATTATTCTAGGAATTTATACAAACGCTCCAGCCATACAAGATAAGAGTTGTATTACTGATGAAGACTGTATTGTTTTTGGTGAAACCGGAGACTGCAATTGTGGCTGTTTTAACAAAGATTATCAAGCATGGACACCAGGTGGAAAATGTTTTTGTGCTGCACCAATATCTTGTAAATGTGTAAATGGTATATGTGAAGGAGTTTTTGAAGTAAGTAGTTTTGAAGATTGTGTAAAAGCAGGAAATCCAATAATGGAAAGCTATCCTCCTAAATGTAAACATGGTGATGAGATATTTGTAGAAGATAGCTGTCAGTATGAAAAAGATGAAAACATATTTGTATTGACTATTTCAGATGCTAAAAAAATTGCTTTTGATAGTGAATGTGGCGATAAATTCAAAGATACTTATATATGTAATGAATTTACAGGAACATATTGGATTGATTTAGATATAGAAAAAACAGGTTGCAATCCTGCTTGTGTTGTGAATGTAGAAACAAGAGAAGCAGAAGTAAATTGGAGATGTACAGGTTTAATAGAGTAGTAGTAAAAAACCAATTAGTCTTATTGTCAAACAGAAAATTCATAAGGAGTTTCTACTTCAACATAAACCTTTAAATAAGTTGATGTTATTTCCGATTTGGCAGATTTACATCTCTGCCCAGAACTTTCCAACAAAATTTTTTTTGTTGCCTTTAATATGTTTCCTGTTGATTCAGCATCAAAAACATCTTTTAGACCATGAAAAAGATAAATATTCTTACTCCGTAAAATTATTGCATTATCCTTTTTCTCTTCTCGCATTCTTCTACAGATATTTTCTATTTCTTTGAAAAATAATATACGTTTGAAATATTCTAAATTAATATCAATCTCTCTTTTATCTAATTCAGCCTCTATTGGACTTACTTTTGTTGATAAAGAATTTTTCTCAGATTGTTCTACACGAGTTTCTACTTCATATACACCTTTTAAAGACAATCCTAAACTCCTTACAACATCAGATGTTCTATCTTTTGAATTTTGGAAATTATGAGGTTCTTCAGAATATTCTAAAATACCTAAAGCTACATAATTTTTTTTAGACTTTATTGTTTTGAATGGTAACTTCAGTTTAAACATATAATTTATATTATAATAATCTTTAAATTATCTTCGACTCTTATAATATCGATTAACAATAAAATAACTATAAAAATTTCTTAAATTTCAAAGAATTTTTTTGTCCCATTTGAGTTTTCCAATTCTTAATGAATTTACTATTTTCTCAAAATTATTTTTAGGATAATAAAGGTAAACTGCTTTTAAGCACAAGTCACCTTTTTTTGTTAATAAAAAGAATTTTTCTCTTGTTAATTTCATAGAACCTATTATTCCTATTTTTTCTAATTCTTGTAAATGATATTTTGTTTTGGCCACTGATTCTCCAATTTCTTTGGCAATTAATGTTAAATATTTTTTTTCTTTTTTCAAGCTTTTTATTATATCCCTTTTTACTTCATCCTTTAATGTATTATTTATGTATAAAGGAGCTTCTTTTACGTCAACATATCTTCCAGAAAGATTCTTGGATTTAAATAAATAGACAATTATTGATACTATTACTACTATATCAGTTATTACAAGCCCAATCAGTATCAAAACCTCTTCTAGCATATACAAAATTGTCTGTTTTTAAGTATTTAAAAACTTTGTAAAAATTTATAAAACTTTATATAAATTCATTAAAACTCATAAAGTTTAATTTACTTGTGAAAATGAGGGGCTTTTAAGGACATTTTTTCCCAATTATTTCTTATGAAAATGAAAAATCAAGGAGGTGTAAATATGGAAGAAGAGAGTCCACCAGCATGATGGTAAAATGCTTCTCTTTCTTTTTTTATTTTATATTATTTGTAGACTATAAAAAATCTGTAAAAAGAGAATTATTCTTCTTCTCCTTGTAAATGTTCTTCTAAATGTCCAGTTTTTTCACCAAGGAGATCTTCTACCAAGGTTTCTTCTTCCATTTGTTCTTTAATTTCTTTTCTTTTTTTCATATCTTTAATTTCTCTTTCTCCTTCTTCCTGTATTGCCTTTTCATGCAAAAGTTCGTGAACTGTTTTGAACTTTTTATTTTTCATATCATTGTAGCAGTCTAAACACAAGTCATAATCTCGTTTTATTTGCCATTCTTTTAAAGGAGTTCCACATTCTTTGCAATCTTTCTTCTCTTTCATAATAATAATTAAGTTTCTAAGAATTTTTAAGCTTTTAAAAATTATCTTGGATTAATAATATACACAATATTCCTTTTTGGAATTGATTTTCCTTC
>CAYFXV010000012.1:0-10611 GCA_964347265.1 uncultured archaeon | reverse complement strand
ATTATCTTGGATTAATAATATACACAATATTCCTTTTTGGAATTGATTTTCCTTCTATATCATATCCTTTAAATGGCTCCTTTGTAAAAGGATCTTCTCTATGATCTTTACGACATTTAACAACAATTTTTCCATCATCTAGTATCTGAATTATTTCACCTATGTGGCCACAGCCATGCTCTTTCGGTATTCTAAACATATCGCCTCTTTTATAACTAGGCTTTTCCATAATTTCCATATCTATTTTTAGAAGATAAGTTATTTAAATTTTTATAATTTTGATATAACATTTTTCAATACAATTTCCAAATCAATCCCATAATTATTTGCTAAACAGATTATGTTAAATAAAAGATTTCCAATTTCTTTTTCTATTCCTTCACGATTAATTTTACTAGTTTTTTTAAAATTGTAAAAATCATTAAAAATGTCTGAAAAATTATGCAAGCTTTTTATTAAACTTGAAAGTATCATTGGACTATAGTAACCAAAAGGACTACCATTTTTTTCTACAAAATTTTGAATTTCTTTTTGTGCTTCTTTTATTGTTTTCATTTTCTCTCCTCATAAAGTATTCTAGTAATCAAAGCATAGTTTGCCAGATCAACCAAAGTATCAAGAATAGACTCGTCTTTAACTGCAGTTTTTCCTTTTGAAATAAGATTGTTAATTCTAATGAATTTGTCTCCAAGTCTGGTCAATGCTCCTTTCCATGCAGGTATTCCTATCATTTCAGACATTCTGAAATTTTTAAATGGATCCTCATTATTGGCATAGTCCTGATTTTTTAAAGAATGTATTCTTGCCATCATTGACAAATATTTAAAAAATTTTGGATGCCCTTGGATTTCTGTTTTTAACTTTCCATCACAAAAAGGACATTTACCTATTCTCATTGATATTTAATAAAATAAAATAGCATATAAAATTTTTTGATAAAATTTTTACAAAAGACAAGTATTTTTATACTTTCATTTGTTAAATATAAATATGGAAATATTAGAACTAGATAATAAAGACAGTAAAATTCTTAGAATTTTAACAGAAGATGCCAGAATACCTTTAAAGAAAATAGCTAAAAAAGTTGGGGTTTCTAGAGAAGTTGCGAATTATAGAATAAAAAGACTGGAAAAGTTAGGCATAATAAATCGTTATATAGCAAAGGTAGATATGACTAAATTTTGTCAAAACTCTTACGGTATATTTTTAAGATTGACCAACACTTCACAGACAAATTTAAAAAAACTAATAAAATTTCTTGTAAATAATCCATTAACTATGTGGACAGCAACAATGAGTGGAGAATGGGATATTGCTACAACTTTTTTAACAAAAAGTTCTTCAGATCTTAACAACTTTTTAATAAATTTAGAAACTTTAGCAGGAAAGAATTTGAAAGAGTATGGTTTATTAACATATATAAGAGAAATAAAAAACACATTTGAAGATTTATTCCCAACCGAAAAAAGAAAAATAAGAAAAGAAACTTTTTTGATGAAAGAATTTTATAATAAAAATATAAAATTAGATAAAATAGACAAAAAATTAGTGATTCTACTTTCCCAAAATGCCAAACTAACTAATAGAGAATTATCTAAACAAGTTAAATTAACAGAAGAAGGAGTTAGACAAAGAATAAAAAATCTTCAGAAAACTGGTATTATAAGAGGATTCAGAACTCTAATTAATATCTACAAACTCAACCTCGAATTATATTACGTTTTAATGAAATTTAATAGAATTAATGATAAAATAGAAAAAAATATAGAAATATATTTTAAGAATAATCCAAATGTTTATTATTGTGCAAGAGTTGTTGGCAAATATGATTTGAAAGCATGTGTAACAGCAAAAAACAGAATTCATTTTCATAAGATACTTTCTGATATTAGAAATCAGTTTTCAGACAATCTGAAAGATTTTAGTACAAACATAATTTTTGAAGAACATAAGCACACATACTTGCCTGTAGGTATTCTAAAATAGATTTTTCTTTATAATAATATTTCTAAATAAGAGATTATAAAATATTATTAATGCGAATAGACAAAAATGGAAATTCTTGGTTATCAATTTCGGAATTCAATATACAGTCTTACTGTGAAGTCCAGTTAAAATTCATTTGGCAAGGAATAAAGCTTAAAACCAAACAAATGATAAACGGTTCTAAAATACATAATGAAAAATTTCAAGAATTTGAAGATCAAACAAAAGACTTAGAAGATGTAGATATAGTTAATGCAATAAAAAGAGCAATTGAAAGACAAGAAAGATTTGCTGGGAGAGAAATTTTTATTGTATCTCCAACTTTTAGATTAATAGGAAAAATAGATGCAGTAGAAATAGGACCAGAAGGGATAGTAATATCAGATGATAAACCAGTTAAATACCCTTTTCTATCTGTAAAATCACAAGTAGCAGCTTATGCAACAGCTTTTAAAGATAGATACAGACCACCTTTGAATATTTACATGATGATAAAGAACAGAGATAATGGAAGTATTGTTTGGGAAGATGTTTTTTCTCAAGAATGGCTTGATTTTATATTAGAAAAAATAAATCGAATGCATGAATTAGCTTTGGGTAAAAGAAAGTTTGAACCAACAGCTAATCCTAAAAAATGTTTAACTTGTTCTTATAGAAATATTTGTGATAAAAATATTTTAATTCCATTTTCCACTCAAAGTATCAAATCCCATAGCATCAAAAAACCATGATCCACAAAATTTACAAAAATCGGTTTCGTCTTCCAGTTCACCACCACAATTGGGGCATACTTTCATAAAATTAATTGAAATTTTAAAGATAAATTCTTGAAATTAATTACAACAACATTACAAATAAAGCTTAAATTCTTAATTCAATATTTTAAATTATGCCTTTTAGAAAATATTTAAGAAATCCTTTTAAAAAAATTCCAGGAAACTATTTTAAACAAGCCGAATCTTTAATTTATGATTTAAAGGGTTCGATTGAAGACAGCGGAACTGTATATGAAATTTTTAGGTCAGAAGAAACGGTTTTTAATTTTAATGGTGAAGGGGAACTTCCAACAATTCCATTTAGAATAAGACCTGTAAATGGAGATAGTAATGTTGAAAGTTATTATCTTCTTGTTTCAAGTAATGGTCATGATAAACTCAAATTAAGATGGAATGAAGAATTACTTGGAAATGTAAAAGAACCAGAAAATTTTCTTAGAATATTTTTAAATGAATTTTTACTTTTACCTTCTGAAAAAAATAAGAATATTAATTAGTATTTCTATAATTCTACCATGATAGAATTAGTAATAGTAATGAAAATTATAATTGCAACCTTATTCGGAGGAATTATAGGTTATGAAAGAGAGATTAGCAGAAAAGCAGCTGGTCTAAGAACTCATATACTCGTTTGTCTAGGTTCAACAATCTTTACAATATTATCTTTGCAAGCTTTTCCAGGTGCTGATACATCAAGAGTAGCATCCTATATAATAGCTGGAATAGGTTTTATTGGAGCAGGCACAGTTATTCAGACTAAAGAAAAGATTATTGGCCTAACAACAGCTGCATCACTTTGGATAACAGCAGCTATTGGAATGGCAATAGGATCAGAATTCTATATTTTAGCTCTAATAGCAACAATTATTTCATATTTTACATTAAAATTAGGTAAAATAGAGAAGAAGAGAAGATAATTTTCCATAGGAAACTAACCCTATGAACGTCAAATAAGTCCACCACCTTATAATAAATAATAGGATTATATAGAACTTTATAATATAGAAATATAGCTATCGCTAAAAGGTTTATTAGCTAAAATTAAAGCTTAGATATTACTTTGCAATACGAACTTTTCCTTGAATGCTTTTAACGTATTTCCCACAATTAGGACAAGCCCTTTTATATTTGGGGATATAATTATGACAATTAGGACATGTTCTATTAAAGTTTAACCAAATCATACCTCTTTTTTCTGCAATTTTTCTTAATTTATTCATTTTTTTCACCACGTGCAGAATATAATTTCTTGTAAGTTATATTTAAAGATTTCAACAAATTTATAATAAAAATTATAAAAATAATTCTAGATTTTTTAAAAAATTTCTTTAAACAATAAGATTATACAAACAAAATAATTAAATTGTAAATTATAAAGCTAAAAACAGCAGATAATGGCATTGATAATATCCATGCCCAAATTATTTTTCTGGTTGTTACCCATTTAACTGCTTTTTTTCTTTGACATAATCCAGCACCCATTATAGATCCATTAGCAACATGAGTAGAACTAACAGGTAAACCAAAAATTGCTGTTATTCCTAATATTAAGGAACTTCCAGTTCCAACAGAAAATCCCTGATAAGGTTTTAATTTAGTTATTTTAGTTGCCATGGTTTTTACAATTTTCCATCCTCCCAAGAATGTGCCTAAAGATAATGTTATATATGAAGCAAGCATGACCCAGAAAGGTATAACGAATTCTGTTATGTATCCGTAGTAAAGCAATAGAACAGTCATTATTCCCATAATCTTTTGAGCATCGTTTGTACCATCAGTTATTGAGAAAAACAAAGCTGATATAATCTCCAATCTTTTAAAATATTTGTTAATTTTACTAGCAACGACTTTCCTAAATCTTCTTATAACTAAAGCACCTATTAGAAATGTAATTCCCATTGCTATGAAAGGAGAAAATATCATTGGTATTATAACTTTGTTGATTATGCCTTGAACTTTTACTACTCCCCAACCATGAGCTGCTGCTCCACCACCAATCAAACCACCAATTAAAACATGAGTTTCTGATATTGGTAGAGAATAAATCCAAGAACTGATTATGTCAAAAAGCAGAGCTCCTGCTAAGGCTGCAATAATAACTTCACCTGAAGTTGCAGTTTCTGAAATTATACCTCTTCCTATTGTTATAGCTACAGCAGAACCAAACATCATGCCTATTAAATTACCAATTGTAGATAAAGCAACAGCTTGAATTGGTTTTAAGGTTCTTGTTCCAATAACAGTTGATATAGCATATGCTGCATCAGTAAATCCAGTCCAGAATGAAAAAATTAATGCAAGTATTATGGCAATAAATAATAAAATAAACATTTAATCAAACATTCTTTATTACTATATCTTGTATTGCTAAACAAACGTCTTCACATTTGTCTGTGATAAGTTCTAAATTTTCATAAATATCTTTTAATATTATTATTTTTACAGGATCTTTTTCTTTAAATAGTTTTGCTATAGAATCATCTGTCAAATCATCCATTTCATTTTCAAGTCTATGTACTATCAAAAATTTTTTTCTTATCTCTTTCTCATCCATTTTTCTTATATCCTTCATTGCTATGTTCACTTCTTTTACACAATTTAGTATTATTTTAGCAGCTTTTTTCATAAACTCATCAGGTTCTTTTATCTTAAATATCATCATTTTTCTTGCTGTATAATAGATCAAATCTAAAACATCATCATAATGTGAGGTTAGGTTTGATATGTCTTCATGGTCTATAGGCGTAATAAATGTTTTATTTAATTTATCAAAAACTTTGTGAAGTATATTATCACATTCATGCTCTATTTTTCCCATTTCCTTTACCCTTTTTTCAAGATTATTATAATTTTTCATTAAATCATTAAATATTTCAGCAGCTTTTAGAACTAGTTGAGCTTCCTCTTCAATCAAATTAAAAAATACTTTCTCTTGTGGGATTAACCATTCTTTTAGACCCATAGAAACCATTTATTATCTTTAATTTAAATATTTTTCTAAACGGATTTCTTTAGAAGAAGGTTTAAATATGTTGTTTTTAAATTATTTTTATGAATGAAATAATTAAAGAGATATTTTGGGAAGATTTAAAGAATGATGTAAAGTTTTTTATGGGAAATTTTAAAATAATAATAAAGAGGGTTTTATCTGACTTTTTAAAAGAATTTAAATGATTATTATGGATGGACAAACGATTATGAAATTAGTAGGAATCATTCTTTGGGTACTTGCAGTATTAATACTTATGGCAACTTATGGATTTTTAGCAAAACCAATGTTAGAAGCCGAGTTAACTAAAGGTTTTTTCGAAAGAGAATCAATATATTATGGCGGTTCGTTAGTATTAAGTGTTTTATTCTTAACAATAGGAACATTTTTAATAGTTTATCCGCTTAAGAAAAGAAAAAAATAATTATTTTGGTATAAACATTGGAACTTTCTTTTTATATTTCTTGTATTTTTTTGGAAACATTTTTATTAAGATAGTCTCTTCATAGAATGCCATTAAATACCAAAGAATAACAAAAGATATTGTGACAATTAGCATTGGTAAAATAGGAAATATGATAAAAAACCCTAAATTTACAAATATTCTACCAAGATAAATAGGATGTCTTAATTTAGAATATATTCCATTTGTAACTAATTTTTTAATTTCATCTGGTTGGGAATGCGCTTTTCTAAGAGCCTTATGAGCAACTGATTCAAAATAAAAACTTAATAAAACTATTGGAGTTCCTACTGTAGCTCTTAAAAGAATTAATCCAGAAATTGCTTGTTTATAAAATGCAAAGAAAATTACGTTTATAAAAATAAGATTAATTAAGTCAAAATATACTGGATTTATATAAAAAAACTTTTTTCTCACCTAATCACTTTAATAATTTCATAAACTTCTTAGAATTTATTAATAACTATTATTAGTTTATTCTACCTTCAGCTCTTCTGCATAATTTATGAGCAGGATTTCGACCTCCGCCTCTTATTTTTTGATATTTAATTTTATATTCTTGAGTTTTTTGTTGAACACCTTCTAATATTTTTTCTAATTCATTCACTTCATTGTCAACCCCACCATTATTTCTAACTCTTCTTAAAAACTCTAAATAAACAGAACCTTTTTTCATTAGTTCAATAACACTCCGACAATCTGATTTAATTACTGCACGATTACCTCCATTTTTATATTTTGGAAATAATTCTCCAATGCAAAATTCAGGTATTAATTCTGTAGCTTTAAGGACAGCATTAGCTTCTGCTAAAAAAGTGCTCGCAAAATCTAATTCTTTTGTTTCATAAAATCTTTGAATTACATTTGGTTCAGTTCTTTTGTCATCAGTTACAAGAATGCCTATTGATACAATACTCTCTCCATTATTATAATGATGACCATCAACAGTAAAATTAGCGGGATATTTTAATTCCATTCATTTTTCAAATGATTTTAATGAATTTTATTTTTTTCTATGACAAGTATTTCTATTTTTTAGGACCAATAAATTTAAATTTCGTTTTAACTTTATAATAAATTTACTAGCTTTTTTCTAAATTTAACCCAATCTTTATTCATTATGTGAATACCGGCTGCTGGTGCATGTCCACCACCACTAGAATTTTTAAATTCTTTAGATAATTTACTTGCAATTTTTCCACAATCAACTTTTTTATTCTGTCTTCTCATACTAATATAAATCATCTTACCCATTTTTCTAGCAACAATAACAGTGTAATTTGGTTTTTCTTCACTAATTTTTGTAGAAATTGGTGAGTTTATAGAAAACCTTGTTTTTAATTTCAATATTATTAATTTTTTATTTTCAAAAATTTCAGCATTCTTTTTCCAATTTTTCATAGTTAAAATAATTTCTTTTTCTATGATATTATAGAATTTTCTTAATTTTTTGGAGTTAGGAGTTCTTGCTTTTAAAATATCAAAAGGAGAAGAGGCTTCCAAACATGCTTTATAACCTATTTTTACACCTTTGGTTCTAGAATGATGATAACTAGATGTAATTGTATTGTTAATTAGTTTAAGTTTAGATAATGAAAGATTATATTTTTTGTAAATCTTGTTCAAGAAACCTTTCCATTTACCTTCGGATATATCATTCACAATTCCTATACCTGCTAGCCAATCTAAATCTTCTATATTTGTTAGTTTATTACAAACATCGTAAACAATTTTACTAGTACAATAATTGTAAGAAGGAATTTTAATTTTCCATAAATTTGGATTAAAATGTAATATATTTTTAATATTATTCAAGTTTCTATGAACTTGATGATGATCAATAATCAAAATTTTAGATTTTTTTGCTAGTTTTAGAATATATTCTGGTTTTTCATCAATGGCTATATCAACTGTTATAACAGTATCAAATTTTTTATTTTTGATTTTTTGAAACATGTCTTTAGTTATAAAAAATAAATCATGATTTGCTGGCATTATTTTTGTAGTTTTTTTGAATAATTTTTTGAATGTCTTAACAAGAATTACTGCAGCTCCTATGCCATCTCCGTCAGTATCAAAAATTATTATAGTTTTTTTATTTCCATTTTTCTTTAAAAAATCAACAGCTCTTTTTATCATATCTATGTTTTAGAATAAAGATTTATAAATTAAACATCTAAAATATTTAAGGTTTAGCGGTGTGCTTTATAATTAATTTAGGATTAAGTTTTAGATTAAATAGTATTTTCCAGGGTTATTTTCATGTCTAGTATGGAAAAATCACTGAAGTTAGGGTGGTTTATAGTTTTTTACTTATTATTATGAGTCTTTTTTGAGATGATTTTATGCCCCAATATGTTTTATATTTCTTTTCATATTTTTTCAATTTTTTAGAATATTTTCTTCTATTAAATGAAGGATTGAAAGGTATAATCTCTAGTATTTTTGCAAATGATTCTATGTCTTTGTAATATTCAGTTGAAGAAAATTTATGAATCTTTATTATTCTAAAACCAGCGTCTTTAAGCATTTTTAGCTGTTCTTTCAAGCCAAGATATTCTTTAAAACCAAAAAGTTTTCTGACTTCTTTCCAATCTTCTTTATCTGTTACGAATAAAAAGAATAAACCATTGTTTTTCAGGATCCTGTAAGTTTCTTTATATGATTTTGGAGGTGCTCCTAAACGATTTATTGCAATATCAAAAGTATTATTTTTAAATTTAGTTTTGAAAGCATTCATTAAAATAAATGAGAAATCTCTAATTCCTTTGGATTTTTCTTTAGCGACTTTAATCATCCCAGTAGAATTGTCTATACCAACCATTTTTACTTTCTTATCTGTAGTTCTGTATATATCCATTAAAACATGCCCAGTTCCGCAACCAATATCTATAATTTTCATTCCGTTTTTTAACTTTTTTTGAACTTCTGTTATCAATTGCCTAAAACCATTTTTACCTATTATTTTTACAGGTCCAAATTCCTTTGACCTATCTCTTTGAATCGCTGTTTTAGTATAGAATTTTCTCCAATCTCCCATCTTATCACTTCTTAAAATTTACAGTTCTTGACTTATAAAATCTAAACTAGATGTTTCAACCAGATAATTTCATGTATAGTAATGAAAAGTGCGATTTTTCATGTGGTTATGTTGATATATGTAGTTGAAAAGTTACTTCTTTAAAATAATAGAAACGATTGAAAATAATATCATTAGCAAAGCGAAAAACAAAAATCCCCATGTTAGATTACCAATCTCAGCCAATAACCCAAAAAATATAGCAAGGAAAATTGCTGACATGTTAAGCAATAGATGATTTATTGATATAATTGTGGCTCTTCTTTCTGTTTTGATTTGTCTTTGCAGTCTGCTTTCTACAAGAACCTCGCTAATAGAAGTGAAAAAGAAGACTAGTACAAAAATAGGCAACATAATTAATGATTTGTATGCTATCGCTAATATAAGAGAAATTCCTGAAAATATAGACAAAATGTAAATGAAATTTTCATTTTTGAATCGCTTCTGAAACTTATAGGCAAGCTTATTTCCTATTGCTTGAATGCTCATCACTGCCACTGCCAAAACACCAAAAAAAGCAATCGGTAAATTAACCCAGTTAAAATAAAGTTGTTCATATTCATCTAAAGTTCCTATTACAGCAAAAACAATAAAAGAATAAAGAATCAGTCTAAGAATGAATTTATTTTTTATAGATTCTTTTAAGGCATTTTTTATTAAATGAAAATATTTTACTTCTTTTGTAGAAGTTTTTTTAAGATTTACTTCATGGAAAAATAGTGTTGGTATTATACCAATTATCATAAAAATTGAAGATAGTATTATTACAAGATTTAGATTGTACGAAGCTAAGAAACCGCCTATAAATACTGAAGCTCCTATTGCAATTTTTGAGTAGAAATGGCCTTGCCCCGCTACCTTTTCATATTCATCTTCTCTTTTAAATCTTTTTAGAATGTCGAATAACAAAGATTCTTGAGTTCCTGAAGAAAGTGTGCTACCAATACCCCAAAACAAAAATCCGAGTGCAAAAAGTAGGAAATTGTTTGCAAAAAACCAAACTCCAAAACCAATTGCTTTCGAGAACATTCCTAAACTTAACATATATTTTCTATTCCATTTATCTGCCAATGCTCCAGTTGGTACTTCGAGAATAACAACAAAACCACTCCATAAGGCTAACAGAAGAGATATATCAAAAACAGATAAACCTCTTAGTTTAAATAAAATTACATAAACTGCGTAAATAAAAGCAAAATCTTTTAAAAAACGATAAAAATAAAAGCTTGTTAAAAATCTTTTGTATCTAGTCATAAACTTAATTTAGAAATCTCAGCTTATAAAATCTAAACTAGATGTTTCCTAGGGTTATTTTCAT
>CAYFXV010000011.1:0-20026 GCA_964347265.1 uncultured archaeon | reverse complement strand
GTTTACGTTGAGATAACTCCAATTGTAAATAAAGTTGAACAAGAGCCTGTAAATGTCTTACTCGCAGAAATGCCTGTAATGTTAAAATCAAAAATTTGTCCTTTAAGTAAAATGTCTAGAGAAGAATTAGAAGAAAATGGAGAAGATCCTGATGATTCTGGAGGATATTTTCTAATAAATGGAACCGAAAGAGTTTTAGTCTTAATGGAAGAGATAGCATCAAATAGAATGATTTTAGAAAAACAAAATGTAGGAAATTACACAGAGTTAATAAGAATAAACTCAGAGAGAAACGGTTTTATTCAAAGACATACAATAGAAAGAAAAAATGACGGTACAATATACACTTCTTTTGCAAACATACGTAGATTGCCAATAGTTGTTTTATTAAAGATTCTTGGTTTGGAAAAGGACAAAGACATAGTTGAGGGTTTAAAGGATGAGGAAATAATAAATGACTTCTATGTTAATCTTTATGAGACTGATGTTCAAACACAAAGAGATGCTTTAGAATTTATCGGGAAACATCTTAAGATAGTTCAAAAGGAATACAGAAAGGAAAGGGTAGAACAAATCGTTAACAAATATCTTCTTCCCCATTTAGGTCAGGAGTCTAAAAACAGAAAAGAAAAATCAGATTATTTGTTAAAAGCAATAAGCAAAATAATAAAGTTAGCGCTGGAAAAAATACCTGAAGACGATTTAGATTATTATGGAAACAAAAGAATTAAATTAGCAGGAGATTTATTAGAACTTTTGTTTAGATCCATTCTTGTTGGAAGATGGGGTTTAATTGCTAGGATAAAGTATAATTATCAGAAAATGGCAAAAAGAGGAAAACTACCTCCTGTCCAAACAATTGTTGAAGCAAATGTTGTAACAAACCAATTAGCATCTGCAATGGCAACAGGAGCTTGGATTGGTGGAAGAACAGGAGTTTCCCAAAGATTAGAAAGAAAAAATTATATTGATTCTCTATCTCATATGAGACTTGTTTTATCACCATTAACATCAACTCAGGAACATTTTGAAGCAAGAGAGCTGCACCCAACACACTGGCAAAGATTTTGTCCTTCAGAAACTCCAGAAGGTCCGACAATTGGTTTAAGAAAACATTTATCCTTATTTGCAGAAGTGACAAATGGATTGACTGACAATGAAATGAAAAGATTATTGTCTCATATAAAACCAGATAGAGAAGGCACTGACGTTTATTTAGATGGCGTTCCAATTGGATGCACAACTGATATAAAAAAGTTTATTAGTGACTTGAAGAAAAAAAGAAGGGATGGAAAAATATCAAGAGAAATAAACTTTAGCTTTATAGCCGATTTAAATGAAGTAAGAATTAATACAGATGGAGGAAGAGTTAGAAGGCCTTTAATAATTTTAGAAGATGGTAGACCAAAATTTACAGAAGAACATTTGAAAAAATTATCTAATAATGAAATTAGTTGGTATGACTTAATAAAAATGAATTGTATTGAATTTTTAGATACTGAAGAGGAAGGTAATTCTTTAGTTGCTCTAAATGAAAAAGATATAACATCTTCTCATACTCATCTAGAATTATCTTCAATAGGAATATTTGGAATACCTGCAAGTTTACTTCCTTTCCCAGAACATAACAGAGGAGACAGAGTAAATCTTGGAGCAAAAATGGTTTGCCAGTCTATAGGTTTATATCAACCAAACTTCTTTTTAAGGAGCGATACGAAATCAAATATTTTAATTTATCCTCAAGTCCCTTTGGTAAGAACTGAAACAAATGATATTGTTGACTTTGAAAAACACCCAGCTGGACAAAATGTTGTTGTTGCAATTGCATCTCATAAAGGGTATAACATGTTTGATGCTGTTGTTTTTAACAAATCTTCTATAGAAAGAGGTTTATTCAGATCAATGTTCTATAGAATTTATTCCGCTGAAGAAAAAAGATACTGGGGAGGCCAAGAAGATATTATTGGAATTCCAGAAAAAGATGTCAGAGGATATAGGAGTGAAGAAGATTATGTTAACTTAGCAGAGGATGGCGTATTGTCACCAGAAACAGCTGTTGAGAGTGATTCTGTTTTAGTAGGAAGAACATCGCCATTAAGATTCTTGTCAGCAAATGAATTAATGTCTGGAATTGCTAACATGAGAGAAAGTTCAATATCCTTAAGACATGGAGAAAAGGGTGTTGTTGATAGAATATTCTTAACAGAAACTTCTAATGGAAATAAAATTGTTAAAATTTCTGTTAGAGATCTAAGGATTCCTGAATTAGGTGACAAGTTTGCTTCTAGACACGGACAAAAATCTGTTATTGGCTTAATAAGCCCTCAAGAAAATTTGCCATTTACAGCATCTGGTATAATTCCAGATGTTATATTGAATCCTCACTCTATACCATCCAGACAAACCATAGGACAACTTTTAGAAATATTAGCTGCAAAAACTTCTGCTCTAAATGGCAAAAAAATTGATGCTTCTGCATTTACTGGTGCTAAAGAAGATGATATAAGAAATGTTTTACATGAATTAGGATTTAGGAGAGATGGAAAAGAAATTTTCTATAATGGAATAACTGGAGAAAAATTCGAATTTGAAATATTTAGTGGGATTATTTATTATCAAAAATTAGATCACATGGTTGCAAATAAGATTCAAGCAAGATCTAGAGGTCCTGTTACTTTATTAACAAGACAGCCAACAGAAGGTAAAGCAAAAGAAGGAGGATTGAGACTTGGAGAAATGGAAAAGGATTGTTTAATTGCTCATGGTGCTGTCTTAACATTAAAAGAGAGATTTAGTTCTGATAGAGTTATTGTTCCTTTTTGTAGAAAATGTGGTATAGCTGCAATTTGGGATAGAAAACTAGAAAAAAATGTTTGTCCAGTTTGTAAAGAAAGTGATGTTATTGATATAGAAATGTCTTATGCATTCAAACTATTGCTGGACGAATTAAAAACAATGATGATATACCCTAAAATTAAAATTAGTGGAAGAATGATTGACTCTATAGAATTCTATCTTTTATCTCCCCAAATAACAAAAGAGATGTCATCAACAGAAATTACAAGAGCAGAATTATATGATAATGATGGATTTCCGTTAGAAGGAGGAGTAATGGATCCTAAACTTGGCGTTATAGACCCTGGATTAAGATGTAGGAGTTGTGGAAAAGGTATGGGTTCGTGTTTTGGACATTTTGGTTATATAGAATTAACAAAACCTGTTATTCATGTTCTATATTCAAAATTAATTTATAAGATATTAAAAATGACTTGTGGAAGTTGTGGAAGAGTTGTATCAACATCAACAACAACTACTATAAAGAAGTGTCCTCATTGTGGAGAGGAACAAAAACAAGTAAAATTCAACAAACCATATACATTTTTTGAAGTAGAGGAAGGGGGAGAAGTAATAGAACTAACTCCATTAGAAATAAGAGAAAGATTTGAAAAAATACCTGATGAAGATTTAGAATTATTAAAGATAAAAGGTGGGAGACCAGAATGGTTAATAATAACAATATTACCTGTTCCTCCGGTTACAATGAGACCATCAATAACATTAGAAACTGGAGAGAGAAGTGAAGATGATTTAACTCATAAACTTGTTGATATAATAAGAATAAATCAAAGATTAAGAGAAAACATAGAAATTGGTGCTCCTGAATTTATAATAGGAGATTTATGGGAACTTTTACAATATCATGCTGCAACTTTCTTTAATAATAGTTTATCTGGAATTCCAGCAGCAAGACATAGATCTGGAAGACCATTAAAAACTTTATCAGATAGACTTAAATCAAAAGAAGGTAGGTTTAGGCATAACTTAACAGGAAAAAGAGTTAACTTTTCTGCAAGAACTGTAATCTCTCCTGACCCATCTATAAGTATAAATGAAGTTGGTATACCGAAAATTATTGCAAGAGAATTAACAATACCTGTTACTGTTACAGAAAATAACATAGAATATATTAAAGAATTGATATTAAGAGCTCCAGCATGGCCCTCTGTTAATTACGTAGTAAGACCAGATGAAAAAAGAAAAAAAGTAACTGAGGAAACAAAAGAGGAAATAGCTAAAGAAATTACTCCGGGCTATGTTATTGAGAGACATTTACAAAATGATGACATTGTTTTGTTTAACAGACAACCATCACTTCATAGAATGTCTATAATGGCTCATAGAGTTAGAATTACACCTTGGAGAACTTTTACAATAAATCTTTGTACATGCCCACCTTATAACGCAGATTTTGATGGTGATGAAATGAATTTGCATGTACCACAAACAGAAGAAGCAAGAGCAGAAGCAGAATTGTTGATGGAGGTTCAAAAACACATAAGGTCTCCAAGATTTGGTGGACCAATAATAGGTTGTAAAGAAGATCATATCTCAGGTTGCTATAAGCTTACTCATAAAGATACTGTTTTAACAAGAGAAGAAGCTTTTAAATTATTGTCTGCTGTGAGAGTTAATGTAGATTTGCCTAAGAAAAAAATATTTACTGGGAAAGAGGTTTTTAGCTATCTCTTACCTAAAGGTTTGTACATAGAATTTAAATCAAAAATTTGTGGTTGTGAAAAGTGTGTTAAAGGAACTTGTCCGAATGATGGTTATGTTGTCATAAAAAATGGAGTCTTAAAAAGAGGTATTATAGATTCAAAAGCAATAAGTTCTGAGCATGGAAAACTTATTGATGTTATAGAAAAAGAGTTTGGAACCGAAGCAGCGCATCAGTTCATAGACAGAGTATCTTCAATTGGAATTAGATATTTGGATAAAATAGGTTTTACAATTGGATTAGATGAGATTGATTTAAAAGAAGAGATTTTAGCAAAAGTGAAAAAAGTAATAGACGCTGCAGAAAAAGAAGCTGAAAGATTAATCAGCTTGTATAAAGAAGGTAAAATTATTATTTTACCTGGAAGTAACATGAGTGACAGTTTAGAAGCTCACGTACTGAAAGCCTTATCAAAGTCAACAGAAGATGCAGAAAAAATAATAAAGGAAAACATAAAAGAAAGTTGTGCAACAGTCATGTCAAAATCTGGAGCAAGAGCATCTATGACTCATTTAACGCAACTTGCTGCAAGTCTAGGACAATCAAGAGTATTGGGTGAAAGAATAAATAGAGGTTATAGAAATAGAACATTACCTCATTTTTCTGTTAGTGATCTCTCTCCAGCAGCACATGGATTTTCAAGAAACAGTTTTAAATCTGGATTAAACCCATTTGAATTTTTCTTTGATGCAGTATCTGGTAGAGAATCTCTAATGGATAAATCTCTAAGAACAAGACACAGTGGTTATTTGGAAAGAAGGTTAATGAATGCGTTACAAGATTTAAAGGTTAACTATGATTATACTGTGAAAGATAATAGAAACATAATCATACAATTTACTCCCGGAGAAGATAGAATTGATCCATCCAAATCAGAATGGGGATCTCTAGATGTTAGATCAATAATACAATCTGTAGTTAGGTGAAAAAAATGAAATTAAAAGAATTAAAAGATGTTTTACCTCCTAAAATTACAGAAAATTTAAAAAATGCATTTAAAGAATTTAAATTAACACAAGCTCAAAAGAAAAAAGCAATAGATTGCATTGTTAAACTATATAAAAATAGTTGTTATGAACCTGGGGAAGCGATTGGTGTTGTAGCTGCTCAAAGCATATCAGAACCAGCAACACAGATGACTATGCGTACTTATCACTTAGCAGGAGCTTCTGAAATTAGAGTAACATTGGGTTTACCAAGATTAATAGAAATATTTGATGCAAGAAGAACACCAAAAACACCAACAATGAGTATTTATCTAAAGAAAAATTATAACACAATGGAAAAGGCTTATAAGGTTGCAGCTGAAATTCAAGAAACTAAATTAAGTGATATTTCAACAGAACCTGCTGTTGATATATTAAACATGAGAATTGAAATTCCTCTAGACTTTAAAGAAATAAAGGAAAGGAAAATAAAAATTAAAAAAGTTGTTGAAATTTTAAAAGAATTATATAAAGATTTAAAAATCAAAGTTACAAAAGAAAAAATTTTAATAAAACCAAAAGAAGATATAACAATAAAAAGACTACAAAAATTAAAAACAAAAGTTCTAAAAACTCATATAAAAGGTATTAAAAACGTTTCAGAAGTTAGAGTACTTAAAAAAGGAAATGAATGGATTATAACCACTCTTGGAAGTAATCTTCCTAAAGTTTTAGATATTTCTGGTGTTGATGCAAGAAGAGCAATCTCAAATAATATACATGAAGTCTACAAAGCTCTTGGTATTGAAGCAGCAAGACAAGCTATAGTCAATTTTGGTATGGGAACAATGAAAGAGGGAGGTTTAGACGTGGATATAAGACATATCATGCTTGTTGCCGATGTTATGACAGCTGATGGTAAAATAAAAGCTATAGGAAGATATGGAGTTGCAGGTTCGAAAGGTTCTGTTTTAGCAAGAGCAAACTTTGAAGAAACTATAAAGCATTTAATTAATGCTGCTGTAAATGCAGAGACAGATCCACTTGATTCTATAATAGAAAATGTTATAATAAATCAAGTTGTTCCTGTTGGAACTGGAATGTTTAAACTGGTTTTTAAACCTAAAAAATAATTTCTATAAATAATTCCATAGTCTGGATTTACGATAAGTTTAAAAAAGTTAAAAGTAAAAAATGATTCTATGCTAGAAGATTTAAAGATTGCCATAGAAGAAAATAAAGTTATCTTAGGTAGCAAGAGAACACTAAAATATTTAAAGTTAGGAAAAGTAAAAATGATTGTAATAGCAAATAATTGCCCTGATAATTTTAAAAAAGATTTAGAACATTATACTAAGTTAACTGGATTAAAAATAGAAAATTTTGATGGAACTGCAAAACAACTTGGTATAGTTTGCGGAAAACCATTTTCAGTAGCTACTTTAGCAATTTTAAGTGAAACAAAATGAGAAACTTTGATAATGAAACGATAAGTATAATAACAGCATTTGAAAATATAACTGGAACAGAAATTAGAGATTGTGTTTATTCTGAAACTATTTATTTTCTTGTTAATCCTGGAAAAATTGCAATGACAATAGGCAAAAATGGACATAATATAAAAACTGCGGAAAAAATGCTTGGAAAACCAATAAAAGTTTTTGAATGGTCAGAAAACAGTAAAGAACTTATAAAAAATATGATTTCTAAAGCCAAAAAAATCGAATTAAAAAATGGGAGAGCAGTAGTAACCATAAGTCAAGAAGATAGAGGTGCTATAATAGGAAGGCATGGAAATAATATAAAAGCTATAAGAGAACTTCTGACTAGAAATAGCGATATAAAGGAATTAAAGATTCTACCTTAGAATCTAATATATGGCCCAACAATAGCATATAGTATCATAAACAATATAATAGATGTTATTATTATTTCTATTTGTTTTGATCTTTTTTTAGCATATTTTTCTGTGATAGCTTTAACAATTTGACCGCCATCTGTTATATAAAGAGGCAAAATATTAAAGATTCCAACAAATATATTAAAAAATGATATCATAGATAAAAGAGGGAACAAGACTAAGAAGAAGTTAACATTTTTTGTATTAGCTTGTGAGGTTATTCCTATGTAGGGATATCCTTCTACTTCTGGATGTTCCCCTAATTTTAAATCATAATTTATTCCACTAATTTTTAATTTAACTGTGTCTCCTGGATCATATTCTCTAAGCACACTCCTTAAAAGTACAAGTGATATATACTTTGTAATATTTTCTGTATTCGATTTTGGTACCATTAAAACTAAAAAAGAATAATCATAAAAACCTATATTCATATCTTTACCATCTATGCTTTCTAAAACCATTCCAGAGCTTAAACCTAACTTACCTGCAGGAGATGTCTCATTTACACTTGTTATTAATAAACCATTAACATTGGGAGCCCAAAGTAAGTTTTGAATAAGAAACATTAATGTTAGTCCTATAACGATATTAATGAAACTTCCAACAGAAAGAATTCTTAGTTTTGTCATTAATTTAGACTTTTTAAATTGTTTTTCATCAGGTTCAACAAAAGCTCCAGGAAGTATTGCAAAAAGAAAAAGACCTACAGATTTTAATTTTACTTTTTCAGCCCTTGCAACAATTCCGTGAAAAGATTCATGAGGTATTAAAATTGATGCAACAATTATTATATAAAACCAAAAGGGTACTCCAATAAAACCTGGGCCAGATATCATATGTTCAGAAGGAAAGGGAATAGCAATAGATACACCTGGCTCTTTTATAACACCTGTAAAAACTAAATAGTCAGTAATTAACAAAAGTCGAATTCCTTCTACCATAAATAAAAGACAGATAAAGAAAGCAATTGTTCCTATAACTTTCCAAAATAGGGGTGATTTTTTGGCTATTCTGTCTAAAATATTTCTAAATCTTTTTGTTCTTCTCATCATTAAAATATAAGTGAAATCTATGTTCTTCCTATCTCTGTATATTAGAACTGCTAAAAAAGAAAAAAATATTATTACTGATAGTAAATAGGGGTCTATCATATGCTTTTTTTATATTATTTAGTATAAATATTTTAATTAAAGTTAATATAGTGAGATAAATGATTGGAGAATCAATTAAAGAATTGAAAGAAATTAAAAAAATGGGATTTGAACCATTTGGAAGAAAATTCGATAGAACACATATGATAGATGATATTATCAAAAAATATTCAAAAATTAAACCTGATGAAAAAATAGAAAATATTAAGATTTCTGTAGCTGGGAGAATAAGGTCAATAAGAAAACATGGTAAACTTAGTTTTGCTCATATTGAAGATTCATCTGGTAAAATTCAGATTTATGTTAGTATTGATAACATTGATAAGAAAAAATATAATTTATTTCAAAAATTAAATATTGGAGACATAATCGGAGTTACAGGTGGGATAATAAAAACAACAAAAGGTGAGTTAAGCATTCTAGTAAAAAAATTAGAACTTCTCACTAAAGCTTTGAGAACATTGCCATCACAATGGTATGGTTTAAAGGACGTTGAAATAAGATATAGACAAAGATATTTAGACTTGCTAATGAATCCAGAAGTTAAAAAAGCATTTATCATAAGAAGTAAGATTATTGAAAGCATTCGTAATTACTTTAAAGAAAGAGGATACTTAGAAGTTGAAACACCGATTTTACAACCGATTTATGGAGGAGCTCTAGCAAGACCATTTGTCACTCATCATCACACATTAAACAGAAAAATGTATCTAAGAATATCCAATGAAATGTATTTGAAAAGACTAATAGTGGGTGGTTTCGAAAAAGTTTTTGAATTTTCACCTGATTTTAGAAATGAAGGCGTAGACACACTTCACAATCCTGAATGTTTACTTGTAGAAGCAATGACAGCTTATGAAGACTATAAAGACGGGATGAAAAGAATAGAAGAGATGGTAGAAAAGGCAGCTAAGGATGTTCTTGGAACAACAAAAATAGAATATCAGGGACATAAAATAGATCTTTCTGTTCCATGGAAAAGAATGAAAATGGTTGAAAGCATTAAAGAGTATCTAAAAATAGATGTTTTAAAGATGACAGTTGAAGAATTGAAAGAATTTGTTAAAGGAAAAAAAATAGAAATAAGAGAAGGTTCGAGAAAAGGAGAAATCATTGCTGCAATTTTTGAAGAATTTGTAGAATCAAAACTAATTCAACCTACTATCATTTATGATTTTCCAAGAGAAGTTTCTCCCTTAGCCAAAGTTTGTAAAGATAATGCTAATTTTACAGAAAGATTTGAAATGTTTGTTGCATGTGGTTTAGAATTTGGTAATAACTATACAGAAATAAATGATCCTATTTATCTAAGAAAAAGTTTTAAAGAAGAATTAAAACGCAGTGAAGAAGGAAACGAAGAAGCACATCCCATGGATGAAGATTTTTTAAGAGCAATGGAGCATGGCATGCCACCGACATGTGGGATAGCAATAGGAATGGATAGACTAATCATGCTATTTACAAATTCTCCATCAATAAGAGATGTTATACTTTTTCCTGCAATGAGACCAAAAGAAGGTACAAAGAAAAAAGAAATATTTGGAGATGAAACAAAAGATAGAGTGTTTAAAAGCTAATAACCAAATCTTCTTTGTCTTTTGCTATATTCTATAATACATTTTTTTAAATCTCTTTTTGTAAAATCTGGCCAGAGTCTCTTTAAAACTATTAATTCTGCATATGCTGCCTGCCAAGGTAAGAAATTCGAAGTTCTGAATTCCCCTCCTGTTCTTATTAATAAGTCGACCTCATCTTTTATAAGCAGGTTTCTCTTTATTGTTTTTTCAGTTACAGTTACTACTCCCCTTTCCATGGCTTTTTTTGCTATTTTTTTAACAGCCTCAGTTAGTTCGAACTTTCCTCCGTATGCAACTAATAAATTAAAAACTCTTTTATTATATTTCTCTGTTTTATCCATTATTCTTCCCATTACTCTACGAAGTCCTAAGGGTAGTCTAGTTAAGTTTCCTACAAATCTCATTTTTATTTCATATTTATCTAGAAAAGACATTTTCTCTCTTTCGAGTTTTTCTAATTCCTTTTTAAATAGTTTAAGTAGTTCTTTAACTTCTTTTTCGGATCTGTTTAAATTCTCTGTTGATAAAACATAAGCAGAAACTTGGGGTATTTTAAATTCTGTACACCATTCTAAAAACTTTTCAAATTTTTCAGCTCCATAATAATGTCCTTCCCAAGGATTTAGTTTGTGTTTAATGGCCCACCTTCTATTGCCATCAAGAATTATACCTAAATGAGTTGGAACAATCAAACCTCTCATTGTATAGTTTATTGGAATTTAGGATTTAAATAAATGTGTAAAGGGCAGAATTTGAATAGGAAGACAACCTACGGTTTTCTTCTTCAATCATCTTTCCCTTCATAAAATCAAGATATTATAATTTTGATTTTAATTCTTTTATTTCTTCTGAACTTAGACCTGCTTTAGAAAAAGTTCTTAACACATCTTTTTTAGCATTTTTACCACTGTAAACTATTGGATTACTACTGCAAAGACCATAACTCATTGGAGAACCAAGATTAGGATATTCTCCGAGAAGTTCCAAATGTTCTTCTTTACCACTCTCACCTAGAAAGTGAAAGTCAAACTTTATCTTTTCACCTCTGACTTCCATCACTTCTTGAGTAATAGCTATATATTCTCCTTTCTTAGGGTCTTTCCATAATTTTGTAATGAACTCCTTAGAGCCTTTATGTACTTGTGCAACAACCATAATGAAATTTAAGCTAACAATCTTTAAATGCTTATCAACATGCCACCCTCCAAGTGAGCGGTGAAGAACATGAGCTGTGCGGAGGGCAGGATTTGAACCTGCGTATCCACTAAGGAACTGGCTCCTCAAGCCAGCGGAATTGACCAGACTATCCGACCTCCGCTTACTATAGAATAAGGTAATTAAATAGTTATATTTTTTTCAAATGTTCGGGATTTGCTATTATGGTTTTAATTTTTTTACCATCTTTTATTTCTACTAAAAAAGCCCTACCTCTTAATTCAACAATCTTTCCAGGTAAACCCTGAAACCTTCTAAATGGCATTCCTCCAACAGAAGAAGAATTTATATTAATAACAACCTTATCTCCTATCTCAAATTTTTTTAAAAATTCATTTATAGGAGTCCTTCTTGATCTTCTAAATTTCTCTCTTGTCCTCTTTCTTGGACCATGCGACTTTACAACCATATGAACACCGTTTAATTTAATTAATTGAAATCTTATAAATTTATATGCTTTTGGTTATTGGTATTACTGGTTTAGCAAGTTCTGGCAAAGGTGAATTTGCTGATTATCTAGTAAAAAAATATGGATTTACAAAACTTGTTTTTTCTGATGTACTAAAAGAAGAGGCTGAAAAAAGAAATTTATTGAAAAATAAAAATTATGAAGAACAGAAAAATATTTTTTCAAAGCTTGGAGAGAAATTAAGAAAAGAAAGTGGAAAATGGGACATTCTGGCTGAAAAACTTGTTGAAAAAATAAAATCTGAAAATTTTGAAAAAGTTGTTATTGATGGTTTTAGATCTGCTGAAGAAGTTAATCTTTTTAAGAAAAATTTTGAAAATTTCTATCTTGTCTTTATAGATGTTGATGAAAAAATAAGATTTTTTAGAAGAAAAAGAGAAGATCCTACAGCTAGTATAGAAGATTTTAGAAAAAGAGACAAAAGAGATATTGAAGAGTTGGGGTTGGGTAAAGTTATAGAAATGATTGATTTTACAATAAAAAATGATAAAGAAGGTCTTGAAAATTTACAAAAAGAAATAGATGGTTTAATGAAAAAAATTCTATGATGGTTGAAATCTTACTACCTCGATGCCAGCTTCTTCTACTAATTCTCTTGCAAGTTTATAATCTTCTGTACTTCCATAATCATCTTTAAAAACTATTTTTTTAATTCCTGCATTTATCAACATCTTTATGCAAAAAACACAAGGAAATGTAAGAGAATAAAGAGTTGCTCCTTCTGTTTTAACACCATGAGCAGCTGCTTGAGCAATACAATTACTTTCTCCATGAGCAGCTCTACACAATTCTTGTCTTTGACCCGAGGGTACTCCTAATTTTTCTCTAAGACAACCTCCCTTTTCACCGCAATGGGGAACTCCTTTAGGAGGTCCATTATAACCTGTAGCCAATATTTGTCTATTTTTTACTAATAGAGAAGCTGTGCTTCTCCTTAAACAAGTAGAACGTTTAGCAACTAATTCTGTTATTTGCATAAAGTACTCATCCCAAGGAGGTCTTGTGTGTTTTTTAACTTTAGAACCAGTTTCTTTAACATCAATGTTTTTTTCTATTCTATTAATAGCTTTTTTTATTTCAGAATCTTCCATAACCTCAATTAGAATTAAAATTTTATAAGTCTTTTGGTACCTCAATTTTTATAACATCTAAATCTTTTGGACTTGCTTTAACATTTAATATTTCAGCAACAGAAGGTTTAGTTCTTCCATTATCTCCAGTAACCAGTTCTTTTATGTATAAACCGGAAGAAGCTCCTATTTTGAGTTCAATTGTTTTTTTATTGATTTGTTTATATTTTATTGATTTAACACTTCTTTTCCTTATTTTATCTGCTCTTCTATGAGCAACCCTAACAGGAGTTCTTTGAGAAATGATTCCAGCTAGATTCTTTAATTTTTTTAATTCTTTCTTTTTTACTGGTTTATCAAATTTAACTAAAATCTTATATATCTTATCTCCAGTTTCAGCTTTTATTTTTTTAACAATATATTTTTCACAAAATTTCAATTCTTTTACTTTAACTTTTTTGTTTTTGTTAATCTGTTTTTCAATTTTTTTCAGATTAATACCTCTCTTTTTAGGTTTTAATATTTCTATTACAAAAGGTCTCCAATCTAAGCATCTTGCATCTATATCCTCTCTTCCTGAACCTGAAAACTTATTATTTGTTCCTTTTGTAGCTTTAATTATTGGTTTTGCAATTATTTCTTGAACAGAAGTTTTATATTTTTTAGGTGTCCCCCACTTACACTGAGGAATTCCTCTTTTTAATTTTTTATAGTATCCAAAAACGTACAAAGAATTTATCTGGATTTCAACATCATTTTTCTTGAAATCTGCCAAAACTACAATTTCTGGATTTTTAAAATTAACTGGTTTTTTAATTAAAAAGCCTAATTTTTTTCCTAATTCTCTATTGATTTCAGCCTTTACTGATTCTACAAATTCTATTCCTATTATTTCCCATATTTTTTCCTCTTTTGCAAAAATTTCTGAAGAAATTTTTGAACCAACTAAAAAATTGTTAAACTCCAATTTTTTAAGCTTTCTTTCAGCTTTTTTTGCTAATGAATCTAATTTATTGAAAAGATTGTTACAGAGCCAACATTTTTCCTTTTTTAGATTTTTAGCAAATTCCTTGTTTTGCCTGAATTTAGAACCATAAAAATTGTTTGGATTTATTTTAGAATAATCTACTAGTTTTCCATCAATCATAATTGCTATAAAGGTTCTGATAATTTTACCTTTTTCCTTGTTTTTGTATCCTGAAAGCAATTGACTGAATTGTCTACCCAGACAATGATCACATAAATTTTTATCTAAAATTTTTATAATATTATCAATCATAAGATTCCCTTATAAAGAGAACAAAGGTTCTCATAATTTAAAACCTTTAAACTTCTTGGCAAGTTTTGACATCATTCCTCTTTTTCCAGAAAACATTTTTAGCATTTTTTTCATTTGATTATAACTTTTTAATAATTCTCTTACTTCAGCCTCAGTTGTTCCAGAACCTTTTGCTATTCTCTTAACTCTTGAAGCATCAATTATTTGTGGATCTTCCTTTTCTTCTTTGGTCATTGATTGTATCATGTAAGACCATTTCTTCATTTTACCTTCTTGTTTAGAAAGATCAACATCTTTAGGTAATTTCGCTGGAAGTCCTGGCACCATTCCCATAACAGATTTCAAAGAACCCATTTTTTGCATTGATTTTAATTGTTCAAAGAATTCGTTCATTGTGAATTTTCCTGAAGCAATTTTCTCAACAGTTTCTTTTTTAATATCAGCTTCTTTTGCTTTTTCTATTAAACCTTGAATGTCTCCGAAACCAATTAACCTAGAAATGAATCTATCTGGATCAAAAACTTCTATTGCATCAATTTTTTCTCCTGTTCCAATGAATTTTATTGGTGCTCCTGTAATTGCACAAGAAGTAATAGCACCTCCACCTCTTGCTGTTCCATCCATTTTTGTTAGAAATATTCCTGTTATTCCTACTAATTCTTTAAAACCTTGTGCTTGCTCTCCTGCGGCTTGTCCTAAATCTGCTGGTATTGTTAATAAAACTTCATCTGGTTTTGCAAACTCTGCTAATTTCTTTAATTCTTCTGCTAAATCTTTATCCAGGGCGCTTCTTCCTGAAGCATCAATTATTATTATATCGTATTTTTTGAATTTTTCAAGACCTGTTTTTAAAATCTCATTAGGATCTTTTATACCTTTGGGAGAATAACAAGGAACATTAATTTGAGAAGCTAGTTGTGATAACTGATCCATTGCAGCTGGTCTATGAATATCACATCCTATTAAAGCTGGTCTTAAACCTCTTTTTTGATAATATTTAGATATTTTTCCTATGCTTGTGGTCTTACCAGAACCGTATAAACCAATAAACATTATTTTTCCTGGTTTCATCATTATTTCTGATTTTTTTCCAACAAATTTTACCAATTCTTCATAAACTATTTTTATAACATGTTCTTTAGGTGTTAATCCTTTTGGTGGTTTTTCTTTCAATGCTCTTTCCTCTATTGTTTTGGTTAATTTCTCAGCCAATATAATGTCAACATCTCCTGCCAAAAGAGTTCTATGAATATCTTTGGCTAATTCATCTAAAACCTTTTTATCAATATAGCCAGCTTTAGTTATTTTCCTCAAAGCCTCTTTTAGGCCTGAGCTTAGTTTTTCTAACATAGATAACAGTTTAATTTTATGGTTTTTAAATATTTAATATGAAGGTTGTTGGTGTGGACCTAGCTGGAAAGTCTGAAAATCCAACAGGTTTTTGCTCATTAATAGATTCTAAAGCAGAAACTGGGTTGTTATTTAAAGACGAGGATATATTAAACGAAATAGAAATAATAAAACCTGATTGTATTGCAATAGATGCTCCGTTCTGGTTGCCCAGATTTGGAGCTTGGAGGCCATGTGAGGAAAAATTATTAAGAAAGGGTTTCAGACCATTATCTCCTTTATTACCAACAATGAGGATATTAGCATTAAGAGCTTCTAAATTAGTTAAAGTTTTGAGAGAAAGAGGTTATAGAGTTATAGAAGTTTTTTCAAGTGCATCAGAAAAAATACTTGGTCTGTCTAAAGAGCCAAGAAAGAACAAAGATGAATATGATGCTCTATTATGTGCTTTAACAGCTAAAGCATACTTAGAAGGAAACTATGAAGACTTGGATGGAATAATAATACCCAGATAATCGAGTTAATAAAACGAAAAGCTTAAATTCTTGTATTATTAATAATTTTTTGGTGTTAAAATGCCAATTATACAAGACGAAAGAAAAAGAATGGTAGCTCATACATTTACTGCAGAAAAAATATGTGATAGTTATTGTGGAAAATGTGCTAAAGAAAATAGAATGTATGAGAATTTAGAATATCCCCCAGGAAGCGTTTGCCCTATTGGAATTACTCTTGTAACCAGAATCGGAGAACATCTTGAAAACAATGGAGGAGAATACTCATGGGGTGTTAAGAGTGTTGTAGGAGGATTGGAAATAGATTCGATAAAAAGATCTGGCCCTCAAAAAATTAAAGCAGATATAAGGAGTTTAAGAACATATCTCTCACAAGGAGATATTCCAGTTTCTAAAGAAACTCAAGAAATAACAGAAACTATTGTACCTATCACTCCTCTCTCCTTTAGAACTGATCCTAAAATAAGAAAATTAGTCTCAAGTAGATTATTTTAATCATTCTAATAGTTTCTCAACAGTATTATTAAAGAATCGACTCTTCTAAATCCTTATAATTTGAACTAAATATTTATACCCAGATAAATGAGTTAATAAAACGAAATCTTTAATATTACGAATTAATAATTAATTTCTGTTGAAAAAGTGATTAAATGGCAGATGAAAAACCACACTATGAAGCTTCAATTACAGTTTCTGGATGCTATGGAGATAACATCCCAAGAACTCATGTCTTTACGGAAGAGGGGAAAGAATTTATAGCGAATATTAAAAAAATCTTACCTCTTTTAAAAGAAAAAGAAAGACGCCAAAAGGCAGAATTAAAAGGATTAATTTAAATTTACTCCAACAACTTCTCTACAATTTTATTAGGGCTAAATTTATCCAAATCTTCATAACCTTGACCTACTCCCAAATATAAAATAGGTTTATTTATTGTATGAGAGGCAGAAAGAGCAGCTCCGCCTTTTTCATAAACATCTACCTTTGTTAATATTAGAGCATCAACCCCAACTGCATCATTGAAAGTTTTACATTGATCATAAATATCATTTCCAGTTAAAGCATCTAAAACAAGAATTTTTAGATCAGGCTTATTAACTCTAACTATTTTCTTTAATTCTTCCATAAGATTTACATTTGCATGTGTTCTTCCTGCAGTGTCTGCTAGAACAACATCTATATCTTTTGATTGAGCATGTTTAAAAGCATCAAAAACAACAGCAGCTGGATCTGCTCCATACTTATGTTTAATAACATTTATTCCAAGATTTTTACCATGCTCTTCTATTTGCTCAATCGCAGCTGCTCTCCAAGAATCTCCAGCAGCAAAAACAGATTTAATATTATTTTTTTGTAAAAGATGTCCTATTCTTGCAATTGTAGTTGTCTTACCAGAACCATTAAATCCAAGGAAAACAATGAGAAATGGTTTTTTAGTCTTTATTTTTTCTAATAAATCAAAGGTCTCAACATCCAAGATTTCAAGAATTGATTTTCTAAAAGATTCTTTAATAATTTTCTCTATTTCTTTTCTTTTAATGAATTTACCTACCAAATTATTTTTTAAATCTTTACAAATTTTTTCAGCAACTTCAACAGCCACGTCAGAGCTTATTAAGCTAACTTCTAATTCGTATAAAAGATCTTTTACATCATCTTCAGTCAATTTCTTTTCAGTTATTCTTCTCTTTATTTTATCTAAGATACTTCTTTTTTTAGGCTTTTTTTCAGGTGGTTTTTCTTTTACTGGTTTTATTTTCTTTTTGATTCTTTCAATAACTCCAGGTTTTTTCTCAACTTCTACTTCTACTTCGGGTTTTAATTCTTCAACAACTTCAGGTTTTACTTCCTCGATTTTCTCTTCAATGACTTCTGGCTTCTCTTCTACAACCTCTTCTACCTTTTCTTCAACAATTTCTTCTGGTTTTTCTTCAACTTCAGGTACTTCTTCAATTTCTTTTTCAACTTCTTCTACAAGTTCTTTTTTAGATTCTTCTATGTATTTTTCTTCTCTCTTTATTTCTTCAACAGCTTCTTCTACTCTCTCCTCTTCTTTTTTAGATACTCTTTTAGAAATTTTTTCTATTCCTTCTTTTAACTTCTTTTTCAAAAATCCAAACATTAGATCACTTTTGAAGTCTTTCTATTTCTTGTTGAACTTTTTCCAATTGAATAACAAAAGCTGAACTTTGCTTTAACACATCATTTAAATTTTTTTCAATTTCTTTAATTCTACTATCTAAAACTTCTAGAGCTTTTTCTCTTTTCTTTTTAATAGCAATTCCACTTCCTACACCAACAATTATATCATCACAGTTTTCTATTTTCCCGTAAATGAAATTTCCACTACCTAAAGGAATTAAGGCTTTGTCTGGTTTTGTGATTTGTAACTCTTCTATTGCAACTCCGGTCTTTTGAAATTCTTCTAATTTCTTATTGAGAATCTCTGCTCTTTCTTGAAGCATTTTAAAGTTTGCATCTAAAATTTGGAATTCTATTAATTTTTTTTGTAAGTCTTCCTTTTTCTTCATGAAAATACCTCTTCGAACCTTCCTATCTCAGGACCTGTTGAAAGTTCTGAAAATACAATTCCTTTACTATTAACAATTATTCCTGACTTTATAAAAGGACTACCATAACCAACAGTTCCTACATCAACTTTAACTTTTAATAATTCTTCTATCTTTACCATTTCTTCTTCTGCGGCCTCTCTATGGCATAAACATCCTATATTATTTGTAGTAGCAGCTGATCCAACTATGTCTAAATTTGCAATTGTTCCTGTCTGTACTTCACAATCTAAAACATCTGATATTTTTTTCTTGAATCTTTTTAATTTTTCTGATATCAAACAGCCATTATCATTGCATAAGATTAGATTTCCTAAAGCTGTTTGTCTTGATTTGATTATCTCGAAGTTTAAATCAAATAATTTTTTAAGATTTTTTAATTCATATTTTTCTATTATTTTAGGTAAAATAATCCCGTTTTTATTTCCTGCTATGAATATACCAGACAATTCTGTTCCTGCTATTGTTGAAAATTTAATATCGGTTTTTAGAATTTTCTTTATTTGTTTTAGAATTTTCTTGTTTGATTCTAATCCTAATAAACAATAATCATCAGTAGCAAAACCATACAAACCTATATTTGGATCTCCATTGAATTTTGCTTTTAAAAATTTGAAAGGCATGAGTTGAATTTAGAAAAAGAAGTATTTAAATTATTACAATTTCTCTGTTTTCTATTCTGTATTCTATTATTTTCCCTTTTAAATCTTTGACACTTTCTTCTGTTCCATCCCATCTAACTCCATATTTTTCCTTTAATTTTCCCATTTGTTTAGGTGAAACTGTTATATCACAAAAATAATCACTTGGGTCATCCACAGTCAGAATCAAATCTCCATTTTTACAACTTACACTATGTATTCTAAATCTTTTCTGTTCTGCCATTTTTATTCCTTTTTCTCTTCTTTCTTAGGTTCTTCTTTAGGCTTTTCTTCTTTCTTTTCTTCAGGTATTTCTTTTGGTTTACCTTTAACTTCTTCTTCTATTTCCTCTTGTATTGTTCTCTTTCTTCTTTCTTTTCTTTCTTCTTTTATCTTTTCTTTCTTTTCTTTCTTCTTTTCCTCTTTTTTCTTTAATTCTTCTTTAGAAGGAGTTTTTATTTCCACACCTAACAGTTCAGCATAAACTATATCTTCCTCTTTTAGAGCATGAATCCTTATTTTTCTAGGAGGTTTTTGAATTCCTCTTTTCCAGATTTCTTGATTAATAGAATTTCCTATCTTAATCTTTTCAGACTTCATATGCCTGACTAAGAAATTTTTAACAATATTAGTAGCGATTTTAGCTCTTCTAGTTCTTGGTCTTTCAAAAGCATCTCTTAAAGGAATGTTGAATATTTTTTCTTCAGGCATGTTATCACTTAATTTATAGAACTATAATGTTTATAAAATTTATGCTATTCTCAATAAAATATTGTTTCTGTAAAATGTCTTGGTTTTTTAC
>CAYFXV010000010.1:0-20494 GCA_964347265.1 uncultured archaeon | reverse complement strand
TTTTTAATCAAATAATCTGAGCCTTTCATTGCAACTTCTTCATCAGCAACAAATGCTAATAATAATTTTCTCTTGAATTTTTCTTTTAGGAGATTTTTTGCTGCAATTAGAATTGCTGCCACACCTCCTTTCATATCAGTTGATCCTCTGCCATATATCTTTCCTTTAACAATTCTTCCTTCAAAAGGATCATATTTCCATTTACTCACATCTCCTGCTGGAACAGTATCCATATGACCATTTAACATTAATCCTTTTCCTTTTCCAATAGAACTTATTAAATTAACCCTGTTCTTTTCGAATTCTATTAATTCTGCTTGAACTTTCAAATCTTCTAAAAAATCCTTTATATATTTGGCTATCTTTTTCTCATTTCCTGGTGGGTTTTCTGAATTTATTCTTACTAATTCTTGGGTTAATTCTATTTCGTTCATAATATCACTTTATGGTTTTTAATAAATAAGTTCTTTCTGGATATTGTGGATCTCTAATTTTCATATCTTTAAATCCTAAATTTAAATAAAATAGATATGCTACTCCATTAACATCTGTTCTTAGTGTAACTGTTTCGTAGCCTAGTTTTTTCGCATCTTTAATCAACATATTTGTAAGTTTAGTTCCTGCTCCTCTCCTTCTAAAACTCTTTTCTACTGCTAATTCATCTATGTACAAAGATTCTAAATTCCTAAGAAATTGGAACTTTTCTTTTGGCAAACAATATCCCCATGTAAATCCTATAACACTATCTAAATTGGTTGCTAGTTTTCCTATGAAATCTTTTTGTCTAAGTGCATAATCAATATCTTCATTAATCACTTCATCTATCCAGAATGTCTCATTCCATGGAGGCTCTTTCCAAACTTCTTTATATAAATTAACTAGGGGTTTTCTAAACTTTTCACAAAAGTTTTGATAAGTGAACTACTTCACCTTTCATATTTTTCACCTCTTTTAAGGTCGCGAGCGGGATTTGAACCCGCATCTTCAGCTCCACGGGCTGATACGCTACACGTTACGCTATCGCGACCATTGATTCTTTTCTTGAATTCTAAAAGAACAAGAGAATTGAATTTAAGATTAAACTTATTCCTAATTCTGGCTGGTATTACAACTCTTCCTCTATCATCTAGAATAGCAGTAAAACTAAGAGAATTAGAACTAGCAAAATCTTTCTTTATTTTGTATGTGAACTCGTCCACCCATATGTTTCACCTATTAGTAGTTACTAAGAAGGGATATTTAAAGCTATGTGGGAAATTATTGTTATAAAGTGAAGAAAATGGTAAATATTTACTTTTTTATCAATACATACAAAGAAAATGAAATGGATGTTTTAGTTAGTTTGGTAACAAAAATGGTTAATTATGATTTAAAAGAAGCATTCCTTTTAGGAGAAACAAAAAGTTTTTATCCGATGCAACCATTAAAGCTTACTTTTTCTGGGAAGCATAATGTTGGGGCAGTATTCGATGGAGAAGAGGGTGATGAAAATGAAATTGTTAAAAATCTAAGACAAGATGTAAATGTAAAATTACCCATTTTAACTATTCCTACAGGATATGGTTATAGTAGATTTAAGAAAGAAGGTGGAAGTGAAGAATCTATTTGTTTAATTCTTACAACAGGGAAATGGAATAGTGTTATTGAACACTTAAGTACAATTGAAAATGTTACAGAAGCTTATAAAATTCATCATAGTAATGATTATCATATTGTTGCAAGAACTCAAGAAAAAATTGAAATAGAGACCCCAAATAATTTAAGTGTGGTTGATAAAATGTTAGGAATCACTGAAATAGTATATTTGGAAGAAAGAAGAATTTTATCAGATAGATTTGAATTTGATAAAAGCGGCCATATTAAAAATCATCCTCAAGATCATCTTGTTTCAAAATTCTCAAATTCTCCTTTATAATTGCTAAACTCTACTTTAACATTATTAACTTTAGCTAACCAAGGCCCTTTTTTACACCATTCTACCATTTCTTTAATCCTATCCTCATAACCTTCAAAAACAGCTTCAACTTCTCCTGAAGGCAGATTTCTAATCCATCCTTTTATTCCTAAAGAAATAGCTTTTTGTTTAGTATAATACCTAAAACTCACTCCTTGAACATCACCTGATATTATCACATGAGATCTAACGAATTTCAATTATATCACCAATAGTTAATTTCTTTTTGTCTGCTTTTGTTTTTAATGTTTTTTCTTCTGGCTTTTCGGTTAGCTTAATATTAAAGAATTTTTCTAACTTCCTTATTAATTTTGATGGTGGTTCCCATCCTTCTTCTATTCTTTTTATTGTTGATGATTTTTCATTTATTTTTTTAGCTAAATCTTCTTGTTTTAATTTCATCTTCTCTCTAGAATTTCTTATTATTTCATTAAAATTTGGTTTTAAAATTTCTCTAGGTTCTTCTATTTTAGGTACATATTTTTTTACTGTTTTTACTTCAGGTGGTTTTACCTCTTGACCAAATCTAACACATTCTTCACAAACTGTTAAAATTGCGCCTTCTATCTTAGCCTTTCTATTAGCTTTTTTAGAACCACAAATTTTGCATTCAGTCATATTTTCACTTAATTCTCTTATCTATTTCCACAGCAAACCTTCTTATAACTATTGCTGCAATACCCCATAAAACCGGCAACCATAAAGGAATTAAGTATGTTGGATTTGTATATTTCCAAGCTCCAAAATAAATACAAACCAATTCAGCACTAGCTCCTGTTATAGCACCCATGAAAAAAATAATAACATCATTCTTTTTATGAAAATGTCTTAAAGAAAAAATAGCTAGTATTAGAAGAGCAGCCGTTAATAGCACAACATCTCTCCAAAGCAAAGCTACAAAAGAGATTGAAAATATTATAATCAAACTTACAAAAACCTCTTCTATCATAATTACCAACAATTATAAATATTTTATTTTAAAATAAATAATGGGTTGGTATGACCGGTGAACTACAAATCCTATTCTAAAGATTTATTTAAAGGTGTTTATCTATTATTTCTATCGAAAGGTGCATTTAAATGGCTACTTATAATCCTCAAGAAATAGAGAAAAAGATATTGAAGCTGTGGGAAGATGAAAAACTAGTAGAAAAATCTTTGGACCTAAGAAAAGGTAATAAGACCTTCTCGTTCATGGACGGTCCTCCAACAGCCAATAATCCAATGGGAGTTCATCATGCTTGGGGAAGAACTTACAAAGATCTTTTTCTAAGATTAAAAACAATGCAAGGATTTGATACAAGAAAACAGCCTGGATTTGATTGTCAAGGATTATGGGTTGAGGTTGGGGTTGAAAAAGAGCTTGGTTTTAAAACAAAGAAAGACATAGAAAAATACGGTATTGGTAAATTTACTGAAAAGTGTGTGGAAAATGTTCTTAATTATGTTAAGATTTGGATAAATTTGTCAAAGAAACTTGGAATGTGGATGGATTGGGACAATCCATATCTAACATTGTCAGACACAAACATAGAATATGTCTGGTATTTTCTAAAGAAATGTCATGAAAAAGGCTGGTTATATAAAGGAATGAAAGTTCTACCTTGGTGCCCAAGATGTGGCACAAGTCTTTCAAGTCACGAAGTATCAAGTGGTTACAAAGAAAAAACACATCCAGCTATTTATGTTAAGTTTCAAATAAAAGATAGAGAAGATGAGTATCTATTGATATACACAACAACTCCTTGGACATTAGTTTCCAATGTTGCTGTTGCTGCAAATCCTAATGAAGAATATGTTAAAGTAAAAGTTAATGATGAGAAATTCATACTTGGAAAAAATCTTTTAAAATCTATATTTCCTGACAAAAATTATAGAATATTAGAAACATTTTATGGAAGAGAATTAGTTGAATTGCAATACGATAATCCAATGAAAGACCTGTTGCCTATTCAATGGAATATAAGTGGAAAGATTATTCTTTCTGAAGAATTTGTAAGTCTAGAAGAAGGAACTGGATTAGTTCATATTGCTCCTGGACATGGACCAGAAGACTATCAATTAGGTTTGGAATATAAACTTCCTATTTTATCTCCAATAGATGAAGATGGTAAATTTACTGAAGATGCTGGTTGGCTTAAAGGGAAAGGAGCAAAAGAGGCCAGTGAATTGGTTTTAGAAAAGCTTAGAGAAAGGAATATTTTATACAAAGAAACTACTTTAACTCACAGTTATCCTTGTTGTTGGAGATGTGATGAAGAATTAATTTACAGAACCGGAGAAGAATGGTTCATAGCTTCTGAAGAAATAAAACCAAATTTAATTAAAGAAATTGAAAAAGTTATTTTTTATCCAGAATGGACTAAAAAAAGCATGTTGGATTGGCTTAGGAATTTAAAAGACTGGAACATTTCTAGAAAAAGATACTATGGTTTGCCTTTACCCTTTTGGGTATGCGACTGTGGAGGATTAGAAATTATAGGAAGTAAAAAAGAGTTAAAGAAAAAAGCTGTTAAAGGTTTTAATCAATTAAAAGAATTGCATAGACCATGGATTGACAATATTATTCTTAAATGTAAAAAATGTGGAAAAGAAATGAAAAGAATTGAGGAAACAGGAGATTGTTGGTTAGATGCTGGAGTTGTTTTCTTTTCAACTCTTAATTATTTTGATGATAAGAGATATTGGAAAAAATGGTTCCCTGCAGACTTTATAACAGAAATGCATGAGCAAGTTAGACTTTGGTTTTATGCAACTTTGTTTGTTTCTGTTACATTAAAAAATAAAACTCCTTACAAATCTGTTCTAGCTCATGGAATGGTTTTGGATGAAAAATTTAAGGAAATGCATAAAAGTACTGGAAATGTTATTTGGGCAGACGAGGCTTTGGAAAAAATGGGAGCAGATGTGATGAGATGGATGTATTGTAAGCAAAATCCAGGACAACCAATGCCTTTTGGTTATACTCCTGCAAAAGAGGTTAGAAGAATTTTAAATATTTTGTTTAATACAGTTAAATTTTTACAAACATATTGTGAAGCAAATGGTTTCAAACTAACAAAACCGAAAAAAATTGACATATCTAGCAAATGGTTATTGTCTAGAGTTCAAACTTTAAAACAAGAAGTTACAAAAGATTTAGATGAGTTAAAACCACATTTAGCATCTAATAAACTAGAGGAATTCTTTTTAAATGATTTGTCAAGATGGTATGGACACATAATAAGAGAAGATATAAAACCTGGTATAAAATCTAAAAACAAACAATCTATGCTTTATACATTTTATACTGTAATCCTTGATACACTGAAACTTTTATCAGTATTTATACCATTTATTACAGAGGATTTGTACCAAGATTTTTTCAAAAGTTTTGAAAAAGAAGGGAGCATACATTTCTCTGATTGGCCAAAAATAGAAAAGAAATTAATAGATAAAAAATTGGAAGAAGAAATGGACATTGTTAAAAAGATAGTTGAATTGTCTAATGCTACAAGACATGAAAAGGGAATAAAATTAAAGTATCCATTAAAAAGTTTGACAGTTAAGAGTAAAAAGAAAGTAAAAAGATTAGAAGATATTGTTAAAAAAATGGCCAATGTTAAAGAAGTTAAATTTGAAGCTTCAGAAAAAGAATTAGAAGTTATTTTGGATACAGAAATTACTCAAGAATTAAAAGATGAATGGTTGTTAAGTGAACTTACAAGAAATGTTCAAGCATTTAGAAAGAAATTAGGATTAAAAATAAAAGATAAAGTTACTTTGTATCTTCCTGAAGAAGAACTGTTTAAAAAATCAAAGGATATTATAGAAGGAATTACAGGAAGTGAAATAATATTTGGTAAAATTGAAGGTAATAAATCTGAATTTAAATTTGAGAATAAGAAATATGAATTTGGGATTAAAAATTGAAATTATTTTCTCTTCTTAGAAGTGACATGAAATTTTCTAATTATCAATCCTAAAACAAAAATCTCAATTAAAGCTATAACTATAAAAATAAAAGATGGAATTGTAATTCCTAACAAATACGGTAATGTAAAGTATGCTTTTGGTCTTTTCTCTTTTTTTATTTTATCTTCTGACTTACTACTCGATTCTGGGGTACAAGCATCCCCACATTCGGGATCACTCGTGTAAGGTGGTTCAAGACAGTTATCATCAGTATCTATCTGATCTGGATTTGAAACAAACCAACAATTATCCATTTCATCAATCCAACCATCGCTGTCAGAATTAGAACCGTAGGATGGACCTGGAGCAGAACCATAAGCACCTGCAAGGATAATGTAGTCGTCGTAATCAATACTGTCGTCGTTGTCGAAGTCTGCTCGCTCATCATAGTTTGTATCTCCAATAGTAGAGATGTAGGCACCAGCTAAGATTATGTAATCGTCGTAATCAACAGTCCCATCGTCGTCTATATCAGGATCGCAGATGTTGCCGTAGCCGTCGTTGTTAATGTCTCTCTGGTCTGGGTTGTAGATTAAGATGCAGTTGTCTTCGTTATACCAAACTTCATCCCCGTCACTATCAACATTCACAGTAGCAGTTGTATTACTATATTCTGATTGTGCATTCCATTCAACAACAAAAAGAGAAACATTATAAACACCAGGACTGCTATAAGTATGTGTCATTATTTTTTCATATCCGTATGAACCATCTCCAAAATCCCAAGAATAATCTAAATGATCTCCATCTGGATCATAAGAAGCAGAACCATCAAAAGTTATAGTGTCTCCACTTTCATTTATATAAGGACCGTTTGCGTCTGCAATTGGTTTGTAACCATCAGCAATTATTTGAATATCATCTAAATAAATCCCCTCATAATCGTTGTATAACTCGTCCACACTTTCGAAATCAAAAGTTATTTGAAGGCCTTTTCCCCAATGGTCTAAATAAAACATTTTTTTAATGAATTCACCATTTGTTGATTTATTATTAAAGGAAATCAAACCCATACCCCAATTTAAATCATCTATCCAAAGACTTCCACTGAAATAGTCACCCCAATGACCTCCTCCTTGAGGTTCTAAATCAGCAGAATATTTAAGAATCAAATAAACATCAGTATAATCTGTTATATCAATAATAGGTGATACTAAAGAGCCATTATTAGTTGTTCCAGTATTATAGTTCCATTGTTCTTCTATTCCATAATACCATGAATGAGTTGGACTTGTTGATCTATGTTCAGTTATATGCCACAATACAGGATCGTCCTCTCCCCATGTTTTATTCGATCTAATTGTCCAACTTCTATTCCAACCTTTGTTACCACTTTCTATATCATCCTCAAACAATATAATCGGTGTTCCTGTGGTCCCAGAAATAACATTTGAAATATCAGAAGGGTTTTCACATTTATCATAAGCTTTTACAGCAAAATAATAAGTAGTTTCAGGGAAGAGACCTTTTACTGAAGCATTTATCTTTGTTCCTGCAGGTTCAGAATTATAAAACCATTGTTTTTGTACAGAATCATAATTTGATTCTGAAATAGGTTCTGTTGAGAATGCTATCTTATAGTGATATGGACTTCCTACCAAGCCATCATTACCAGTAGCAGTCCATTCTAAAGTAGCAGTAATTCCTGTTGAATTTATAAATGTTAGATCTGTTACCGAAGATGGTGCTATTTCATCAATAATGGCATAAAACTTAATTGGATAAGAATTATAATATCCACCTCCATTTGCAATACTGCAAGTATCATATCCAACAAAAAAATAACCATCATAAGGTTCTGGTTCTGGTGATGTTCCACCCCAACCTATCCCCCAACTGTTTTTTAATATCCAATAGCCGCCTGTATCATTATATCCTACTATAACAATTCCGTGATTTACACCCCAATTACCATTACATCTAAAAATTCCATTTTCATCAAAATAACCACCCATGTCATACCACATAGCTGATATAATTGGTCCAACTGTTGTAAGATAGTATTTAATATCTTCAGGTTCGTTTGTGGGTGTTTGTTTCCAATCACATATTTTTGTTAATCTGTTTTCCCAATCTGAACATCTATTTGAACAGAGCTCGTTGGTAGCCGAATAAGGAAAGCAGTCTTCATCTATCACACCAGTATATTGGATGTAATCCAAACCATATTCTAGATATCCACCACTACAACTACCACAAACACTACAACAAGAAACAAGGTCTTGTTCAGACAAATTTAGGTCTATATCAGGATTATTGTTTGCTATGTTATACTGTGCTTCAACACCACCAATATCAGCAAAGGCCCAGCAACTTCCACAACTACCTTGATTTTTAACAGAAGTCATCCAATTCTGCCCATCTTTATTTCTCCAGTCAAATGTAGATGGAAGCTCAGTTGTTGCTTCACTTATAGCTATACTAGCTGATTCTTCTTTAACTGATTCTTCTTTGGAGACCGTAGTTTCTTCTTCAATTATTAATTCAGATTCTTTTAATGTTTCACTTAACTTCATTAAATTATTAACAGAACCAATCTTTTTTCCTCTATAGATACAAACTGCATATTCAGGAGAATATGGGTTTTTACCATCAGTTTCAGTTTTTATATCATATCCGTGCTTTGCACAGTAAGAATATTCTTTTCCACATATTCCCTTAAAAAATTCCCATTCTTCACATTCTTTGTCTGGAAATATACAAATTCCTCTTTCTCCTTGTTCTGTTTTAACTATCTTATAATCATAGCCCAGTTCCTTACAGTAAACAGCGGCGGGATTTGGTATAGCAAAACTAACATCAATAATAGTAAGAAACATTATTAGGAACAATAAAAAAATCCATTTTTTCATGAATATTATCTGTTTTTCTCAAATAAAACTTTTATTAAGAGTTATTTTACTCTTTTTTCTAGAATACTAATAATGTAGCCTGCAATTTTATTTCTTACAACCTTATCATCAATTAATCCCATTTCTTCCAGAATCTCTTTATTATTCTTAAAATTCTTACTAAACTTTTCTGGATACTGGTCTACCAATTTCGCAGCAATACTCTTTATCCATTTTCCTCTTATTCTTCCCATTTTACCGTAACCTTTTATTCTTATATATAATAAATAAATTTATGCATTATCTTGCTGTAAATCCTGTTGGATTGTTCATATTTAATGAAAAGAATAAGCTAGTAAAATTTAAATACTTTGATAAAGACCCAGAAAATGTTGCTAAAAAATTGGAGAAATTTGAAAAACAAGAAGATTTTGCAGAACTTAAAGAAATTAGAAAAGATTTTGAAGATTTGGTTATAGAACAACCAAACAAAGCAACAGAATATTTCAGAGAAAACTTTAGAGAAACTGTTTTAGAGAATTTTAAGAATGAGACTGAATTAAACCAATTCTTAAAGTCTGTTTTAATAGAAAAGACAAAACTAAAGATATCTAAAATAGAAAGAAGAGATAAACTAATAATTCAAAGTGTTTCTTCTCTAAATGATCTAGAAAAGATTTTAAATACAATGAGCGAGAGATTGAGAGAATGGTATGGATTACACTATCCTGAACTTGATACTAGAAATCATGAAAAATTTGCAAAATTAATTGCTGAACATGGAAACAGAAAAGATTTTGAAGATTTTGAAGCAAGCATGGGAATGGAATTAAAAGATAGTGATATAAAAGTTCTACAAATCTATGCCAAACAATTGAAAGAACTTTATAACTTAAGAAAGAAAATTGAAAAATACTTAGAAAAAATAGTTCCTGAAGAAATGCCAAATCTAAATGCCCTATTAGGAAGTACTCTAGCTGCTAGATTACTAGCTTTAGCTGGTTCTTTAGAAAAACTTGCAAAAATGCCTTCTTCTTCAATTCAATTGCTTGGTGCAGAAAGGTCTTTGTTTAAATTTTTAAGAGACAAAGAAAGGGATAGACCTCCCAGATTTGGTTTATTATACTTACATCCAGACATATCAACTGCAAAAAGAGAATTACAAGGAAAGGTTGCAAGAGCATTATCAAGCAAACTAACCTTAGCTGCTAGAGCAGATTTTTACACTAAAAAAGATATTTCAAAAAAACTTTTAGAAGATTATAAGAAAAAACTAAATGAAATTTTAAAAGCTTAATTACTTTCTCTTACCTGTTATTTTTTCTGCAAGCTCATGGCCACCTGAAATTTCTGGTGCAACTATAACATCTGCTCCTGCTTTTTTAAATTCATCTTTAGCATCTATCGAATTTACCCTTGTAGCAACTTTCATTTTAGGATTTAAGGCTTTAGCTTTTAAAACCAAGAAAACATTTGAATCATCTTTTCCAGTACAAGCTATTAAACCTTTAGCTTTTTTAATTCCTACCTTATTGAGAATATCTTCATCTAGACAATTTCCCTCAACAACAAGATGTCCTTCTCCTCTAACATCTTTTACTATTTTTGAATCAATTTCAATTATAAGCAATTTTTCTTTAAATTCTTTTAATTTATCTGCAACATGAGTTCCAACTCTTCCTGCACCACAAATTATATAATGGTTCTTTATTGAAGAGAGCTTTGAAGCCATTAAAAAACCTCCTACTATGTTTGTTTCGCTCATTAATGTAACGAATCTATCAAATATAACATACACTACTCCTAAAATAATGAATATTAAAGCAACATAAACAATGTTTCCCAGAGTTCCTCCACCGCCAATTGTTATTATTCTAAATAAAGTGATCTCAAATCCTTTTAAAATAGTTGTCTTAAAATAGAAACTAACAAATAAAGATGCAATAAAAATAAGTATAAAAACAATTACAATTGCTACTATCACTTCTTTAAACATTCTATGAGCAATTTCTTTCATGAAAATCTTAATATTTATTTATTTAACCTAATTTATTAAAGTGAGCTAAATGAAAGAAATATTTCCCAGAGTATTTTTAATAGAAAATAAACTTGCAACTAAAAATCCTTTTTCAGGCTACAAACCATTTGATGAAGAATTATTGAAGAGAGATAAAAAAGAGTTTAGAATGTGGAACCCTACTAGAAGTAAGGCAGGAGCAGCAATAAAAAAGGGTATAAAAGAATTTCCAATTGAGAAAGATAGTAAAATATTATATCTTGGAGCTGCTCATGGTTACACTCCTTCATTTCTTTCCAACATAATTGGTAAAAAAGGTATAATTTATGCTGTAGAATTTTCTGAAAGATGTTTTAATGAACTGTTAATTTTATGTTTGAAGTATAAAAATATAGTTCCTATTTTTGCTGATGCTAGAAAACCTGAACTTTACTATTGGATGGAAAAAGTTGATGTTGTTTATGTTGATATTGCACAGCCAGATGAAACAGAAATTGCAATAAGAAATTGCAAAGAATTTTTAAAACCCAATGGTTATTTAATGATAGCAATAAAATCTAGAAGCATAGATGTTACCAAATCTCCTAAAGAAATTTATAAAAACGAGATAAAAAAATTGAAAGATTCTGGATTTAAAATAATAGATTGGAAAACTTTGGATCCTCTAGAAAGAGCTCATGCTTTTATAGTTGCTAAACTTTAAGAAATTCTAACAATCTTTCTGAACCCATTTTTAAAACATTCTTATAATCTGAAACATGATTAACAGAAAGCCATCTATCTACTAGAAAAACAGCAACTTTATTTTGTTTAACCAATCTAGGTATAATTTCATATTCTGGGTGAATAACTCCCTTATCTAAAGGAACATTTTCAAATTCTTCCATTGCTTCTGACAAAAATAACATCATTCCTGTATTAGCAAAATGATTATCTATTAAGGGAAGTTCTGGTTTTTCTTTAAAATATTTTAATTCTATTATATCTCCGGTTTTTTCTGTTACACCTACTCCAAAAGGATTTAGAGTCCTTTTTGCCATAACTATTATCAAAGATTTATTTTTTTTCTCAGCATTAGAAGCATAATCCATTAGTTCTTTTATATCAACAGGAATTAAATCATCTGCATAAGAGATTAAATATGAGATATCTGTATCTATTATTCCATTTTCAATTCCAAGTCTTATTACACCAGCTCTTCCTATTGGTTTTGGTTCTACTATAGAATTGATTTTAATATTAAATTTGTTTTTTAATTTTTCTATATATTCTTGAACCACTTCATATTTGTATCTTAGAGTAAAAACATATTCTGATATCATTTTATGTTTTATTAGAGGTTGTAAATGAAACCATAAGAGAGTATGGTCTCCTATTGGAATCAATGGTTTTGGACCACTAAAAAATTCTCTTAATCTTGTTGATTCACCGCCAGCATGGATTATTGATTTTAACATATAACAATTTAGAAATCTTTAACTTAAAAATTGATATTATAATATTATGAAAAGAAGACCAAGACTGGTAATAAGAATAAGAATATTGTCTTTCTTGAAGAAAAGGCCAATGAACTCTCTTGAATTATCTCAAAGAATAAAATGTTCTTTGAAAAGATTAGAAGAACAATTAAAATATCTTGAAGAAAAAGATAAAATTGAGAAAATACATTCAAAAAAATTTAAAGAAGATTTCTGGAGATTGAAAAAATAATAGAGATTTATTCTAATGCTTACCGCAACATTTTTTATATTTCAATCCCGAATCACAAGGACATAGATCATCTTTTTCTACTCTTACACCACTCAAATCTTCTAAGATAGGCTCTAATCTCATAGTTGGTATATGAAAAGTAAAGAATTAAAACCTGTGCGGAGGGCAGGATTTGAACCTGCGAACTCACTAAGAGACTAGATCTTGAGTCTAGCGCCTTTGACCAGACTTGGCTACCTCCGCTTGTTGAAAAATAATTTTCAGAACAATATAAAAGTTAGCTTTTTATTTTTACTATTGAATAAAAATTAGTTTCTTTTGGCTTTCAATTTCTCAATCTCTGTTTCTAGAGTTGAACGATAATTTTGTAATGCCTCCTTACTTAGAGGCGTTCCTCCAAATCTTTTTTTAAATGTTGGAGAATATCCTACTCCACCCAAAATGTTTATAACTTCATATTTTAATAATGGATTGTGTGAATCTAATTCTTTTAATTCTGGTTGAAGGCAACCAACAACTAAATCTAAAATCTTTATAGTTTCTATAAATCCTTTAGGTATTGACCCTTCATTTATAACAACATCTGGCATTTTATAACCCTGTTTATTATTTAATATGAAAAATACTTAAGCTTTAAGTTAGCTTTTATAGCAAAAGCTAATACTAATTTAAATAAAGAAAACAGAAAAATTATCTTAATTACAAATCATGTGGTCTTATTGTTGCTCTTTTATTTTTTTTGGCTCTTACAGCAGCTTCTTTTACAACTTCTTCTACTTTCTTATCAAGAGCATTATAAAAATCTCCTGAAAATCTCATTCCTTTTACAGATTTTTTTACTTTTGATCTAACTATTAAAGCCATCATATCACCTCTAAAACTCTAATATTTTGAATATTTAAAAAGGTTTTGGTTTTTTCTTTGTTTTTATCATATTTTTATATTTAATAAGTAATGCCCCCGATGGGATTTGAACCCATGTTAGTGGCTAACCTCACTCATCTTTTTATCGTATCCTTCGAAATGAATTCGAAGGGCCACTGTCCTTAGCCGGACTAGACGACAGGGGCATGATAAGAAATTGTTGTTTAAAGTAATTTAAATATGTGGCATCAAAGATGAATATGAATTTAATTTTTTAACAACATAAAACCGAATTATAATATAGTCTTTAAATATATCACTATATAGTAGTATAAATATGGGAATCATAAAAGTCAAAAGAGGTTGGTTACCAAGGCAAGAAATTGGTAGGGCTATTTATCATTTGCGCTCTAAAGAAGAGCTACAACAGACAAAATGGCTTGGTGGTAAAGTTAATCTTGCTGCAATGTTGCCTGTATATTTTGATTTTTCAAATCCAAATGCTAAAAAAGCATACTTGGTTGTAAATACAATAGTAGCTGATAATGAAAAGGCTTATTCAAAAATATTAAAAAAATTGAAAAAAGTCTCTAAAAAAAATTCTACTCCGGTTATACTAACAGAAAGAAGAACTTGTTTAATATGGCTTGAAAAATCTTCTAAAGATAAATTTAATAATGCCACACTTAGCAAAGCAGGTTTTAAAAAAAGCGATGTATCTTTGTATGTATCTGAACCTAAAGGGGCAATTGTCACTTCTGAAATTGATTTTGAAAAGGATTTACCAGAAATTGATAACAAAAATGTATGGGAATATGTGCCTTAAATTTTCTGTGGGCCTATCCAGAATCGAACTGGAGCCCCAACCGTGTGAGGGTTGTATCCTACCACTAGACTATAGGCCCATTAATAATTATTAATTTTAATACTTTTTAATCATTAAAAAATATTTTTTAATGGTAATAAAATTCTTATAATAAAGCTTAAGTAAATTTCTTTCTAATTGTAATCATGCAAGCAGTTATTTTAGCAGCTGGAAAGGGAACAAGACTAGGAGCTTTAACTGAAAAAACACCTAAGGTTTTGCTACCCATAGGAGATAAGCCCTTGCTAGGGCATGCAATATATGCTCTTAGTGAAAATAATATAAAGGATATTTCCTTGATTGTGAACTATAGAAAAGAAGATATAGAAAAATATTTTGGGGATGGTTCAAGATTTAATGTTAATCTAAGTTATTTACATCAAGATAATCCTGCAGGAGGGACTGCTGACGCTCTAAGTTATGCGGGAGATAAAATAAATAATGGTTTCGTTCTTTTATATGCTGATGTAATTTTTCATCCTTATTCTCCAGTCATTAAAAGATTAAGAGAAAACTATAGAGATTGTGATGGTTTAATAGCATGTAAAGAAGTTAGAAATCCTCAAGAGTTTGGAATTCTAGAAATTGAAAATGATAGAATAGTTAGAATTCATGAGAAATCTCCAAATCCTCCTACTAATCTTGGGAACTTGGGAATGTACTATTTACCTCCAGAAATATTTGATGCTATTGAAAGAACTCCTTTATCTAAGAGGAGTGAACGTGAATTAACTGATTCTATTCAAATTCTTATAGATGAAGGCTCCATATTCAAACCTCTACCTTTAATGTCTAACGAACAATGGGTTGATATAGGAAGAATTGAAGATTATAGAAAAGCACAAGAAATCTATGAATCATAAAAGAGATATTAAAAATATTTTAATCTTATAATCTTGTTTTTCCAGTATTTATAATTAAATGTTTTTTATTTTTTGGTAAAGAATTCTTCATTTGTAACATTAAAGCTAAACCAGATATACCAGAAGGCTCACAATTAATTCCTTGAGAATGTGCAATTTTCATAGCTTTATCAAGATATATTTCTTTTAATAAGTAAATACCTGACATGTTACCACAAAATCCAGATTTTTTATAAAATCTTAACCAAGCCTCATCAATCTTAGGATTAGGTAAATGATGAGCATAAAGTTTGTCTGCTTTTGATTTTGGATTTTTGGTAGTTGCACCCATAAAATTACAATTTCTTAATATTTTTACATCACCATGAAATCGAGGATCGTGTTTTGAATATCCTACCTCTAGCTTATTCAATTCCAAAACTTTTTCAAAAAGACCACCAGTCCCAAATGGGATAAAACAATAATCAGGAGAGTTATTAAGTATTTCATAACCCATCCAATCATAGTTTCCAATTTCTAAACCAACGCCTTGGTTCAAAGTCAAATCAAAACCATTTTTATTTTTTGTAAGAGCAAGAATCTCCTGAGAATTTAGTGGCTTTAAACTGAGATCTGTTTTGAATACTTCACAATTAGACTCTTTAATTGCTTCATAAATTTTTGGGTCCAAATTTTTGTCTACCAAAACTTTGAGATGTGGCAAACCATAATCCCTTAGCATACGACCGATAGCAATTGCTGCAGAACCAGAAGAAATTATTGAGAATATTGGCAAAAATCCTTTAATTTGGTTTCTCTTCTTTGCTAATAAGAAATTTCTATAAAGAATAACTACTTCCCAAGCCAATCGATCCTTATGTGTTCCGCTATATTTGTTAATGCTATCGTCTTTAAGCCAAACATTAGAAAATTCTGGAACTTTAATTTTATACGTAGGTGTAGCAGGAAATTTAGGATTCCAAGGTGGAAATTCGGGTTTGTTAGGATCATTTTCTGATGGAAGTTTTATGCTTTGTAAAATCTTTTCTTCCTTATTTGTCAACATAATAATTATTCTAAGAAATGGATTAAAATAATTAGCGCTGAGGGTGGGATTTGAACCCACATGAGCTCTCGCTCACCAGCTTAGCAGGCTGGCGCACTACCAGGTTATGCGACCTCAGCATAATTTAAAACTTTGCGTTAAAATTTATATAGATACACGCTAATTATATATTATCACATTTTTGAGGAGATATTAATGGCTATATCAGTAAAGAATATGTCCGAAGTTTTTGGTAAAGATGTTTTTACAAATAGAGGTGTTTTTTGTGGAAGAGTTTCTGATCTTGATGTCAACCTTTCAAAATTTAGAATAAATTCTTTAGTTGTAGAAGCTGGAAGAGGTTCCTTTCTTTCAGATATGATTGGTGGCAAAAGAGGTGTTATAATACCTTACACACTTGTTATCAATATTGGTGATGTAGTAATAATAAAACATATAACACCAACAATACCAACTGAATCGGAAACAATTCCAGAAACTGCAGAATTACCTACCATTGTTTAATTTGGCTTTAACTATTTCAGCTAAAGTAGAATAAATCAATTTTCCAGCTATTAGAGTATAAGAAATATTTTCTGTTGGTAAAAACTCGACAAAATCTACTGCTACTAGATTCTTGGCTAAAATTCTTATTGCTTCTAAAACTTGATTAAAAGTTAAACCATTTGGTTCTGGAATAGCAACAGCAGGCATTATAGAAGAATCCAAAACATCGAAATCTATTGATAAATAGGTTGGTTCATTTATAGCTTTAAGATCCTCTAATGTGGCAATTTTTATTTTATCATTATTATTGATAAAATCCCATTCTGTTTTTGAAAAACATCTGGCACCATAAATATAAGTCTTAAATCCCTCTTCAGCTATTTTACGAGTAACAGAAAGAAAGCAGAGATCTTTATTCTCGCAATCAGGATGAGCATCAAATGTTACAAAAATCTTAGGGTTTATAGCTTTTACAGCCGGAAATGATATTGAATGATCACCGCCAAGTATTATTGGAAACCCATCTTGTAATTTAGTCTTTATCTCTTGAATCATCTCTTCATATTTTTTAGGTAATATATTTCCCAAATCTCTAAACCAACCATCTTCTTGTAAATCAATATCATTAATAAATGTCTCTAATTTAGGGAAGATGTTTCTTAATTCATATGGGGCATTATTTGAACCCCTTCTAAATCTCTTCCTATCCAAAGAAATGCCAAGCAATGAAAAATGCATGTTATAATTTAAAGTCTTAAGTTTAAAAGAATTGTTATGTGGCAATTGGTTAGACCTGATGCTATCAATGTTCTTGAAAGTGAAAATGTAAAAAAGGCTTTACCTAGATATAGAAAGATTTTATTGAAAAAAGAAAAGGCGAATTTTCTTAAAACAAACCTAAAAGAAAGAATTAAGAAAGCTTATAAAATTTTAAGCTCTTGTCAGCTGTGCGAAAGAAAGTGTAAAGTAAATAGAAATAAAACTAAGGGTTTTTGTAAAGTTGGTAACAAACCAATAATATCTTCTACTTTTGTTCATGTGGGAGAGGAGCCTATGCTTGTTCCCTCATTCACAATTTTCTTTATGGGTTGTACATTTCACTGTCAATATTGTCAAAATTGGAGTATATCTCAGTGGTTTGAAAATGGAAAATTTATAACTATAAAAGAAATAGCAGATATGATAAATAAGCATGAGAATTGTAGAAATGTTAATTTTGTTGGTGGTGAACCAACTCCACAATTACCATTTATTCTAGATGCATTACAAAGTGTAAAAGTAAATATTCCTACTGTTTGGAATTCAAACTTCTATATGAGCCTTAAATCAATGAATCTATTAAAAAATGTTATTGATGTTTATTTATCTGACTGGAAATACTGGGATAATAAATGTGCTGAAAGATTATCGAAAGTTGAAAACTATTTGGAAATTGTAAAAAGAAACCATGATTTAGCTTTCAAAGATTCTGAAGTGATAATAAGGCATTTGGTTTTACCTAATCACTTTGGTTGCTGCACAAAACCTATTTTAAATCATATAGCAGAAAATTATGGAGAAAAAATTATAATTAATATAATGGGACAATACAGACCTGAGTTTAAAGCTCATAGATATTCTGACATATCTGATTATCCAAAAAAAGAAGATTTGGAAAAAGCTTGGAAATTAGCAGAAAAATTGAATTTGAATTGGATTAAATGAGTTAGTTAACTTTATTTAATATATTAAATATATTGATTTCATGAAAGATAATGTTATTGAAACTTCGATTGATGAGTTTATACAGGTTTTAAAGGAAAAAGGTAAAATTAGTGTTAGCGAGGCTGCTGATTTTTTAAGTGCAACTCAAAAACAAATAGAACCGTGGCTTAATATTCTTGAAGAAAATGGAATCATAGAAATAGAATATCCAGTAATCGGAGAACCAAAAATAGTTTTAAAGGCAACTGCACCTGAAAAAATAGATATAAAAAGACTTGAGGCCAAATCTGAAGAAAAAGTAGAAGAAATTAAAAAAGAGCCTGAAAGAACAGAACTTAAAGAGGATATAACTATAATTGAAACCCCTAAAATAAGAGAGAAATTAGAAATAAAACCTGAAATTAGAGGAGAAGATATAGAAGTCGTAACTGAAAAGATGGAAAAATTAGAAACCAAAATAACCAAACTTTCACGTGAAGTAGACATTTCAATGCTTAAAGAAGAATTATCTGAGATATTATTAATTATAGCTGGATTACGGGATATTGAAAAAATATCATTTTATTTAAAAGAAGTTTTAAGTCTTATCCATAAAATGAAAAAGAAAAATATATGGACTAAAGAAGATAAAGACCTTGTAACCACAATGCTAAGAGACATAGCAGAAAATTGGAGAGAATCCGGAAATATGGAAATAGCAAAAATATTTGATGGAATAAAAGAAAAAATAAAATCTGCTTAAATATAAATAAAAAGAATTATTAAGTGATTATATGGCTTTTAGATTGTTTGGCAGAAAAAAGAAAAAACCAAAACCTAGAAAAAGAAGAAAGAAGTTGAAGCCTAAGAAAAAGAAGTCCAAAGTTAAACGAAAGGTTAGAAAGATTAAAAGAAGATTAAAAAAACCTAAGAAAATTCTTAAGAAACTTAAAATTAAGTCATTAATAAATAAAATGCCTGATGAAAAAGCATATGAACTTTTAAAGAGGTATAGAATAAAAATGCCTCCTCATGCTTTTTGTAAAAATGAAGAAGAATTAATAAAATCTCTTAAAAAAATTGGTTTCCCATGTGTAATGAAAGTTTCTGGTAAAAACATTATTCATAAAACAGATATTGGTGGCATTAGACTTAATATTGAAACAGAAGAAGATGCTATTAAAACATTCAAAGAATTAATGAAAATCAAAGCCTGTGAAAAGGTTTTAGTTCAGAAAATGATAACAGAAGGTTATGAAATAATAGTAGGTGGAAGAAAAGATCCACAGTTTGATAGAGTTATAGCATTAGGTGCTGGTGGAATATTCACGGAATTTTTAAGAGACGTGAGTTTCAGGGTTCCTCCACTAAGTAGAGAAGACGCAGAAGAAATGTTAATGGAAGTTAGATTTTCAGACTTAATTCTTAAAGGGTTTAGAGGTCAAAAACCGGCAAACAAAGAAGCTATAGTAAATACAATTTTAACTATTTCTAGAATAATGGAGAAAAATCCAAAAATAAGAGAAATAGATATAAATCCATTGTTTGCAACTTCTAAAAATGCAATTGCTGCAGATATAAGAATAATCTTAGAATAATTTTGATGAAAAAATAATTGTTTTGGGAGGATTTTTTTAGTTCCTCCCTTTTTTATTAAAAAAATTAATACCTTCCGCTGGGATGCCAAACAAAATCTTCTGGAAAACTAATATGTGACCTTGTACAAAACTTTTCTCCGCACTCACAAATTATTTCTACTTGTTCTAAACTCACTTTAAACTCGGACTTACAATTTGGACAAGAAACCAATCGTTTAGATTTGATTAACTCTTCATCAAAGAAAGTCTTTTCCATAAAAGAGAATTTTACATTACTAATATTTATAGATGATAGATATTAAAAATTAAATAAAATTAATTAAATAATTGTTAAAACTGTTTTTATTTTGAACTCAGATAAAATCCTTTTAAAATAAATAAAATTCCTACAACACAGAATGTGTACATCCAAGCATCTTTGAAATCTGGAGTGTACCAAAAGATAATAGCTGCTATTATCAATAGTATTCCTAAGAAAATTTTGTATTTTCCATGGTCACATTCTTTTTGTTTTTTTACCATAAAGCTAAATAGAATAAACAAAATATAAAGGTTTTTATATTTCGGATTTATATTATTTTTAGGTGAATTAATGGTTGAAAAAAAGCTTGTAGGAAAAATAAC
>CAYFXV010000009.1:0-22721 GCA_964347265.1 uncultured archaeon | reverse complement strand
ATACCTGAAATGATGGGTTATGATAGAGCTATAGTAACATTTTCTCCTGATGGGAGGTTATTTCAAGTAGAGTACGCTAGAGAAGCTGTTAAACGTGGAACTACATCAATAGGATTAATATTTTCAGATGGAATTGTTTTAGTAGCAACAAAACCTTTAATGGAATTAGCAGTTCCAAATATGGGCGGAGAAAAGATATTTCAAATAGATGATCATTTAGGAATCACGATGTCAGGACTTTTAGCAGATGGAAGGGTTTTAGTTGACAGAGGAAGAGTTAAAGCACAAGTATATAAATTAACTTATGATGAACCATTAGATGTTGCGGGTGCTGTTAAAGAGATTTCTGATATTATGCAAATGTATACACAATATGGTGGTGTAAGACCATTTGGTGTTGCATTTTTACTAGGAGGATTTGATGAAAAAGGCGCACAATTATTTGAGATTGACCCATCTTCAACATTTTATGGATGGAAAGCGCATGCAATAGGAAGAGGAGTACCTGAAGCTTTAAAAGTTTTAAGAAAAGGTTGGAAAGAAAATATGAGTGAAGATGAAGCAATCAAACTTGCAGTAAAGGCTTTGAAAGCAGGTGAAAAAGGGATCAAAATGTCAGAAGTTGAGATGAGTATTGTTAATGGTAAGGGTTTCAGAAAATTTTATGGTGACACAGGTTTAAAATTCATTAAGAAGTATTGGTAATATGATTAATTTACACGGTAGATTAAATGATTTCTGTAGAAAAAGCTGTTATAGCCAGATTAACAAAATCTGGAGAAAAATTCGAAATAATAGTTGATCCTGAAAAAGCAATGGATTTGAAAACTGGAAAAGAAATTGTTTTAGAGGATTTGCTAGCTTCTGAAGAAATATATGAAGATGCAAAAAAAGGTTTGAGAGCTTCTAATGAAAATGTTAACAAAGCTTTTGGGACAAATGATTTGAAAAAAATAGTTTATACTATAATAAAAGAAGGTGAAGTTCAAATAACAACTGAACAAAGAAAACGTATGCTTGAAGAAAAAACCAAAGCAATTGCTAACATAATTGCTAAAAGAGGAGTTAATCCTCAAACAGGTTTACCTCATCCTGCTGATAGAATTCTTAGAGCAATGGAACAATCGAAGGTTAGAATTGATTTGGAGAGGAGAATAGAAGAACAGATTGATGAAGTTTTAAAAAAAATACAAACTATTATTCCTATAAAATTTGAAAGAATTCAAATAGCAATTAAGATTCCACCTTCTTTTGCTGGAAAAGCTAGCAATATTGTAAGAAGTTTTGGAACTTTGTTAAAGGACGAATGGGCAAAGGATGGAAGTTATATTTGTTTAATAGAAATACCTGCTGGAATACAGCAAGAAGTTTATGATAGATTAAATAACTTGACTCATGGTCAGGTTGAAGTTAAGGTTGTTAAAAAGGTTTGATTATGTTCGAGATTTCATCTAAATTAATAGAAAAAATATGGGATGTTGTTGCTGAGTTTTGGGATAAATTACCCAGCATTTCTCCTGGTAAAAAAATAGAAAAATTTCATAAAACTGTAGAAAAATTTATAATTAGTTTCTTAAAAAAGCATAGTGACAATCCAACTGTGTTAGACTTAGGTTGTGGGACTGGAAAGGTTTTAAATGCATTACAAAAAAATGGTTTTGACAAATTATATGGTATAGACATATCTTCAAAAATGATTGAAAAAACTAAGACGGTTTACTTTGGAAAGTTATTATGGTCTCGCTGGGTAACTAAAAATGAATTAAAGAAACTAATTGAGAGCGGAGAATTTAAAAAAGTTTCTATTCATAAAAGAGGAATAGGATTAATTGCTTTAGCTAAAAAAAAGGAGTGATTAGTATGAATGAAGTAAAATCAGAAATTTTAGTAAGTGAAAGACAATTTGTAATTCCTGGAGAAACCCTAGCAAGGGGTTTAGATTTTTTACCGTCTTCAGGATGTTTTAGGGAAAATAATGAAATAAAGGCAAAATTAATGGGATTGACAAAAATAAGAGAAAGATTTATTGGTGTGATTCCTTTAGCAGGAGTTTACATACCAAAACAAGGTGATGGTATTATAGGTTTAGTAGAAGACATGCAGACAACCATCTGGATTATAGATATAAATTCTCCATATGATGCAATTTTAACTTTAGGAGAAGCTGTTGGAGAATATGTAGATTTAACAAAAACAGACATATCTGTTTACTATGATATTGGAGATTTGATATATGCAAAAGTTTTAAATGTTTCAAAATCCAAGCAAATCCAATTAACAATGAACGATTATAGATCTAGAAAACTAATAGGTGGAAGAGTCTTGAAAATTACGCCTTCCAAAGTTCCAAGATTAATAGGAAAAGAAGGTTCAATGATCGAATTAATAAAGAAAAAAACAAAATGTCAGATAATTGTTGGGCAAAATGGAGTTGTTTGGTTAAAAGGCGAAAAAGAAGCCTTGGCCTCAAAAGCTATTTTAACAATAGACGCAGAATCACATGTTGTTGGGTTGACAGATAAAATTTCACAATTATTAGAGCAAGGTGAATAATATGAGTAAAATTGGTAAACCAGAAAAAATGATTATAGGTGGAAAAAGATTAGATGGAAGGGGTCTAGAAGAGTTTAGACCATTAACTGCAGAAGTTGGAGCTTTAAAAAGAGCTAATGGTTCTGCTGTATTTAGATTTGGAGATACTTATGCCTTGTCAGGTGTTTTTGGTCCTAAGACTATGCACCCTAGACATCTTCAAGACCCTCAAAGAGCTGTTTTAAAATGTAGATACTCAATGGCTCCTTTCTCAACAAAAGAAAGAATAAGACCAGGTCGGAGCAGAAGAGCCACTGAAATATCAAAAGTTTTAAATGAGGCTTTATCGAATGTTATTTTCTTTGAGGATTATCCAAAAACAGGAATAGATGTCTTTGTGGAAATATTGCAAGCAAATGCATCAACAAGATGTGCAGGCTTAAATGCTGCTTCTCTTGCATTAGCAGAAGCTGGAGTCTCAATGAGAAATTTAATAAGTGCTTGCACTGTTGGAAAAATTGATGGTCAAATTGTGTTAGACGTTGGTGGAGATGAAGACCAGTTTGGAGATGTTGATGTAGCATTCGCAACAATAGGAAACAAAGACAAAATAGTTTTATTCCAAATGGATGGAATAGTAACAAGAGAAGAGTTTTTAAAAATGATTGATTTAGCTAAAAAAGGTTGTGCTCAGATTTATGAAAAGCAAGTTAATGCTTTGAGGGAAAAATACAAAACAGGTGAAGAAAATGTTGAAAACGAGTGAAAGCTATGTTAAAAAATTGGTAGATGGAAACATGAGGGTTGATAATAGAAAATTTGACGAATTTAGAACAATAAAAATAGAAAAAAATGTTATTAAGAATGCTGAAGGTTCTGCTAGAATTTTAATTGGTAATACACATCTTTTGGTTGGAGTAAAAATGAGTGTGGGAGAACCTTTTCCAGATACACCAAATGAAGGAATGTTAGTTGTTAATGTAGAGCTTTCCCCTCTTGCATCACCAGATTTTGAACCTGGACCACCTGATGAAAATGCAGTTGAAATTGCGAGAGTAATTGACAGAGGTATAAGAGAAAGTAAATGCATTGATTTAGAGTCTCTTTGTATAAAAGAAGGTGAGGAAGTTTGGATGGTAAACGTTGACATTCATGTTCTAGATCATGATGGAAACTTAATTGATGCTGGAGCATTAGGAACAATGGCAGCTTTGTTAAACACAAAAATACCAAAATATGAAAATGGTAAAGTTGTTTTTGGTGAATATGAAAGAGAACTCCCTTTAAGAGATGCCCCAATAGCCATAACAACTGTAAAAATAGGGGATAAGTTTTTGATTGACACTAATGTTGAAGAAGAAAATGCTTTAGACGCGAGAATAACCTTTGCTGTCAATGAAAAAGATGAGTTATGTGCTGCCCAAAAAGGCGGAAAAGGTTATTTCACAACTGAAGAAATAGAAAAAGCAGTAAATTTATCAATATTAAAAAGTAAAGAAATTAGGAAACTTTTAAAGGGATAATATGAAAACTAAAAAGGTTGGTATCACTGGTAGATTTGGACCTAGATATGGAACCAAAACCAAAAAAATAGTAAGGAAAATAGAAAGTAGAATGAAAAAGGAAAAACTATGTCCTTATTGTGAAAGAGTTGCACTAAAAAGAGTTGCAGCTGGGGTCTGGTATTGCAAAAAGTGTAAAACCAAATTTGCAGGTGCTGCATACTTTCCAAAAAGTGATTAAAATGTATAAATGTCTTAATTGTGGAAAAAGTATTGAAAAAGAACAAGTGAGAGACAAGATAAGATGTCCCTACTGTGGTTATAGGGTCGTTATAAAAGAGACCCCCAAAACCATTAAAAAGGTAAAAGCAGATTGAAATGAAGGCTGAAATAGAAATAGAATGTAAAAATCCAGAAATAGTAATTAAAGCATTAAAACCTGATGTTGAAGATGCGAAAAAATTTAGTGTTTCATTAGAATCTAATGAAAACAAAGTAAAACTAAAAATAGAAGCCAACAACATAACGGGTTTATTAGCTGGTATAAACTCTTATATTAGACTAATTAGAACTTCAATAAACAGTATGGAGGTATAAAATGGCTGAAATAAAAATAAGTCCTGAAGCACAAAAAATCTTAATAGAATTACAAACATTTCAACAACAAATGCAAACTGTTCTTATACAAAAAGAAGGTCTAAACATGCAAAACATGGAAATCGATAAAGCTTTAGAAGAATTAAACAAGACCAAACATGATGATGTTTACAAAGCTGTTGGTCCTATTCTCATTAAATCAACAAAAAATGAATTGAGTAAAGAACTAAGTGAAAAGAAAGAAACTATAGAGTTAAGGCTTAAAAGTTTGCAAAAACAGGAAAACAGAGTAAAAGAAAGGTTGAAAGAAAGTCAGGAAAAATTCGAAGAAATATTGAAAAAACAAGAGGGATCAAAAACAACTGCTGGATAAATTTGTTAAAAGGATAATATTTTAACAACTTTCTTCCAATCAAACTTTATATTTTTATCTTTAAACAGTAAAGAATTTAAATTCTTAAAAACAAGATAATTGAAGTAGATAATTATGGCAAGGTGTCCAAGATGTTTGAGAATGTTATACCTCTTATTGAGCAAATTGTCAATGATAGGACTGTTCCTAGAAATATTAGAACTAGATGCCAAGAATCTATTGAAGTATTAAAAGATGGGGGAGACGTTGCCATAAGGATTAGCACTGTTATATCGAATATGGATGAAGTTTCTAATGATCCTAACATACCAATGTACACTAGAACTCAGGTTTGGAATATAGTTTCGATATTAGAAAGCATGCAGAAATAGATATTTATATGTTAGAATATAATTAAGATTATAATAATTTTGGAGGATTGATAAAAAATGGTTTTTGAGAAACTTTTTGGAAGAGGTTTTAAAGAACTAAGTGAGGAGGAGTTTATAGAATTGGATACAGAAGATGTGGAAACACCATCTGGAAAGGTTCCAATAAGAGTTGACAAAATGGAAGATTTCTCAGATTCTAATAGAATTCAAAAACATATAAGAAGTGGTAATATAGTTCTTGTAAAAATAAAAACTTTAAGAGGAAAAGACATTTCAGAATTGAAAAGAGCTATAGATAAATTGAGAAAAACTTGTATAGCTATAAATGGTGATATAGCAGGAATTGATGAAGACTGGGTAATTTTAACTCCTTCATTCGCTCATATAGCAAGAGAGTAGTTTTTTTGATTTTAATTTTAATCTTATTTGTTTATTTTCTCAAATAGTATTCTTTCTCTCTTAATTTTTGTTCCAGACTTTAAAACTCCCCATTTTAAGTCATCAAAAGAGAATTTTTTCTCTATTCCTAATTGTTTTATAATTTTGACAGCAGTTTCTGGCATAAATGAATACAAAAGAATTGAAATAAACCTCAAAGATTCTAAAAGATTGTATAAAACTCCACCTAGTATTTCCTTATCTTCAATTTCCCATGGTTTGTTTTTATTAATATACTTATTTGATTCATTCACAAGAAAGAAAATATCATTTAGAGCACTATGAAATTGAAATTCTTCCATTGATTGATCAACAGCTTTAACAATATTTAAGGCAAATTTCTTTACATTTTGGCCTCCACAAGGTTTTGGAACAAAAGCATCGAAATTCTTTTCAACTAAAACAAGAACTCTGTTTATCAAATTTCCTAAAGAATCTGCTAATTCTGAATTAATTCTATTTATCAATGATTTTTCTGAAAAATCTCCATCTTGACCAAAAGGAACCTCTCTAAACAAATAGTATCTGAATGCATCTGCTCCGTATTTATTAACCATTTCAATTGGATCTACAACATTTCCTAGAGATTTTGACATTTTCTTTCCTTCAACTGTCCACCATCCATGTATGAAATTTTTCTTAGGAGGTTCAATTCCAGCTGAGAATAGCATGGCTGGCCATATAACAGAATGGAACCAGTTAATTTCTTTACCCATTATCTCTAGGTCTGCTGGCCAGAATTTTCTGAATTTTTCATTAGGATAGTCTAATGCAGATATATAATTAATGAGAGCTTCAGTCCATACATAAAGATAATATTCTTCATCAAGAGGAAAAGGAATGGCCCACTTAACTGTTGTTCTTGTTATACTAACGTCTTTTAATCCTTCCTTAATTCTGTTTAGCATCTCGTTTTTTCTTGTTTCAGGAACAACAAAATCTGGATTTTGACTATAAAAATCTAAAAGTTTTTGTTGATATCTACTCAACTTAAAGAAATAAGTTTCTTCCTTGATTTTTTTAACTTCTCTTCCACATTCAGGACATTTTCCATCAACTACTTGTAATTCTGTCCAAAAACTTTCACAAGGTACGCAATACCAACCTTCATATTCTCCCCTGTAAATATCACCATTTTCATAAATTTTCTTTATTATTTTAACTACAACATTTTGATGTCTTTCTTCTGTAGTTCTAATAAAATCATCATTGCTTATGTTAAGTTTTTTCCAAGCCTCTTTAAATCTAGGAGCTAAAGAATCAACAAACTCTTGAGGAGTTAATCCTATTTTAAGAGCCGCTTCAGCCACTTTTTGTCCATGCTCATCCAAACCAGTTAAGAAGAAAACTTCTTTTCTTTTAATTCTATTCCATCTTGCAATTATATCTGCAGCTATTGTTGTGTAAGCATGCCCTATATGAGGAACATCATTTACATAATAAATTGGAGTAGTTACATAAAATTTATTGAACTTCATCACCTCATTTCAATAATTTAATTAAATTTCTTAAATCTTTTATAATATAATCTGCGCCTGCTTTCTTAAGGTTTTTTCTATTTCCCCAACCTGTTAGAACTCCTATTGCTAAACATCCAGCAAATTTTGCAGCTTGCATATCAAAGGGATGATCTCCAACAAAAACACAATCTTTTGGCTTTACTTTTAATTTTTTACAAGCTTTAAAAACTGGTTCAGGATCAGGCTTTATATTTTTCACGTCATCGTTTCCAACTAAAATATCATAAGATAATTTATATCCTTTAAGAATTGCCTTAGCTTCTCTTCTTTTCTTAGTTGTAACAATTCCTATTTTTATTTTTCTTTTTTTAATTTTTTTAAAAGTAGATTTGACATAAGGTAAAATTTTACCATATTTTTTAAAGTTTTTAATTTGATGATCTTCAAAATATTTTGTGAATTTTCCTGTAAAAGGTAATGCTTCAGGTATTAGTTTGTGCAAAATGCCAGTTAATCTATAGCCTATTGTAACTTCTAATAATTCTTTACTAATTGGAACCCTAATTTTGAAATGTTTACAAGTTTCCTGAAAACTTTTAATAGCAACATCTAAAGATATTATTGTTCCATCAACATCAAAAAATATTGCCTTTGGCTTCATAAGTAAAGAATTATATGTAGACACTTTATAAGTTTTACTATGGAAAAGATGTCTCACATTATATTAGCATTTTTAGTTCTAGTAGTTTTCGGATTTATTTTGAACTTTTCAATTTATATGGCAATATTCGCTTTTATAGGGGTTTTGATTCCTGATTTAGATGTAAAATTTAGAAAATATCACAGAAAATTGTTTCATAATATATGGATTCTAATATTATTTCTATTCTTAGGTTTTAGTTTTGGCATATTTTTTAACAGAGAAGTAGGTATTATATTCTCTATTGGATTTATTTCACATTTAATTGGAGACTCTTTAACTCATAAGGGTATAATGCCTTTATGGCCAGTAAAGAAACCAAAGTTCAATGGTCCAGTAAAAACTGGTGGTTTAGAAGAATACTTGATAGTTTTGATTCTCTTAATTTTAATTTACTGGGCTGGAACTATGATATAATTTTATAAACCTTCTAAAAACATTATTAAGAGTGAGTTTATGAAAATAGAAGAATTAAAACCTGGAATGAACAATGTTGATATAAAAGCAAAAATAATAGAATTAACAGAACCAAGAGAAATTATGACAAAATTTGGAACAATGACTACTCTAACTGAAGCTACCCTAGAAGATGGTTCTGGTTCTATAAAATTGACTTTATGGGGAAAGCAGTCAGAAGGTATAGAAAAAAATCAAGAAGTAGAAATAACAGGCGGTTTTACAAAAGAATTTAGAGATGAGTTACAAATAGGAATTGGAAGAAATGGTTCAATAAAGGTTATTTAACCTTTAAATTTTTTAAATTTCCTAATAAAGTTCCATCCAAAAGATATACTTCAGCTTTTTTCCATTCAAAAACTTCATTTTTTAACAAAGGTCCTAATGGTTCAAAATCTTTAGAATTAAAAGCCATGCCTCCAATCAAATGATTAAAAGCAGGTATGATAATTCCATGTTTAATTTCAGTCTTAATTTTATATTTTTCAAAAAGTTTTTCATTATTAATTTCACATTTTAGCCAACAGGGCTCTATACTTCTAAAATTTTCGGTCCAAAACTCAACAGCAGGGTGAACATGACCCATTATAATATATTCTGCATTCAGATCTCCTAAAAAAGGCCAAGCTTGACCATGAGTAAGAAGAAAATTATTTATTTTGAAACCTTGAGCATCATAAATGTCGATTTCTGGTGGAGCTAATCTCTCAATATTTCCATCATGATTTCCTTTTATTATGCTGATTTTAATGTTTTGGAAATGTTCTAAGAATTTAGGAATTTCTCTGTATTCTTGCCAAGAAATATTTGGAACTTGATGTTTAACATCTCCTAGAATAACTAAATGTTTTGCTTTAGTTTGTTTTATCAAATTATTTATTCTTTTTTCTAGTTTTTCAACTTGAGAAGGTATTGTTATTCCTGATTTAAAAATTTCATATTCTATTCCTATATGTAGATCAGAAATTACTAAAATATTGTTTTCTAATAACAATGCTGGTTCTGTTAAAAACTTAATTTCCATAAAAATGTTTATTAATAGAAACTTTTAAATTTGGGTTGGTGAACTAACAAGCGTTACTTTTGTTGCCTCATCTCTAGACTTGTCTCTGTTAAAATCATAACAAAAACCACTAACAGCCTCTTTTAGTCTATCATCATGAGTTATTAAAAAGCATTGTTCTACTAAATATATAATTCTTTCTCTAAGAACATTGGCTAATATTTCTCTTGCTTGAACATCTAAGTTTGCTGTAGGCTCATCAAGAACTAACATACGAAGTTGTGGAGCTAAAACTAGAGAAAATGCGATTCTCAAAGCCAAGCAAGCCATTGACCTCTCTCCACCAGAAGCAACGCCATCAGCAGGAATCCATCCAGTAGAATCTTGTAATTGTAAAACATAATCTCCTTCTTCAATTCCAAGTCTTATGTTGTAAATGTCTTTGTAAGGATAAAGCTCTGTCCAGATAGATTGCATAGCCTCATTAACAGCTGAGACAAAATCTTTTCTTAGTTGTTCTTGAGTAGCTTCTAAAGCAGATTCTAATAATCTTAATTGATCTGAAATAGCACTTATTTTTCTTATCTCAAGTCTATAGTTTTCTAACATTTTTTTCTTATTTTCTATTTCTTCTAAAAATTTTTGTTTGTCATTTCTTATTTCCGACAAATTTTTCAGATTGGTTTCTAATTGACTTTCTAAACTTATTATTGAACGATAATCTGATTCAAATTTTTCAAGAATAGAGGGAGAAAATGAAGATGATAAGAAATCCTTTTCTGCTCCCAAATTTGTTAATTTTTGTCTATATTCTCTCAATCTTTTAAGTTTAATGTCAACTTCTTCTTTTTTAAATAAAATTTGTTTCATTTTTTCCTGAGTTTCTTTCAATCTATTAATATTTTCTTCAATAATTTTTATGTTTTTTTCAAACATTTTCTTTTGATTATCAAAAACAAATGTTTTTGATTTTAAACTTTTTAACTCCTTTTCTAAGATTTTTAATTCCTTTTCGCTTCCTTTAATTTCTTCAACTCTATCTTGCATTTTTTCTATTTCTCTTATCCTGTTTTCTAATTCAGGTAATTTAGATTCTATCTTCTTTATTAGAGAGTTGTAATTTTCCAATTCTTTTTTCAAATCTTTTTTTAGTTTTTTCTTTTTTTCAATAAGTTTTGATTTTTTATCTTTAGTTAATCTAGAATCACAAACAGGACAAGTACTCCCAGCTAAGCTTAGTTCATTCATACTATCTTCTATTTCTGAAATCTTTGCCAAAGATTTTTGGAGTTTAATTTGATTTTTTTCTAATTCTTTTTTATTTTTATTTAACTCAGAATTAAGTTTTCTGAGAGGATTCTCCTTAATTTTTTCGAGTTTTTCATCTAATTCTTTTAGAATTTGTTCTAATTCAGGAATTTTCTCATTTTCTATTAAACTTATCTTAGCATTATCTTCTACATATTTTCCTTTTAGATTATCTAGATCGCTTTTTTCTTCAATTAAACTTTCATTAAGTGTTTTTAATTCTTCGTCGGTTTTTCTAACCTCATTTCTTAATTCTTCATCGGTTATTTCAGCAAATTCTACTAAATCTTCTTTAATCTTTTCTATATCAGAATCTGTTAAATCTAGTAATGCTGTAAACTTTTTAATCTCCTCTTTTATAGTTTGTAATCTTTTTTGTTGTTGTTTCAATTTATCTATGTCTTTTGTTATACCGCTTTTTCTTTTAATAGTATCATTTAACTGATTTCTCATTTTTTCTTCTTTTTCTTTTAATTCAAAAAATTCTCTTTTAATCAAATCAAGCTTTTTTAGATTTTCATCAACTTCAAGATTTTGAATTACAGACTCCTTTTCATTCGAAACTATCAAACATTTATTTATTAAAGATTTTGTATTCTTCCTTGCATTTTCAAATTTGTCAATTAATAACAGTTCATCAATTTTTTTCATTCTCTTGCCTTTGGGTATTACTAAAAACATATCAAGCTGATTTTGCTCAGAATAAACTGCTCTTGAAAATAAATCATAATTCATTTTCATTATTCTTTCGAGTTCTTTAGTTACTTTTGTTGATTGAGGACCCTCTACTAACTCGCCATTTTTTCTCAATTCTGCAGTTGATCTTCCTTTTGTAACTACTCTTTTAACACTCCATTCATTTTTATCACCGATATCAAAAAAAACTGTTATTTCTGCCTTATCTCTGCTAGATGGTTTTTTCATTATTATATCTTCCAATTTCAATTTTTTTTGTTGTAATTGTAAAAATGTTCCAAAAAGGGCAAAACATATTGCATCTATTACACTTGTTTTTCCAGAACCCATGGGTCCAACAAAGCAATTAGTTCCTTCTGAAAAATTTATTTCAGTATCTAGATGTGATCTCCAATTTTTTAATTTAATTTTTGTTATCACGATGCCCACTTCTCTAAACCTGATTTTAATGTGGTTTGTTTTCCTGTTAAAACATCAAATATTAAATTAATATCTCCATTAACTAAGAATTCAAATATTTCTTCAATTTTTATGCCGCAATTAGCTTGTTTTAAATTCTCTTGAAGAATTTTTAATCCGTGCTCTTCTGGAGGAAGTCTTTTTTCTTTTAATAATTTAAGCATTTCAATTTGTTCTTTGAATCCTTCAACCTCTAAATTCTTGTTTATGTTAACGATTGCTCTATTACTGAACTTTTCTTCGATTTTAGAGAAACTTGGAGCTAATTGATCTATTTTTATCACACCTTTTACTTTTATGTTTATTATTGGTTTGGGTTTAAATGGAGAAATTGTAGTAATAAATGTCTCAATGTTTTCTTTTATGTTTGGATTGAATTCAAATTCTTTCCAAAATATTTTTCTTTGATCTTTTAATGGTATACAGTTTATATTTTTACTATCATACTTGTGAATGCATTTTTCTTGTTCAGACTCTATCTTATGTATTGATGTTGGTATTGTACTACCACATACAATCAATTGACCATCTTTAAACATTCTAACTTCATGCCAATGCATATGACCCAATATATATAAATCAAAACCTTTAGGTAAATCTTCAACTTTCATAGAAGGTTGCTCTAAAGGAGAATAAATATATGGAGTTATACTCTGATGAATCATTATAATATTTAAAGCGTCTGGAATTGGTTGGGGATTCCATTGATCAAAAACATCTTTAGCATACCTATCTGGTATTCCACTCATCCCATGAACAGCAACCTTTCTACCTTCAATTTCAAAAACAGCTGTTGCACAATGAAGATGAATCAACAAACCAGCGTGTTCTAAGGCTTGTATAGGATTTACTAACTGTCTGCTCCTTTTTTCATGTGTTCCATGAATAGCAACTATTGGTGTTCCTCTTAAAGCTAGTGGAGACATTTCTATTTTTTCTTTGTTGATTATTTCCAAAAATTTGATTCTTGAAGGAACTGTTTGTGTTTTACTTAATATTTTTGCAGTTTTAGCAAATACTTCTGGTTTTGGAACTCTACTATCAAACAAATCTCCTGCTATTATAATTAAATCACAATCTGATGTTTTATCTATAGCTTCATTCAGAGCTATAAAACTATCCTTCCACCTTTCTTCACCGTATTTATAGCCACAATGGCAATCAGAAAAAATACCAATTAGCATTAAATCACTGGTTAATAAATTATGTATAGAAAAATTAATAAGCTTTTAGATAAAATTTAAATGGTATAAAAGTTAAAACTGATTATATGTCTAAAGAGCTTGGCTTATCAGTTAAAAAAGCAGAGGATTTTGGAAAGTGGTATTTAGAGGTCTTACAAAAAGCAGCAGTTTTAGATACAAGGTATGGTGTAAAAGGTTTTTTAGTTTATAGGCCTTTAGGTATGCTTATAATTAAAGATATTTACAAACTTTTTGAGAAAGAATTAGAGATTCAAAAACATAACCCTTCTCTATTTCCTGTTGTAATTCCACAAAGTTATTTTAAAAAGGAAGCAGAACACATAAAAGGTTTTGAAAAGGAAGTTTTTTGGATAACCCATGCTGGAAAGAATAAATTACATGAAAAAATGTGTTTAAGACCAACCTCTGAAACAGCAATGTATCCAATGTACTCTATCTGGATTAGATCTCATCTACAATTACCTCTAAAGCTCTATCAAAGTACAGCTATGTATCGTTACGAAACTAAAATGACCAAACCTTTAATGAGAGGTAGAGAATTTCTTTGGATAGAAACTCACACTGCTCAAAAAAGTTGGGAAGATGCAGAAGAACAGGTTAAAGAAGATATGAATATATTCAAAAAAGTAGTAACTGATAATTTGTGTTTACCATTTCTATTATTAAAAAGGCCTGATTGGGATAAGTTTCCAGGAGCAGATAATACTTATGCATTTGAAACTATTTTGCCTGATGGAGTTTCTTTACAAATAGGAACTACTCATAATCTTGGGGAAAATTTTGCAAAGGTATTCAAAATTCAGTATATGGATGAAAACAAAAATAAAAAATATGTTAATCAAACTTGTTACGGAATAGGAATTGGTAGAATTTTAGGAGCTTTAATATCTATTCATGGAGATGATGATGGTTTGATTTTTCCACCTGATGTTTCTCCCATACAGGTTGTAATAATTCCTATTTATAAAAAATACAAAAAAGCAGAAATATTAGAAAAAAGCAGAAATATTTTAAGAAGACTAAAAGAAACAGGGTTCAGAGTTCATCTAGATGATAGAGAAAAATATACTCCTGGTTTTAAGTTCAATGAATGGGAATTAAAGGGCGTTCCGTTGAGAATTGCTATTGGTCCTATTGATATTGAAAATCATCAAGTGAGTTATTCGAAAAGGGATGAAAAAAAGGAACAACCAACACCACAACTTGGGTTAGAAAAGTTTGTAAAAACAAAATTAGATGAAATTAGTTCTAATTTATTAAAAAGAGCCAATAAACGAATGTTAATACAATATGCAAAAAGTTATAGTGATCTGAAAAAGAAGTTAAAACAAGGTGGATTTATTAGAATTCCTTTTTGCATGAAAGAAAAATGTGCTAAAAAATTGAAAGACGATACTGGAGCAGAGGTTAGAGGAACCTTATTTGAAAAAGATGAAAAAGCAGAAGGTAATTGTGCAATTTGTGGAGAAAAAGCAGAAAAAATGGCTTATATTGCCAAAGCTTACTAGGTTAACCGTAAACTTTATATATATTCATTGTAAATTATCATAATTGTACAGTTTCTGGTGAAATAATGGATGTAAAAAAAGGAACAACAACAGTTGGAATAATTGCAAAAGATGCTGTTGTTATAGCTGCAGAACAAAAATCTACTATGGGTTTTATGGTAGACTCGAAAGTAGCACAAAAAATATATGCACTAGATGATCACATAGGACTAACAATAGCAGGATCTGTTGGTGATGCACTAGCAATGATAAGGCTGTTAAAAGCTCAATTTAAAATCTATAAACTAGAAAGAGGGCCTATAACAATAAAGGCTGCTGCCACTTTATTATCAAATATATTACATGGCTCTAAATATTTTCCATATATTAACCAGTTCATTTTAGCAGGTTTTGATAAACAACCTGGTTTATATTCATTTGATCCCCTAGGAGGATTTGATGTAAAAGATAAATATTATTCAACAGGATCTGGTTCTCCTTTTGCTTATGGTGTTTTAGAAGCTGAATTTAAGGAAAACATGACAACTGAAGAAGCAACTGCTTTGATTATTAAAACTATTAAAGCTGCGATTGAAAGAGATATTGGATCAGGAGGAAAGAAAATACAGGTTGCTATTATTGATAAAAACGGTTTTAAAGAATTAACTCCAGAGGAATTGAAAAAGCATTCATGATTTTTTAAATATGATCTGTAATTAAAAGTTCTAAGTTAAATTTAGTTTGATTTTTATGGTTGAGGAAAAAACTAGTGATTTATTTGAAAAAGTAAAGAGTAATTTGCCAGACTTAAATATATCAGATATAAGATTTGAAGGTTGTGAAATAGTTTTATACACAAAAGACAAAGAATTCTTTACCTCAGACACAAAAGAAATAAAAGAACTTGTTTCAAAACTAAAGAAAAGAATAATTCTAAGGCCTGATCCATCTATTTGTATTGATGCAGGAAAGGCTGAAAAAATAATTAAAAAAGTTGTTCCTGAAGAAGCTGAAGTAAAAGATATAGATTTTGAGCCTGAATTTGGAAGTATAATAATAGAGGCTGAAAAACCGGGATTAGTAATTGGAAAGGGTGGAGAAACACTAAAAGAAATTAAAAAAAAGACTTTATGGTTACCAATAGTTAAAAGGGCACCTGTAATTCCTTCTGATGTTGTTAAAGTTTTAAGAGATATTATTCATAAGGAGTCTAGTTTTAGAAAAGAATTCTTGAATAAAGTTGGTAAAGATATTCACAGCGGTTGGAAACCTACAGACTGGATCAGACTAACTGCCTTAGGAGGATTTAGAGAAGTTGGTAGATCAGCTTTGCTTTTACAAACTCCTGAAAGTAGAGTTTTATTAGATTGTGGAATAAAGCCTGGAACCAATGAATATCCTCACCTAAATGTTCCTGAATTTGATATCAAAAAATTGAATGCAGTTGTTGTTTCTCATGCTCATTTAGATCATTGCGGAATGGTTCCTTACCTCTATAAAATTGGTTATGATGGTCCACTTTATTTAACAGCTCCAACAAGAGATTTAATGGTTTTATTATGTATGGATTATATTGAATTAACGCAAAGAGAAGGTTCAGTTCCTCCTTACTCAACAAAAGAAATTAAAGAAGCTGTTAAACATTCTATATGTTTAGGTTATGATGAAGTTTCAGATATAACTCCTGATATGAGATTAACATTATTGAATTCTGGTCATGTTCTTGGTGGTGCTGTTGTTCACATTCATATAGGAGATGGTATGCACAACGTGTTATACACTAGTGATTACAAATTTGATAGAACAGCTTTATTCGAACCTGCTAGCAACAATTTTCAAAGAGCAGAAACCATAATAACTGAAAGTACTTATGGTTCAAAAGAAGATATGATGCCAAGAAGACAAGAAGCAGAATCACAACTTGTAGAAACCTGCAAAAGAACTGTTGAAAGAGGCGGTATAGCTTTAATACCTAGCTTTGCTGTTGAGCGTTCTCAAGATGTAATGGCAATTTTGTCTAGAGCTGGTTTTGAGCATCCAATTTATGTTGATGGAATGATTTGGGATGCAACTGCAATTCATACAGCATACCCAGAATATTTTAATAGAGAATTACAAAAATTAATTTTACAACAAGGTGAGAATCCATTTACAAATGAAATATTTAAGAGAATAGGGTCTGAAGACGAGAGAAAAAAGATTTTAGAATCAAGAGAACCTTGTATTGTATTATCAACTTCTGGTATGTTAGTTGGGGGTCCAAGTGTTTGGTGGCTAAAGAACTTGGCAGAAGATAATAATAATAGTTTAATTTTTGTTGGTTATCAGGCTGAAGGAAGTTTGGGAAGAAGAATACAAAAAGGGTGGAAAGAAATTCCAATGGAAAATAAAAATGGGAAAACAATAGCTGTTCCTGTTAATTTAGAAATAGCAACTATTCAAGGATTGTCTGGGCACTCAGATCACAAACAGTTAGTAAATTATCTTTCTAGATTAAAACAAAGACCTGAAAGAATAATAGTTGGCCACGGAGAAAACAGCAAGTGTGTTGAATTTGCAAGAACTTTGCATAGGATTTTTAGATGTGAAACTTTAGCTCCTAGATTATTAGAAACTATTAGATTGAAATAATTAGGTAAGTTCAATTAATCTTAAAACTTTTACTAAATCTGGTTTTTCAACTTCTACATATCTCTCAACCTTTGCTGAGAGACTTGAAATTTTAATTTTATGGTTTCCTAAACTTAATTTATCTAAATCATAAATAGTTATTTCTGCAATCTCACCTTTACCTATAGATTCAGAAATCATAGTAAATTCAAATGGTTCTTCATCAAAATAAACATTTAATGTATAATTTTTTATCACACCTGAACCACAATTCTTTAAATAAATTTTATTATCCTTAGCAGAATCAATTTTCATGCAAGAAGACAAAACTTCACCTAAAGAAGATGTTTCTTCTGACAGAGTAATTTCTCTAAAATAACTATGATAAACTAACCATACAACTGATATAGAAATAACTGCAACAATTAAAATTAATAATATTAATACAAATTCTGAGATGGCTTTCATAATTAATATAAAATCTACTTGGCTTTAAACTTTTCCAATTCTTTTAAGATTATTCTTCCTTTTATAGATCCTTCTCTTAAAATTCTAGGTTTTGATTTCATATCAATAAACGTTGACGGTTTAACTCTTTTAAGATTTCCACAATCCAATATCATTTCAACTTTATTTTTAAAATTTTCTAGCACATCTCTTATCTTGTAAAGAGGTGGTTGTCCAGAAACATTTGCACTTGTAGCTGTTATTGGTAGTTTAGTTTCTTTAACTAATCTTAAAGCAACAGAATGTTTAGGTATTCTAAATGCTATATCCTTTGTATTCAGAATCTTGGGTATATTTTTCTTTTTTTTAGTAACTATGTTTAATGGACCAGGCATGAATTTTTTTACTAAGAATCTTATTTCTTTTGTAATTTCTCCATAACTTTCCATCATTTTTAAACTAGAAACTATGATATGAATTGGTTTTGAGTATGGTCTTTTCTTAACTTTGTATACTTTTCTAATTGCTTTAACATTTGTTGCATTAGCTCCAAGACCGTAACATGTTTCAGTTGGATATATAACTAAACCTCCTTTTCTTAATATTCTTGCGGCTTTTTTAATACTGTTTTTGTTTACTTTTGTTACTATTGTTTTAATCATAAATATCAACTTCATCAACTCTCCATTTCTGTTTGATTTTGCTTTTTTCTATTTCTATAGGTTGTTTAGAAAATACAATCCCTGTAACAGCTATCATTAATCCATTGTCTCCTGAATATTCTGTGGGAACAACAAAAAACTTTGCTCCTCTTTCTTCAGACATTATTCTTAACATTTCCTGCAATCTTTTGTTAGCTGCAACACCTCCTGTTAACAAAACCTCTTCTTTATCAGTATGGGCAACAGCTCTTTCAGTTACTTCAGTGAGCATTGCAAAACATGTTTCTTGAAAAGAATAAGCTATGTCTTCAGGCTTAACACCTTGCTTATACTTTTTAACTGCTTCTGTTAATATTCCTGTAAAAGACAGGTCCATTCCTTTAACTACATAAGGTAATTCAACATATTTTCCTTTTAACGCTAACTTATCTATTTGAGGACCTCCTGGCATTGGTAAATCCAAACTTCTAGCCAACATATCCAATGCATTTCCAATTGGTATATCTTGAGTTTCTCCAAAAACTCTATACCTGTTTCCAGCAAAAGCAATTACTTGAGTGTTTCCACCAGAAAGATAAAGGACCACAGGATCTTTTGATTGTGTAGCAAACTTACCAACCTCAACATGAGCAACACAATGATTTACTGGAATTAAAGGTTTCTTATATTTCAAAGCTAATGTTCTTGCAAAAACTGCTCCTATTCTTAAACATTGAGGTAATCCTGGACCTTGAGAAAAAGCAATAATATCAACATCATTCATTTTCAAATCGGCTTTTGTTAAAGCATTTTTAAAAACTTCCAAACAATTTTCAGAATGATATTGAGCAGCATCTCTTGGAATTATTCCAAAACCTTTTTTAGGAATATAAACAGTTTTCTCATTAGCAAGTATTTTTTTATTTTCTATTATTCCTACACCAAATGTATGAGCTGTTGATTCTATACCTAAACAAATCATAAACAGAATTAAATAATAATATTATTTATTTCTTCTCAACTCTCATTTCAGAATAACCACATTTGCCACATGTGACTCTATCTTTATGTTGTGCAAGAAGTACCCCTGGACCACATCTAGGACACCACTTTCCTTTTATTTTTCCACTTTCGTACATTTTCCAAACTTGAATATTTTTATGCTTACTTTTACTTCGTGGTCTTTTTCCTTTTCTTTCTTTTGTTTTCTTTTTTTTACCCATTTAATCACTCTTTCTTTTCTTCTTTTGGTTGTTCTTTAGGAGTTTCTGTTTTCTCTTCAACTTTAGCTTCCTCTTTTACTTCTTTTTTCTCTACTGCTGGTTTCTTTAGTTTTAGTTCGGCTTTAGGTTCAACTTCAGATTCTGGAACTTCTGGTTTCTTTTCTTCCTTAGGCTTCTCTTTTTTCTTCTTTTCTTTCTTTATTTCAGCATAAATTGGAACTTTTTTCTCTTGCCAAATTTTTATCCAAATCTTTCCTTTTGACATTCCTACCTCAGATATTATTTTGGATATTTCAACATTGTCCATATTAACCTTAAAATGATCAGCTAAATTTTTTTGTAAATCCGCTTTGCTGGGTGTTGAACCTCCATGATAATCAATTGATGCTAAAATCTCTCTTCTCTTTAATAATGGATTTTCTTTTTCGTTAATTACTTGAATATCCATATAATCACATTTATTTTAATAAGACTTAATTATATAAATTAATATGTCTGTGTTGAAAAGTATCCTAGGTTTTATAATCTCAGCATTATTTATAATATCATTATATTTAACTATAACTTCTTTTACAATAGGAAATTTGATACAAAAAGATAATATTAAAAGTTTTATTCAAACCCAGACAACAGGAAAGTTGGCATCAGAAACTTGTGATGACCTTTGTAGTGAAGAAGCGGATTATCAAAATTGTGAGAAATACTGTGATTATTTAGACGTTGAACTAAGAGAAAGATGTAAAGAAGAATGTTTAAGAGATGCTTCTCAAGAGATAGCAAAACAATCTTGTATTGAGGCATGTTTGTCTAAATCTAATGAATCTCAGCAATACATTTATGAAACTGTAGATGGGGTTTATAGTAATAAAATAATTAGTGATATAACACTTGATGATATAACATTAATTTTTAGAAATACTCTCTTGATGCTAATTTTAAGCTTAATTTTTGGTTTTCTCATATTTTTAGTTTCTGACAAACCAGTATCAAAACTTGGTAATAATATTGTGGTAGTTTCAATATCTCTGTTATCTATGGCAGTAATACCTGTATTTGTAATAACTCCTGACATACCAATTATAAAAATGATTACTAGTTATGTATTAGAAGGTCTTTATCAACAATTGTATTTTGGAATAATTTTAATAATAATAGGAATAGTTCTCATAGTAATAGGTAAGAAAAAGGGTAAATAATTACTTAACCCTTGATGCATATTTTCCTGGGGTTGTTATTCCTGCTTCTTTTGCAATTTCAGATTCTGAATTTAGAACAAGTATAATCCCTCTCCAGCTTCTTGTTAATTCTGTGCTCTTACAAACTGGACATATATTTCCCTTTACTAATCTTCTACACTTTTTACAAGCTTTTTCTGCCACTTAACCACTTTTCCCTTTTCTTCTTCCCTTTCTTTTTTTCTTTCTTTTTTCTGTTTTAGCTTTGGAAGGTTCTTCTGTTAACCATTTTAAATTACCTAATAAAGGTTGTCTCATTGTTAAACCTAATTTACTCTGTTCTTTAAAACTAATTGAGATTATTCTTGCTCTTACTTTGTCTCCTTCTTTCAATATTTTTCTAGTTTGTTTTCCAACTAATTGAGAATTTTTCTCATCATAGCTAACATAATCGTCTATAACTTGTGAAATATGAACCAAACCATCCAATGCTCCACATCTAATAAATGCTCCAAATTCTGTTATATCAACCACTTCTCCTTGAACAATCTCACGATCTCTAGGCATCCAACTCAAAAGCTTAAATTTGACAGGATAATGAACTGAAGGATCTCCTGGAAGTATAAATCCCTCTTTTATTTCTTCAATTTCTATAACTGCCAATATAACTCCTATGTTATAGTTGATATTTCCTTCAAACTTCTCTTCTAAAGATTCTTTAACGGCTTTTTCTACTTCTAAATTAAGTTTTTCAGGCGGAACAGGTATCTCATCTTCAACACTTACTATTTGGTACAATTTAGTCAAACTCCTTTTTTATAGAGATTTATTGCAGTTTCTATTGATTTTTTAGCATGCTCAGCATCAAAAACATATTCAACAGTTGATTCCTTAAATGACTCTAAAAATCTTTTTAATTCCTCTAAATTCTCTATTTGGGATATGTCATTTATTTGTTCAAAACTTTTATCTGAAATTGGAACTGCGATTAAAACATCATCTGGAACATCTCCTTTTAATCTTATAACTCCTACAGGTCTTGCAGGTAAAACAACTCCTTGCTGAATCTGATTTGAAACCAAAACTAAAACATCCAAGGGTTCTGCATCAATATGATGGGTTTTTGGAATAAAACCATAAGCTCCTGGAAATGGAATTTCTAAAACTTTTTTCAACATAAATGTTTCTGTTTTCTTATCATATTCATAAAAATCCTTGGTTCCTTTTATACACTTTATAAAAACATTTACAGTATTCTTACCACCTGGCTCTATTTTTGAAATATCCATATTATCACTCAAAAACAACATATCTTTTTTGTCTTATAAATATAACTTTTCCTCCTGCTTTTTTAATCTTGTTTTTTAGAACTCTGTCATGAGTTGCTATTGCATAACCTCTTTTTGAATAGTTTAGCAGGGATAAATCTGTGTTCTTTTCTTTTAGTTTTAAGATTTTTAAATGTTTTCTTTTTATATAATCTAAAGCTAGTTTTGCAATAGAAGATTCCTTGGTTTTTCTTTCTGTTATTTTTTCTATTTCAAAAATTATTGAGTCTAGAACAAAAAGCTCGTTTCCCCTTAATTCAGATTTTAAGTCAATCCTAAATCTTATACAGTCTATCAAAAAGTTGGTGTCAAGAATTATCTTCATAAATTAATATAAATAACATTCATATAAAATAGTTTATGAAAAGGAAGTATAGAAGGTTTATTTTTGCTGTTGTTTTTCTTAGAAGAAAAGATCCTCAGTTCTTAATACTGCATAGAATTAAAAACTGGACTGGTTGGGAACTGTTAAAAGGTGGAGTTAAAGATAATGAGAAAGTATTAAAGTGTCTAAAAAGAGAAATTAAGGAGGAAACTGGGGCAAAAAAATTTAAAATAATTGGTAAAACTCGCCATTATATAAAATATAAGTTTCCAAAGGGGTTTGTAAAGGATAAACACATATATCATGGAGCAAAAGGCTATGTATTCTTAGTTGAATTGTTTAGCAAAAAGATAAAAGTTGATAAAAGTGAACATGATAGATATTT
>CAYFXV010000008.1:0-22898 GCA_964347265.1 uncultured archaeon | reverse complement strand
AAAAATGACTAATTCTCCACTGGTTATATCTAAATAACATATGGAAAATGTCAAATTTGGGATTTCCAATTTTGGTTTCAAGTCAATCTAAACTAGATGATTCCCATAGATATTTTCATATCTAGTATGGAAAATGCATACTTTTCCATAGGTTATATTGATATATGTGGTGGAAAATGCAGAATTTTATTAAGCAAGTTTTGAGCCATTTGGAACTTTTCTTTCAGGTATAGCTAAAACAACTTCTCCATTATCTAGAACAAATCCTGTTGTAAGAACTTCAGAAGAAAAATTAGCTATTTGTTTTTCTGGAAAATTAGTTACACAAACAACTTGTTTGTTTATCAGTTCTTCTTTTTTATATAATTTTGTAATTTGGGCACTAGATTTCTTAACTCCAAATTTCCCAAAATCTATCCAAAGTTTATAAGATGGTTTTTTAGCTTCTATAAAATCTTCTACCTTAATTATTGTTCCTACTCTAATTTCCACTTTCTCAAAATCATTCCAAGTAATCTTCGACATAATTTATTAAATAAATTCAGAACTTTATAAAATGTCATATATATGTTTCCTGGTATTATTTTCATATAAGTTAGTTTCTTATAATTTCAATGAAAATATAATTCTGTGTTAAAATGAACATCTACATAGAAACCTATGGTTGTTCTACATCTCAAGGAGAAGCAGAAATAATGGCTGGTTTGTTAGAACAAGCCGGTTTTAATATCATTAAGAATGAAAAATATGCTGATTTAATAATAGTTGTAACTTGTTATGTAAAATCTCCTACTGAACAAAGGATATTGTTTAGAATAAAACGAATACAAGAGTCGTATCCTAACAAAAAACTAATCATAGCTGGCTGCATGCCAGAAGGAATATACAGAAAACTAGTAGAATTTTTTCCAAAAGCCAGTTTAGTTAGTACTCATCATGTAAAAGAGATTGCTCAAGCTGTTAAAAAAACCCTTAAAGGAAAAAGAATAGAATATCTAGGAAAAACAGAAGAAATAAAGCTTTGCTTACCAAAAATAAAAAGAAATCCTGTAATAGATATTGTTCCTATCTCAAGTGGTTGTAATTCTGCTTGTGCTTACTGCTGTGTTAGATTTGCCAAAGGAAGTTTGTTTTCATATCCAAAAGAAATGATAATAAAAGAAATAGAAAACTCAATAAAACAAGGTTGTAAAGAGATTTGGATAACTTCCCAAGACAATGCTTCATATGGTTTAGATAATAAAACAACATTACCAGAACTATTAAATGAAATTTCTAATATTCCTGGAAAATTTTTTATTAGAGTTGGAATGATGAATCCAAAAAATGTCTTACCAATACTTAAAGATCTGATAAATTCCTACAAAAGCAAGAAAATATACAATTTTTTACATCTTCCAATACAATCTGGGAACAATGAAATTCTAGAAAGAATGAATAGAAATTATAAAGTGGAAGATTTCTTAAAAATTGTTGAAGAATTTAGAAAAAACCTTAAAATTCAACTATGGACTGATGTTATAGTTGGTTTTCCTGAAGAAACTGAAGAAAAATTTGAAAACACTATCAAATTGATAAGAAAAATAAGGCCAGACTGGGTTAATATTTCAAAATTTGGAAAAAGACCTAGAACTCCTATTAAAAATCTCAAACAATTACCATCTAAAATCATAAGTAAAAGAAGTGGGAAGATATCAAAAATAGTAAGAGAAATGTCTTTAGAAAAAAATAGAGAATGGATAAATTGGGAAGGATATGTTTTGATAACAAAAAAAGGAAAAAATCCAAATCAATGGATAGGTAGGAATTTTGCATATAAAAATATTCTAATTGATAGCAAAGAAAAATTGTTAGGAAAATTCATTAAAACAAGGTTAAAAGAAGCCGATTATTCTCATTTGAGAGGATTTTCGACAAAAGGCAAACTTTATATTTAAGGAAAATATTATTTTTAAAAGTGAATATTATGGCAAATTTTAAAAAATATATTATTGGTGGTATACTCTACGTGATTTTGGCAGTTATACTAGGTATGGTTGGTGGAACATTTGCAATATATGCAGTATTAATTGCACCATTGATTGCAGGTATTTACATAGGTCGGGGAGCAGGTTCAGGCATAAAGGGAGCAATTCACGGAATTATCGGAGGCATTATTGGTGGTATAATAGCAGGTATTGTAGCACCATTTGTGGTTTTACCAGGAACAACAGGATTTCCGTTGTTAGATAATTTAGCAGTAATGCTTGGAACCACTATAACAAGTTATGTTACTGTTTTAGCAGGATTCGGATTTTTCATAGGCGTCGGCATTATCTTGGGTGCAATCGGTGGCTGGATAGGCCAAAAGTTGAAAAGATAATATTTTTGATTTCAGAAAATGGTTTTGTTTAGAGTATTTTTTACTCTTTCTATTTATTTTACTGTAAAGACCCTCTATATAAAGCTATTATAACTTTACCAACTTCATTTCTTGTGACTTGAACAGGTTGTTCTCTATCAAAAAAATTTTCCTGTTTTTTTATACAAGAACAACATTCACAAATCCTTTTCAACTCATCTTTATTTCCCCAAGAATTACTTTTATATAATATGCAATCTTGATTTCCCCCATCTCTACAAATTTTATATGAAAATCTAGAAAAAGTTCCACAATCAGAAGGATCTATTATTTTAAAGCCATTGTTTTTTTCCATTTAGTTCACTTGATCATTAAGCAGAGGGAGAAGCTTATTATTAGCGGACACCACCTGGGGTTTTTTCTCCTCTGCTTTTTTGAAATTATGGTAACAGTTAGATTTAAATATTATTAAAAAAATTATAATACTATTAAAAAACATTTTATAATGGTTTTATGGCATTAATAGTTGATCATAAAAACGGAAAAACTTTTAGTTTAATAACAAAAGTTTTAGAACCTAAACAACTAAAAGTTGCTCTATCTCCTTTAGCCTGGAAAATTCTAAAAATATTAGCAGAAAAACCAAATTACCCAAAAGAAATTGGAAAAAAATTGAAAATCCATGAACAAAAGGTTTATTATCATACAAAAAATTTGGAAAAAAGTGGTTTAATAGAAAAAATAAAAGAAGAAAAAAGACAGGGAGCTTTAGCAAAAATATATGCTTTAACTGATTCTGCATTTACAGTTTTATTAAAACCATTAGAAGAGTCTCAAAAAATATTTCAATTAAAAAAACTATACAAGAGATTCTTAAAGCCATTTGTACTAGATGGGAAATTAAATGCACTTACAATATTAGGTAGTCCAGAACCTCATGGAGCAACAAAAGCTAGAGCTAAAGATGGAGCATTTGCAACTGATCTGGGGCTATTCTTAGGCAGTTTTCTGATTTACAGACCTGAAATTCCTGCAAAATTAGATACTGAAATTAAAGAAGGGGATTTGAAAAACAACTTAATAATAATCGGTGGTCCTGGAGTTAATTCAATAACTGCTAAAGTAAATAATAAGTTACCAATAAAATTCGAAAGAATAAAGCATATGGGTAATTTTTATTCTAGTGTTCATTCTTCTGTATCCAAAAAGAACTATGCTGAAGAAGGTTGTGGAATAGTTGTTAAAACAAAAAATCCTTTTGATAAAACAAAAGATATACTTGTTATTGCTGGTAGAAGGATCACAGGAACAAGAGCTGCTATTTTAGCTTTTCTTCAAAAATTTGATGAATTGTGCAGAGGAAATTCTTATGATTCTAAAGTATTTGCTAGAGTTGTAGAAGGAATTGATGAAGATAGTGATGGAGTTATTGATTCTATAGAATTTTTAGAGTAGATATATGTTTCCTAGGGTTATTTTCATGTCTGGTATGGAAAAATATGGTTTTTCATGTGGTTATGTAGATATGTGGTGGGAAAGTGAAATTGGAATTTGAGATTTTGGTAGGTTCGGAAGATCATCAATCCAGCACGGATCTTACAATAAACTATTTCAATACCTCTTCTAACCTTTTGTTTACTTCATCCCAGTTAACTATGTTCCAGAATACATCAACAAATTTTGCTCTTTGGTTCTTGTAATCGAGATAATATGCATGTTCCCAGACATCAAGAACCATTAGAATTTTGAACATAGGATAGATGTTCGTGTTATGTTTTTCTATCTGCATTATTATCAGTCTTTTAGTCTTATTGTCGAAAGTTAGTGCTGCCCATCCAGAACCCTCTACACTAACAGCAGTTTGAGTAAATTCTTTTTTGAATCTTTCAAAACTCCCAAATTCTTTGTCTATAGTATCACCTAAAAAGCCTCGAGGTGTTCCACCGCCTTTGTTAGTTGGTGCTAAATTAGACCAGAACAATGAATGTAATATATGACCACCTATGTTAAAGGATAATGCCTTAAGAGTGGATTTAATATCCAATTCTGTACCTTCTTTTCTTGATTTATGTAATTTCTCAATTATAGAATTCGCACCATTAACATATCCTTGATGATGTTTATCGTGATGAATAGTTAACTGTTCTTCAGACATGTGTGGTTCTAAATCCTTGTATCCAAAAGATAGTTTAGGTAATACATAAAAATTATTTTTTTCCATCTTTTTCACCTTTACCTTTTCTCATTCTTCTTTTTCCGCTTCTGATTATGTGCAGCACACGTTTTACACATATTAATAACCTCTTTATTTATTATATAAAATTAAAAAACCGAATAATAATTAAACTCGGTAAAAAATTAATTGGGTAGCAATACTTTATCTATTACATGAATTACTCCATTGCTAGTTTTTATATCTGCCTTTACTACATTGGCATTATTTACCTTAACTCCATCTGTGGTGTCAAATTTAACTCTTCCTCCTTGAACAGTTTTTGCTGATTTAAGTCTCAACACATCTGATGCCATAACTTTTCCAGAAACTACGTGATATGTTAAAACAGCAGTTAGTTTATTCTTATCTTTAAGTAGTTTTTTAATTGTTTTCTTTGGTAATTTTCTAAATGCTTTATCTGTAGGTGCAAAAACTGTAAATGGGCCTTTACCACTTAAGGTTTTCAAAAGCCCAGCAGCTTTAACTGCTGTTACTAATGTCTTGAAAGAACCTGCATCTATTGCAGTATTTACAATATTTTTCATAAACTCACCCCCTTTATTTTGAAAAAAATTAAAAAAAACCAGAGATTATTAATCTATACAAAATTCACAGAGTAAAACACCTTCTACAATTTTTAAATTTTCACTATAGTTTTCGCAATTAAAACAAAATCCAAATGTTTTAATATTAAAAAAATTAGATTTCAGTTTCCCCTTTTTAATGGTTTCAAAAATAAAGCACTTATCCATTTAATCCCTATTTATCTATTGGATGAACAAATATTTAAAGGTATCCATTAATGGTAACCATTAAATACTAGAAAGCACTAAATAATATATAATTAATATTTAAAAAGAATAAAAAATGAGGGATTAAAAATGAAATCTGAAATTAAAAAAGGAATTATAAAAGCTATCATTGATCAAGGATCTGATGGAGCTACTTCTTTGGAGGTTGGAAATAAAGTAGGATTCAAACGTCATACTATATCTAAATATCTTTCGATAATGGAAAGGGAAGGTCTATTAAGATACAAGAAATTTGGTAGAGGGAGAATATGGTTTGTTAATAAAAATTTTTTGCAAAAGCTATTTAGTTCTAAAATAGATGATATGAGTTTTATTGAAAAACTGATATTTAATATCACATCCAAAATTCCTATAGGCCTGATAATTATAGATATGGAATATAATATCCAATTTATTAATGATTTTATGTTTAAAAAATATGATAATATAATAGGAAAAAAATTTTACACAGGTGTACTTGGTCTGAAAAATTCGAAATCTCTAAAACAAATAAACAAATTGATTAAGACTAAAAAAGATATTGTGGAGTTTGAAATCATTGATAAGTTTGATGACACTCTCCGCATAAAAGGCACAAAAGTGATAAATCCCGATAATAGTATTTCATTCATTTTAATCATTGATGATATAACCGAGCGCAAGAATGCAGAAGAACGTTTTAGAATATTCTTTGAGAATGAACCAGCATATTGTTACATGATTTCACCAGAAGGTGTGATAATCGATGTTAACAAATCTGCGCTAAAGACACTTGAATATAAAAAAGAAGAACTTGTTGGCAAGCCATTAAAAACAATATATGCTCCAGAGTCACTGCAAAAAATGAAGCGTTTTTTTAAAAAATGGAAAAAATATGGTAAAATAAATAATGAGGAAATGACCATTATTAGCAAAAATGGGAAAAGGCACACAGTAATATTAAGTGCCAATTCTGTTAGAAACAAGAAAGGTAAAATTTTGCATTCTATATCTGTTCAAAAGGACATAACCGAGCGCAAGAAAATAGAAGATAAATTGAAAAAAACCATTAAAAAACTTAGAGAAAATATTAAGAAATAAAATCGAAAAAAGATAAACATAATAATAATGTTAGATTTTTAACTTGTAGAGAAAATCTGAAATACTAGACAATTGATTAAGGTAGCCTCTAGAGAAACCTCAAGCAAGTTGAGTTACGAGCGGCCCTAAAATATCTAAAACTATAGAAAAATCAGGATTTAAGGGTTATTTCTTTTTTGATTTGAATTTTCCACAAAATATTAAAATAGCACCAAAAGCCATCATACTCAAAGCTAATATTTGACGGATACTATAATCTGTACCTATAACTAAAACCAAACCAAAAAAGAGAATTATTAACCCGATAAGCTGAAGGTCAATCTTCATGATTATATTTTCTTTTTCAAGAAAAAAAATCTATCTGATTCTAATCAAAAAAGAAAAAGAAAAAAAGGTACTACTGAATTAAGGCCCCATAAAATTTTCATTTTCAATAAGTTTTCCAGTAGGTGTATTAACTTTCATTATTGTAATGGATGAAACGACCTTTTCTATATCAAAAACAACCACGCCTGTATCACTTTTACCCCACTGGTCGCCAGGAGACCTTGGATTTTTGACTCCAACGATGTACCATCCTTCATATTCTTCATAAGGGGGTTCGAAAAGGTTAAAAAAGTTTCCTGATTTTTCCCATGCTTTCTCTGATGGTGCTGCCAATACTGTGCTTGCTAGAATCAATGAAGTCACTACAATCATTCCAAAAAATAGTTTGTTTTTCATTTTATCACTATTTAAAATAGAACAGTAAAAAATTTAAACTTGAATCTAAACTAGTTATTTCCACTAGATAATTTCATGTCTGGTATGGAAAAACATGATTTTTCATGTGGTTATATTGATGTATGTAGTGGAAAGCTATCGCTTTCTTTTGTTTCAAAGGTCTATAACTTGAAGCACCTACAGATACTATTCCAATTATTGCCAAAACCATAATAGGAGAGGTTTCCAACTCTGTGAATATTAAAAGTATCACTGCTATTGCTATTAGCACTATTCCAATCCAAAACATTATTTTATTCATCTTCTATTCTCCTTTCTCAAAAATGAACAACTCTTCAATTGATGTTTTCAAAACTCTGGCAACATCGTGAGCAAGCTTCAAAGATGGATTATATTTTCCCTTTTCCAAAAAAAGTATAGTTTCTCTTCTAACACCAGCTTTTCTAGCTAAATCCTCCTGAGTAAGATTATACTTAGCCCTAAGTTCCTTTATCCTTGTTTTCATGGAATCACTCTGTCTTACCGGTTTGCCTGAAGTAAAAATAGAGACTGATGAACACTGAGCCCGTGACCAGTATGATAAGGCCTGCGAATACACCTATATCAAAGCCAGACATTCCAAGATCCTCTATCAAGTAATCGCTGAACCAACTGAGACCCAATACAAGGTATATCGTAACGAGATACGTATAGTATCCTGCCTTATGCCATATCCTTTTTTCCCTTTCATCTTTTAGGGGTAGGCCTGCCTTGTAAGCTCTGAATCTTTCTATTACTATGTAAGTTGCAAGTACCACTAGAACTATAACTGTTAAAATCATAAGAACTTCTGGAAATTCTAAGCCACCGCTTGCTGCACCCAATCCATAGAAGACTATTGTTCCAACAACTAGAGCAGTTATTCCAAATCCCAGTATCATAGACGTTTTTTCCATTTTTCTTCTTTTCATTTTTTTCACCTCATGTTATATATTTCTAACGTTATATATTTCTAACTTCGAAATATTTAAAGATATCGTTTTTGGAGAAGTCAAATCTAAACTAGATTTTTTCACTATAAAATTTCATATCTAGTAATGAAAAACGTGATTTTTAATATGGTTATGTTGATATAAGATAAAGAAAATTGAAAGATTTAATGGTATTCTTAATAATTACACTATTGAAGATTTAAGGTTTTTTCAACTCTTCTTTTAAAGTTTTTGCAACAGTTTTACCGTCTATTTTTCCTCTAACTTCTTTCATTACCTCTCCCATCAAGGCAGAAATTCTTTTTTCTTTAACCAATTTTGGATATTTTTTAAATATTTCTCTTATTAATTCCTTTAATTGTTCTTCTGTTAAACTCTTCAGACCAGTCTTTTCTATTGCATGTTTTACAGAAACTTTTTCTTTACATAAAATTTCTAGAATATCGGGTATAGCTTCTTTTGAAATAATTTTATTATTAACAGACAAAAATAATTCACTAAACTGTTCTTCTGTTAAAATCTCTGTTTTGAAACCCCGACGCCTCAAATCCTTTATTGTTGAAATAAAGGTGTTTGCAACAAGAACAGGATCATGTTCTTTAGAAAATTTTTCAAATAAATCTAAATATTCACTTCTCAAGATTTGATCTACCATTTCTTTTGGTAATATTTTTGAAAATCTTTTTGCTTTCTTTTCCCAAGTTTCTGGTATTTTTATTTTTGAAAGAAAACCTTTTGTTATAAAAACAGTTTCTAAATCAGTTTCAGGATACATTCTCTCTCCACCAGGCAAAGGTCTTGTAAATTCTGTTGTACCATCTTCTTTTGCAACTCTTGTCTCATCTTTTGGTTTTTTTCCTTTTGCTATTAATTCTTGCTGTCTTTTTATCTCGTTCTCAATCACTTTAGGTATTATATCAAGCTCTTGAACACCTTTTATCTCAACTCTAGCTCCTTTAGCAATAGAAACATTAACATCTTGTCTTGTTACTCCTATTCCTCTTTGACTCTTTCCAGTAGACCTTATTATCATTCCTAGTTTTTCAGCCACTTCTTTAGCATGTTCAGGGCTTTTAATATCAGGAGCAGTTCCTATTTCTATTAAAGGAATTCCTAATCTATCTAAACGATAGGTTATCTCATTATCTTCTTGTTTAACAATTCCAGCAGATTCTTCTTCCAGACAAATATTAGTTATTCCTACTTTTCCTCTAGAAGTTTCTAAGACTCCGTTTAAACCAATTATAGCTGTTCTTTGAAATGCGCATGTATTTGAACCATCAATAACAGTTTTTCTCATTATATGAATTTCATCTGGTATTTCTGCTTTTAACAGCAATGCTACTTGCAAAGCAACTTCCAATGCTTCCCTGTTTATTGATCTTGGAGGCTCTTCATCTGTTTCTATTAGACAAGTTTCATCAGAATAAGAATTGTAAAAGAATGTTCTGTCCCTTAAATATTCATACATTGCAGCAACATCTACCTGTCCTAATTCTCCTGCAACTGCTCTTAGTTTTCTTTTTATTAATGATATTGGTTTTATTCCAGAAAACCTTGGTTTGCAATTACAAAATAGCTTTGTTTTTGTATTCAAACGATTATGAATTTCAATTCCACATTTGAAACCTATTTTTTTATAATCTATCATTTATTCACCTTAAAAATTTTTCCATGGCCAGGAATTATGTAGTCTGCTATTTCTAATACTTTTTTACGAGAAGCAATCAGTTTTTGAATATCCATGTGTTCTGGATCATTGTCTGGTTTATTGATATTTATTTCCTGTTTTTCATTTTCGAGCCACCAGAAAACATCTCCTGCAACAACAAAAGTTTCTTGTTGTATGGGTACAACAAGTGAGCAATGTTCTTCCATATGACCTGGTGTGCGAATTATTTTCAGGTCTGTATCAGGAATCAATCCACCATGTTCAGTGATGATGCCATTGTCATAAATGTAAAGTTCATCAACTACCTTTGCATTTTCAAAAATTCCAGCAAGAAGGGCATGATCTGGATGATTATGAGTCAAAAAAACATAATCAATGTCTTTTGTTTTGAGATTTTCTTTTTTTAGAGAATCTAACAGTTGAGTTCTATTAAAACCTGGATCAACAATAATGCTTTTACCATTTGATTTTACTAATGTAACAGTAGAACATGAAGTCCAACCAACTTCAGTCTCTTTGGCATAACCTTCTATTAAGACTTTAACTTCGTTCATTCAATCACTCAAATGTCTTTTTATTAGATCGATATTTTCCTTTACTTCTTTTTCTGAAATTGTTTTTATTTTTATTTCATCATCAATAATCTTTCCAAACCACCCAGTAGCGTCTCCTTCAATATCTCCTTTTTTTCTTGGAATTAGATGAATGTGAAAATGTTCAACAGATGCACCAGCATCTTTTCCATCTTGAATAGCCAAATCCATACCAGTTGCTTTATAGACTTTTACTAAAGTTTTTGATATTTTTTTTAAGACTCTAATAAATTCTTTTGCTGTGCTATCTTCGAGTTCAAGAAAACTTTTGAAATGTTTTTTTGGTATTATCAAGGAGTGTCCTGGAAAGAGTGGTCTTATATTATAGAAACAATAAAAATTTTCTGATTCAAAAAAAGTTTGTTCTTTTATAACATTTGGATCGCAAAAAGGACAACCCATTTTTACACCAAGAAAGTATCTATCTCGGTTCTTTCAGTAATTTCTCCAGCAATATTAGTCAACATCAATTCTCTAACTTTTTCTAAATCTTTAGTATGTCCTAAAACCCATCCTAATTTAATATAAGCAGTTTCAGGAAGCATATCTTCTGCAGGAATCGCTTTTGCCTCATGAAATAGAACTCTTAAGTTTGAATAAACATTAGTATTAATTCTTCCATAAATTGTCTGAGGTGCAATAACAACTGGAATTCCATCTTTTATTAGTTTCTTAATAACAGGTATCCAAGGTTTTTCAGCAAAAGTAGGAACATGACCCATTCCAGTTCCTTCAATAACAAACCCTTTGTAGCCTTTTTTAACTAAAAACTCTAAAATTTCTGGTTCACTTCCAGGATAAGCTTTTAACAATGCTACTTTTGGTTCAAATTTTGTGTCAGCAACAACTTTTTCATCTTTTCTTTTCTTATGATTTTTATTTAAAATATCGATTTTTCCATTTGGCCATATTTTTGCTAGAGGAATTTCATTTATACTTCTAAAAGCATCTCTTCTTGTAGAATGCATTTTTCTAACTTTTGTTCCCCTTATAAAATAGCAATAATGATCGTCTGTAGAAGCATGCATACAAACTCCTAATTCTCCTATATCTGAAACAGCTGTATGAGCAGAACAAATTAGATTTGAAAAAGCATCGCTGCTTCCCCTATCAGAAGATCTTTGAGAAGCAGTAAAAACTACAGGCTTGTACAAATTCTTTAACATAAAAGATAAAACAGCAGATGTGAAATGCAAAGTGTCTGTTCCTTGTGTTATTATAACTCCTTGGCTTTTATTAAGTTCTTTAGCAGCTAGCTTCGCCAGAATTTGCCAGTCTTTATAATTCAAATCCTCGGACATCTTTTTGAAAGGAGAAATAATGTTTTTTATATTAACTATGTCTTTTAATTCTGGTATGTTTGTTAATAGTTCTTCTGGTTTTTCTAAAGCACGAACTCCTCCAGTTCTATAATCAACTCTAGAAATTATAGTCCCACCTGTCATTATTAAAGAAACTTTTGGTTTTTTTGGATCAAACCTTATTTTTTTAATTTTTTCTTTTCCTAATTCGAATTCTACTTCTTCTTTAATTTCTTTGGGTTCAGGTTTTTTACTCCTTTGCATTTTTGCCTTACCTTCAAACCTTATTCCTATATTATATCCATTATCAAGCTTTAGAACAATAGAATTGCTATCTCCAGTCTCAGTTCTAGGCATTAGCAATCCTTCATACCTCTTTTTACCTTTAGTTATATAAATTCTATCTCCAATTTTAATTGCTTTTAAAGCTTTTCTGATTTTAGGAGAATAATTCTCAAGCATAATAAGAATTATGAAAGATTATATTTAAAATAATTATTTCAATGGTGTAACCCTTATTCCTTTGTCTTTCTTTTCCATAAGTTTCTTAAATTTACATTTAGGACAGGTCAACCATGTAACAAATCTCCCATCTATTATTATGGCATCTTCTCCACACCTAGGGCATGGAACTCTATCACTTTCTTTTGGAGGTTCTATTTGTTTTAAAGCCATTAATAAACACCTTTTTTAATTTCTACATGAATATCTTCATGTATACTTGGAAATCTACTTGAAAGTTCTTGCATATCAAGTATCATTTGAGGTTTATTAACAAAACAGATCTGTTCATCCACCTTTGTCTCTAATTTTTCATTAATATCATATCTTTTTGCCTTGCTCAATGTTAACTTACAAAAAGGATATTTTAACCTGAATAATTTATCTACTATAGCGTCTTCTAGTCTTCCTATAATTATAGATGTATTTAAATCAACGGCTATAACTTTTTTTAATAATTTTCTAGCCTTTTCTTTACTTTTTTCTATATTCGAATACCATCTATCTGGTAAGCTTATCTCACCTTCAGATATCATAATAATAATTGAAACAAGAAAATATATAAGATTAATAGATTAGCCCATATGTATCTCTAAAACATCTTTATCTTTTAATTTATAATCTGACCCAACTTTTTCTCCAGCATATTTTGAAGATCCCCAAACTCTAGCAAATTTAAAATACTTAACAAAATCTTTATGAACTTTTTCAGCTGCGTCTTCAACAGTAGAGCCTTTTTTAAGAACCAAAGCCTTTTTTTCAGGTTTCTTTCCTGGCTCCTTACAATAAACTCTTATTAAATTCAACATACTCCAGATATCATTCTTTATTTTTTCCAGTTTTTCATCTATTTTTATTTCAACAAAAGATTTTTTTACCCTGAGATTTGATAAAATGTTCTTTAATTGTTTTAACTCATCTTCACTTCTATAAATTAAAATTACTCCATCTGAACTCTGAACAATGCTCATAAAAACAGGTTTAAAACTAGAAGGAATCTCTATTAATTGTATTTTCACACCTTCAAAATCAAAGGTTCCAATTTCAGGTTTTGCTGTTGTAAAAGGATGACCAGAAATCTTAGGTCTAGCATTAGTTAATTTTGATAATAAAGTTGATTTACCTGATTGTGTTAAACCTAAAATACAAACTTGGGCATCTCCTTCTTTGGGTATCATTAAACTTTTTCTAGAGACTTTAGCTTTTTTTTCTTGTTTTAGTTTGGCAAGTCTTTGTTTTAGCTGTTTTCTTAAATTTTCTCCTCCTTTATGAGAAGGTGCTTCTCTTATCATTTCTTCTAAAGCAGCTATTTTTTCTTCTCTTGTTTTAGCATTAAGATATTTTTCTTGTGCTTTTACATATTCAACTGTAACATTTGCTGGCATGATTAGAATTTAGTTTTAAAATTTAATAATATTCTGTTCTATACTCTTCTTGTGATCTGTAGTAGACTTCCTCCATTTCTCCTTCCTTCTCTTCTTTTTTCTCTTTCTTCTTTTTTCTTCTTTTTCTATATTTTAAAATTGTTATTATGATTATTAAAATAATAATACCAATTGTGAAATACCATATAATATAAGTATGATCTTGCATCTCTCCTATTGGAAAAATAGTTTCAAAAATATCTCCTAATGGTTCTTCAGATGAAATAACATTCAAATCAACATAAATTGGATTACTAGTATTGTTAACAAGAACTTCTATTACACCCCTATAAGAACCTTCAGTTAAATTAGTTGTATCAAATCTTATTGTCATAGTTGTTTTGTCATTCGATGGTATAAAGGGGGATACATTAATTAAAAAAACTATACGCCTAATTTCTTCAGAAATTTCTATTCTTTCAATAATAATATCAGAATCTCCAAAATTTTCAAAATTTAAAATTTTCTCAAATGTTTTTTTTGTTGTTGTTTCATTAATCATATTTGGTGTTATAGAAAGTTCTTGTGCTTTAACTAATTGAGATAAAATTATTAGTGTAAATAACAGTAAAATTGCCAGTTTTCTCATTAAATCACTTTAGTTATTTATATGGAGTTTCCCTTTTAATATTTATGAAAAACCTAGGAAAAATAATTACTTTTTTTATAATATTGTTAATCCTTTCTTTTATTTTAATCTTATTCAGAGATCAAATCTTTCTAATTGATGAAAGCTTGTTTTTTATTATTAATGGTTTTTCTAACCCATTCTTAGATGGAATACTTATTCCAATAACTTATTTTGGTTCATTGATTTTCTGGATTTTAGTTATAATTATAGCTTGGATTAAAAAAGAGAGAAAGCTATCAATATATTTATTGTATGCCATTATAATAGATTCTTTACTATCTTTATCATTAAAATGGGTTTTTCGAAGAGCAAGACCAGAGGAACTTCTTAAAAAAACTATTCTGAAAGAAAGAGATTTGGGTCCTAGTTTTCCTTCTGGACACACTGAAAGAGCATTTTCTGGTGCTGTTATAGTAAATTCTTTTTATAAAATTCTTGAATTCGAAACTGCTTTTTACATTCTAGCATTTCTTGTTGGTATTAGTAGAATCTATTTGGCTGTTCACTACCCAATTGACACCTTATTTGGAGCTTTGATTGGGATTATTATTGGAAATATTATATTAAATTTGCCAACTGAAAAAGTACAAGAAAAAATAGAAGGATTTATTTTTGGAATTAAAATGTTTTTTCAAAAATATTTATAGTTCAAAAACCAACTCAGCTTTTTTATTAAAGAAACTTGAAATTATTTCTGAAAAATTTTCTGGTTTTATTAAAAGGTGGTTTTTTTGAACAGCTGGAATTCTTATTCTTAATATTTCCTCATTATTTCTATAAAGAGTATTAATCCCATTTACTGAAGTAGGGAATATTAATTCTTCAACAAAATCCTTAAAAGTAGAAGCTTTCTCTAAAATTCTTATTGGTTTCTTAAACTTTTTTGCTATTTTTTTAACAACAGAACCAGACCTTCCAACAAGCTTTGCTGCATCTCCTCTCCCAGTCACTATAATTAAAACATTACTATTAATTATCTTTACTATTTTAACATCTTTTATACTTTTCATCTTTTCACTTAATTTATAAATATATCTTGCAATTTCTATCTCATCTTTAGTCGTTGTTCTTTCATTTAATTTAGCTTGACAGGCATTACACAAGATTTTAGATTTTAAACATACTTCACAAATTGGAGTTTGCATAAAGATTATATTATCAAAGCTACATATAAAGATTTTTAACTTGTTTTTTAAATTTAGAATTCTAAATTTTAATGTAAGTGATATAATGGAAATAGCAATTTGTGGAAAACCCTCGTGCGGAAAATCAAGTTTTTTCAAAGCTTCAACAATGATTGATGTTCCTATATCCGCAAGACCATTTACAACCATAAAACCAAATGTTGGCATCTCTTATGTTACATCAGCTTGCCCTTGCAAAGAATTAAATTTAAAATGTAATCCAAAAAATTCTAAATGCATAGATGGAGTAAGATTAATACCTGTAAAACTTTGGGATATTGCAGGATTAATACCAGGAGCTCATGAAGGAAGGGGATTAGGAAACCAATTTTTAAATGATATTATACAAGCAGACATGTTAATTCACATAGTTGATGCTTCTGGAACAATTGATGCTGAAGGTAATAAAACTGAAGGTTATGATCCTTCTGAAGACATTAAATTTTTAGAAAATGAAATTGACCTATGGTTTGCTTCTATAATTAAAAGAAACATTAAAAAAATTAGAGATAAGGAAAAGGCTGCTACTGTTTTAGCAGGTTTGGGAATAAAAGAAAAGCATGTAAATGAAGCAATTAATAAAGTTGGAATAAATCCTGATGAATTAGCCAAAGAATTAAGAAAACTTTCTAAACCAATCTTAATAGCAGCTAATAAAATTGATTTATCTAATTCTGAAAAAAATTTAGAAAAAATGAGAAAGGATTTTCCAAATTTGATAATTGTTCCTTGTTCTGCTGAAGCTGAGATTGCTTTAAGAACTGCAAGCAAATCAGGATTTATAGATTATGTATCTGGGAAAAAAGATTTTACAACAAAAAAGGAATTAAATGACAAGCAACAAATGGCTTTGAATTTAATAAAAGAAAAGGTTTTAGAAAAATATAATTCAACAGGAATTCAAGAGTGTTTGAATAAAGCTGTTTTTGATTTTTTAAAATATATAGCAGTTTATCCTGTTGAAAATGAGCATAAGTTCTCTGATAAAAAAGGTAATGTTCTACCTGATGTATTTCTTATGCCTAAAGGTTCAACTGCATTAGACTTAGCTTTTAAAGTTCATACTGATATAGGTGAAACTTTTATTGGAGCAATTGATGCAAGAACAAAGAAAAGAGTTTCTGCTGATTATGAATTAAAAAATGGAGATATAATTTCTATTCAATCAGCTAAATAAAAATAAAGAAAGGGGAAGCTATACTCGGTATCTAGATAATTTTTTAAAAAAAGAAAAGGGGAAACTAGATTTAATTGGTTTAAATCTGTATCTAAATTTTTTCGTTTTTTGAGAATCTCTTTTTATTCCAACAACTATTAAAACTGTTGTTATTGAAACAAATATTACTAATAAAACCTGTAGATAATTTTTTGTTAATAAATACTCAAGAGTTATAAATTCCTCTACTTTAGAACCCTTGGAATTGGGAACAAATGGTGCCCCAATTATTTGTTGTATTGAAACTACACATTCTTTAGATTCTTCAGGTTTTTTGTAAAAAGTGCCACAATCATATTTATCAACACACTTTCTAGTCTGTACACCATTTTCGCATTCAGACCAATCTGTACATATCCAATCTTCACTGCAATCGCTGTAAGCAATTGTTTCATAATTATCAAATCCTGCTTTCTTAGCATTCCAATACTGTGTTGAGTTTATACCACACTTTACACCTGTCAAATTGTATTCTTTCATCATATCAAGTTTGCTTTCACAGTATTCCTCTGGTGCTATTCCTTCTATTGTTCTTTCTAAAGCCTCTACCCTTAATTCTAGTTGCTTTATTCTATTTGCTAAATACCAAATATCTTTATCACTTGCAAAATAACTCTCTAGAATCATTGCCAGCTCTTTAGCATTTGCATAAGTACTTACTCCATTTCCAGTTAGCCAGCCTATAGCAGCTTTGAATATGTTAACTAAATCTCCTTGTTGTATTCCTCCTCCAATCAAATCTTGTGACCACTCACTCTGATGTTGATTAATATATTCTTGCTGACACATAGTCCAGATAAAGTTTATATGAGCTTCATCATCATATCCTAAAGATTTTAAGTAACTCACAAATCCTAATGGTGGTAAATTACCAATTTCATTAAGATATTGTTGTAAATTAGGATCATTACAAATTTCATTTACTGTATTCAAACCTTCTGTTTCTGGAAGAGGATTCCCACCAGCATTTGCTATCTCGTTTAATACTACATCTTTTGGACTTGAACTAGTCATTGTTCCATAAGTATCTGTTTGTGTTTCATTTATCATTGCTCTTGCTAATGTGTCATCAGCATCAACTGTTATATTGAGATTAGCTGTTCCATTAACACTTACATTCATGTTTACTACATCTGCTGATACTAACGGAACTAGGAAAACAGTTCCAATCAATGCCGCAAGTAATAATATTTTTTTCATTTAATCACCCTAACTCCATCTCAAAATCAAAATCTATATCATCATTTGAAGTAACTACAGTACCATATTCAGAAGAGCCTTCAGCCTCTATATTTTCATAATATTCTATTGAATCGAACAGAATCTCAGAACTTAAACCAAATGAATCAGTAGTTTCAGCAAATAAGAAGGCATAAAGACTGCTATCATCAAGAGGAACACAGTGTAATCCTAATTCTGTGTTGTAGTAAGCTTTATCATTAAAGTAATATTCATTCATTAATCTCGCATAACCTGGACTACAAACCCAAGTACCTCCTCCATAACTTGTTCCATAATCAAAGACATTATTTAAGAAAACTACTTGATCAAAAGAAACAAAAGCTGAACCAGTTCCGTTTGCAAATTGATAACTTAAACCTTGTCCAGGAACTGCATAAACGTACGATTCAGCAGTGCCTGTCCCATTAAAATAAGTATAATATGAAGTTCCGATTGTTTGATCATCTATTACATCATAATAATATTGCTCTATGACAACACAACCATCTGTTACATTTGTCTGATGAGCTGATGCAGCAAATGGATTGTTTGTTACAATTTGATTACCTTCATAATCACCAGCGCAATCAGGACAACAACAGCAACCTCCGTCGCAACCTGTGTTTATATCAACTGTATCAGTTATAATTGGAGCAATTGGTGATAGAATAGTTGTTTGGAGTTCAAAGTCTCCCATTCCTTCATAATCTGTATTAACAGTTGTAGCAAAAGCTACATTGCTATATAATATAAGCATTAATGCTACTGCTATCAAGCTTATTCTTTTTTTCATTTAATTACCTTTAAGTTGTAATCTTTTTATGTTTTTTGGTTTTTCCTAAAAAAGGAAAAGGAAAAAATCAAGGGGTTTTAATCACACCATTCACAGTCTGGTGGATCTAATGGTTCAAACACTGGTGGTTCGAAATCACATGTAGCAAATTGGTCTAATCCAACTGACTGATATACAAAGGTATCCTTGTTTGTCTCAATTCTGTCCATGAAAGCACCTGTACCAATACCGCCTGCGTGTGTTTCATCTATAAACAGAGGATCTTCACCGAATTCTGCATATCTGTAAACATCTCCTGCACCAAAGCCATTCTCTCCCTGTCCCCACGCAACGTCTTTACCTATGAATAGCTCTCCGCAGCAGTGAGGGTCACCATCGTACCATATCCACTTGTCTTCATTTAGACTAACGTAATCCATATCATGATGGTAAGTGTACTCTCCTTGTTTAACAACTGTTAGTGTATGTGGTTCAAATCCATACGCGTATATTTCTTCATTTATCATCTCGCTGTAACCTGTTATTAATTCAGGGTGCCAAGGGTTGTCGTATAAAGGATTTATCATTGTCATCTCATCGAACCCTGAAACCCAACCATCATTAGTGAAATATGTGTTAATTGTTGCTGCTGACACGTCACCATTTGCTAATACTGGTGTTGCTAATACCAATAAACCTACAATTGTTGCAATTATTTTATTCATATTATTTCACCATATTACTTTGGGTATTTAGTTTCCCTAGGAAAACCAAACCTTGCGGTGAACGCTGGTTTGTTATAGCGCCCCTCCTCGGCGCTTTAACTTTTTTTTAGAAAGTTATGCATATTCAAAATAAAATTAAAAAAATATTTAACATAGTCTGAGACAAAATATAAACAAATTTATTACATTAGTTATACAGAATTAGTACAAGTCATTTATTTATGGGAAATTAAATTTGGAAATTGAAAAATCGAACTTTGGAAAATTAAATGATGGTTTGGGGAAGTTAAAGGATGGTCTTTGAAAGTTGAATGATGGCATATTTAAAGAAAAGGATGATTCAAAATTTCCTGAAGAACACCAAGTACAATTAGGTGGTGGTAATGGTTGACATCTATCATCATCCTCAGTTATTATCTTTGTTGTACAATTATCCCATTGACATGTAGCATTACAAGAGTCATATTCTGGTGTTTCATAAGAAGTGTTATTGATGCAATAATAAATTGTAGTGTTTTCTGGTAAACATCTATCACCAACATCTCCTGGTTCACATTCTTCATTACAATTTACCACACCGTCCCCACAGTGAGCACAATTCAAACAATACAATTCATCATCAGGATCTCCACAAACCCAATCATCTTCTAAACATTCACAATTTTCATCACAGGTTCCATAACCATCTCTTGTACAATATACTCTATTAACATAATCGCACTTTTCAGTTGTTTGGGGACAATCTTCATCTTGGTCACATAAAGCACCGCATTGTCCTTCTACACATTGATATGTGAATGGATCATATGCACAACCACAAATTGAATTACAATCACCATATGCATCTCTTGTACCTAGTTTTGGACCTAAACATTCTTGTGTGGTCTGAAAACAGTAAGTATTGTCAGGTGTGTTCGGATATTCACATTGTTCTGAATCGTCTATAACTCCATTTCCACAAAATGGCTCTTCATAACAATCAAGATGGTCTTTATTGTAATTGTTTGCATTACCTGATGTAGAAAAGTATAAAATTGGGTTTTCTCCAAGAATAAAATCACCATAACTTTTAGGAATAGCCCAAGAAACAAACCAGTAACTTCCATTTGGATCTATTCGAGCATAAACACTTGTTGAACCATTCCAAATTGGGATTTCTGCTGGGTCATTAAAAATAGGGTCCCAATCTATTTCCGCTGCCTGCGGATCATTTTTCCAAATTTGAACTTTTTCGTCCTTACCATTAAGAGAGAAAAGATAGTCATAGTAATTGTCTCCTGTTTGTTCAACAACAACTACCCAATTGTGTTGAGTAAACATTCCTGCGCCGCCTTTTCCATTTGGGTTTCCCTCAACTCTTTCTCTTAAATAAAGATAGTTTTCATCTTCAGCATAATAAGCTGCTGGGTTAGAAGCATCACCAATTATATCAAGTTGTTTAGGACTTTCATCACTCGGGTCTGTATTACAATCTGGCGTTAACCACTCAGTTGGCCATACAGGAGAAGGTGGCTGTGCTTTAACCAAAATAGCTTGGAAAAAAATTAAAGATGTTATTAAAAAAATTATTAAAATTAAAATAGAATAGTTTTTTTTCATAATATTATTTATAAATTAAAAACTAATAATAAATATTGCGACAAAATTATGACAAGAAAATGACGACTAGCTACCAAATCTAAGACTCTTATTTATATTTGTTATTTTATCTAATTGTTTTTCTGAGAAAAAGTGACTTCTCATGCTTTTATAACATTCTAAAATCCAAGTGGGATAATTTAAATTCAAACCCCATATGCTTCTTCTAGTTTTATTTCCGTACTTCTGATGTTTTTTAACATCAATCAATTTCCATTCACTTAGTCTTTCTAAATGATGAATGCAAACAGACTGTCTTATTCCTAGTTTAAAACAAATATTTTCAACTTTCAAAGAATGCATAGATCTGGGAGAGTGTATTAATAAGTGTAGAATTCCTGCTCTTATCTGGTTTGAACATATTGTTCCTATTTCAGGCATAAACCTTGATATAATATCAATATTAGCTTTCTCATCAACAGGCTTAATAATTCTTAAAGAAACTTTATCCATGATATTCAATTATTTATGCATTTTATCTTTTCTTTTTTCTTGTTATTAAAAAAATTATTATTGCTGCAACTATTATTCCAATTATTCCACCAATAATCCAATTTGTTGTTGATATTCCTAAGAAAAATCCTGCTGGACTACCTAATATTCCTTCTTCACCTTCTGCTGTTTCTTCAATTTCTTCTTTTGAACATGGCTGAATCATTAAAGGAATATCTCTATCTGTTCCACATTCATTTACATCTTCACAAACTCTAGTTTGTTGACCATCTTTGCATTCAGACCAATCTTCACAAATCCATCTTTCTTGACAAGGTTGTGGCTCTTCTTCTACTTCTTCTTCAGGTTCTTCTGTAGTTGTTGATACAAACCCGCCCCCACCTCCACCACCAGTAGGCCCAGTTGGTTGAGGAGAAGGTTCTTCTGGACCTGTGGCTGTTAGATCTAGTAATGTAGTGCAACCATTACAAAAATATTTTGTTTGTCCAGTATCAACTCCATTTACAAAAAAACTAATTTCATCTCCTGATCTATCACCAGCTATATAAAAAATAGGATCATAACCATATCTCCCATCTTTAGTTGTTGTGCTTGCAACTTCTACTCCATTTATTTTAGCAACAACACTCATTCCACCTGGAGCAGGACTTCCATTCCAAGTAACAGATCCAAAAAATTGATGCGGTGGCATAATTTGTGCTAAAACTAAATTAGAGAATAATGTCATTCCGATAAGAGTGGTCAATAATATTTTGAAATCCATTTTTTATCACTCATATATAGTTAAACCGTAAATTATAAAAGCTTAACTGTTTGATTAGGTCTACAACGAACAGTTAAACTCTTTATTCCATAGACAAACTGTTGCCGGAACATACAAATCTTCTACATCTATTTCTATCCAATAACCTTTACCTGCATGCATATTATCGCATACATCTAAAGCAACCCAATATGTTGTGCTATTTCCACAATTATCATAACCCATTAAGGAGCTCCATCTTGGATAGCCTTCTTGTGTGTCTATTAGTGAGCTTAATTTGCAATATACATAATTACCATATTTATGATAAAAACCACATGAATCATAACTATCTAAAAATTCCTCTTCCCAATCTGCTCCATAGAATTCTGTTCCATAATAACCTATCAAGTTCCATCCACCAACCAATTCTTTACTTGGTGGTGTTGTTGCAGGACTAAACAAGCTTCCGCCTATTATTAGTAATGTATCATTATTTGTTAACACCCAGTAACCCCAACCTGGTACTATTTCTTCCAAGTTATCTGGAGCTGGATTTGATGACCATACACACCAATTCTCAGGCTGTCCACTATCACACATATCTTTTAATGGATCATATGTCCAAACTGATTCTATATCTTCTGCTTTATTGAATACAACTTCTGGGTCATCATCTAATAACACAAATGGCACTGATATCA
>CAYFXV010000007.1:0-25150 GCA_964347265.1 uncultured archaeon | reverse complement strand
TTGAATTGTTTAGCAAAAAGATAAAAGTTGATAAAAGTGAACATGATAGATATTTATGGGTTAGTAAAGATGAAGCCATGGAGATTTTAACTCATAAAAACCATAAAAATGCATTAAAATACATTTGGAAACATTATAAACTTTCTTAAATTTCTATCATATGTTTTTCCTTACGTAGGTATGTAAGTTGCATATATACTAAAATTGTAGTTACCTGTAGACGCATCAGTTGGGTCAGAAGGAGAATCATAATCATTGGAACTATCAGTCCTAGATTTGCTTGCACCATAATCCCACCAAAAACCGCCACTAATAAAAGGAGAATCGCAAATAATCATTAAAACATAGTCTGTTGAGGCCTCAATTACCGGGGGGCTTGAGAAAGTGCTATCATACCAACCTAAAGAACCTACATTTACCGCATTACCTACTCCGTTCGGTAAAATTGTTAAATTACTAAGGAAAGCAATAACTCCTTTTACATCTACTGTTTCACTTGGCCTACCTACATAAAATGTGAGTTTATCAACAGTTGCACCGTCAGCGTCAGATGGAGAAGTGAAGTAACTTCCAACTAATTGGTCACAGTTAATGAAAAGGCCATTTGCACCTATATTTGTATTTCCAAAAGTACTAGTTTCTCCTGAAATAGCATAGCACTCTTCAGTTGTTGTATTACAGGTTTGTCCAGAAGAACAACCACAATTCGAACAGAAATTAATCAAAGTTCCATTATCACAGTATAATGGCTTATTTGAAGAACATTGATCATAAGGTGTTCCATCAGTGCATGTGAGGGTAGGTATGGATATTCTTGCTTTTATGTATAATTCATTTTCTGTTGAATCATAGAACCAAGTATTATTCGTTAATTGTGAATAAGAGGGTACATTAGGTATTACAGTCCCATTTATCAATACTCTTGCTGGTTCCTCTAAACTATAGGTTTGTATTGTTTGAACATCAATGATATCTGTGATGAATGAAATGTTCTGATCACCAATGTTTGTTATGTAATTGACTACATCAGATAAACTGGATGATATGTTTAAGGATAACAATTCGATAAAGAAGTCAGGTATAAAGAAGTTGAGAATGTTAAATTGAAGATCATAAACACCAGGAGATGTTGGAAGAGAATAGTATCCATTACTTGTTTGGGTTGTAGCTACTATTGTTTCTTGCTCATAAATGTTAATACTTGCTTGTAATGGATTACCGTCTTTGTCTGTTAACCTGCCTGAGATATTAAAACCGGTTAGAGGTGTTAAAGTAAAATCTTGAGTGTAAGTTCCATTACTTGGAAACGAAAATGATGGAATTGCCATTGGTAAATACCCTGTTTTACTTGCTGTTAAATCACAAGAGCCTGTTGAAGGCATCATTATAAAGTATATACCATTTGAATCGGTATTGTCGCTATAAGCATTGCATGTGACTGTAGCTCCTTGTATTGGAAAGCCTGTTTCTGAATCAGTAACAGTTCCTGTTATATTGACTGGTATTGCTTCAAGTGTTAGAGGATGTGGATAAGGATAAGGTGTGTAGCCAGCAATCGACCATGATGGGTCAACATTTGGATAATTTGGGTCGCCTTCGTTGCCTGCGGAACGATTCCAATAAGCCTCAACATGCCTGTCAGCGTCGAATCCAGGCACAGATCCGTACCAGTCAGGGGGAGTCCAGTTTCCTTTGTTTCCCCAAAGATAGAAGTCTTCGAGATGCCAAGTTTCACTTGGGACGTAATCTTCTGTGTATAATGCCATAGAACGCCAACTGCTATCAACGTAATTGTTAAACCAAACTCCGCAACCGCCCCCGTCCTGCAATGTCCCTTTAGGACCTGTGACTGTGACATTACCTACTCCACTCTTATATGCAACTGTAGCTAGTGGACCAAAATAGTTTTCATAAAATTCAGCGCCGCGACCGCCAGCACGCCCAGACTCAGTACCTCGAAAACCATGAACATCCAGGGAAAGGTGACCGAAATCTTGGTCAATGATGTTGTGGCGAAAAACGTAGTATCCTCCGTTGCCAGAAGACACACAATGTCGCCATTTGCTGAAATAACAATCCTCAATGTATATTGAGTGATTTGTATATTTTCCGAGAACGTCCATTGTTGGTTCAAAGGGCATAGGTCCGCCTGTAGGAGTCCATCCAGCTCGACTAACTTGTATACCATAACCCATCTGACTATCGTACATATTTGCTAGGTCAGAGGCCCCGTATATATTGACGATTTTACTGTGATCTATGACCCCACTGCAATAATAGTTTCCCAACTCAAAAGCGTCAATCCGTATCGCGCCACCAGCCGTATGTTCGAACATGCAGTGATCGATGCGGAAGTTGATTATGCCGTGTAGATGTATTGCGCGATGAACGGTTTCGGAATCTCTATCTATGCTTCTGTAGCCTTGAATCTTGATGTCGCTGAACCTCGTAGGCTTTGTGGGGTCATAAGCACCAGTTCCGAGCTCGAACCAACGAGGAATATTCCAGCCCATATCCCAACTGCCTGGAACGTCATAAGGCATTCTTAACACGGTTGCCCAAGTACCAGATGAAGGTGAGTCAAAAAAGCCTTCATTGAATCCATTTGTGTCTTTAGGTGAAGGTGCTCCATAAAGATTGACTCCAGCTGGAATCTCAACTGTTATCCATTCTTCTCCGATTTCTACGAAATTCCAAGTTCCTGCTGGAATATGTACATCACCTCCTTCTGGATCTGCTGCAACTATGTCTACTGCATCTTGAATATCTTCAGCATGACCACTGTCTGCTGTCACAACAGTATAGGCTTTGACTGGAAAGCTGAATAAACATAAAACTAAAAAGATTATTAAAACTAACAACAATTTCTTCATAATATTAATTAGTTAATTTCTTATATTATCATTTCTAATATAATTCTTTATGATTGACGTTCACTGTCATTTAGAACAAGAAGATTATGATAAAGATAGGGATGAAGTAATAGAAAAGTGTAAAAAAGAATTAAAGGCTGTTATAACTTCTTGTGCACATCCAAAAGATTTTGAACTAACAATGAGAATGGTTGAAAATCATAAAAACTTTGTTTTTGCTTCTTGTGGAATTCATCCAGAATATATAAAAGAGATATCTGAAAAAGCTAAAGATAATTTTTTAGAATTAATAACTGAAAACAAAGAAAAAATAGCAGCTATTGGTGAAACCGGTTTAGACTATTGGTATACAAAAGAAGTTGAATGGAGAGAAAAACAAAAACAATTATTTATTCAATTAATAGAAGTTGCAAAAGAATTAAACAAGCCTTTAATAATTCATTGTAGAGATGCATTTGAGGATACAATAAAGATTCTTGAACACGAAGATGCAAAACAGGTTATGCTGCATATGTGGGGAGGACATAAATTTCTAAAAAGAGTTTTAGAAAATGAATATTACATATCTATGAACACAATAATTTTGAGAAGTAAAAGTTATAGGAAGGTTGTGAGAGACTGTCCTTTGGATAGATTAATGTTAGAAACTGATGCTCCTTGGTTAGCTCCTAAAAAACTTATAGAAAGAGTAGAAACAAGAAATGATCCTACTTCTATTAAAGTTGTTGCTGAAAAAATGGCTGATATTAAGAAGATTAGTTTTGAAGAAATTTGGAATAAATGTGGAGAAAATGCTGTAAATTTCTTTAAGCTACCAATATGAAATATAAAAGGGAAAAACAATATAATAACATTATGAAACCCTACCTTTTTTTATTTATAATTATTTTTTTAATTTGTCTTTCTAATTTATCTTCTGCAGTTGTAGAAATAACAATTGAATATGGAGAGGAAGCCTGTATCGAGAATTGGGACTGTACAGATTGGTCTGAATGTGTTGGTGGAACTCAAACAAGAACTTGTACAGACTTAAATGATTGTGGTACAACTTATGATGCACCTGATCCTTTTGAATCTAGATCTTGTACAGTTAGTTCTCCTGGTGGTCCTGGAGGTCCCGGTAGTCCTGGCGGACCAACCATAGGCGGTGATATAACTCCAGGAGATGTAACCACGTCAGAAGAACCTGAACCAGAAATACCACCTGAACCAGAATTAAAAGAATCTCCTTATATTCAATTAGAATTATCAACTATAGATGAAATAGAGGCTGGTGAACCATTTACAGTAAATGTTACGATTAGTAGCACAATCTCTCTTGATACAACTATAGAATTATTAAAGGTAAAACAAAATGTTGTTCTAGAAGCAGGTGAATCAAAAATATTATCCTTTGAAGTTCATGCTCCAGAAACTGAAGGCAGTTACAATCTAGTAGCTCTAACACCTTATGCAACAGGTAATAAAACAATTTATTTGTACTATAAGCCTTTGTTCTTGTATGTAATTCCAAAAGAAAATCAATCCTATGAAATTCATTTAAAGAATTTTGATAATACCTCATCAACAGAACTACAAATAGTTAAAGATGATTTTCAAACTGTTTATTTAGATTATTTAGATGGAAAAATAGATTATAAAGTTAATCTAACATTTACAAAACCTGGAAACTATAAAGTGAAAGCAAAAGCACTTTCTGGATCAATATTATTAGATGAGGATGAGAGAGTTTTTGAAATTAAAGGAATGCCTACAATTGATTATAGTTTGCCGATTTTGGTTGCTGTTGTAATAATAATTTTAATATTTTCAATCTTAATATTTAAAGAGAAGTTTAAGAAAGTGAGTTAAATGGTTATTGTGTTTGGTGTAGAGTTTCCTGTTTTAGAATTTTTAGTTATTTTGAATATTATAATGTTAATCTATATTGTAATAAGCATGTTTGAAATTAGGAGTTTGATTAAACTAAGAAAGGACTTGGAATTATTAATAAAAGGTGGAAAGCCTACTCATAAACCAGAAATTACTTATAAATCAAAACCAGAACCTATTGAAAAAACAGAAAAAACACAATAATTCTTTAAAATTTAAATATATAAAGAATATAACAGTGTTATATTCATTTTAGTTTTAAATAAGAATACTACCAAGTATAAAGAGTGAGGACATGGTCTTAGGTAGTGTTAAAAGTAGTCTAGGGAAAATAAGAAAAAGGTTTGGAGAAAAGCCAAAACTAGCCTTTTTTGTAGATGGGCCAAATATGATTAGAAAAGAATTTAACCTAGACTTAAAAGACTTAAGAAAAAGGGTGGAAAAATATGGAAGAATTTTAGTTGGAAAGGTTTTTTTAAATCAGTTTGCATCAGAAAAATTAATAGAGGCTGTTGCTAATGAAGGATTTGAAACTATAATAGCTTTGGGAGATCCTGAACAGAAAACAGATGTTGATGTTTCAATAACAGTTCATGCAATGGAAGCAATATATGATCCAGACATTGAAGTTATAGCCTTAGCATCAAGGGATGCAGATTTCTTGCCACTAATTCAAAAAGCAAAGGCAAAAGGTAAAATGACTGTTTTAATTACTGTTGAATCTGGGTTAGCTGTTTCTTTAAAACATGCCTCAGATTTTGTTGAATTGTTATAATTTATAACAAGAAATATTATTATTATGAGAGGCACTGCTATAACTCTAATGCTAATAGTAATTATTATTGTATTGATAACTGCTGTTATTGTATCTTGGACTGTTATGAATACAATGGGTTTTTTTGAAATGAATGAAATTAATGCAGTTAAGCATGAATTTGAAGAATGTAATGATAAAATAATTGAAACATCAAGAACAGCTTTATCTAATAAATGTATATTTTCTGCTGATAGAGGAGAAATTAAAGGAACGAATGATGAAATAATGTATCAAATAGTGAGTCGTGTAAAAGTTTGTGATGAAACACCTTGGGTTTTGATAAATCCAGAAAAGAACATATGGCAAAAATGTGTCTTCTCTGGTAGAGAAAACATATTTAGCTTAAAATGGAACTCTACAAAAATAAAATTCCAATTCGAGCAAATAGGTGTAGAAGTAAGAGGACAAAGTGGTAGTATTGTTGAAATGAGTAGAAAAAGTATGGATGAAAATCAAATAAACTTATTGTTAAGAATTTACTAATATATTTTCCATCTTAATATGGCAGCTATGCCCCCAAGTTGGTATAATTGCTCACCTTCTCTTGTATCTCTTGATATAATTTCAACCTTTGTATTATACGCTTTTGCTTTTTCTGCAAGAGCTTCTGTTTCCAAACCTTCTGAAACTAAAATGATTTCAATAGCTCCCATTTCTAGTGATTTCATAATCTTTTCTTTTCCATAAGTAACAAGACCGCTTTCTTTCCTTAGTTCCTCAAAGAATTTTTGTAATAATGCTTTTTCTTTAGCAATAGCTGCTTCTGCAAGAATATCTTGAGATCTTTGAACTATTTCCTCTAAGCCTTGCTCATCAGTATATCCTGTATTTTTAACACCTATAACTTGTTTTTTTAAATTAGTTTCCAGATAATCTCTTTCAAAAAAATCATTCTTAGCGGGTCCTGGTCCTCCAATTATTATACCTTTTAAATCAAATTTAGAAAATAATTCTTTAACATTTTCTGCAATGCTTTTATACCAATCATTTATTAAACCTGTTCTTATTCTTTGATATCTCATTTGTGACTGCCCGCCTTTAATTGTTTTGCCAGGAACTATTGATTTTTTTTCTCTTAGAATTTCAATCTTCTTTCCTTTTAACAAAGCTATTGTAACTTCTCTATTATCCATAACAATAAGTCCATATAGTTCTTTTTCAGCAACCATGTCTTCTAAAGGTTCTAATTCAAATTTCTTGTCGCACCAGTATTTTTTAACTGCTAATGGCTCAGGTGGATGGATAAGCCAAACTCTTATATCAGATTCTCCTTCAGTCTCAGAAACATTTCCTGCAAAAATAACAAGACCGTTTTCAGGAGTTTTTTTAAAAAACTTTAATTCTTGTAGTATTTTATCTATAGCTCCCAAAACATTATTTCTAACAATCTTATTTTTAACATTCTCCGTCAAAGTGTATTCTTGTTTAAGCATATTAACCATTTCTTGAAGATTATAAGCTTTAGGAATGTAAACACTAACCAATTCTGTATGTCTTCCTTTAATTTCTGCTAATTCTTTCAAAATTTTCCTTAACTTATAGATTGCCTCTTCTACCATAATAGTCACTTATAATTTAACACTTAATTTTATATTATAATTCTCTAAAACAGAATCTGCTTTTCCAAACTCTATATTATTTACTTTAACTGTTCCTTGGATATCATCAAAAACATCTTCTAATGTTTTTTGTATTTTCATATCACATTCTATTATTAGTTTTTCAAGAGGAGAATTAAGAGGTATACCTCTTTTACTTTTGTATTGTCTTACAAATGATGTTATTGCTACTGCTATATCACCTATTTCTTCGTTTTCTTTATTAATTAAATCTTCATTGAATTTTGGCCATGAAGAAGTATGAACTGAAATTTCTTTTTCAAACTTTCTAAAAAATATTTGCCAAGCTTCTTCTGTTATATGAGGCATTATTGGAGCTAACATCTTGTTTATTGAAATGAGAATATTATAAAGTGTGCAAAGAGCAGATTCTTTTAATTTATCTTCATACAATCGATGTTTTATCATTTCTAAATAATTGTCAGCTAAAATATGCCAGACAAAATTATGCAATGCTTCAAAAGCAGAAGTAAATTGGAAATTATCCAAATCATCTGTAACTTTCTTTATTAATTTTTGTAGCTTTGACATCATCCAAGAATCAATCAAAGTTAATCCTGCCTTTTCTGGTTTTTCAAAGTGAGGAATTGAAAATCTGAAAATGTTCCAATATTTTGTTAAAAATCTAAAAGTGAAATCCATATCTTTCCAAGAGAATGGAACATCGTTCCCATAGGCTCCCATCATTATCATTCCAGCTCTTATAGTGTCTGCTCCATGCTTAGATAAAACATCATCAGGCATAACAAGGTTTCCCAAGCTTCTATGCATTTCCCTTCCATCTGGCCCTCGAATCATACCATTTATTAATATTTTTTTCCAAGGTTTTTCTTTTGTTTCTAAAAAGCATCTTAAAATTGTGTAATAGGCCCAAGTTCTGATAATATCATGGCCTTGCTGTCTTAAGTCATTTGGATATAATTTTTTGAAAAGTTCTTCATCATTTTTCCAATAACCAGAAATTATTAAAGGTGTTATAGAAGAGTCTACCCAACCATCACAAATATCAGTTTCTCCTATTAATTTTCCTCCACATTCACATTTTTCTCTTGGAAAGTATTTTTCAATAGCAGGATTAACTGGTAAATCTTCTTCGTTTGGATAAAATATTTTTCCACAATCTTCACAATACCAGAATGGTATTGGTGTTCCGAAAACTCTTTGTCTGGATATTATCCAGTCCCAATCCATTGATCCTACCCAGTTTATTAATCTTTTTTCCATATATTTTGGATACCATTCTATCTTTTTTGATTCTTCTAAGATATGATCAGAAAATTTTACAGCTTCTATTGCCCATTGTTTTTTAATTAAGAACTCTATTGGATTCAAACATCCTCCTCTTTCTGTATGACATAAAACATTATGTTTGAATTTCTTTTCTTTTTCTACTAATCCCATCATTCCTAATTCTTCAATTATTTTATTTCTTGCATCTTCTAAAGTCAAACCTTTAAATTTTCCTGCATTTTCATTTAATTTCCCATCTTCTGTTATGATATTTATATGAGGCAAATTGAATCTCTTTTGCCATCTAATATCTTCCTCATCTCCATAAGTACAAGTATAAGCAGCCCCTGTTCCAAACTCCATATCAACCTCTTTATTTGTTAGAATTGGCACTTCTCTATTATATATGGGAAGTTTAGCTTTCTTATTAACAAATTTTTTATATCTTTTATCTTCTGGATGGACAAATATAGCAACACAAGCAGGAAGGAATTCTGGTCTTGTTGTTGATATTATTATGTAATTTTTATCAACTGGAATTTTAATATCATAAAGAACTCCTTCTTTTTCTCTATATCCTACTTCTGCTTTTGCTAATGTTGTTTCACATTTAGTACACCACATAACAGGATGCTCTACTCTTTTTAACAATTTTTTGAAATACAAATTTAAAAGAGTTTTTTGAACAAATGCTAAATATTCTTCACTGTCAGTTGAATACTCATAACCCCAATCAGCAGAAACACCCATCTCAATCATTTTGGACTTCATCTTTTCTATATTATCTTTTGTCCAATCTTTACACAATTCTAAGAATCTCTCTTTAAATGTTTTTTTAATTTTATATTTTTCTTCAACTCTGAGTTCTGTTGGTAAGCCATGACAATCCCACCCAATAGGTAATAAAACATTAAAACCTCTCATTCTTTTATATCTTGCAACAACATCATTCCAGGTCCACCACAAAACATGGCCCATATGAGGAATTCCAGAAGTGAAAGGTGGTGGGGTATCAATACAAAAAGTAGGTTTAGAGCTAGTTCTATTAAATTTAAACAAGTTATTTTCTTGCCAAAATTTCTGGATTTTAGGTTCAACTTCTTTAGGATTATATCTTGTCTGCATGAAAGAACATTTGTGAGAACAAATAAATAAATTTACCTAGTAAACTTAGCCAGACCATGTTTAGGTAATTTTTTTGTATCGATTTCAACAATTTTTCTATTTACAGTAAAACAAACATTAAAAACAGGAATAGAATCAACAAAAGCTAAAGGAATCCCATAATGAGCATGTCCATGAATAGCAAAAGTTGTTTTTGTTGTTTTAATAACTTTTTCAAATTTTTTCGAACCTAGAACATTATAAATACTGGGATCTTCACCTTTCAAAGTTTTATAAGTGGGGGAATAATGAGACAAAAGAATCTTTGTGTCAATTTTTAATTTATTTAATAAATCTTTAATTTTTTCCAGTCTATTTTTGTATTTTTTCTTTATGCCTGGAATATTTCTCCATTGCCACCAAGTTGGAACATCTAAAGAACCTCTTGTTCCAACAATTCCAACTTTTTCATTTTTTATTTTTAATTCAACACTCTCGTCATCAAGGAGAATTATTCTTTTTTTACATATTTTCTTAATCTCTTTGATGTCTTCATCAAATTCTCTGTTACCAAAAACAGCAACTATTGGGCATTTCCATTTTCTCAATTTTAAGAAATCTAATATTAAACCATATATTTCTGGGCTTCTATACTCATAAATATCTCCTGCTAATAAGAACAAATCTGGTTTTTTTGTTCTTTTTATCATATCCCAAAATGGTTCTAAGTCCATTCCTAAAGCATCTAAATCAGATATTGCAGCAATAATCATAAAATTTATTTCTTAAACAATACTTTTATAATTGAGGGCCGGTGGTCGAATGGAAAGACGCTGCTCTCGCACAGCAGAGATTTTGGGTTCGATTCCCAACCGGTCCACTATTTATATTGATTTTTATTCTAGAGAAGAAAAATCTTTAAAAATAAGTTTTTACTTAATAAATAAACCCGTGATTTTTATGCCAGAAAATAGACCAGTTTCTAAAAATCCTGTCAAATATTCTAAACCTATTAATTGGAAGCAACAAAAAAGGAAAATGATTATAAATCATGAGGTTTCTAAGTTTACCAAAGCTTTTAGAGAAAATTTCATTACTTTAATAGTTTCTGCCTTAGGTTTGGTTTCTGCTTTAAGTTGGAATGATGCAATAAAATCTGCGATAAATACACTTTTTCCTAGCAACAGCGATCTAATTTATAAATTCTATGTAGCAATAGCAGTCACTATTATTGCTGTTATAATAACTTACTTCTTATCTAGAATTAGACGAAAGTATTAAAAATCATATTTAAAAGTATTATAAGTATTAATATATCTCATGGGCGGGTAGCTTAGTCTGGTGGAGCGTCCGGCTGATAACCGGAAGGTCGGGAGTTCGAATCTCCCCTCGCCCACATGTGATTTTATGAAAATAATTAAACGGGGCGCAGAAGCTATCTTATATCTTGAAAATAACCACTTAGTTAAAGAAAGGGTTAAAAAAAGTTATAGAGTCTCCCAAATTGATGAAAAGCTAAGAAAATTTAGAACAAGAAAAGAAGCTAAATTGATTTCAAGAGCTAAAAGATGTGGTGTAGAAGCTCCAAATATTATTTCTGTCGATGAAAATAATTTTAAAATAAACATGGAATTTATAGATGGAAAAAGATTAAAGGAATTCTTTAATGAAACTGATGATAAAAACAGAAAACAAGTGTCAGGAAATCTAGGAAAATCTGTTGGTTTATTACATAACCATGGAATTGTTCATGGAGATTTAACAACTAGCAACATGATTTTAAAGGATAATAAAATATTTTTTATTGATTTTGGTCTAGGAGAACTTTCTAAAAGAATAGAAACACAAGCTGTAGATTTATCAGTTTTAAAAGAAGCTTTTAAATCAACTCATTTTAAGCATTTAAATCTTTTATGGGAAAATTTTATAAAAGGATATAAACAAACAAATAATAACTTTAATAAAGTTTTGGATACTTTAAATGATATAGAAAAAAGAGGAAGGTATGTTAAAAGATGAACGAAAAAACTGAACAAAAAAAAGAAAGCATTGAACAAAAAGAACCTGTAGAAAAGAAATCAGAAGAAGTAAAAATTAATTTGACTAGATTTGGAAAGAATAAAAGAGATGTTTTAGAAAATATAAGTTTTATAATCATTCTAATTTCAGCTATTATGTTTTCAGTCGGAATTGGTTTAGGTAGCTTTGTTCAAGGAACAGTATTCTTATCTGTTTTTGGTTCATTTTTTGTCATGATTGGAATAGTGATTTATATTATATCTCAATTTATGAGGGTTAAAAATGGCTAGAATGCATTCAAGAAAAAAAGGGAAGTCTGGAAGCAAAAGGCCCACTCTGCAAGCTAAGTGGGTTGGGTACAAAGGTAAAGAAGTTGATAGGCTAGTCATAAAGCTTAGAAAAGATGGTCTACAATCTCCAGACATAGGAAGGACTTTGAGAGACCAATATGGAATACCCTCTGTTAGACTAATAACAGGAAAGACTGTAACAAAAATTTTAGAAGAAAACAATCTTTTACCTCAGATACCTGAAGATTTATTAAATTTATTAAAAAGAGCTGTAGTTCTTAGAGACCATTTATTAAAAAATAAGAAAGATTATACTTCCAAGCACGGATTAGAGCTTTTAGAAAGCAAAATAAGAAGATTAATAAAATACTATGTTAAAACAAATAAATTGCCTCAAGATTTTAAGTATGAGCCTGAGAGAGCCAAATTATTGGTTGAGACAGTAAAGTAATATATTATTTTAACTTAATATTATTTCTAATGAAACAATTCACTGATTTAATAAATAAAGCCATTGAAAAGATAAATTCTACAAATAGTCTAATACAAATAGTTTCTGATTTGGATTGTGATGGAATAGCGGCAGCATCAATTATGGCATCAGCTTTAATTCAGAGTAATAAAAACTTTCAAATAAGCTTTGTTAACAGGATTAATGATGAAATAATAGAAACTTTAAAGGAGAGAAATCCTGAGTTAGCTATATTTACTGATATGGGTTCTGGATACCTAGATTTAATAAGTGAATTAGATTTTAATATAATAGTTCTTGATCATCATCAAATAGAAGGTTCTAAATCTGAGAATGTTATTCATATAAATCCCGAAGAAGTTGATTTAGAATTTTCTGGAGCTGGAACAACTTATTTATTAGTAAAGGAAATGATTAAAAATAATTCTTTAGCTCCATTAGCAATAGTTGGAACAATAGGTGATGTTTCTTATCCAACAAACTCAAAGTTATTTGAAAATCCTTTAATAGAAACTGAAATAGGCTTAAACCTTTTTGGAAGATTTTCAAGACCTTTACATAAAGCACTGGAGTTTTCTGAAATTCCAGGAATAGATGAAGAAGCAAAAGCAATTCAATTTTTATCAGAAATAGGAATTAAACCTCAAAAAGATGGTAAATGGAGAACATTAAGTGATTTAAGTGGTGAAGAAAAAAGAAAACTTACAGATGCCCTTGTTAAAGAGAGTTTAAAGCATGAGAAATTCAGCAAAAAATTAATTTTTGGGGATATCTTAACTCTAAAAAATTTTCCTGATGAATTGAAAGATGCTAAAGAATTTGCCACAATATTAAATGCTTGTGCTAATATGAATGAGCCGGCAATAGGTTTGAGTTTATGTTTAGGTAATGAAGGGGTTTTGGAAACTGCTAGAAATTTGTTAAAAGCTTATAAGAAGATTATAGGAAATTACATGAGATGGATAGAAAACAATCCTGATAATATAAAGAAAACAGAATTCGCAAATTATGTGTTAGGTAAAGATGTTATAAATGAAAATTTTATTGGAACAATAGTTTCTATGCTCTTTAGACCTGCTGAAAAAACATTAATTGGTTTTGGGAATTCAAAGGACGGAATTAAAATTTCTGGAAGATCTAAAAAAGTTAATATAAGAGAAATAATTGTAGGAGCTGCTAAAGCGTGTGGGGGAAGAGGTGGAGGTCATAAAAATGCAGCAGGAGCTATTATACCTTCTGGAACTCAGGAAAAGTTTATTGAAATTTGTGAAAATCTCTTAAAAGAAAAACTTATAAAGATATAAACTGTATTTAATTTCTATGGCTTCAAAACTAAAAGGTAAAGATTGGTATCAAATTGTTGCACCAAAGTTTTTTGGAGATTTTGTTATCGGTGAAACTATAGCTATGGAACCAAAACAATTGAAAGGAAGGGTTATTGAAACTAGTTTAACGGACATAACAGGTAATCCAAATAAATATTATTTAAAATTTTACTTCAAGATTGAAGATGTAAAAAATAAGAAAGCAATAACAAGATTCTTTGGGCATGATTGCACAAGAGATTTCCTAGCAAGAATTGTAAGAAGAAGAGCAACTAGAATTGATACTAATGATATCATAAAACTAAAAGATAATAAAATTAGAGTAAAGGCTGTAGCAATTTCTAATAGAAAGGTTAGTAAAAGTCTTGAAATTAAAGTAAGAAAAAATATAAGAGAATTAATAATAAAGAATGTTAGCGAGATGAAAACAGAAGAATTTCTTAGAGAAATCATTGATGGAAAACTTCAACAAAAAATAAGAAAAGCCATAAGTAAAGTCTATCCTTTAAGACAATTCGAATTTAGAAAAACAGAAGTATTGTAACTATTCTTCTTCTTCTGTTTGCAATATGGCTGTTGAAATCCAAAACATTCCGCCCAATAAAATGAGTATAAAGGCTAATGCATAAGCCATTGTTATTGAGGTTGTTGTCGACCCAATAGTAGGTTCAACAGAACCTGATATTAAAGCTCCAAAAAATATACATACTGTTCCTATAAGCCAAAATATTATAGTCCTTATATCCGCCATGATAATGAGTTTTTTTCTTACGTATTTAAATATTATGGTATTTTTAAATAGTTTGAAAATTTAATCTATTTTTGCAGGGGATTAGATTGGGGAGCTACCGGTTCCCTGTAAGCGCAAATCCGGTTTATGGCGCGATCGAAGCTTGAGGGCGATGTTAAAGATTTATGAAGCCCTGTTAGCCGACTGAGAAGCTTCGTCCTCTGGAACTGAAATTATGGTGAAATGGCTGAGGCGGGGAACCGAGCAAGCCTAAGCCGTAGTTTTGGTGTTCAGGGGGTTGCGAAGTGGAGAAGGTTAATAGGATAAACTTTGTAAGTCTTTAGCAACCACCAAGAGCGTATCCTCTGCGTCTTTTTAGAGAAAGCTTTAAAGCTTTTAAAAATAAAACTATATTTCTATGAGAAAAATCGAAAGAAGATATCAGTACCAAAAATCTAACAAAAATACTTTTATAACTATACTTCTAATTGGACTTTTATTAGGAATATGGATTGGCTATTATATTTCTTATGAACCCTCACAACAGGTTGAAACTAAAGTAATAACAGAATATATTGAAAGACCATTGAATGATTCTTACTCGTCTGCTCAAATAAATTTAGCTGCAGTTGATCAAGATGGTAATGGTGTTGTAACTCCATTGATAGTTGAAATAAAACCTGGCAATGGAAAAATATTAACAAACATTGAAAAACTATTATTCTGGATAGATACTCAACAGTCTATACAAGTAGCAAAACAAGTTGCAGAAGATGTAACAAAGTTAGATGTTGATAAATATGATTTGATTTATACTGTAAAAAGCGAAGCAACTTTAGTTGGTGGGCCTTCTGCAGGAGCTTCATTAACAGTAGCAACAATAGCAGCTTTACAAAAAAAAGAAATAAAAAGTGATATAATGATGACAGGCACAATAAATCCTGATGGAACAATAGGAGAGGTTGGTGGAATTCTAGAAAAAGCAAAGATTGCTAAGGAACTAGGAGCAAAAGTATTTTTAGTTCCTGAAGGTCAAGGAACTCAAACTTATTTGAAACCTGAGGAAAATTGTGTTAGAAGAGGTGGTTTCATATTTTGCACAACAAAATACAAAGAAATAACAGTTAACATTGGAAAGGATGTGGGAATATCTGTAATAGAAATCGAAGATATAAATGATGCATTAAAATATTTCATCTTTTAAATCTTTTTCTAAATTTCTTTCTAGTTCTTTTCTTAAGCTTCTTTTTTCTTTTAACTTTTTTTATAATTCTAGCTCTTTCTAAGATCTTTTTCGGATCTTTATAATACTCTGATAAGACTGCTGCAACATCCTTAAAAAAAGTTATTTTCTTTTTTTGCATCCATTCTAACAATGCTTTTCTTCTTTCTATTTCTTTTTTCAGAGAAGTTAAAGGTTGGCCTTTATTTCTTGATAATTCTTGTAATAGCCAAGAATCTCCGGCATACTTACCAAAATCATCTTTATCAGGCAACCAATAATAATATCTTACTTGTCTTGGTTTTCCTGTTTCAGGATCAACAGATTGTATTTCATCTATTTCTTTAAGTCTTCTTTCAGACTCTCCCTTTTCTCTAGCATGAACCATTACTAATACTAAATCTAAAGTATCAACTAAAGCTGGAGATAATTCTATAGGAGGTGTTTCTAATCTATAAATAACATCTTCAACTCTTCCTGCATGCATTGTTCCAATAGCTGGAATGCCTGAAGCCATTCCTTGAAACATGACATAAGCCTCTTTACCTCTAACCTCTCCTACTATAACATAATCAGGGGTTTGTCTAAAAGATGTTTTTAATAAATCAAACATTGAAACTTCACCAACACCTTTCATAAAACTTACTCTTGTAACAGCTGGTATCCAGTTTTCATGGGTTAGATTTAATTCTCTAGTATCTTCTATTGTTACTATCTTAGCAGTTGGCGGAATAAACATTGATATAACATTTAAAAGAGTTGTTTTACCAGTACCCGCACCGCCTGCTATTAAAATCGAAGCTCCACTCTCAACTGCTAACCATAAATAAGCTAGTATTTCACTGTTTACAGTTTTTCTATTCATCAAATCTACTGGTGAGAGCGGTATTTGCACGAACTTTCTGATTGTAAAGGATGGACCTCTAGTTGTAACATCTTCAGCAAAAGATGCTTGAACTCTAGAACCATCTGGCAAAGAACCGTCCAGCAAAGGCTCGGCATAAGAAATGAATCTGCCACACCTCTCAGCAATCTTTACCACGAATTCTGTTAGCTGTTTTATATTATCATAAATAATGTTAGTTTTAATAGAACCATATTTTCTATGAACAACATAAATTGGTATTCCTACACCAACACATGATATGTCTTCAATATAAGGATCTTGCAACATTGGTTCTATTTCATTCAAACCAATAAAATCTCTAAAAATATAATACATTATTTTTAGGTAGGACCTTTTCGATAATTTTATTTGATATTCATCAATGATGTTCTTAACATGTGATTCTAAATATTCTATTGCTTCTCCTTTCTTTTTTATTGCAGAAAGTTCAATATCTAAAACTTCTAGTAGACCATTAACCAATTTATCCTTAATTTGTCTTTCCTTTTCAGACAACTTTGGCTCACTCACATTGTATATCACTTCTTTTTCTTCTTCATTCCATTTAATATTAACTCCAGCAAATGGAGGTATTAAGGCGTATCTAACTCTTATTTTCTTTACTTCTGGTAAAGCTTTGGGCCTTCTTTTAAAAATTTTAAATTTAGGTAGTTCTCTTTTTTTCTTAGAAACTTTGTGTTTTTTCTTTGACTTTTTCTTTGCCATGAAAATTTATAGGTTAGAATAGTAATTAAAGGTTATTCATATCATCTTGAATTTCTTGTTGAGTTAATACTTTATCATAAATTCTTACTTCATCTATTGTTCCATTTACCATATAGCTTGGAGTATAAAAAGGTCTAGCTATGTAGATATTACCATCTAATGGCAGGCTGTCTGTAACAGAAGTATCCGTGTCCTCCGGAACTCCATTAACATATAATATTGCTGTATCATCTGCTTCTGAAAAGGTGACTGCTACATGATACCACTGACCCCATGAAAGAGTACCATAGGTTTTTTGAACAATTCTTACATCATTTATATAAAAACCAAACTCTTCTTCCCAATCTTCGCCATCGTAATGAAGACTCCATCTAGGTTGACCATATTTAGCTACTATAGTTGCACGGCCAGTAGGCATATAATTTGGATTAACCCATGCTTCAATTGTAAGCTCTCCAGTAGCAATTTTTAAAGTCTCAGAATCAGGAACTTCTACATAATCATCTATTCTATCAAAACTCAAAGCAGAACCATAACTTCCATTAACCCAAATATGAGTATCATTAACATAATTTGCAGAATCATCTTCTTCAAAACTATAAGAAGCTACAGGTCTTATAACTGGTAAAGAACTTTCCATTTCTTTTTGTATTTCTGTTTCATTTAATGCTCTATTCCAGATGCGGACTTCATCTATTGTACCATTGAAACTTTCTTCAGTATAATCATAACTTATCAATAAATCATCATTAGTAGGTGCACCAAAGATTTTTCCAGTAAATGATATGCTATCAGAAAGAGTACCATTCAAATAGATTTTAACAGTAGAACCGTCATATGTGCCTGTAACATGATACCAACTATCAACATCTAATACTGAAGACCCTATATATCCGCTACTTTCTCCAGATTCGTTGGTTATTTGAAAAGCTACAGTATTAGTTGCAGTAATATAAAGTTGATAAGAGTACCATGGATTCGAACTTACCTTTTTCCTTGTCAAATATTTTAAACCACTTGACACAGATTGATTTAATCTAAACCATAATCCTATTGTAAGTTGATCCATACCTTCCAAATCAGGATTATCAGTAATTCTAACATAATCATTATCACCGTCAAAATCTAGAGTTTTTCCAAAATATCCATTAACTCTAGTAGCTCCATTAATAGTTCCATCATTAAAAGTTTCTCCATAAAAAGTTCCATTGTTTCCATATCCAGATTTATCATAAGTTTTTGTACCATTTGCTTCATTAAAATCAAGATAAAGAACCTGACGTGACCTATTTACTATTATTTCATGCTCTTCATTTTGAGGTAAGTCAATTGTAAAACTTATTTCACCAGCAGAACCTGAATTTATTGTATAAGTGAAAACTGAATTGTTGTATACATAATAATATGTATATGGTAAAAGACCTGTGATATTATATCTTACTGATGCTCGTGAACTAGGAGTATCGTTCCATTGCATTATAGCATTATCCCAGTTAACAAGTTCTCTTGTTATTGTTGTTATAGTAGAAACTTTTGTTTTTAACCAAATATTTTCTGTAGTTTCGTTGTTATAATTAAACCAAGAAGTTGTATCATCAAAGTAAATTGTTCTCAAATCTGTAAAGTTAGTATTTGTAAACTTATTTGTTGTTCCTGCTGAGCTTAGGTAATAGTCGTAATTTATATTATACAATATCGAACCACTTGTTATATTATTGTTAAAACTAGAGGAAAGATAGATTCCGTAGTTATTGCTATTAGCAGTTATGTCAGTTAGAATATTGGAACTTTCATAAAGACGGATTCCTTCATCATTGAAATTAGCAGTTACATTTGTTAGAGTATTGAAATCGGAATATTCGAGATAAAAACCATAATTATCATTAGAACTGGCAGTTATATTAGTTAAGATGTTAGAATCGGAATAGTCTTCAAGGATTATACCATAGTAATTAGAACTGGCAGTTATATTAGTTAAGATGTTAGAATCGGAATATTCAAGAAGTAAACCATAACGATTAGAACTGAAGGTTATATTTGTTAAAACATTATTGTCTGAATTGTCTAAATAAGTTCCATAATAGAAATCAGTAATATTACAATTCTTTATTGTATTATTCTTTGTTTCACTCCAAGTAAAATAAATTCCCATAGTATTAGTAGTTTCATCACCATCTAAATTATAACCCAAACAATCTACACTTGAATTCTGAACACCATTGATAGATGTAATAGCTGTTTTATATGGTATATACAAATCATAAAGAAGACAATAACGTGTATCATTTTTATCTATTGTATATGGTAAAAACGTGATAAACTCATCACATTCTTCCATAATTTCAAGACATTCATCATTTAAATTATATCTATAAACTGTACCAGTTGGATTTATTACCCAAAAATATGTTCCATTATGAGCTAAACCACGCCCAGTATTTGTAGGTGGAAAAATATCAAAATACCAATTATCATATGTTCCATCAGTTTTATATCTAAAAACTCCTTTTCCTCTAGGTTCTGGAGAAGTATCAACATCTGTAAGAATCCATATTTTACCATTAAAGGAGACTATATCTGGATAAAACAATGGAGTTTCTATTCTATCTAAACTGGAACTAAAACCTGTATAACTTCCTGAACTATCATATTTATAAACTGAAGAAGAGCCTAAAACCCAGAAATATTCTCCATCAAAATCAACAGCATAAGGATCAACGACTTGAGATATACTAAAACTCCAACCATCAGGAACTCCACCAGTCGAATATCTTCTAACTGTTTCAGTAGCAGCATCTAATAACCATAAATATGTTCCATTTGAAGCAACATCTCTTAAAACATTTAAGCCTGAATCAAAGGAACTAACAAAAGTACCTCCAACTGAATATTGATAAACATTATTATTAGAAGAGGCTACCCAAAAATTTGAATTATCAAAAGCTAAGCCAACTCTTGTTGCTACTCCAATTTCTGGGGTGTTAAAACTAAATTCATCATATTCAAAAGCCCTATGTAAAGTGAATTCAAATGGAGTATTATTTAATAAATGAATATCTGTTTTATTTTCACAAACTTGAGAAACTTTCATATTAAAATTGCCAGATCTATAATTAGTTCTATTAAATTTTATTTTTGGATCTTCAATATAATATGTTCCAACAAAGCCACCGCTTACTGACCCTTCCCAAACCGATTGATTGCTAATATCAGTTATATTTATTCTAGCTGGTTCTATGGTTGAAAATGGATAATTAAAAGAATCTTTTATTATAGTTGGATAATATCTGGTAACATTTGCACGAGTAGGATTATCAAAAGAAGCAAATCTACCAACACGAGCATTACCAAGAAAAGTAACGTTTCCAAAAAAAGTTATATTACCAAAGTCAAAATTTAATCTCCTATCACTTATTGTTGTGTTTGAAAAATTCCATGCTGTCCATGTTATCCATCCTGAACCATAATAACCAAGATCAATTATTGAGGTTCCATATGCATAGATTCTAGAATCTATAAAGTTCATTGTAAAATTCCTACCATACAAATACCAACCACCTCCTGAACTAAAATTTATGAATTTATTAATTGAATCATGATCAGAATCTATATCAATTCCTGGAATACAACTATCAATAATTGTATTGTTCGAACCGCCATGTAGATAAAAAGTTACCCACCCTGGATAAAAATTTGTTCCATTAAATTCAAAATTAGAGCCTTCTGCTTTAAAATAATTGTCAAAACGTTCGCACCATGCTGTGCAACCCCAATTTCTTATAGTTAAATTATGTGGATACTCAGAATATATGCTCATCTCTCTAAAAGTACTATTTTCTATTGTAGTGTTACTATTATCTACAATCGATAAATCAATCTCATCAAAACTGACATTGGTAAAATTTAATGTAAAGCCTGAATCATCAGCTTTTATATATTTAGTTAGTGGGCTTCCTGATTGTGGACAGTATTCATATCCATAAAGGTCTGTGATTGGAAGTCTATGAGGAATACTTGAGATTATATCAGGGTATTCTAAAAAAGAATTTATTGCAGTAACGTCTGTTTCATCCCGAAACCAAGGAAGTGGGTAGCCGTCAAGAGTAGAATTAAGTAAATATATAGTAGAATTATCTTCAAAATTTGCCTTGCCCCAACCTGGAGAGGTCATTCTCGATCTAGTTAGATTAAAAAATCCATTGTCTCTAACATACATGTTACTATTGCCAAGTTCTAGAATACAATTGTATAATGACAAACTACCATTTTCTGTGATATAGAGGTTGTCTTCTACTGATATAGTAGTATTGTAAGGGCATATACAATGTATTTCCTCGTCTCCAGAAACATACCAATCTCCTGTTAATGTTGGCTCACCTCCTATGCATTCCCAAAGTGGTATATTTAATCTAAAGGGTGGTGATTCTGCATAATCTGCTGTAATATAGATTTCATATTCGCCTGCAGGAAGTGGCATGTCAATAAAATTAACAGATTGTAAAGGTTCTAGTATTTCTATATCTAAATTGCTTACAAACTTTCCTCCAACAAAAAGTTTGAAATCAGACAAAGCTATTTTTCCACAGTTTTTTACTGTAAAAAATCCAAACAATTCTTTAACATCTTCTATACTTAAACAACCTCTAGATCTTACATAAGATTCATTAAATCCTGGTAGCGGAAATAATTTAAAAGTAAATCGTGGTAACCATACCATTGCTAAAACAGTTAAAGAAATAGCTATTAGTAAAATCAAAATAACAGCAACAATTGGTGAAAGCCCTTTTTTCATAGTATAATTTAAATCTTGCTACTTAAAATTATAAACGTGTTAAATGAAAAAATCTTGAAAAGATTACAGAAAGCAGGCTATAAAATTATAGGTAAGAATAAACATAGTGCTGTAAAGCTTTGTTTATGGACTAGAAAGTCTATTAGAACTGGTGAAGAGGAGTTTTGCTATAAACAAAAATTTTATGGAAATATTGGAATTAAATCTCATAGATGTTTACAAATGACACCTTCTTTTCCGTTTTGTACATTAAGATGTGCTTTTTGTTGGAGAGATACTTCTATTACTTATCCTAAATGGATTGGAAAAGAAGATGAACCTGAAGATATTATAGAAAAATCAATAAAAGCTCAAAGAGAATTATTAACTGGTTTAGGTGGGGTTTCTCATTCTGAAAAACATTTAAAAGAAGCAATGAATCCTTCTAATGCTGCTATCTCTTTAGCGGGCGAGTCAACATTTTATGAAAAATTATCTCAGTTAATAGAAGCATTTCATAAAAGAAACATGAAAACATTTCTTGTTACTAATGGAACACTTACTGAAAAATTGGAAAAATTAAAAATCTTACCAACTCAATTATATATTTCTTTATGTAGCAACAGCAAAGAAATGATGGAAAGAGTTCAGAAACCTTTGATTTCAGATGCTTGGAAAAAACTTAATAAAAGTTTAGAACTATTTCCAAGTCTAAAAACAAGGAAAGTCATCAGATTAACTTTAGTTAAGAACTTAAACATGTCTGAACCAGAAAAATATGCAAAATTAATTGAAAGGGCTTTACCTGATTTTATAGAAGTAAAAGGTGGTATGGCTGTCGGATTTTCAAGATTGCAAAACAGAATTAAATATGAGGATATGGCTTCACATGAAGAAATAAGAGAATTTGCTAGGAAAATTGAAAATTCTTTAGACTATAAAATTAAAGATGAGAAAAAAGATAGTAGAGTTGTTTTATTAAAGAAATAAGTTAAGGTATATTTATAATAATTTTAGATGATTCAGCATAATTTGATGTTATAAAAATTTCATGTTCACCAGAAGGTATATCAATATTATAACTAATCTTTATAATATCTCCAGAGTTTAATGTTTCATAATAATGATCAATTGGTTCAGAATCAATATAAACAATAAAATTGCTAAGATCAATCTTACCACAATTTCTTATTGTTATCTTTTTATTATTTGTGTCTATATTCTCGATATTTAAACAGCCTTCATCTTTTATTAAACTTTTTTCTAATTCTCTTTGAGTTTGTGGAGAATATTTTAAAAGCCATTGATAAGAAAGAAGAACTAATGAAACAAATATCAACAAAACTAAAATTATTACTATGGCTGTAGAGACTCCTTTTTTCATATTAATAAATTATCTTTTTGTTTAAAAAAGTGGGCTCGGGGAGATTTGAACTCCCGTCTTAAGCACCCCAAGCTTAAATCCTAGACCAAACTAAACGACGAGCCCTAGAAAGAAATTATTTACAATAATTATTAATGTTTTCTTATCTCTTGTATTTTGCCACTTGCTTGTATATGTCTACATGAGTTAAAAATAAAGACCTACAACAATATTTCTTTAATCCCAAATCATCTAAAACTTTTTTTGGATCTTCTCCAGCCTGAATTCTTTTATTGAATTCTTCCCATAAATGGGCCACAGGTTTTCCACAAGAAATACATCTTATTGGTATAATCATAATTTCACCTCTTACTCCTTTGCTTATGTCTTCTTGTTCCTTTCCTACTTCTAGATGGTTTGTGTGGTTCTGTTCTTCGTACATCAGCTACTAATAATGTTCTATCATAATTTAAGAAATTTTCTTTTAAATTTTTGTCATATTCAAATAATACTTTTGCTATAGCTTGTCTAACAGCAGAAGCTTGACCAAAAATTCCTCCACCCTTTACATTAACTTTTATATCTAAATTCTTTGCAACATCTCCTGCAAGTATTAAAGGTTCTTTAATAAGCAATTTTAATATTTCTGGTTCAAATATCTCTAAAGGTTTTTTATTTATTAATATTACTCCTTTACCTGATTTTGCAACTGCCCTAGCAATAGCTTCTTTTCTTTTTCCTGTTTTTTGTATCAATATTTTTTTCTTAGCCAAGTTTAGCACCTAATCTTTTACACAAATGTTCTAAAGTAATGAATTTACACTTTAAATCATCAGAAGTTTTGCTTATTTTTTCACCTTTTAAACTATCGGGATTTCCCATATAAACCTTTAATTTTCTAAAAGCTTTTTTTCCTCTTTCTTTTTTATAAGGAAGCATTCCTCTAACAACCCTTTTTAAGATTCTATCAGGATATCTTGGATAAAAAGGTCCTTTGTGTGGGTCTCCTTTTTTTCTTTTTTCATGAAACCTCTTAAAAACTGCTTTAGTATTTCCACTAACAATAATTTTTTCTGAATTTATAACAATTATACTTTCTCCTTTCAACAATTCTTTTGAAATTTTTGTTGCTAATCTTCCTAGTATTGCACCATTAGCATCAACTATCATTATATCACTATCCTCACATTTGTTCCTTTTGGATTAGTTTCCATTAATTCTCTAATTGATATTGCTTTTCCACCTGCTTTGTCTATTTTTTCTACTGCAGACATAGAGAAGTTTGCAGCTGCAACTGTTAATGATTTTTTTAATTTTCCTGATGATAAAACCTTTCCTGGAACTACTACAGTTTCGTTGTTTTTACAAACTCTGTTTAATTTTGTTAAATTAACTTCTGGTCTTTTTCTTCTTGATTTTTCTAGTTTTTTAGCTATCTCTATTAAAAAAGGTATTTTTTCTTTATGAGCTTTATCTCTAATATCTTTTATCAATTTCTTTAATATTGGATTTGTGGGTCCAGTTCTTTTAGGCATAAAATCACTTTATTGTATATTTATTTAAGTTTATTGCATTGTAAAGTTTTTAAATCACATCTTACCCCTCCATTCTTTAAAAAATCTTTTAAGATATCTTTCCATAAATTTATGTCTTTTTTCTGCAATTTTTCTTCCTGTTTTTGTATTCATATTATCCTTTAGTCTAAGTATTTTTTCATAAAAATGAGTTATTGAAGATTTTCTTGTCCTTGAAAATCTGTAATATACTCGAGGTTTATCTTTTGGATTGTATATAGGTCTTCCATAAAAACCACCAAAAGTGAAAATTCTTG
>CAYFXV010000006.1:0-27880 GCA_964347265.1 uncultured archaeon | reverse complement strand
TGATAGGTTGTGATGGTTTTAATTCTATTGTGAGAAAATCCATTGGTGTGAAGGACCCAAAATATAAGTTAGGAATTTATGCTTACAAAAAAAAGAAAAACAAATCAAATTTTGTTAAAGTTTTTCCTCATAAGAATGGTTTTTCTTGGACAATACCAAGAGGTTTAAAAACTGAATATGGTATTTTAGATAACATAAATATAGCTAGAGAAAAATTCAACAACTTTTGCAGATCAAAAAGATTTAAACCTAAAGAAATTCATTCTCATGTAATACCAGAAGGTTTGATTAAAGTAGAAACAGAAAGAATAGCCCTTTGTGGTGATGCTATAGGATTGACTAAACCAATATCTGGTGGAGGTATGATTTGGGGATTAACAGCATGTAATATTCTTTTGGAAAATTTTCCCAATTTTAAGAAATATAACAATGATGTTATGAAATTCTTCGGCCCTAAATTATTATTTTCAAGATTTGGAAATGAGATTGCAAGATTTTTAGGTTATAGATTCCCGAGAATCTTACCAAAGGAGATTTATTTTGATAGTGACATTTATTAATTTAAATGCAATTTAATTAAATATAATTAAGGTGATTTTTTGAAAAGAATGCATACATCAATAAGCATACCTAAACCATTGTATAATAAAATCAAAAAATACATAAAAGGAACAGGTTTTACTTCAGTTTCATCTTTTGTAATATATGTTCTTAGACAGGTTATATCAGGAACCCATGAAAAGAATAGAAAAGAATTATTTTCTAAGGAAGACGAGCAGAGAATAAAAGAAAGATTAAAAACATTAGGATATATTTGATTCTCTATAGAAACCTTTAAATAATATTAATGTAATATAATGTTATTTAATTACATTACATTATAGGGATAAAATGAGAACAACCATAGTTGATCTAAAAAAACTAATTGACGACAGCATTTACATAATTAGATGGGCAAAATCAAATTATAAAAATCCAGCTGTTATGTGGTCTACTGGCAAAGATTCTACAACCATGCTACATTTAATTAAAGCTGCTTTTTTTGGTCAAGTTCCATTTCCTGTAATTCATCTAGATACAGGTTGTAAATTTCCCGAGATATATGAATTTAGAGATAAAATTGCAAAAGAATGGAATTTAAATTTGATAGTAGGAACAAACGAAGAAGCATTGAAAAAAACAATGTCACCTGATAAAAACGGCCATTTTAATTGTTGTACTGCTTTGAAAACAGAAGCATTGAAAATTTTATTAAAAAAATATAAGTTTGATGCTCTTATAATGTCGATAAGACGTGATGAACATTACATTCGAAACATGGAAAGATATTTTTCCCCAAGAGACAAAGAGGGAATTTGGCGTTTTGTTAGAACAAAATCAGAAGAAGAAATGAAAGAAGGCGATGCTCCTTTTGTTTCAGAACAACCATTAGAATTATTTAATTTATTCCAAACTGATTTTGGGTCAAACTGTTCTCATGTTAGGGTACATCCAATATTGCACTGGACAGAATTAGACATATGGAGATATATAAAAAAGAACAAACTTCCTTTCAATCCACTTTATCGTTCAGACTATGTAAATAAGAAATTCGGATGGGAAAATAAAAGATTTCGTTCACTAGGATGCCAACCATGTACTGTTCCTGTTGATTCCACTGCAAAAACTATAGATGATATAATAGAAGAATTAAAAACAACAGAACTAGAGGAAAGATCTGGTAGAACTCAAGATAAAGAAAAAGAACAAGTAATGAGAAGACTGAGAACTCTAGGCTATATGTGACTTTATGATTGAGATAATTTTGTTGGCTTTCTTTGCTGGTCTAATTATGGAGTTTATAGATTCTTTTTTAGGTGGTGGTTATGGAACAGTTCTAACACCTTTATTTTTACTAATTGGATTTTCATTACCAGAAATAGTTCCTATGATATTACTTTCAGAACTTTTTACAGGTTTAATAGGTGGGACATTTCATCATAAATTTGGAAATGTTGATAGAAAAGCTGTTCTTTTGATTGCGCCATTTGCTGTTGGTGGTACACTATTTGCTTTGTTTGCAAGTATAAAACTAGATAAATTCATAATAAACCTTTACATAGGATTGTTAGTATTAATTCTTGGTATTTTTATGTTTATAAGATATTTAAGAAATAAAAATAATAGTCATATTTCAGAGAAAAAACATAATAAAAGACTGCCATTTATTGGAACTCTAATTGGTTTTAACAAAGCAATATCAGGAGGAGGCTTTGGCCCCATTTTAACTGGAGGTTTATCTTGGTCAGGTCGAGATCCAAAAAAATCTGTAGGAACAACAACTTTAATAGAAGGTCTAGTTTGTGTATTTGGTTTTATAGGGTATTGGTATTTGAGTGGAGTTTCTTCGATAAATTGGACAATATGCATACCATTAATAATTGGTGCATTATTGGCTTCCTATCCAGCTGCTTGGGCTACTCATAAATTTCCAAAAAAACATTTAGGTATTTTAGTTGCTATAACAGTTACATTATTAGGAATTGGTGTATTATTAAAAACTTTATGATATTTTAGTATTAAGTCTTATATATTAACTTCAATTTTTAAAACGGAAAAACATGATAATTTTAGCTTTAGATGCACTAGATAAAAATTTAGTAGAAAAATTTAACTGTAGAAATTTAATGCAAAAAGAATACGGAAGAACTGATTTATCAAAATTTAATTTAGCAAGAACAGTAGTTCTTTGGTCATCATTTTTAACTGGGAAAAATATGGAAAAGAAAATACCTATCAAAGGGCAATGGAAATTTCAATTAAAAAAAGAAGAAACCTTTTTTAAATTTTTCAAAACATTTAAAACAATCGACGTTCCAGCATTCTCTTTAAAACAAAAAAATCATGAAAAAGAAAGAAAACTTTTAGCAGAATTTTTTAAAAATGAGTCCGCTTTAGGCATTTATAATAATTTAGTTTGGAAGAATCATAATGAAAACAAAAAGGATTTTTTTAATTCTTTAGGTAAATTTGATATCATAATGGCTTATTTTGATTTAGCAGATGCTATTGGTCATCTTAATTTTGGTAATGCAAAAGAAATGATAAAAGTTTATCAGGAACTGGATGTAATGGTAAAACAAATTAGAAATATTAAGGATCTTATTTTAATAATTTCTGATCATGGAATGGAAGCAATTGGAGGATTTGGAGATCATACAAAAAATGGTTTTTATTCTGCTAACAAGAAATTAGGTTTAACTAACCCTCAAATAACAGACTTCTTTAATGTAATAAAGCAAATAATGTAATTGTATAATATATTTAAATTTTCTTATTTAGGAAAATTACTATAAAGAATTAGGTTGTGTATTGAATGAAACCCAAGGTCCTTATAAGAATTAGAGCTGAGAAGAATATTGAGAATATAGTAAGAGAATCTTTGAGAAAATTTAGAATACCAAAACATTCTAATTATATAATAAAACCCAATCTTGGCTTCAAAACTAATACAAAAGGAGGAACAACTCATTTAGGATTAATAGAAACAGTTTTGAGAATATTAGATCATGACTACAAACCTAAAAACATTTATTTGGTTGAGTCTGATGGAATTGCATTTAGTTGCGAAGAAGTTTTTAAATTTCTAGGTTTAGATAAAATTTGCTCTGAATATAATACTCAATTAATAAATTTGAGTAAACAAAAAACAAAGAAGATAATAAACAAGAGGTGTAGGTTGTTTAAAAAATTTGGCATGCCTGAAATCTTTACAAATAAAAACATACTCATTAATTTACCTAAAATCAAAACACATGAGATAGCTGGATTTTGTTGTTGTATAAAAAATTTGTTTGGTTTATATCCAAACATTTTTAGGTTTGAATACCATTCTGTAATTTCAGATGTTTTATATGATATGTCTTTATTGTTTAAACCAGATTTGAATATAGTCGATGCTATTTGGGCAATCAATAAACATGGTCCTTGGAGTGGAACTCCTGTAAAATTGGATACTATAGTTTCAGGTAACAATCTTCTTACAACTGATTTAGAATGCTTAAAAATCATAAATTGGAGTTTAGATTCAGTTCCCTATTTGAAGATGATTCAAGAAAGAGAAGGACATATAGATTATCAAGTTAGTGGAGAAATTAATTTTAATAAAAAATTTAAGTGGCAAACCATTTCAAATATAGGACATATTAAAGAAGTAATAGCTTCCAAGATATTTGTTCCAATGATTAAACGAGGATTTCCGCTTCTCTATTATTCACAGGGTTCATTTAAGTTAGTTACTTATGGAAAAAAGGGCAAATACTGTAAATCAATACACAGGTGGTAAATTGAAATTATTATTAATAGGAATAGATGGTGGTAACTGGGACATAATAAATTCAATGATTAAAAAAGGAAAATTACCAACACTTAAGAAATTAATGAAAAAAGGTAAACATGGAGTATTAAAATCAACTATTCCACCACAAACTGTTCCTGCTTGGCAATCTATGTTTACAGGTAAAAATCCTGGTGAACTAGGTGCTATTGGTTTTCTTGTTAAACGAGGTAATGATTTTATATTTGCAAACAGTGAACTCTGGAGAGGCCAATTTGTTTGGGATAAACTGAGTTCAAAAGGATACAAGGTAGGGGTTCTAAATGTTCCTGGAAGTTATCCAGCATACAGAATAAATGGTGTTATAGTAACAGGAATGTTAACACCATCAAAAAAGCCCCATACTTATCCAAATGATTTATTAAAAAACGAGAATTATCAAATTGATCCTGAAACAGGAACATTATTGTTAGGAAAAGAAGCCCTTTTTAAAGAACTTGTAAAAATCAATAAGAAAAGATTTAAAGTTTTTAAAAAATTGGTCAATAAGTATAAATTCGATGTACTCTTAATGGTCTTCACTATAACTGACAGAGTTCAACATTTTATGTGGGATGACAGTAAGAAAATTGAAAAAAGTTACGAAATTGTAGATGAAGAGATTTCATATTTTGTAAAAAAATATAAAAATACAATAATAGTTTCCGATCATGGGTTTGCAAAATTAGAAAAACCATTCTTCATAAACGATTGGCTTGAGAAAAATGGTTATCTTAGAAGAAAGTTGCGTATGAAAGATAAGATCTTGGAATTATTACCAAAAACTTTGATGTTTCGCATAATGAAATTTGTTCCTGAAAGTATGAAAAAAATTGACATTCTAGCATCTATAGATATGGAAAGAACAGAAGCCTATTCTATTAACTCTAATTCAATATTTTTAAATAAAAAATCTGTTTTAAACGAACTTTTGCATGATTTAAATAATTTAGATTTTGGGACTGCTTATTCATCAGAAAAATTGTTTAAAGTGAAAAATCCTGATATTCCAGAAATAGTTATAGATCCGAAAAAAGGTAGTTTCTGCTATCATCTATCTAAGAGAGTTTTTGAAACAAAGACTAAAAAAGGTGGAGAACATACAAGAGATGGAATCTTCATAGGATATGGTAAAAAAATTAAAAAAGTTGGTAAGATAGAAAACATAGCTTCTTTGATTTTAAAAATGATGAAATAATTTTATTGTAGAGTGTATCCGCCATCTACAACTATACACTGCCCAGTTATATAACTAGAATCTTCAGAAGCTAGAAATAAAGCTGCATTTGCAATATCTTTTGGTACTCCAATTCTTTTAATTGGAAGACTTTTAATGAAATTTTTATCAATTTTACCTGTTCCAAGCGTTTCTACTCCACCAGGTGCTATTGCATTTACTCTTATTCCATATTGAGCCAATTCGAGAGCAGTAGATTTTGTAAAACCAATTACTCCAGCTTTTGATGCACAATAATGACTTAGACCTTTAAAACCAACCATAGCAGCTATTGAAGATATGTTTATTATGTTACCACTCTTTTGTTTAATCATTTCATTTAGAACAGCTTTAGTGCAATTAAATATTCCTTTCAAATTAATATTCAAAACTTTGTCCCAATCCTCTTCTTTCATTTCAGTTAAATTAACAAAAGGAAAAATCCCAGCATTATTAACAAGTATATCGATTCTACCAAATCTATCCAAAGTTTTTTCCACCATTTCTTCTACTTCTTTTTTATTAGAAACATCAGCTTTAACACACAATGCTTTAACACCCATTGTTTCTATTTCTCTAACAACATCATAGACGCCTTTTATATCAGAAATCACCACATTAGCACCTTCTTTTGCAAGAGCTAAAGCTATTCCTTTACCAATACCTTGTGCAGCACCTGTTACTATCGCAACCTTATTTTTAAGTTTCATTTAAGAATCAGCTCTTTTTTTCTATCATAATAACTGAGCATATAATTTATATCTTTTTGAGAAAATTTTCCTGCATTTAAATATTCTAAAAATCTTTTATGATAAATTTTCATTGCTTCTTCTGTAGGAGTAAATTTAAAACCAAGATCAATTTTTATTTTAGAAGGATCTCCATAGAATCCTCCAAAATCATATTTCCTAGCTTCCATAGTTTTTATTATCTTGGCTTTAGAATTTGCAATCTTTAAAATCAATTCAACTATTTCTCTAATTTTCATTGGATATCCAGCAGCAAAATTATAATCTTCAAAAAATCCTTCCTCTGCATCTTTTAATTTTTCAACGGCCTTTACAAGACAAGGAACTATATCATCTATGAATGTAGGATCAAGTATTCTTTCTGCATCTTGTATAATCAAATCAATGTCTTTAACAGCTTTATACATAAATGTTGGTATTGCTCTGTCAAGCAAATCATTTCCATCACCAAAAATTGTGCTGAATCTTACAACAATTGCTCTTAGTCCATAATTTCTGCAGAAATCTTTTATGAACATTTCACTTGCATGTTTTGTTACACTATAAATATTTGTTGGATTTTTTGAATCGCTTTCTTTGGCAGGCAACTTTTCTGGTTTTCCATAAACTGTTTTTGATGAACTAAAAACTAAAAATGCTTTATTTTCCATAGCAACTTCTAATACATTGTTTAAGCCCATGATGTTTGTTCTAATTGTTTCAAAAGGATAATGAAAACCAGTTAATGGTCTCTGAACAGCGGCCAGATCAACAATTCCATCTACTCCTCTTCCCATTTCTTTTAATTTTTTGAGGTCAAGTATATCATTACCATCTTTTATATCGTAATGAATTATTTCATGCCCTTTCTTAATTAGAGCAGGAGCAAGATGACTTCCTATAAAACCTCTTGAACCTGTAATTAGAATTTTCATTTTATTCACTTATATTTTCATTAACTTTTTTAACGGATTTTAAAAGAATAGGTTCATGCTCAACTTCATTTTCTGCATGATCAATAAATGCTACAAGATCTTTTGGCAAGCAAGCTCCTCCAAAAGGTCTACCACCATATATTCCATATCTACCTATTCTTTCATCCAAACTAACTGCTTCTGATACTATCTTGGAATCTATTCCAAATTTTTCACATATGTTATGTATCTCATTGAAATATGAAATTTTAGTTGCTAAAAAACAATTTGCAGCATATTTTATCATTTCAGAACTATCAGTATTAGTTACTATTTTTTGACATTCAAATGGTTTATAAACATCTAGAATTATACTTACAAGATCTGGATGATCACTACCTATTACGATTCTACTAGGATATAGAAAATCATGAAGTGGTGTTCGTTCTCTTAAGAATTCAGGATTATGGGCAAATTTAAATTGTGGATATTTCTTTTGAAGTTTTTTAGTAGTTCCTGGAATTACAGTTGAACGAATGACAAACATACCATTTTTAAGAACTTTGCTAGCTTCTTTAAAGAAATTTTCTATGTAAGATGTGTCTATCTTACCATCAACTGTAGGTGTAGGCAAACAAATAAAAATCATGTTAGCTTCAGCTAATCTTTCTATTTTATTTACATGTTCTATATTTTCTGTCAATTTTTTTGTTGGTATTTCTCCAATATAATTAATAGAAAACTCTTCAATATTCTTAAACGGATCATAAACTAGTATTTTATGGAATTTTTTAAGTCCCAAACCCGTTGTTGCCCCAACGTAACCCCAACCAACTATTCCGATTTTCATAAAATCTATAGATTATTAGGACCAAATGATATTTAAATGTATATGCTCATATAATATATGATGATATATGAGAGATAGAATAACTGTAACTTTAAGAAAAGAGATTATAAAAGAAGTTGATAGACTGATTAACAACTTAACAATTCGTAGCAGATCTCATGCAATAGAATATTTATTAACAAAAATGCTTTCTAGATATCAAGTTGATAGTGCACTTATTGTGGCAGGTGGCCCTAATGATGGATTTAAAAATTCTTCATCCCATAAAACCATGCAAACTGTAAAGAACAAACCAATTCTGGAAAATATACTCTTGCTTCTAAGAGATAGAGGAATTAAAAAATTTGTATTTGTATGTGATCACATGGCTGATCAAATTATGAAACATTTTTCAGATGGTAAAAAATTTGGTGTAGATATAAAATATGTAGTTTCTAAAGAACCTCAAGGAAGAGCACTTGCAATTAAATCAGCAAGAAATTATTTTGATAAAGCATTCTTGGTTTGGTATGGAGATATACTTTGCAAATTTGATTTGGCTGATATGATTCGTACACACAGTGATACAAAAGCTCTTGCTACAATTGCTTTAACTACTGTATCAAATCCACTTAATTATGGTGTTGTAAAAATGAAAGGAAATCGAATAAAAGATTTTGTAGAAAAACCCAAAAAACGTATAGCAGAAAGCTTTTTAGTTTCTTCCGGTATATTCCTTGCTGAGCCTGAAATATTTAAATACATTAATTCAAAAATGAAATCACTAGAAACGGATTTATTTCCAAGATTAGCTAAGAAGAATTTATTAATAGGTTATCCATTTGAAGGGTTGTGGTTAAATGTTAATGACAAAAATGAATTACAGAAAGCGAACGCGCTCTGGAAATAGAATAAAAATTTCTGTTATAATTCCATCTTTCAATTGTGAAAAAACAATAGAAAAATGTTTGCAATCTTTAGTTAATCAAAATTATCCAAAACAGAAATATGAAATTATAGTTGTAGATAATTTTTCTAAAGATAATAGTAGAAAAATTGCTAAAAAATTTAAAAAAGTCAGATTCATTAAAAAAGTATCTAATCCAGCAGAAGCAAGAAATTATGGAGCTAAAATTGCAAAAGGTATTATATTATTTTTCACGGATGCAGACTGTGTTATACCAAAAAATTTACTTAAAATGATAGAAAAGAATTTCGAAAGATATGATATAGCAGGTCTTGGTGGAGGTTATAAAACACTAAATAAAAATAGCGAAGCTGCAAGATTCATTGGCTACGAAATTGCTTGGAGGCACTCTAGAGAACCTAAATTCACTAATTTTCTGGGAACATATTGTTGTGCTTATAGAAGAGACATCTTTCTAAAATTTAATGGTTTTGATGAAAAATTCGCTAAAGCGTCTGGTGAAGATCCAGAATTTTCTTTTAGAATAGCAAAAGAAGGTTACAAATTATTATTTGATAAAAAATTATTTGTTTGGCATTCACATCCATCATCATTTAAAAAATATTTTAAACAACAATTTTGGAGAGGCTATTGGAGAGCTTTAATGTATAAAAAACATCCTGAGAAAGTCTTTAATGAAAGTTATACTGGATGGGAAATACCAGTTGCATCCTTTTTTATGTCCTTATTTTTATTAAGTTTGGTTTTATCATTATTTTATTTTGAATTTTTATACCTTGCACTTATTGGTCTGTTAGCTTTTTTTGCAACTTATGTAGGATTTTTCAAATTTATATTCAAAAGAGAATCTGAAATGCTTTTTAGTGCACTGGTTATAATTTTTTCAAGAACCATAATTGTTTTTTTGGGTTTTGGTCGCGGGTTTTTTCATATATTAAGAGGTAGATAAAAATGAAAGACGTTTCAATTATAATACCAGTGAAAAATGATGTAAAAAATATAAGAGTTGCTGTAGAATCTGTTTTAAGACAGACCAAAAAACCATCTGAAGTAATAATTGTTGATGGTGCTTCAAAGGATGGAACAATTGAGAACATAAAGGATCTTCCTGTAAAAATTATTATAGAGCCTAGACCAGGAGGAGCTTTAGCAAGAAATATTGGAATAAAAAGATCAAAAGGTAAGTCACTTATTTTTACAGATTCTGATTGCGATGCTTCACCTCATTGGATTAAAGAGCACCTTAAAGCATTAAAAAAGTATGATGCAGTAATGGGAAAAGTAGTGATTCATCCAGAAGTTAGAGATTCTTTAATAGCAAAATCATTAGAATATGGGCTTTTGCCTTATTTTGATTTTCCATTTTTTGATAAAAACTATGAAACATTACCTTTTTGGAATTTGTACACTTCAAACTTTTCTTTAAACAGAAAAATCTTAAAGGATGTTGGAATGATGGATGAAGATTTTAAAATGGTTGGAAGTGAAGATATAGAGTTTGGTTATAGAATATGTGAAAAATACAAAATTGGTTATGCTTCCAAAGCAGTAATTTATCATAAACATAAGACAACATTCAATGCTGCACTATATAGAGCTATTATTGAAGGTAGACAATCACGATTTTTAGGATTTAAAACCGGTGAAAAAAACAGACGCGCAATACCATTTTCAAGATTTAAAAAATTACTTATGTTCAAAAATTTGTCAATTTTCGATAAGATAGGTATATTCATTTTAAGTGCCATATATTTTGCCGGATTTTTATACGGTTATGCGACCTTTAAAAAATTATATGACTTTTAAAAATTATTGCCTAATAATTAAGTGAGTAGAATGAAAGTTTCAGTAATAATACCGACTTATGGTAAAGATTTTTCAAAATCAGCACGTTGGTATACTAAAAGTCGTAGTCGTTGTTTTAGACATCCAGAATATCTATTGACTACTGTTGCTGTTTTGGAAAAAGCAGGTCATAAAGTTCAATTTATTGATGCAACAACACATAATGTATCTGAAAAAAGGATTGTAAACAGAATAATAAAATTCAACCCTGATCTAGTTGTTATATATTGTACAACACCTTCTATTTACAGTGACATTCATCATGCTAATGAAATAAAAAATAGAAATAAAAAAATAAAAATTGTTATAATAGGACCGCATGTTTCTGCTTTACCTAAAGAAACATTAGAAATTGATAAATCAGTTGATATAGCAGCATATGGTGAATATGATTACACCATTCTTGATATAGCAAATAAAAAACCATTGAAAAAAATATTAGGAATAGCTTACAAAAAAGGTAAAAAAATAATAAAGAATAGACCAAGACCACCAATAAAAAATATAGATGAACTACCATTTCCTGCTTGGCATCATATAAAAATTGAAGATTATCCAGATCCGGGAAAATTATATCCATTTATTACTCTCATAACAGGTAGGGGTTGTCCAAATTATTGTACTTTTTGTGTTAATACACCACTTTTCTTTAAACGTAAATTAAGATTGCGTTCAGCGAAAAAAATAGTTGATGAAATCGAGTATGATTTAAAACTATTTCCAAATATACAAGAATTCATGATAGAAACAGATACATTTACAGCATCACCTCAACATGTAAGAGAATTTTGCAATGAGATTCTAAAAAGAAATTTGAAAATAAGATGGAGTTGTAATGTTAGAGTTGATGTAGATTTATCTTTATTACCTTTGATGAAAAAAACAGGTTGTAGAATGCTTATGATTGGTTATGAGTCTGGAGTTCAAAGATGTTTAAATTCAGTTTGTAAAGGTGTAACTCTCAAACAAAGCAGAAAATTTACTGAGAGAGCCCATGAATTAGGATTTATTTTACATGGTTGTTTCATGATAGGTTTTCCAAATGAAACTCCTGCAGAAGCTAGACAAACAATTGACTTTGCTAAAAGCTTACCATTAGACACTGTCCAATTTAGTGGTATTGTTGCATATCCTGGTACAGCAATTTATTATTGGGCAAAAAAGAATGGTTATCTTGTTCCAAAAGATTGGACAGAATGGGTTTCACCAGAGAAAGAACAAGTTACGGTTTTGAGCTATCCACAGTTTACTAAAGAAGAAATTGACAAATACATAGACATGGGATTAAGAGAATTTTATATGAGACCAAGTCAAATATTAAGAATGCTCACTAATATGAGGTCTATCTCAGATATAAAAAGAAAAGTTTTTGGTTTTAGAAGTTATATGGATTATTTTAGAGGTAGGTAAACAAAAGGTTTAAAAGTTTGTTAACTATAATTTGAAGGGGATTAGTATGAAAGTATTGTTTGTTGAAACACCGCCTTCATTTAAATGGAAACCAGCAAGCGCATACAGATCTGGAGGAAGAAGGCATACAGCAATTACTGTAACAGGAGAGATGTCTTATAATTACTGGAATCTTTCTGCAGCTGCTGTTTTGAGAAAAGATGGTCATGAAGTTCATTACATTCATGCTCAATCTGAAGAAATGCCATATAAAGATTTAAGAAAAGAAGTTGAAAGAATAAGTCCAGATATAATTGTTTTTCCAATTGAGCACATAAAAGCTCCAGTTGATTTTGAGATAGCTAAATTAGGAAAAAATATAAATGCTGTAAATGTTTTTGTTGGACCTTTTGTAACAGCTTTACCAAGAGACATGTTTAAAAAATGTAAGTATGTTGATATTGTTGTGTTAAGAGAATATGATTATACTATTTTGGATATAGCTAATTCATTACAGAATAAGAAAAGCCTTTCTTCGGTAAAAGGAATTTTATACAAAAAAGGTAAAAGAATTATTAGAACAAGACCAAGACCATTAATACAAGATCTAGATAAATTACCTATACCAGCATATGATTTAATTGATCTGAAAAAATTTGTTGAAACCGTTTTTATAAGACTGCCTGCAGCAACTGCGATCACAAGTAGAGGCTGTCCCTTCCAATGTGTATTCTGTACTTTTCCAAATACAATTTATTCTCACCAATTCAGAGCACAAACACCAGAAAGAGCTTTTGAAGAGGCAAGGATTCTGGTTAATGAATTTAAGATTAAAGAAATAAGGTATGATGATGATACAATGGAAGTTAATCAAAAGAGGGTAACCGACTTTTGTAATCTTATTATAAAAGAAGGATTAGACTTAACATGGCAACCGCAATGCAGACCAGACCTAATGAATGATAAGCTATGCAAAAAAATGGCAAAAGCAGGTTGCGTAAAAATATTGTTTGGTGTTGAGTCAGGCGATGACAGAATATTAAGATTAATGAAAAAAGGAATGACAAGAGCAGTTATAAAGAAAGGTGTTATGACAGCAAGAAAATATGGAATATATTTACATAATTGTTTTATGGTTGGTTTTCTTTGGGACAATATGGAAACAATTCAAAAAACATTTGATTTTGCTTATGAATTAAATGGAGAGTTCACGCAATTTGCAATTGCTACGCCGCTTCCAGGAACACCATATTATGATATGGTTAAAAAAAGCGGTTGCCTTATTGCGGATTTTTGGGATAGAGACAGTTTTCATAATGCAGGTGTTAATTTTCCAAATTTAAGTACTAAAGAAATAAATAGATTGGCTAAAGAAGCTTATACAAAGTTTTATACAAGACCAGCATACATGACATTAATGTTGAGAAACGCTTTTAGATCTAGATATCATTTTACTCATTTTTTCCGTATGGTTAAAGCGTTTTATAATCGAAAGAGAAGCGATTGGATATAAAATTTATACAATGAATTTAAATGACGATAAAATGTTACAACATTCATAATGTGATTAAGTTCAAGATTATTGATAGATATAATAATGTAAAAAATTTTCTAAGCCACTTATACAAGGCATATTCTTATTTCGAAGTTAATAATGTAGTAAAACCTGATTTTATTGTTGATATTGGTCCTTTCAAAGAAAATAATAAAAATGCTCACTTTCTCGATGAAAAATATTATGTTAAAGATAATTATTTTTTTTGTAAAGATTCGTATAAAAAAGCTAAATGGAAACTACAAATTAATGGTTTTGAAAGAGGTATAATGAAAGTTAATCTTAATGTCAATGTTTTTGGTCAAATGTTTATTCCAGGTTATATTGTAGATCCATTAATAAGGTTAAAAATGTCAGGAAAACGAAATCATATGTTGCATGCAGGCTGTGTAAGTAAAGATGATTCAGGTTATATTTTTGCTGCGAGAAGTGGTGTTGGAAAGACAACTATTTCAATGTTTTTTGTTGAGAAAGGATTTAATTTTTTAAGTGATAATTGGTTAATTTTAAATAAATCTAAAATTTTAAATTTTCCATTACCATTCCAGATTTCCACTTATAAACTCAATAAATTTGTTGCAAATAAACTATCATACAATACAAAAATCTGCTTAAAACTGAAACATATATTGTCTAAATTAACATATGGCTATGCAAAAATCCTTACACCAGTTGAAGTCCAAAAAATAATTCCAAAGTTAATAGTCGATGAAACAAAAAACAAAGCACTTTTTTTTGTTGTTAAGGGTAAAAAGTTTCATATTAAAAGCGCTAATAAAAAAGACGATATTGTATCTAAATTATTAACTAATAATATGTTTGAAATGTTTCCATTTTTTATTTATATGCTTGAGTATAGCTTTGTATTCCCCAAAAGTAAGATTGCATTTTTTTGGGAAGATATGAAAAGAGATATAAAAAAATATTTGAAGAATATTAAAATTTATAAAATATCTGTTCCTGAAAAAATAACATCAAACAATTTAAATAGAATTTATGATTTTGTGGTGGCATTGCATGCAAGAAAAAATTAGCTATAACATACACAATATTATAAAAATAGAATTAAATAGAACTAAGCCATTTGAACTTTTAAGAGATTTAAATTTGAGATATAGTTATTTTGAAGTAGAACATGTAAATAATCCAGATATAATTTTAAATTTGGGTCCATTTAAACCACATAATGAAAATTGTGTTGTGATAGATCATAAGTATTATATTAAAAACAATTATTTTTATTGTAAGGATTCTGAAAAAAATGCTAAATGGGAAATTGAAATATTTGGTATTGACAAAGGAAAAATGTTTGTAAATTTTAATGAAAGAATTTTTGGAATACGGCGTTTTTTAGCACCAAATATAGTTTCCCAACATTTTCTGTTAAGAACCTTAATGGAGTGGAAACTTTTTCAAAAGGGAGCATTAATGTTACATGCAGGTGCAGTTGAAAAAGATGGGAAAGCATATTTATTTACGGGTAGGGGCGGAGCATTCAAAACAACATTAATAATGGATTTGATTAGGGAAAAGATAGTTAATTTTATTGGGGACGAATATGTGATTATTTACAAAGGAAAAATTTTAAGTTTCCCTGTAGTATTACAAGAATTTCTTTTTAGGTTTGAAAAATTGCCTACAGAAAAATTAAGAAAAGAAAGATATTTTAGAGATTTACTATCTTGGTTTTTTTATTTGAGAAAACATTCTAAAAAAGAATATTATAAAAATCCAATAATAAAAATTTCTAACCACGCTAAACTAAATTCTATTTTTTTTGTAAAAAGAGGTAAAAAACTTTCTCTTGAAAAAGTTAATTATTCTACAGAGCATGTTGCAAGAAAAATGATTTTAAATGCAAAACTTGAGGGTATTATTGAAGGTCTTGCGGGTCTTGTAATTCAAAGAGGTCCCTTTAAGTATTTACTTGCTTATAGCCAGATATTTCCTAAAAGTAATGTTGCAGAATATTGGAACAAACTAAAAGATAACTATAAAAAAGTTTTTAAGAACATAACATGTTATAGCGTTAGTATGCCACTAGAATACAATAAGAAGGTTTTAAAAAAAATCCTTCCCCTTATTAAGTAGTGATAGAATGTCAAAATACAAGCATGGAAACGAGGAAACATACAAAGCATTAGCTAAAACTAATGCAGAAATGCTTCCAAAAAATATGGAAGGAAAACTTTTAGATATAGGTTGTTATAGAGGTTATTTAAGAAAATACTTGCCTCCAACAGTCAAATATGTAGGTTTGGATTTGGACAAATGGTTTCCCGGAGTCGTGCAATGTGACTTGAACAATGGTAAACTTCCCTTTAAAACCAATGAGTTTGATTTTGTAATTATCACAAATGTTCTAGAGCATATATTTTACCCTGATAAAATCTGCGAAGAAATCAGAAGAATATTAAAACCTAAAGGCATGGCCATTATTTCACTGCCAAACGATTTAGGAATAAGTTCAAAATACTCTCATTGGTTTGAAGAGCCAGATCATTTTGAAAAACAAAAATATGGGCACCATTGGATTTTTTCGACAAGGACAGCAAGACGATTCATTGGCAGATATTTTAAAATAATAGATGAAAGATGTTGCAATGGGCAGATATTGTCAAAATTTGATTTCATTCTAAAATATTTTCCAAGTCTTTGTAGTATTTATTATATGAAAGTTGTTCAAAAAGGTTAGGAAATGAAGGTTTTGTTAATCAAACCACCATTAACCCTTCCAAAAGATTTTAAAGGAATAGCTAGATTTTTTCCTCCTATTGGTTTGGGCTATATTGCTGCTTCTCTAGAAAAAAATGGTTATGTTGTTAAGATTTTAGATGCAGGAATAGAAAAATGGAACAAAATAAATGAAAGAGGAAATGGTGTTAAATATCTTGGTATGAGTTGGAAAGATATAACTAAAAAAATTAAACATGAAAATCCTGACATTGTCGGTATATCTATTTTAACTGTGGAGGCGATTAACGCATCTTTCACTGCTAAGGCAGTTAAAAATGCTAACAAAAACATAAAGGTAGTTGCTGGTGGTCCTCATGTGTGTGTAAGACCAGAACAAACCATATCAGATCCTAATATAGATTTCATCGTAATAGGTGAAGGAGAAGTTACAATGGTTGAATTAGTAAAGGCATTAGATAAGAATAAAACTTTAAAAAATATTAAAGGAATTTGGTACAAAGAAAACAATAAAATAATTAAAAATAAACCAAGACCACTCATTCAAAATTTAGATGCACTTCCTTTCCCTTCTTGGCATCTTATGAATATGAAAAAATATTTTGAAGCAACAAAATATCTTCAAGGTTCTCGCGCAATTCCTGGGAATGGGTTCAGTATAATTACTTCAAGGGGATGCCCCTTTGCATGCGTTTTCTGTTCTATAAGACTTAGTATGGGTAGAAAATTTAGAGCAAGAAGTCCTAAAAACGTTGTAGACGAAATAGAAGCATTAGTTAAAAGATATGATGTTAACTATATTGGTTTTGAAGATGATAATTTAACTCTTGATAGAAAAAGAATAGAAAAAATATGTGATTTGATAATTAAGAAAGGATTGAATAAAAAAATAAGTTTCGATGCGCCAAACGGAGTTAGAGCTGATACTCTAGATGAAAATTTACTTAGAAAAATGAAAGAGACTGGATTCAAAGGAATCATTGTTTCTCCAGAAAGCGGTTCTCAATGGGTAGTTAATAAAATAATAGGAAAAAATCTTGATTTAAATACAGTAGAGAATACTGTTAGAATTTGCAGAAAAATTGGAATAAAATGTGGATGTTTTTTTGTGATAGGTTTACCTGGAGAAACTATAGAACAGATTAAAGAAACTGTTAAATTTGCTAATAAAATGAGATCTTTGGGAGCTATACCATTTTGTTCAATAGCATGGCCATATTATGGAACAAATTTGTACAAAATTGCCAAAAAAAAGGGTTATTTGTTAAAAAATGATGGAGAAGAGTTGGAACTAGGACTTTTAAATTCAGAAGCTTTAATAAAAACACCAGAGTTTTCACCAAAACAACTGTATAAATACCAAAAAATAATTCATGGTGGAACAGAATTGGATGAATTATTTACTTTAATAAAAACAAGACCTTTAGATGCTTTTAGATGTTTCACCTTACATCCAATTTTCATAACAAAATATTTATTAAAAAAATACGTTTTGAGAACAAAAAATGATTTAGTAATTTTCATCTTATAAGCTCTTTTAAGACTGTTCTTGATACGCTAGCAAGTTTTAAGGCATATTTTAATTCTTCGAAAGATTTAATTTTTTTCAATATTCTTAAAGGATTCAAAAATTTTCTTTTTCTGTCCGAATAAAACTTCTGATGTGCCCTATTCCTTAATTCTTGTATTTTTTCAGCTGTCAAATGTTTTGTATTACAAGCTGCTTTGTCAACTGCAGCCATCCATTCCAACATATTGCCTGTTGGCAGAAGGTTTTCTTTTTTACAAACATTATATAGATCTGTTCCAGGATATGGTGTTGCAATCCAAAAAGTGACCATATCCAAGTCCGTGCTGATGGCGTAATTGATAGTTTCTCTTATCTGTTCTAATGTCTCATAAGGAAATCCTATTATGAAGGCAGAATGCGTCCACATTCCTTTCTTATTGCAGTATTTTATTATCTTCTTTGCCTTTTTAAGATTTATCTGAGTCTTCCTAACGAACTTTTGAGTTTCAAGGCAACCCGTTTCAATTCCGAATGTCAGTTTATAGCAACCACTCTTCTTCATTTTATCAATAAGTTTTTTGTCTAATGTCCATATGGCTATTCCGTTAGGGGTGCACCATCTTATATTCAACTTTCTTTCTATTATCAGGTCACATATGCTTTCCATTCTGTTTCTATTCAAAGAAACATTATCATCCTGGAACGCAATCTCTTTGGCACCGTATTTCTTAACTAATATCTCTATTTCATCAACAACACTTTCAGGAGATCTTCCTCTCCATGAATGTTGCCAGACTGAATGTATTGAACAGAAAACACAGTTGAAAAGGCAACCTCTACTAGTTATCATATTTGCTCTTGGTGGTTTCATGGCCATTCTTTGCCTATACCAATCATTCAAGTACAAGTTCATAGGAAGCAAATGTCTGGCTGGAAGAGGTATTGAATCTATATCTTTGATAAACGGTCTTGGTTTATTAATTTTAACTTTTCCTTTTTTTCTTATGGCAGTTCCTGGTATTTTTGTCATACTCCTTCCTTTTTCCAAGTGTTTGACAATATCCAAAAAAGTTTCTTCCCCTTCTCCTATCACTACCAAATCAATATTTTTATCAGAAAGTATCCAACTAGGTAATATTGAAGCATGAGAGCCACCGACTACTACAAGAATGTTTTTCACTTCTTTAACAATTTTGGCAATATCATGCACAGCTTTTGAATGAAGAGTGTACATCGAAGTTATGCCGACAATATCAGGATTATATGCTTTTATCGCACGTTTTATATCCTTTTTTTTCATTCCATAATTGAAATAATCTCCATCCTGCTCGACATTTACATTTTCTATTGCTAATGTATCTAATATTCTTACTTCATAATCATGATTTATAAGATATGATGCCAAATAACCTAAACCTAAAGGTTCATCAAACATTGGTTGTCCTTCCAACTTAACTCTATAGTAAGTCTGATACGGATTAATCAACAAAATTCTCATTTAGCTCTCCTTTTCATGTTCTTCTTAATTATTTTATACATCAAATTTAAAAAATATTGGGTGTCTTTTCTTTTGTCTAAATCGAAACAACCTTTCTTCTTGCTATTATTAAAAATTTTTTCAGCAATAGTTTTACCCTTTAAATTGCCAAGAATGATTACTTTATCTATTTTGGCTTTTTCAGCTGTTTCAAATCCCAACTCTTTTGTATTCAGAGATATGTGAGGCTTCTTATTAGTGAAAAATCTCACAATTTTATAGGAATAATGTAAAGGCAGTTTTTTTAATGGTATTTTTATGCCATCAGTATTCTTTATGTGTATAGGTCCTAGAAATGTTTTGTAGATGTATCCCTCTTTCAGTAGTATGTAATCATCTCCCAGAATCTTCCAACCCTTTTTTGCATACTTTATCGCATTTTTAGTCTTACCAGAATAGGTATCTCCGCAGAATATTATAGATTTCCCATTTTTGGTGACTGCAGAGGCAAAAATCAATACTGAATTGTTCTTTAAACATTTTCTTTGAAGCTTTACAAACTCAGTATTGATTTCTTCGTTTTTACCCATTTTATCTCCTAATTAATTTGATTATAATGTATATAATTTAAAATTAAGTTATGTATCTTTCTTTTCGTCATATTAAGTATATAAAAAAATCATAATTTAAGGGTTATTTTTATGTTTAAATTTTTTATTTACTGTATAAGAATATCAGAAAAATTTTCGATTTCTATAAATATTTTGAATACGATGAATATTTTGGAAACGTATTATATTGGTTGATAAAAATGAAAAAAGCTGATAAAATTAGAAGAAAGGAAAATGGTAATAAACGGAAATGGCCAAAAATATCATTACTCGTTCCAGCTTATAATGAAGAAGCTGTAATAGATAATGCGTTAAAGCATCTTGTGAAAGATGTTAAATATCCAAATAAGGAAATTGTAGTTGGTGTAGATAAAAGTGATGATAGAACACTTGAAATAGCAAAAAAATATGCCAAGAAATATTCTTTTGTTAAAGTTGATTATTCTCCTAAACGTAGAGGTGTAATTGGTGCATTTAACAGCATGCTTAAAATTTGTACAGGAGAAATAATTATAAAATTTGATGCTGATAGAAAATTTGGTAATCCCAAAACATGTTTATATAACATCGTTAGATATTTTAAAAATCCACGTGTTGGAGGAATCTATTATACAGGAGAAATAGATTGGAAAAAAAACAGTCACCCTTACGTTGAACTAGAATATTGGCCTGAAATAATTGCAGAACGTGAACGTAGTATAATTACTAGAGCAGAAAACTTCTTAACAGTATTACAAGTTCAGTACAGACGGCAATTCTTTCCTGTCAAAGGTAAAATGAAAATACCAATTGATATAAGTTGCTTTCGAAGAGGACTTGTAAATAATATAGACACTTCGATGGTTCACGATGATGTTGAATTTGCTTATCAGGTTTTAAAAAAAGGTTATATAATTGAATTTGCAGACAATGTCTTTAATTTTTGTAATTTCGGTTCTCCCACAAAAGTAAAACCTCTTTTACAACAGAAAATTAAAGGAAATGTTGGTTGGATTTTGTGTTATAAAAAATATGATTTGAACTTTGGTAAATATGCTATTGGTATCTCAACTACATTTCTTAAAAATTTTTATAAGTGTAGATTCAAGGATATTGTTGCATTGTCATACTGGTTGATTCTTTATGGTTTCTCATGGTTAATTTCAATACCAAAGAGACATCAGCACCCAACAAAAGTGTGGAAACGATGGAAAAGAAAATAAGATGATAAAATTGAGTAAAATAATCAAATACTTGAAAAAAAATTCATTCAATTTATACGTTTTATTGTTTTTTATTATTTCAACGTTAATAATGACTTATCCTTTAATTTTCAACATTCATTCTCATCTTCCTTATTATCCGAATAAAGAATATCCAAGAGTGGGTCAAGAATCTCTTGCTTTTATTTGGAATTTTTGGCGAGTCAAACAAGCTCTATTTCAGGGAACGAACCCATTTTTTAGTGATTACATATTTTATCCAAATGGAGTAAATTTGGCATTTCATGACAATACTATGTTTAATACGTTATTAGCAATTCCATTTCAAATGGCCTCCAATTTAACAATTACTTATAATTTACTTTTTTTACTTTCATTTATTTTGACTGGTTTCGGACAATATTTATTAGTTTTTTATTTAACGAAAAATAGAAAGGCAAGTATTATTGCTGGATTGCTTTTAGCATTTTTTCCCTATCATTATACTAATCTTAATCTTTTGAGTCTTCTTAGTATGCAATGGATACCATTTTTTATTTTGTATTTTTTAAAAACATTTAAAGAAAGAACAATAAAAAATAGCATAATTTCATCAATCTTTTTAACTTTAGTTGCTATGTCCCATTGGTATTATTTAACTTTTCTTATTATTTTTGTCATCTTATTTTTCATTTATAATTTATTCCACAGAAGAAATTATGTTTTTAATAAAAAACTCATTAAATGTTTTATTCTAATGTTTCTTCTGTCCGGGATATTCATCTTTCCTTTTGCTCTTCCAATGCTAATTAGTGATGAATTTCAATCAAGCAGACCAATTGATACTTCGGTTGCTCATTCGGCTGATTTAATTTCTTTTCTTGTACCTTCATCACTACATTCTGTTTTTGGAGAATATGTTAAACCATTTTACGATCATGTGAATTTATATAATGGAAAAATTTATGGAGATATAGGAGCATCAACTGTTTTTATTGGCTTTTTAACATTGTTCTTCTTATTTTATTCAAAAATAAAAGAATATAAAAAAATCAAATTTTGGATGTTATTTGTTTTTACTTACTTTATTTTATCTCTTGGTCCTGCATTGCATTTTAATGGTTTGGTTTTAATTCCAGTTGAAGGATTAGAATTAGATAAAATTGCCCAAACTATTCAACCAAATATTAATGAAGATGCATTAGAGATATTAAAACATAATGTTGTTATTCCTATGCCGTTCTTAATCTTGAATTTTATACCATTTTTTAACATGATAAGAAGTCCAAGCCGTTTTGTGGTGATGTTAATGTTATTTTCATCGATAATAGTTGGATTTGTTTGTGTAAACATTTTTAATAAAGTTAAACGTAGAAAATTTTTAGGCAGATATAATTTGCAAAATATCTTGTTTTTAATTATTTGTTTAATAATTATTTTTGAGTTCCTATCAATTCCAATACCAATGTATTCACCAGATATTCCACCGTTTTACAATTTTATTAGTAAAGATACTGAAGATTATGCGATTATTGAAATACCATTATGCCACAATATCCTTACCTCTTATAATCCAATCATAAGGCAATTTCAATTTTATCAGATTACCCATAATAAAAGACTCTTATGTGGCCATATTGCTAGATACTCAGAAAAGGCAAGATATTTTGATTTTATAAACAATAATTCATTTCTTTATTCACTTGCCCATTTAGATACTATTGATATAAAAACTATTAGCGTTCCTAAAGATTTCTTAATAGAGTATAAACTCAAATATATAATAATTCATAAAGATTATGTAAAAGAAAAAGAATTAAATGATTTGAAGAATCTTTTAGAAGATAATTTAATTTTAAATTATCAAGATAAAGAAATTATAGTTTATAGGGTCTATTGATTAAAAATTAAGGTTACATGATTGAAATGAACAATCTTTTAGAAAAATATAAGTTTAACTATAATGATTTAAAAAAGTGGAATGATACTTGTGGTATTAAAAGAGCCAAATTCATATCAACATTTATAGAAAATCCCAATATAATAAAACATAGTTCAAAAAAAATAAGTCTTTTGGATATTGCTGGTTGTTTTGGACCTTTAAGAAGATTTATTCCCAATTCAATAAACTATCACATAATAGACTTGGTTAATAACAGTTTTAAAAATGCCATACAATGGGATTTGAATAAAATGCCTTTGCCTTATAAGAGTAAGAAGTTTGATATTATTGTATGCTTGGATTTGTTTAATCATCTTAGAGAACCTAAAAAATTCTTATCGGAAATTAAACGAATTTTAAAAGATGATGGTTATATTGTGTTAAGTTTGCAGAAGTATAAAAGGGGAGGAGGACATCTACACATTCTTGATAGAAGTTTTATTGAAAAGGAATTTAAAGTAATAAAAGAATTTGGTGTACTTGAATGGATTTTTGGTGTTAACATAACTGTTATAACACCGTTAATAAGAGTACCTTTATTTTTATCTTCTGAAAGATTTTATATCGCAATTAAGAAATAAAATTAATTATAGTGTTAAATCTAAATTCGTTTTCTAAACACCATTCAATATAATATTTTAATAATTTAATCATAGTGTTTCCAGTTTTATTTTTTATATACATCGGAATCTTAAATTTTTTCACATTTACAAACTCCCATGGATGGAAATAAATATTTATGAAACTTTGATTTAAAAACGATAGTTTGCTGCATATTTTTGCGTAATTTAGTCCTAAATTTCTGAACCACACCCATGTGAACGGTAATCTGACAACAGGTGTTACAGATATAGGAACTTCGAAAAATCCTTTATAAGATTTTATATCACGTGGAGAAGTAAAATTGTTGTATCTACCAGGAACATAGGTTGGGTGTAGTGAGCTATCATATTTTAGTCCAGTTTTTTTTAAAATCTCAAATGAGACCATCTCCATCCTCGGAGATCTAAATCCATAAACTTTTTTTCTACAAATTTTTTCTAGTATTTTTTTACCTCTTTTAATATCATTTAAAATATCTTCCTTCTTCATTTCAGAATATTTTTGATCATGTTTATATCCATGCAAAGCTATTTCATGACCCAATTTATTAATCTTCTTGATTAATTTAGGACGATTTTCTCCAAAAAAGCCTGTTATAAAAAAAGTAGAATTTATTTTGTAATTCCTTAAAATATTCAATATTTTTAAACAACCATTAACAGATATAGAAAACATATCTGCGTAATTGATATGTATGCCATATTCTAATGGCAAATCGAATTCTTCTAAATCGAATGTTAATAAAACAGTTTTTGGTTGCATCTTATCTTTAAGAAATTTTAAACCTTATTTATTTATTTATTTGTAATATTAATAATTGAGATCAAAAAGAGTGTTTTAATGTCTAAAGTAGTTTTTTTAAAACTAAAAGGAATCAGCAAAAAAGAGGTTAGAAGAACAGTTCATAAATCAATGGAATTGGGCAATTGGAAAAAATTTATAAAAGGTAAAAAAATATTTGTTAAGATTAATGGAATTTCTGATCAATTAGTTCCCGGTCAATGTACATCTCCATGGGTTATAGATTCTGTTCTAGAGAAATTAAAGAAATCGTATCCAAAGTCTGAGATATATATAGGTGACGCCAATCTTGCAGCAGCAAAACAATTAGATAGAACAGCTAAATTATGGGGATTTTATGATTTAGCTGATAAATATAATATAAAATTCATTAATCTTTCAGAACAACCGTTAGTAAAAGTGAATAATTTTGGAGGAAAAGTTCTAAAGAAAATAGAAGTTCCCAAAATACTTTTAGATGTAGATACTATTTTAAACCTACCTGTTGTAAAAACGCATTGTTTAACTACAATTACTTGTTGTCTAAAGAATCATTGGGGGTTATTACCTAGGTTTAGACATCAATATCATCTGGTTGCTGATCAAGCTATTCCAGATGTTAATAATTATTTTAGAAAAACAACTTTCAATGTAGTAGATGGAACAATATGTATGGAGGGAAATGCTCCCAGAACAGGCACTCCTAAACTTTGTAATGTTATTTTTGCTGGTTCCGACAGAGTAGCATTAGATTACATTGTTGCAAGATTCATGGGTTTTGATGCTGATAAAATAAAACATATAGAATTGGCTGAAAAGATGAGAATCGGAAGTAGAAAGAGTATAAAAACTGTTGGTGATAAATTTTTTATAAATGAATTTGAGGCACCTAAACCGCATAAACAACCTATATTCTTTTGGGAAATGAAACTAAGAAGAGTCCCTGTTGTAAAACCAATTTTGTTTGATACGCCTATTTTTAGATGCCTTTGTGATATTGCAACTTTTTATAATACAACATGGTGGTACAAAAGATTTGGCAAAAAACATATTAAGAAAATTTTGAAGACACCTTATGCTGCTGAATTCAAACCCCTTTTGAGAAAGTCGAATATAAAACTTTAGTTAGCTGCATTTTTCTACCCCAAATCTGATTTTCATTATATCGATTAGCATAGTAATGCTATTTTTCATTTTAAACTTACTTTCCTCACGATGAACAAAAGATATGTAAACTTCTTTAATTGAGAAACCAGCTCTTTTTATTAACCAGAGAAGTTCTACATCGAATTCATATCCACTACAATTCATTTTTTTAAAAATCTCTTTTAATACACTGGATTTCATGAATTTACCGCCAGCTTGGGTATCATATATTTTCAAGCCAAACAGTATTCTTATTATTATGTTCCATACCCTGGAAGCTATTTTCCTAAAAAAAGGTTCATCAACTTCTTTAAATTTTTTATTTTTCCATTTTGATGCAATTGCACAATCACATTTATTTTTTCTAACATATTCTATCAATTTTTTAATACCTTTGATTTTTATAGAATCATCTGAATCTACAAAACCAATTATAGAACCTTTTGCTATTTTGAAACCTTCTTTTACTGCACCACCCTTACCAAGAGCGATTGGAAAGTTTAATAATTTTATTTGTGGAAATTTCTTTCTCATACTTCTAACAATTTTTTCAGTATTATCAGTGCTACCATTATTTACTATAATTATTTCTGTATTTTTTCTGAATTCTTTACCATAATTTTCTAACGTACTTTTAATTCTTTTTTCTTCATTAAATGCGGGAATAACTATTGAATATCTCATGATTACACTTTCATACAATATAGTGTTCTGCTCTTTTTAATAATTAATATCATAGAAAAGTATTTATTAGGTGTGATATAATAAAAATACAATGGCAGAAGCTATAAGTGCTCTTATTAGGTCTAACATATATATCTTCATAGCAATAATAGTAGGTTTAGCATTTGCTGTTAGCGATGCTTTAGGTAAAAAAGGTAGCACAGAATTAAAAGTTACTTTGACTAATTTCTTAAACCTTGAGTTTATTAAACAATTTTTATTTAATCCATGGATAATTTTTTGGTTACTTACAGCTTTGGTGCTTAAACTTACTTATAGTGCAGTTTTGGGGAATGTGCCTTTAGGCACAGCTCAGATATTTTTATTTTCTTCAACAGTTATAGGGAGCCTTCTAATAGGCTTGATATTCTTTAATGAAACCGCCTCTTTATCCAAGATAGTAGGATTTATTATGATAATTTTCGGCATGGTTTTGATATTAATAAGATAGATCTAGTATAATCAAAAGGTTTATAGTGTTTTATTTACATACATATAATTACTTATCAAAAGAGCTTGTATAAAATACGAGTGACCAAAATGAAAAAGAAGCTTAAGTCAGATAAATTTTTTGATATGCTCTATAAACTTTATAGAGAAAATCAAAAAATATTTCTAAGTTTTTTAATTCAGGAAAATGATAATCCAAAAATTCTGGACCTTGGATGTTCAGATGGAGAATTTACGAAAGAAATATCAAAAGTTCTTATGTCTAATAGATGTTTTGGAATTGAAACAGTTAGAAAAGCTGCTAGTGCTGCTCGTAAAAAAGGAATAAAAGTTAAAATATCTAATTTAAATGATAAATTCCCTTACCCAAAAGGATTTTTTGATGTAGTTTGCGCTAATCAAGTACTTGAGCATCTCTGGAATACTCATAATTTTTTAAAAGAAACCAATAGAGTGCTGAAGATGGGTGGGTATGCAGTAATTTCAGTTCCTAATTTGTCTTCATTTCATAGCATTTTTTTAATTCTAACTGGCCAACAAACAACAACCCTTCATTTAATAGATAGACATGTTGGGAACCTTCTTAGGGGCGAGAGAGTAGTTAAACCCAATGCTTGGAAACAAGGAGAGCAAGGACATATTAAAGCTTTTAATGTGCCCGCTCTAAAAGATCTTGCACATATATATGGTTTTGAAGTTGAAAAGCTATCTGGTTTCGGAATTTATTTTTTACCATTTGCTCTACAAAAAATTATGTCTAAAATACTAACCAGATACTGCACGTTTCTGACCATGAGAATCAGAAAAGTTAAAAATTATAAGAATGGTCTCGAATAATAAACATATATAAAATTAAAAATGTCTAAATAAAGTAAATTATGAACTTCGAAAAGCATATACAAATTATATTTTTTATATTTCTGCTACTTTTAGGTATATATTTTCTATACTTAGCATTCAATACTGAAATGTTAGGTGAAGACGAGGAAGCATATTTTAGATTAG
>CAYFXV010000005.1:0-35861 GCA_964347265.1 uncultured archaeon | reverse complement strand
TTTGACATTTTCCATATGTTATTTAGATATAACCAGTGGAGAATTAGTCATTTTTCCATACTAGACATGAAATTATCTATGGGAAATCAATCTCCAACAACAGTTACAAGAACTTCCCTTTCTCTATTTCTTGTATCAAAATTAATAACCATTATGTTTTGCCAAGTTCCTAGCATTAATCTACCTTCTTTTACAGGAATAGATTGACTATTTCCAATTAGCATTGATCTTATATGAGAATGAGCATTTTCTATATGTTGATACAATTTTTTTGAGCTAGATATTTTTTCTAAAGTTCTTCTAAAATCTTCTAAAAGCATTGGTTCATTTTCATTTACAACTATGGCTCCTGTAGCCCCAATAGCAAAAATATTACAAATTCCATCATCTATTTCAGATTTTCTTATAATATTCTCAACTTCTCCTGTTATATCATGAAAATCTTGAGACTTTATTTTCACTTCTATTGTTTCTGAATAAGTCATATACTAAATTATATTTTCTATTAATTAAAATAACTTTGTATAGAATTATTTTTCAATTAGTCTAGCATTTTTCACATCTAGCATTCCATTATTACCTTCCCATATTTTCTCAAATTCTGTTATTAATATCTTTCTAGTAAACAAGGGACAGTCTAGAACCACTGTTTCAAATTCTCCACCTTCTCCAGCAATATTAATACCGAACTTCTCTTTTAACTTAATCAGATCTTCTATGCATTTATCATCAATTTTCCTTCCCAACCAACTTTCATCAAAACCTTCAGCAGCAACTGCAGTTATTATGACTTCAAATTTATTTTCTATAATTTCTTTAAGTATTTTTTCTTGATTCATTTTCCACAAAGGTGTTAATAACTTCAAATTTAATTCTTTACAAACTTTTTCTATTCTTTGTTTTTGATAATTGCTAGCTATAGCTCCACAAACAACTCCCTCAACATTTAATCCATCTAATAGTATTCTTAAGTCTTCAACCTCTTTTTCCCTTTCACCTTTAGATTCTTTAGAAACTAGTTGAGTGCCCATGACTTCAGATTGTATTAAAGTTAAGCCAATATTAGGAGTATGATACATAAAACTGTCAGGATTTTTAGAATGAATAGTAGCCAAATATTTTATTTCGTGACCTTTTTGCTTAGCTTTTAGAACAGCCATCACACTATCCTTGCCACCAGAAAATAAGGCTACCAAATTCATATTTCTTATTGGTTTTTATTGGTTAAATTTATTTTAATAAATCTGAATATTCACATAGAAGTAGTAATATAAAAACCCCTGTTTCTTAAGGAAATCCTTATAAATAGTTTTTAAATACTTTATTTGTCATTATTTTATACACGAGGGATAAAATGGCATTTCGAATAAAAATAGAAAATGTTGTTGCATCAGCTTCTTTGGGAGTTCCTGTAAAACTTGAAAAACTAGTTGCCAATTTAGATGGGATTGAATATGAACCAGAACAATTCCCCGGATTAGTGATGAGATTAAAAGATCCTAAAGCAGCAGCCCTAATTTTTTCATCAGGAAAAATAGTTTGCACAGGTGCAAAATCTCCAAAAGACGCAAAACTTGTAATAGCAAAAATAGTAAAAAGGATGAACAGACTTGGAATGAAAATTCCAAAAAACTATAAAGTCCAACTAGAAAATATTGTTGCTTCAGCAAAACTTGATAGAGAATTAAATCTCAATAATATTGCTTTTACTTTGGAAAACACAGAATACGAACCAGAACAATTTCCTGGTTTGGTTATGCGGATGGATGATCCAAGAGTCACTTTTCTTCTTTTTGGTAGTGGTAAAATTATTTGTACAGGTGGAAGAAGTATACAAGATGTTAAAAGAGCAGTAGCAAAAGCAGATAAGAAATTGAGAAAAATAAAATAATCGTTTTTATGGAACCGGAAAAGTTTGAAGAGTTTTTTAGACAATATTATGAGCAGGACATGCTAGCGGCAGCTTCAAAAGGAAAAAAATCAATAGTAGTTGACTTCTCTTTGTTAGATAAATTTGATCCAGAATTAGCTGACAAACTTTTAGATAATCCTGAAAATGTTTTAGAAACTGCTAGAGAAGCTATTTCAAACATGGACTTACCAGAAGGAAAAGTAGAAATAGAACCCAGATTTAAGAATCTACCAGAAAGATTTAGCATAAGAATAAGAAATCTAAGGTCAGAGCACATTGGAAAATTTGTTTGTTTGGACGGTGTTGTCAGAAGAGCATCAGAAGTTAAACCTGAGGTAAAAATTGCTATTTATCAATGCCCAGAATGTGGAAATAAAATGGAAGTTGAGCAAAAAGAAAGATTTTTAACACCTCCTGTCAGATGTGATAATCCTGAATGTGGTAGAAAAGGTGGTTTTGTTTTAATTGATAGAAAACTTTTTGATTCAAGATGGGTATTTATCGAAGAACCATTTGAGATTGTTACAGGAGAAAAGCCTGGAGAAGTTTCTGTTTATATTAAAGGAGATTTAACAGACCCAGAAATGCAAAGAAAAATGGATCCTGGAAACAGACTTAAAATCAATGGTGTTGTTAAAGAAATAAAAAGAATTAGAAGAGGAAAATTAAGAACACAGATGGATATTTATGTTGAGGCTAATTATGTTGAGCCAACTGAAATAGAATGGGAAGAAGTAGTAATAACTCCTGAAGATGAGAAAAAGATTAAGGAACTTGCTAAAGATCCTGAAGTTTATAATAAATTAGTTGCTTCTATTGCTCCTTCTATTTATGGAATGGATAAGATAAAAGAAGCAATAACACTTCAATTATTTGGAGGAATACCTCATAACTTGCCAGATAAAACAAGAATTAGAGGAGACATACATGTTTTATTAATTGGAGATCCCTCAACAGGAAAAAGCCAGTTATTAAAATTAATATCAAGTATAATTCCAAGGGGAAAATATGTGGCTGGAAGAGGAACAACAGCTGCTGGATTAACAGCAACAGTTATTAAAGACGAGGAATTTGGAGGAGGTTGGATGCTTGAAGCAGGAGCGATGGTTTTAGCAAATAAAGGGGTACTAGCTGTTGATGAGTTTGATAAAATGTCTAAGGAAGATCAGATTGCAATGCATGAAGGACTTGAACAACAAACAGTCTCAGTTGCAAAAGCATCAATAATAGCAACTTTACCTGCTCAAGTTTCTGTTTTAGCAGGTTGCAATCCTAAGTTCTTTAGGTTCGATCCTTATAGGCCAATAGTAGAGCAAGTTGATATACCTGACACATTATTAGCTAGGTTTGATGTTAAATTTGCTTTAAAAGACATTCCTGATAAAGATATGGATGAAAAATTGGCAACACATATTTTAGAAACAAGATTAAAACCAAGTAGGGTAGAACCACTAATACCTCCTGAATTTTTAAGAAAATACATAGCTTTTGCAAGAAAAAATTGTAAACCTAAAATGACAAGAAAAGCAGCAGAGAGATTAAAGAATTTTTATATTGATATGAGAGGTCTCTATTCTGGGGAAGAGACTGTTGCAATAACATTGAGACAAAATGAGGCTTTAATGAGATTAGCAGAATCAGCAGCTAAGATAAGACTTTCTGATAAAGTTGAAATCCAAGATGCTGAAAGATCAATTAATGTAATGAGATTTTCTATTCAACAACTAGGATATGATTACGAAACAGGTAAAATTGATATTGATAGAACAGAAGGTGTTCCTGCATCTCAGAGAAGTAAGATTCATACTATTTTAGATATAATTGATATGCTTGAGAAAAAAATTGGAAAGCCTGTTCCAAAAGAAGAAATAATAGCAGCTGCTGAGGATCAGGGAATAAAGGCTGGAACTACAGAAGAGTTATTGAGAAGATTAAAATCTGAAGGTTCTATATTTGAACCAAAACTAAATTATATAGAGAGGATAAGATAATCATGGAAGTTAAAAGATTAATAGCAAAAAAAGCATCAATTGGTGAAATAGATAGTGGAACTTTTGTAAAAAAAGAAGGGTTTGTAAGTAGTTATGTTCTAACTAATTTAGGAAGAAGGTTATCGAGAGTAAGGGTTTTGGGTTTAATAGTTGATAAGTTTATAAGCCCTGATGAAAGATATGCAACCATAACTTTGGACGACTCTACAGATACTATTCGTTGTAAAGCCTTTGTAAATACTAAGATATTTGATGGTTTTGCGACAGGAGATATGGCTGATATTTTTGGAAAAATAAGAGAATATAATGGAGAAATTTATATAATACCTGAAATAATAAAGAAAATTGACCCTAATCTCGAAACTCTTAGAATTTTAGAACTGGAAAAAATTTTTAGAGATCAAAGAAAGAAAATAAAGAAAATTAAAGAACTACAAAAACAAACTTCTGATTTAAATGAATTAAAAAGAGTAGTTAAACAATTTATGAGTTTAGAAAACGCTGAAGGAATTTTAGAAGCCCAAGAAATATTAGAAAACATTACTGAGGAAAAAGTTGCTAGTTCTGTTGAAGCTAAAAGTAAAATCTTAGATCTTATTGAAAAATTAGACAAAGGTAAAGGAGCAGATTATCAGGAAATTTTAACTAAATCTGGTTTACCTGAAAATGATGTTGATTTTGCAATTCAAGATCTTTTAGAGTCAGGTGTGTGTTTTGAACCCACTCCTGGAAAGATAAAGAAATTATAGTAGATAAGATAAATAATTCTTATGAAAGCAGCAGTAACTTTAATAACTTTAGTCATAATTTTTGTTATTGTTGTTTTTATAAGTTTAATGATGTGGTTATATCTAAGTGGTTTTTTTTCAGAAATTAGTTATGCTGGAGAAGTTAGAACAGAAAAAAGTTTAGAAGTTTTATCTTCATGTATAAAAATAGAAGAGGCATTCCAAAATAAATTTTTTATTAGAAATTGTGGTAACGGAGTAATTACTAATGATAGTTTAAATGTTTATGTTGATGGTGAGTTGTTTGATTTTGATCTAGATCCAGTTTATATAGAAGGAAAGATAACAGGAAGCATAATTTTACATGAAGGTGGGGGTATGCCTGAAGGACAACATTCTCTGAGAATAATAAATCCAAACACAGAAGCTTTAGCTTATTTTGAGGCAGAATTACTCGGTTCTTATATTTTGACTTTAGATTTTGATGAAGGCGAAGGAACAATTGCACATGATAAATCTGGATATGAAAATGATGGAACATTATACGAGATGACAGGTGCAATTCCTATTGTTTGTTCTGAACCTCCAACTGTAGACTGTCCTAAATGGGTTAAGGGTAAATTTGGTATGGGATTAGAATTTGACGGTGTAGATGATTTTGTTGCAGCACATCATGACGAATCCTTAAGAATTACTGATGAGAATTTTACAATTGAAGCTTGGATTAAAACTTCAAGTACTTCATCTCCTATGGCTATAGCTGATATTTTTACACCTTCTGTTGGTGTGGATATGGGATGGTTATTTACTTTAGAGGGTGGAAAAATCAAATTGTATATAGCAGAATCTTCAACTACTTATGCTTCTGCAATTGGAAGTAGTGATTTAAGAGATGGTTTTTGGCATTATGTTTTTGGTAATTACAATGGAACGCATATTAAAGTTTATGCGGATGATAAATTAGAGGGCATTCAATCTTACACAGGTGACATATGGTATAGTTATTCTGATCCAGATAGAGCTCTACATATAGGTATAAGATGTGACGTATGTGCACCTCAAGACGTGGGACAACATTTTGATGGTATTATTGATGAAATTAGAATTTATAATGTATCCTTAACTCCAGATGAAACAATAAAATTTAGAATTATATAAATAGTTTAAATAGATATATTTTAGTGAATAAAATGGATTATGAAACTTTATTAAATGAAGCATACGAAAAATTACCCAAAACAGAAAAAACTTCAGAAAGGTTTGAAGTTCCTGTTGTTGAAACTATTGTCCAAGGTAATCAAACTATAATTAAGAACTTTTCTCAAATATATCAAACTTTAAGAAGAGGTCCTAAGCATCTATTAAAATTCTTAGCAAAAGAATTAGCAACACCAGCTAATTTTGATGGTACTAGATTAATATTACAGTCAAGAGTACCAAGAAATCTAATACAGAAAAAATTAGAAGTCTACATAAAAGATTATGTTACTTGTAAAGAATGCGGCAGACCCGACACAAAATTAATAAAAGAAGACAGAATAACTTTTTTAAAATGTGAGGCCTGCGGAGCTAAGGCTTCTGTTAAACCAATAAAGTGAAATAATGAAAGCACAATTTTTCATTATCTCAAGTGTAATAATAATTTATATTATTATATTAACTTTTCAATACTTGGCAGGATTTAGTGATATTAGATTAACTCAAATTGAGGAACAGCAAGAACTTTCTTTTATACCTTCTATAAAAGACAGTTTTATACTAACTTTTCAGGCTTCTAACAATAGCAGTAATGGAGATTTAGAAAAAGTAATAAGAGATATTTATTTTACAGAAGATTTCTTTAAAAAAGAGATGTTAAAAAAAGGAATAAAATTTGATAGTAATTTCATATTTTTTTCAAACGGTTTTGAAACAAGTGACTTAAGTAAATGGACAGGTAGTTATGGAAACCCAGAAGTAGTGAATATAGAATACCATGGTAATTACAGTCTTTATTGTGATGATATTGAATATGTTTACAAGAATTTAGCTGGAATGAGTGAAATTTATGTTAGAGTATATGTAAATTTTACTACGTTACCTTCAAACAACAATATACACTATTTTATGGGTTTCTATGATAACGGAAATCAAATTTTAAATTTAGGTTTATGGAATGATCAAAATAATTATAAATTACGTGTTTACTCCGAAGCTGTTGGAAATTATTGGACTTCTCCAAATATTGATATTCATGTAGATAGGCGATATTTCTATGAGGATAGATGGCAATATTTTGATGCATATTATTTTGAAATGTACTGGTACGAGAGCGGGACAGATTCAAAATTAAAAGTGTGGTTTGAAGGAAGATTAAAAATTGACGAAACAATTAATAGTCAAGGCAATGGTAAATCAATTAATGAATATAGATTTGGAGGAGTTGACATTGGAGGTATTGAAATCCCAAGACTTTATGTTGACTGTATATCAATTGGTGATAGACATATTGGAAAGGATTGTTATCCAGATGAAGAGCCATATTTTATTTTTAGCTTAAAATCAAAGGAAATGAAAACTAAAACAGAGTTTGGATACGGCGGTTAATGCTTAAAGCTGTTATTTCTTTAAAAAAATATTCAAATAAGGCATTTGCTCCTTTATCTTTCTTTTAGAACAATGTAAGATATTTCCTAAATTTTTATATAGTTCTTCATTTTTATTTCTCATAGCTTTTGTTCTTCCCAATATAACTAATCTGTCAGGAGGCTTGTACATAATAAATTTTTTATTATTTCCAATAAGAGTAATCCCGGCTATTAAATCTCTCATATATTTTTTAAATCTATAATTTTGATTGATAATTATCTTACTTCTGAACAAATCAGCTTTACTTAACAATTCAAAAGCCTCTGCAATTTCTTCAGCATTCTTAAACTCTTTGGGAATATTTTGCTCTATCCACCAGAATATTTCATCAATATTTTTATCACTCTCATCTATTGCTTGCAAAGCCTTTCCCAAATCATTTGCTTGAAAAATTATTTTTAAAATTTTAAATATATCCTTTTTCTTATCTCTTATTCCAAATTCTGTATCTTTGGAAAAGATCTCTAAATCATTTATTGCAGATCTTATATCACCATCAGAATTCATAGCAATTCTTCTTATCACATCTCTACTAATTTTTATTTTTTCCTTTAAAGCTATTTTGTTTAATTCCCTTTCTATCAAGTTCACAGGTATTCTATTAACTCTTAATGGAATGCAATAATTTCTTAAAGTCCTCAATTTTTTATCATAAGCATTATTTGCAGTCATAATTACAGGAGAGGCACTTTGTTTTATTGTTTTAATAATTTCAGTTAATGCTCCCCTGTCACTAAAGGAGTCTATTTCATCTATTAGTATAAGCCTCTTGTTTAATAATGAACCTTCTTTAGAAGCTGGCATTAAAACTTCTCTAATGTAAGAAGCAGCATTTTTATTACTTGCATTAATTTCTATTAAATTAAACTTATTTTCTTTAGCTATGATATCTACTATTAATGTTTTCCCTATTCCTGTTGGTCCATATAATAAAAAAGCCTTTCCTGGTTTCCACCTCTTAAGCCAATCAGTAATACTTTTAACAATAGTCTTCTGGCCTACAATTTCTACTAATCTTTTTGGTCTATATTTTTCAACAAGCATTTAATCTTCCTATTTTTTATAGAGGGCAAATTGTGACAATAAGGCTTCCAGTTGTAATTGTTCGTTTCCACCTTGATTTAATCTAAATTCGAATTCTCCGACTTTTTCCACAAGTCCAATTTTTACTTTATCAGAAATATCAAGCTTGTACAATTGTTTTGAGATTTCTTTTATTATATCTTGACCAGAAATACCTCTTTTTAGCAATAAGTCTTTTAGAATTTCTCTTGAATCCAAGAACTTCCCATTTAAAGCATAGTCTATCATGTCTATAACTTCTTTAGGTTCTGCTTGTGCAGCAACTTCATAAATCGTATTTTTGGTAATTTTCTTTCCTAGAACTGCTGATGCTTGAAGTATATTAACTGCTTTTCTTAGGTCTCCACCAGAAATTAAATATATAGCTTCTAAAGCTTTTTTATCTATTTTTAGCTTTTCTCTATTTACTATTCTTTTCATGTATTCAAAAACATTTTCTCTAGATAATGATTTAAATCTGAAAACTGCTGCCCTGCTTTGAATTGGTGAAATAATACGAGAAGAATAATTACAACTTAAAATAAATCTTGTCACACCTGAATACATTTCCATTAATCTTCTTAAGGCATTCTGAGCATCAGAGGTTAGTGAATCAGCTTCATCAAGAAATATTATTTTAAATGATTCTCCTATTGGCTTTATTCTTGAAAAGTTTTTAATTCTTGTTCTTATTACATCAATTCCTCTCATATCACTGGCATTTGTTTCTTGAAAATTCTGTTTCCAATTCTTTCCAAAAATCTCTCTTGCAATAGCAACTGCACAGCAAGTTTTTCCTGTTCCTGGAGGTCCTGCGAAAATCATGTGAGGTATTTTATATTCCTTAACAAAAAATTTTAACCTTTCTACAACATGCTTTTGATTTATCACTTCTTTTAATTTTCTTGGTCTATATTTTTCTGTCCATATAGAGAAGTCCATATTAACACCAGTAATATTATTTATGTGAACTTAATAAATTTAAAGGTATGAAGAAGCTTTTAATCTTAACAATATTTTTACTACTACCAATTCAGGTCTCAGCAACAGAAATAACAAACCCTCAAATAGTTAGTGAAATGAAAGTTAATATCGTAGAAAGTGGTTTTATAGAATTAAATGGAACGATTTATAACCTTGAATTAAATTTATCCATACCACAGACAAACAAATATCAGACATTAGATTACTTTGATGTTAAAGACTCTTTTGGGCCTTGTAGAACTAAATTTTGTTCTTATCGTTTTATTTACGATAAATATGGAAATAGATTGTTAAATATAAAGTGGAAGGATCCAGTAGGAAAGGTTAATTATACTGTTAACTCCACTCTTTCTATAAAAAGAAGAGGAGAAATTGATAAGAAACTCTTAGAGGAATTTAGAGAGCCAACAGATCTTGTTCAGTCTGCAGATCCTGAAATTGTTGAACTAGCTTCTAAAGCAAGAGGCAATGACTTTGAAAAAATATCTTATTTAGCTAAGTGGATAGGAGAAAATGTAGAATATGATAGGATTTATTCAGATGTTAACCTTTCTGCAAAAGACATTTTAAAAGTTAGAAAGGGTGTTTGTAAAGAATTTTCAAATTTGTTAGTTTCTTTTCTTAGAGACTTAGGTTATTATTCTGCTGTTGCTGTTGGATATGTGCATCCTGGTAGAATTTATGAGACATACGAATTTCAACCTCATGGATGGGCTGAAATTTATGCTGATAAAGGAATAGTGGCTGATCCAGTTTGGTCTGAAGTTGGATATTTAGATGCTACTCATGTGAAATTTGCTACATTTCCCGATAGTAGCTGGAAATTTAGTGAAGTAAATGCAGATGGAATAGGAAATATAAAAATTAAGCTAAGTGACAATGATGTTAAATTAAAAATTTTAGATTTAAAAGAAGAGCCTGTTATTGATGTGACAACTAACCTTTTGTCAAATAACATATGGGCCAATTATACTGTTTTAAAAACAGACTTAAAAGCTGATAGATGCCTTTTAACTAAAATTGAATATAAAAGCTGTGTTGATGGAAGGGGAAAAGATTTCTTGGAAATAATAGAACCTCAAAATATAGTTTATTTTTGCAATGAAAAATCAGTTTTTACTATTTTTAAAATACCAGTGTTGGATGAAAGAAAAAATTATAAATGCGATATAAAGGCTTTTCCCTATGCAGGAAAAGAATCAATTGTACAACTAGTTTTAAATCCAAAAGGTTATGGTTATGCTCAATTATCAGTTGAAAAAACTGTTTTAAAACCAGGGGAGAAATTTTTAGTTAGTGCCAGAGACTCTCAAATATTTACAGATTATGGTGAATATGGTTATGAAGAAGCAGAATTTACAGCACCAAACTATGATTTTAAGGTCTATGGATACAATTCTGGCTATTTAGCTCAGAAAAATATTTCTGTTGTTCTGGAAAAGCCAATAGAAGTTTATTTGGATGTGAATGAAACAGCTTTCGAAGGAAAACCAATATCAGTAAAAGTTAAAGTTTCAAATCTTATTGACGAATCCCAAGAAATAACTGTTATTTTTAGAAAAGATTCTATTTCAGAAATTTTGACAGATTCTAAAGATTTTGTTTTTAATTTTACTCCCATGAGTGTTAATGATAATCTTATACAAGTTTTTGTAAGCACCCCTGACTTTTCAACGTCTGTATCAAAGATAATAACAGTTGTAGCTCAGAAAAATGCTTGGGAAAACATATTTCAGCCAATAATAGATTTCTTTAACTGGCTGTTTTCTTTATTTCAGTAAATTTATAAATTTAACTATTATATTATAAAATGATTTTATGCCTAAAACAAGAGTGGAGGCAGTAACCAAGAGAATATATAGTAGAGTTTTTGTTTGCATGAAGTGCAATGCTAAAATTAGAGCCGATGCTAGAAAAGTTAAAATTGGAAAAGTAAAATGTAGAAAGTGTTACTCAAAACAACTTAGGCCAAAATCTAAAGAAAGGAAGATATAATGATTTCTTATATAAAGATATTAAGACCTTCAGTTGTTTTTCTAGCAGCTTTTGCTGTTTTGGTGGCAGCATTAATTGTTGGATACTATCAACCATTTCAAATTTTTATAGCTGTTTTAGTAGCTTCTCTAATTGCTGGTGCAGGAAACGTAACAAATGATTATTATGACTATAAAATTGATAAAATAAACAAACCAAAAAGAGTTATACCTTCAGGAAAAATAAAAAGAAAAAATGCAGCCTTTTATGCAGCTATATCATATGTCTTAGCCAATGTTTTGGCAATATTATTTTTGAATTCAGAGATGATTTTATTAGCTTTGTTTAACACATTTGTTGCTTTTGTGTATGCTTGGAAAGTTAAGAGAATGTTTTTAGGACATTTTTTAGATAGTTGGTTAGCATCTTCCACTTTTTTGTTCGGAGCTTTATTTGTTAATATAACTGTAACAATCATTTTCTTGTTTTCTATGTCTTATTTAGCAAATTTAGGTAGAGAAATTACCAAAGGAATAGAAGATATTAAAGGTGATAAGAAAATTGGTGCAAAAACACTTCCAGTTATTTTAGGAAAGATTATTTCTTCATGGATTGCAATCTTTTTTATAATTTTTGCAATTGCAATAAGTCTAATACCTTATTTTTTTGGTTTGCTCAGTATAAGTTATCTACTTTTAGTAATTTTTGCTAACTTCATATTTCTTTTCTCATGTTTTATTTTGTTATTTAATCCAGCAAAATCACAGAAAATTATGAAGATCGCAATGTTTCTTGCTATTATTGCTTTCTTAATCGGGATTTATTAATTGTCTTTCAAATTCTCTATAGTCATTTATGTTTAATTCCCCCTTTCCATTTCTGTATGTGACAAAAAGCCCCACTTCACCTTTAAAAACATCAGGATCTTCGGGATTGTCAGATATCATTACAACATCTTTTAATCCCAGTCCATCTTTTTCAAGTTCTTTTTGAAGAAGACTTGGTTTATCTTCAGGTTTTTTCATGATTATTTGAACATCATTTATTATTCCACTTTTATTTAATCTTGTTATATTAGAAATACACTTATCAAAACCAAAATGATTTTTAGCTGCTTTTGCACACTCAGAAGATTCTCTGGTTAATAAGTACACTTTCTTTCTTTCTCCAAAATTTCTTATTCTCTGTAAGAAACTTTTAGCTCCTGGAATTCTAAACATTTTACTCTTTATATATTTTCCCGCAGCTTCTTCCATTTCTTCTCCCTTTATGCCACATTTATCAAGACATTGATAAACATCTTTTAATGTCTGGTTTTCTCTATCCCACTCACTTGAACTTGAAAATCTTTTAGGCAAATGACTTACAGCATAAATTCTGATGCCATTTAATCCTAATCTAAGAGCATCCAAAATTTTTCCTTCTTTAGCTTTTTTCCAGGGAAGATAAAAAGCACCATAAGAAGCATTTCCATTAACTGTTGTATCACTTAGATCAACAACTACGGCTTTCGAATTTTCAAGAGTTTCTCTATGATACTGTTTTAATGGAGTTTTCATTATTGATTTTTTTGAAAAAGTAAGCATTTAAATATTTTAAACATATTTATTAATTGACGATATGTTCGACAAAATACAAAGTTTAATAAAAGAAAAAAATTTAACACCTCCAGATTGCAGTTATCATACGTTAAGAACTTTAGAAAACAATGGAAAAGTTAGAGCATTGGTTATAAAAGGAGAAAATAAAATTCACATAGAATTAATTTGTCCTTTTTGCAATGCTTACAGTTACCTAACACAAGAATGGGTAAAAGTTTCTAAAGGATCAAAATTTAGATTCAAAATAAAATGTCCTAAATGTGGGAAACTTGTAAAAGTCACAAAATTAAAGGGTAAAAAATAAATTTATATTACTGTCCTATATTTCTATTATGCCTCGATAGCTCAGATGGTAGAGCGTTTGCTTGGTAAGCAAAAGGTCGCGAGTTCGATCCTCGCTCGAGGCTTCTTTCGTTTTTGGCCTAATAATTTAGAAAATTATTTAAATCGGCATATTTAATAATTAGTTTATGAATCAAAAACTAATTTTAGGCTTAACAGTTGCATTAGTTATACTAATTTTGATTCCGTCTTCAATGTTTGCAGAGGAGCAAACTTGTGTTCCTTCAGATCCCTCGATTTCGATAACACCTACAAATCAAACCAGTAGCAGTGGTACAACCTTGACATATACACTTAATTTAAAAAACAATGATAATTCTTACTGTAATATTACTGATTTTAGAATATTTTGTGATACAGATTATCCAGATTTGGAATGCAACTTAGTCACTAGCGGTGGCTCAGAAACATCAAGTATGATAGATGGTAACATTCCCCCAGGTTATGAATGGTCAAGAACAGTCAAGGTTACTGCAGGTTTTGTATTAGGACCAGGAACTTCTTATCCTTTTACAATAACTATTGATGATGGTGCTTTTAATAGAACAGTAACAAAATCAGCAAGCGCAACAGGCTATTATACTGTTCAAGGTCCAATTTTAGTAACAAAAGAATACAAAACAGTTAGTATAGGAGAAGAATTCTATGTTTCTGCAAGTGCAACCAGTCCTTACAAATGGGAAGTTGATACTTATGATGAAAATTATTTGTCACATATAATAGGTGGTGTTGGTTGTTCTTCAACTGGAACTTGTAATTATTCATTCAAATTTACAGCATTAAAAGAGGGCGAAACAGTTATAGAACTTAAAAAATTTAATACAAATGATAATTATATCAATGAGAAAAAAATGGTTTATGTAACCATCTTATCAGAGACTTCTAAAAAAATTATATCATTATTAGACGCATCTTGTAAGGATTCGACCATTACTTTAATAATAAAGAACGATGGAACAGTAGATATTGAAGTTTCAGATATAATGTTCTATGTTAACAACAATTTAATTACAAATCCAGGCTGTGATAAAACAATAATCTTACCCGGTGAAACTACTATTTGTGACTCTATACCTGGCTCTCAAGGTACAAATGAATTATACATACCTGTTAAGGGGTATTCAAATGCCATTTCTTCTAGTGTTTATTGCTCAGGAGGAACTGAAAAAACATGTACTGATTCCGACGGTGGAAAGAATTATTATGTGAAAGGAACTGTTACAGTTTGTACTTATGAAGAACTAGGCGGTGGATGTGGAGCAGGACTTGATTATTGTATTGGCGATATTTTAAAAGAAGGTTATTGTGAAGATGGTAGTTCAAAACTCATAGAATTCAATTGTCCTTTTGGATGCGAAGATGGTGCTTGTTTACGAGGAGAAGGGAAACCAGACTTGAAAATCGAAAAAATAGACTATTCACTGGACAATCCAACAAGTCCAATGAAACTTCATTTTCGAGTTACAATAAGAAATATAGGTTCGGCTTCTTGTAGTTTTGATTCCAATATAAGAATTCCACAACTTAGTAACCATCAATATAATAGGTGCACATACCTAAATCCTGGAGAAAGTTGTGTGGAAACAGGCTATGGCTATAATGGACTTGGTGGCACAATACCTGCTGGTTATTATGATATAACAGCTGTTGTTGATCCTAGAAATCTTGTAGACGAGATCAACGAGTACAACAATAAACTTGAAAGAAAAGTTTATGTATCTCCTCCAACAACAGATTTCAACTTTAAAGTTGATGCTGGCAAATATAGTTACTCTAGAGGCGAAACTGTTAGAATAAATGCTGTTCTTTCAGGTGCTTCTGATTTTGATTTTAGTAATGCAAGGGTTGTAATTCAATTAAAGAATCCTAATGGAGAAATTATAAATCTACCTGTTGAGAGATTAGGAGCAGTTGCTTCTGCATGTTCAGTATCATCAACCACAAATGTTTACACTTGTCCAGTTTGGAATCAATATTCATTTTACTCATATTATAGAATACCCACATATGCTCCTTTAGGTCTATACTCTGTTAATGCTAAAGTAAATCTAGAGAACATTGAAAAACACTCTTATGATAGGTTTATAGTAGAGGAAATATATTCAGGATTAGTTGATGTAGATATCCAACCTGAAAGAATGACTACAGAAGTCGGTGAGCCTGTAGTATATAGAGTTACAGTAACTGACAGGCATCCAATAGTTAGATGTTCAATTACAGCTGAAACAGAAACCACACCAGTAACAGGCGGAACAATAGCTACTGAAGGAGTAGCTACTGAAGTTGTACCTCTTAGATGTCCTGTGATTTATAATTATGTAATAAATGTTTATGGTTTGCCATACCATTCAGTTTATCCCACCATAGTTAGTCTTCATCAAGGCAGTTCTGAAACCTTTGAATTAAAAATATTTCCCTCACCTATAAGAACTGCTGAAGGTATAACAACAGCTGTAAAAAAGGCTGAAATTACTGCTACTGAAGTTGTAGCAGGAGAGAGAGCAGTAGCTATAACAGGTCAACCAATTGCTGAAGAGTCTTCAGAGTCTATGGGTCAATTTTCAGTTGCACCAGCAAAACCAGATTTGGCGTACTTTAGATTTACAGTCAAAGCATATCTTAGAGAAGACTCAACTGTGAGTGATAGTGATACAGCAGGTTTATACGTGAAATTCATTCAAATACCTGAACCACCACCATTTCCAGAAGAAGAAACAATAAATATAGAATTAAAAAGAGGCTGGAATTTAATAAGCCTTCCAGGAAAAGGAACAGGATTTACAACTGGAACATGTTCAGTAACGCGAAAACCACTTGCATATATTTATTTACAAGATCATAAGAGATATGCATCTATAGAAGAAGCATTGATGATTATGGGAGCAGAAAAACTCTTAGAATACCTGAGCACTCATTCATTCTGGATATACTCTTATGAAGATTGTAAAGTAGGTTTTAAGGTTTCAAGTTACTCAACATATAGTGGTTTATCTCTTGTCCAAGGTTGGAATTTGCTAGGAACAACAAAAGATATGGTTGGAGAAACATTAAGTAATATTAAAGGAACATGTTCATTTGAAAAAATATACACGTGGAATGCAGATTCCCAAAAATGGATAGAGAAATCAGAAGGCGATTTAATAGAAGAGATGGGCTATGGTGTTCTAGTTAAAACCAGTTCAGCATGTAGGTTAAAAACAAATACTATTCAGCCATCAGCACTTCCAGAAGGGTGATAAAATGAAAACAAGTACAATAATAATAATTATAATTGTTCTAGCAATAGGCATCTTGATCGGTTATATCGTTTTACCAATATTGCTCGAGTCAGCGGGAGAGGGAATAGGAGAAAGTGTTTTTGGAAGTTCTCCAGATATTACACCTCCAACAATGCCACCTTAATTTCCCCCTTCTTTTTTTTCTTAATATTTAAATAATCTAGTTCTATAATTCTTCATACGGGTCCGTAGTATAGCTTGGTCTAGTATTCCGGCTTTGGGAGCCGGCGACGCCAGTTCAAATCTGGCCGGGCCCATTATTTCTAATATTTATAAAAATTTTTGTAATTTAATATATCTATGAAATACCCCAAAAATTTGCGTTTTGGTTTTCCTTGGGAAAAATGCGAAGATATGACAAGGGGGTAATTGATTATCTTGGTGATAGACATCGTATAATAGATATAGGTTATGGAAACGCTCATCTTTTAAAAAAATTAAGAGAAGTTTATCCTCAAAAAGAACCTGTTGGGATAGAAATTTTACGGAGAAAACAATGGACAGAAGAATCAAACATACATAACTTAATGGGAAGTCTAGAACATTTACCCTTTTCATCAGGTTCGTTTGATGGTTTAATTTGCACATTTGTTTTAGATTACATAGATAAACAAAAAGCCATTGAAGAAATCCAAAGAGTTCTTAGATTTGATGGTAAAGCGGCTGTATATTTACATCATCCTAACAGTGGTTTAATAGATAAATTTAAAAAAGAGTTATTTGAGGATCCTGAAAACTCAGAATTGAAATATTATGTTGATACTTTAGAATCAAACATCTTCAAAAGTGTTGAAGAATGTGAAAAATTCTTTGAAAGAAAAATGTTAATTGAGCAACTTGGTTTATGGAATGGGAGTGATTCAAAAGATGATACAAAAAAAGAATATTGTTTTGAACTATTTCTAAGAAATAGAAATTTTATTGTAAAATTAACTTAATGTTAGTTTTAGGGTTTAGTATAAATATTTTGATAAAGAATACTTTTCATGAAAATTCCGAGAATTGTGGCAAGTGTTATTCTTAAAAAAGAAAATAAAATATTGCTTGTAAAAGAAGTTTTAGAAGATTTTAAAGAACATTGGATATTTCCTGGTGGTGGTGTAGATTTTGGAGAAACTATTACAGAAGCAGCAAAACGTGAAGTTAAAGAAGAAATTGGTTTGGATATAGAAATAAAAGAATTTTTAGGCTTTAAAGAAGCTATTTTCCCACAATATAAGTATCATACTGTAATATTCTTTTTCATTGGAGAGTCTTCAAATGATAAAATAATAAAATCTGATAAAATTTTGGATGCAAAATATTTTTCAAAAGAAGAAATTAAGAATCTTAAGTTAGTCCAAAGTGCTGAATGGATATTAGAAGACTATATAAAAAAGGTATTTTAAACTAATTACATTTTTCTTGCAAATGTTAAGAATCCAGTATGAGCAAGCATATAGGTTTTAGGCCTAGTAAATTGTTTTATTGACTGCCATTCTCTATGCAAATTCTCTATAATTTTTAGATTAGTAAAATCATATTTTTTTAATTCTTTAAAAACTTTTTTTACTTCTTCTATGTGCATAGAATAAATTGCAATCCATCCACCCAGTTTTAAAGATTTGAAGGCATGTTTTATGACTTTTTCTGGATTCTTCATATCCAGAGTTATTAAATCAATATTCTTTTCTTTTATACCTTTAGTTATGTCAGAATTCTTAATAACAACATTTTTTAATCCATAATTTTTCAAGTTATTTTTAGCAATATTATAAAACCTTTCTTCCCTTTCATAACTATAGATTTTACAGCCTAAATTTCCTAAAAACAATGTTAAAAATCCTGAGCCAGTTCCTGCATCTACAACTTTCCAACCCGGGGAGCATCCAGTTACTGATACTATTAAGCTCAAGTCTTTAGGAAGGATTATTTGTGGTCCTCTTTTTGCTTTTTTTAGAAAATCAATTATATTAGGTTTAACCACAGTAAAGCTTTCTTTACCAATTTTTATTTTTCTTCCAAATCTTTTTCCAATCAATTTTCTTAAGTCTATTGTCCCAAATTCACAACTGAATTTAATGGGTTTAACTAAATAATTCTTTTTTCCAAGCAACAAAATTAAACTATTTTTAGCTATCTTCACCATTTTTTCACTTTTATATATTAATTATCAAAATATAAATTATGCTCGAGCTGTTATTAGTTGCAATTGCATTAGTTGGAAGCTTTGCTGCAGGTCTGTATGATTTAAAGACAACCAATGTTCCAGACAAAGTTTGTGTAACTATGATAATATTGGGATTAATTTTACATATTCTAACAGGAATTTTTACTAAAGATTTTACATATTTTATAAATTCTCTTCTCTATGGTGGTTTGTTTTTAGGTTTAGGTTTAATAATGTATTATTTTGGGCAATGGGGAGGAGGAGATGGTGAACTTTTAGTTGCAATAGGAGTATTATTGCCCAATTTATCTTTAGTTGACACTTTTTTTCCCTTTGCACTTAGTTTTTTCATAAACAGTTTCTTTATTGGTGCTTTTTGGTCTGTTATCTTTTCTCTTTATTATGTATATAAGAATCAAAAATTAAGTAAAAAATTCTTTAATAGTTTTAAAGATCCAATAACATTCTCAGTTGCTTTAATTCCATTAATTCTTTCAATCCTTTCATTGAATTTTAGCTCATTATTTTCTTTACTATTTTTACTGATTTTTATTTTATTCATTTTCTATAAGTACTCCAAAATTATTGAACAAGGATTTTATAAAAGAATTCCAGTTAGTCAATTAAAAGTTGATGATATGATTGGAGAAAATATACCTAGTTTAAAACTTTATAAAAAATACATAAAAGGCTTGACAAAAGAACAGGTTAGGAAAATTAAAAAAACTAGAAAATATATTAAAATAAGAGAAGGAGTGAGATATGGAATTGTTTTTCCACTAGCTCTATTATTCACTTTGTTCTTCGGAGATTTCTTCTTGTTCTTCTTCTAATCTTTCTAAGTAATCTTCTACCATTTCTTTTATTGATGTTTCTAAATCTATTTTCGGTTCAAAACTTAGTTCATTTTTTGCTTTAGTTATATCAAAAGTTCTGTTTCTTAGCATCTTTTCTACATACTCTGGTATGAATTCTGGAGTTTTTCCTTTAATTTTCGATTTTATAACAGAACCACGAGAAAACACTTTTGCAGATAAAGCTGTTTTATGTTTTTTCGGTGCTTCAACATTTAAATATTTGCAAGCAAGTTCCAAACATTGTTTTTGTGTTTTAACTCCTTTTCCTGAAACAAGGTAAATTTCTCCTCTTCTCCCTTTATCTTTGGCTAAGAGAAGGGCTTGAATTAAATCACTTATATGAATGTAATCAATAAAATTTTTTCCATCACCAATTATTGACATTTCGCCTTCTAATAGTTTTGAGAATATGAAATCATAACCTTCTACAAACCTAGGCATTAAAACATCTGGTGATCTTATTATTATTCCTTTGTTTTCCTTTACAAGTTTTTCGGCTTCCATCTTTGTTCTACCATAAAGGTTTGATGGATTGTAATCAGTGTTTTCATCTGCTGGTAGATCTTTTAATTTTTTACCTAAAACTGCTGTAGAACTTAGGTAAATGAATTTGTCTCCTTTAAAAACATCTAAAATATTTCTTGTACCTATAACATTTATTCTAAACATCAAGTCTTCAGGTGCTGTGTAATCAACAACAGCTGCTAAATGAAATACTGTATCAATATCTTCAACAGCCTTTTTTAATGATTTTCTATCTAGCAAATCGCCATAAAAAGTTTCAACGTTTTCAAATTCTGTCATTGTTTTTCTTATGAGAACTCTTACTTTTTCTCCTTTATCTAACAAAGCCTTAACAAGGTGTTTTCCTATTCTTCCAGTTGCGCCTGTTACAAGTATTGTTATACAATCACCCACCTATTATTTTATAAGTACCAGGTAATCTTTTTGAAGCTCTTTTAAAAGCTGTTTTTACAATTTTCTCAGAATTACTTGGTACTTTAACCATAAAGATTTTTTGATTAATTTTAACCCTAGCTGTTTGGCCAATCGGCTTTCCAAAACTTCTTCTCATTCCTTCAGAAAATCTATCTGCTCCTGCTCCTGTTGCCATTGGATTTTCCCTCATTATATGATGAGGATAAATTAATACTTTAAAGAAAAAGTTTTCAGGACCTAGATTTTTGTTTAAGTGTTTTGTTACTGTGACTCTTGAAGCTTCTAATGCGTTAGACCTTATTTGAACGTTTTCTTTGCTTTGCAAGAAGAACTTTAAAGGATAATCTTTATTTTTGCCCATTTCAAATTGATGTATTTTTGATGCAGGAACACCTTTTACAAAGCTCCTTCTAGGCTTTCTTAAAGATATTCTTGTGTAAGGTTTTTTCTTAACTTTATGATAACATCTTCCTGGTCTTAGCCCCATAAAATCACTTTGAGAAATAAGTTTCTAAAGCTTATAAATTTTTTCATGAAGCTCTTTTCTTCTTCTTTTCTTCCATTTTCTTTATATAAGATTTTAATTTTTTTTCTAATCCTTTTAAATCTTCAATGCTATTTCCTATACCACAAGTATTTCCAACACCAAGTATTAACACTCTTTCTTTCTTTTTGCGTCTGTTTAATATGTCTTTAATGTTTTCAATGGCATTAGGAACAGCATCAAAAATTTCTTTTTTCATTGGTTCCAAGGCTTCTTCTTGAGAAACCTTTACTGCAACAGCATCAAGAGGAATATTCTTTTTAACAGCAATCTCCTCTATCTCATATCTATCAACACCACTTCCTCCCATTGCTACTCCAACACCTTCTGCTATTATCCCTGTTTTCTCGCCTTCTAATCTTAGTGCAGCATCAATTGTTATTATTCTATCGATTTTTTGTTTTTTAAAGAATTTTTTCAAGAATTTTCCAGGATATCCAGTAGATGCTCCAGGACCTTCAGCCTTTGAAACCCAAACATCCTTTCCATCTATTTTTGATTTGGCAACTATAAATTCATCTTCTTCAAAGATTTTTACTTTATCCCTTTTAATAAGATTTGCTGCTACTAAAGGCCCAATGCTGTCTCCTATTGGTATACCTTCACTGAAAGCTTGTGTTGCCCTCATTGCAGCCTTTGCAATTCTTGATATTAACGGAATTTGCATTTGTATAACCATTGCTAACTGAAACATTTTATACTTTTTTATAAGTTCTAAATAATGTCTAACTATTTTTGCTATCTGATGTGTTGTTATAGCACCTTGCAGAGCATTTTTTATGTTTTTCCGCTTTTCTTTTGAAAAACCAGGTGCTATTTGTCTAGTAAAATAATTGAACTTTTCATCTGAATTTTTTATTATATGATCTAGTTTTTTAATAACTCCGTAAGGATCAATTGAAACAGGACCTACAGCAAAAAATTCCATAAAACCTTTAACAGATCTTTTTAATGTTGGGCTTGGTTTTTTTGAGATTGAGTGTATTACATAATTTTTAGATTTTTCTGCCATGTCTTCTAGTTCTGCTACTTCCTTTTCTATTTTAATTATGGTTTGTGTTACCATTAATCTTGGTCCAAAAAGAAAAAATATTATTGCTAATATGATCCAAATTATTGTTGATACTAAATCTGTTCCAAATTGTGCTAACATGAAAGACATAGTTATTAATTGTAATTACAATTTAAATAATTAACTCAATTTTTTTACACAGTACAACTTGCTTGAGTTGAAGAACAAATAGGACTTCCTTCTATTAATTTGCACAAGTTTATGATATTATTTATAATTTCCATATTACAATAAGATGAAGAAAAACCTTGCATATCATAACAACCTAAATTATTTGATGTATCTACCCAATTTCCTTTAAATTGATTTATACATAGGCTTCTTGCTTGAGACAGTTCAGATGCATAAGTCTTCCTTATGTAGTCTAGTCCTTCTGACCCCTTGTATTCTGGAGGAACAGTATAATTTTGTTTTTCTGGAACAATATCTTTGATGTAGAAAAAGTATATAGCTAAAACTATTATAATGATTACGAGGAGCGTAATATCTTTCATTATAAATTTTAGGTTTTTCTATATTTTAAATAATTATTGTCATGATAATTCCAACTACTAGTGGAATTATAAGATTATCATCCACTTTAGGTATCATTTCAGCGAACGTTGTAAAAATAGCTATTATAAAAGCCTTTAAGGGATCTAAAAAGAATAGTAAAATAAAAATAGCTGTTATAAAAAAAGAAATACTTCCCTCAACTGTTTTCTTTTTGTTTACAGGAAGCTTATGTTTCCCATAGTAACTTCCTATTAAAGTTGATACGGCATCTGCTAATGATAGAACAGAAATTGCTGCTATTGCTATAGTCGGTTCAAATAGTACTGTAGCAAAAAAACAGCCAACAAAAAATTCTGTTGCACCTTTGAATGGTAATGCATTTGGTCTTTCATATTCATGAAAACTGTTTTCAATGAATTCTTCAAATTCATCCAATTTTTTAAATTTTATTATTTTGTATTTATCTCTATTTTTTCTATATTCTCCAAGCAAAAAAATTGCTAAAGCTATTAAAAGAATAATTAAGGCCGCATTCCATTTTTCTAGCCATAATATTAAGAGAATTGTAAAAATACCAGCTGCATGCACAAGTTTCCTTCTTATTTCTATCATTTTTTACCCCCTTTACCTCTAAATGGCCATGTTATTATTTTGAAAAATTTTACTATAAAATGGAAGAATTCATATATGCAAAATAATATGAATCCAGTTATAGCAAACATAATACCAGTTTCTAAATTTGCTGTTATAGATAATCCTAAATATTTTGCAACCCAAGGAAAAACAAAAGAAGCAGCTACTACTAAAGAAGCTCTGACGAAGAATTTTAGGAGCTTGTATAGAATGAAGACCGTTAATACAAAAGCAAAAAATATTAAAATAGTTGTTAAACTTATTTCAATAGCCATATAAATAAATTACACTTACAGTTTTAAAAAACTTTAATTATGTTTTTAAAAAACTGATTAATCTAGACCAAAATCCTAATTCTTCCTCTCCTATAATAAAACCAGCAAGTTTTCTTAATTCTTTGCTTGCTGATGATCTCGGCTTGTGTAAAACAACAGGAATCCTTTTTGCTAAGCTTTTTGGAACATTTTTATCATGAGGTATAACAGCTATTACTGGAAGTTCTGTCATTATTTCAATTTCTTTTTGGGTCAGCTCATGACCTCCTCTAGTTACCATGTTCAAAACAACTCCCATTGGTTCCTTTTTTATTCTGTCAATAAATTCTTTGCCTCTAATCACATCAGAAACAGACATTAAATCAGGCTTTGTAACAAATAGTAATTCCTCACTCGCTTTGATTGTTGCAACAGCTTCTTTTCCTAGGCCCGGAGAGGAATCTAAGAAAACTATTTCTGTTTTTCCTTTAAGTTTTTTTAAATGACGATTTAATTTAGATATGTCAATCTTTATTAGATCTTTTAGATGTAATGATGCTGGTATTATTTTCATTCCACTTGGATGATCATAAATAGCTTCATTAATATGTCTCTCTTTTCTAAGAACGTGGTTTAATGTTATAGGGTGATAATGCATTCCAAGTAAAATACTTAGATGAGATGCGGTCAAATTACAATCAACTATAGTAACATCTCTTTTAAATCTGTGAGCTAAAGCGGCACCAAGATTAGCAACTACAGTAGTTTTTCCAACCCCACCTTTACCAGATATAACACCAATGGTTCTAGTCATTAGTATCCTCTTATTTTTCTTTTTTTACTCTCTAATTCTAATAGCCTTTCTTGATATTTCAATCTTAGCTCCTTATAGCTTTCTTCAGATAACATTTTTTCTCTATATTCTTCTTCAATTATGTCTTGAGATTCTTTTGTTTTTTCGATTTCTTCTTCCAATTCTTTCAATCTTTTACTTTCGATAATAAGCTCCCTTAATCTTAAATTTGGTAGTCTAACTTTATTTTCTCTTCTAAATTTTCTAATTAAATAAATTAATGATGCAAGCAATACAACAATTCCAACCCCAGATGAGAAAAATAATACATCTTTATTAAATATATCAAATTCTTTTATTTCTTCGACCTCTATTTGGGGTGGGTTTGATACTTCAAATCTAGCTTTTATAAATAATCTCTCAATTTCTCTAATAGATTCTGTTACTTGGGTATACATTTTATTGTAAACTTGTCCCTCTGCTAATTTTAGTTCAGAACTTATTTGTTGAAATATAATTTTAGCAGAAGTTAAATTTATGCCACCAGCTTCGACGCTACTAGCTTCATTTTCTAGTTTATTTAAATCATTTTTTAATTTTTGAATTCTGTATAATAAAAGGTCTTCTCTTGTTCCAAAAACCCTTACTACAAAATCTGTCTTATAATTGATTTCATCAGATTCTATATTTAAATAAAATACATTGTTTCCGATTGGTGTATCATAAGGAACAGAAATTTTGCTTACGAACTCTATTTTTTCAGCCATTTGAATAACAAGAGCTTCGTCATTCTGGAATTCAAACCAATCTGGAAAACTACCTTCTATAAAAACTTTAACACTGTATAAGTCACTTTCACCAGTATTATTTATTGAAATACTAATGTATTTTGTCCAACCTCTTTCAATTAAAATTTCTTCTGGATATTCAACAACCATGTCTGCTAGATCTATTTTCTTAAGTAGGGTTTGACCATTAACATTAGTAGAAAAAATTAATAAAAAAAATATTATTAAAATTTTTTTAAACAAAGAAAAATTCAATATACCACCTATTTTGTTATTATTTTAGGTGCTTTTATTTTTTCTAAAAAATCTTTTAATAGCTTAGAAATATCATCACGATTAAGCTCATGCCAATTTTCAGATAATTCCATTAAAAGATTTTCTGTTAAATCTTGTTTTTCTCTGTCCCACAGTTTGTCTAATCTCATCTTTAAAATAAGTTTTTCGAGTCCATTTAGATAATTAGAAATCTCATTTATGGTTCTCAATCTTATTATAATATTCAGAACTTCAAAGAATCTTGCTCTGTTCTCATAATCGCTCAAGTTTATCCTTGCGCCCATTAATCTTTTATTGACCTCTTTTAGTTTAGATAAAATATCATTTACAATTTCTGTTTGTATATCTATTGCATTTGCCATTCTAACCATTTTTTCAGGACTAACATGTTTTATATCTCCTTTAATTTCTTCAACTGAATTTTCTAGAACATAAGTTCTGCTCTCTATATTTTTTGAAGACTCTATTTCTTCTTCCAGATTTGCTGTTTTTTCTTCTATAATTTTTAATTCTTCTCCAAGTTCATTTATTATATTGGGTAAAGATTTTATTGTAAGACCTTTCTGTGCTTCTAATTTTTTAATGTTTTCATCCATTCTCTTAAGTAAGATTTCATTTTTTTCCCTTACTTCTTCAAAAGTTTCCTTTTTTATAGCACCCCTCCTATATTGTTCTTCAATACTATCTATTAGGTGTAATATACTTTCTCTCTTTTTTTGTAATTGTTCCAATTTGGAAGTTATTTCTTCTGTAGGAATGTTTAAAGAATCCCTAATTTCTTTTAGCTCCTTTTCTATTTTTTCTTTGTTTGCTATTACTAAATCATTAATACTACCTTTAAAACTTTCAATATCTTCCTTTTTTGCAAATGTATTTAATTTAATGTTAATTTCATCAATGGTTTTGGTTAATTCTTTAGTTAAATCATCTACCTTTTCTAACTCTACTTTTAATTTGGAAAATTCTTTTATTTTGTCTTCTATTTCTGTATAAATTTTTTCAGTTTTGCCTGCAAATCTATCTACCTCTGCTTTTGTTTCTATAGATTTAGAAACCATATCTTCCATTTGTTTTACTTTTTCTCTAAGATTTTCCACACTTCTAATACCTTCAAGTATTTTTTGAGCTTCTTCAAGTCTTCTTATAACATCTTTATACATACTTTCTACTTTTTCTGCTTCTGCTTCAGATTTTGCAATTCTTTCTTCTTGTTTTTGAAACTCTTTTGTAATTTTCTTGGGTTCAACATCAGAAATATTATCTTCAATCAATTTAATTTTTGTTTGCAATTCTTTTACTAGACTATCTTTTTGAAATACCATTGATCTAATTTCTCCTATATTTTCTGCAAGCTCTTTTATTCTTTCATCAGAACTAAATTTTACTTCTCTCAATCCTTCAACCACAGCTTTAAGTTTTTCAAGATCCATAACAAGTTTTTTAATTCTAATTTCTCCAAGAAAACTAATTTTCTTCTCTTCTATTTCCTCTTTCTTCTCCTCTTCTCCTCTTTCTTTTATTACTCCCTGTTCTTTTAAGATCTCACCAACAGTTTTTCCAGCCATGTTTATTTCCTCTTTCTAGCAGTTTCTATTCTTGATTTTATAGATTCTATATAGGTTTCTGCCATTCTTAATTGTCCTATTTTAGTTTTTTCCTCAGCTAATTTTATTTCTAACTCTATATCATAAGTATCTATTTTCTTCCTCTTTAATACTTCTATTTCTTTTCTTAGCTCTTCTATTTCTTTCTTGTAGCTTTCATACTTTTCTAATTCCTCATCGCTAATTCTAAATGTGTCATGTAACAATGGTCTAAATGTTATGAACCATGGCTTACCATTGTTATAAGCTGGATTTTGGATTAGACCTGTACCAATTTCAAGTTTCGGAATACTTGTTGAGTATTGCCAACCATATTTTGTTTTTATTCTGTTTATATCTCCTGCATATTTAGTTCTCATCTGACTTTCTGTTGCTATGACAGCTCTTATTGCTCCCTTGAAGTCCAACAATACTTGTGATATCATAACCAAACCAATTCCCCATTTTCTAAATTCTCTTACTCCTCTTTCTAATGCAAGATAACCTCCACCTTCAAGAACAGCCACTCTTCTTCTTACATACTTTGGTAACAATCTATGAACTTCATCATATACCAACAAAAGTTTTAATTTTGTTGATTCTGGCCACGAAATTGTGAACATATAATCTATAGCCTTTCTTACAAAATAATCTAATTGTTCAGGAGTTAGTCTGTTTAGTACAAATACAGTTATTTCACCTTTCTTTATGAATTTTTCTATTTCAACTTTCATGAAAGGATCTGTTACTTGAATAATCGTTCCTTTGAATGGTCTAGATTCCTCTTTCTTAATTCCAAATTTACGATAAAGCTTTAACATTCTTTTGTCAGTACATGGTCTTATGAATCCTGTCCATTGAGCCGTTGGGTCAAAAACTATTACAGGTATTCCTCTTTTCAAAAGTTCTTCAGCAATAACCATTGCTGCTACTGATTTTCCAGAACCAGTTCCACCAGCAACTATTAAGTGAGTCATTAAATCATTTGGATCGATATAAGCATCAACCTTTGTTTCAGCTATTCTGCCAACCCACAAACCTTTCTTAGGAAGCTTCTTTAAGTCTACAGGCCTCACATATCTTGCTCTATAAACTCTCTTCAATCTCATTCTTTCGTATAATTTCTTAATCAAATACAAACCAGGTATTAAAATAAATAAGAAAACATAAGTTATCCAATTACTGAAAATAGACCATAAGAAAGGTATTAACCAAAAGGGTTTAACAACATTAAAAGATTCTACAGCAGTAGCTCTTTTCTCTCCCCTTTGATCTTCATATATTGCAATGGCTTCAATAATATAAACACCAGGTTCAGTATCATTAGGTATTAAAATACTCCTATCAAAAGACAGAGAAGTTTCTAATGCTACAGTTTCACCAGTTCTTGCTATTAAAGTATCGTTTTCAACTCCTCTTATGGTATAATTAATAAAAATATCTACTCTTTTAGTTAAACCAAGATTGTATAAAGTTACTAAGTATTTAAAACGGTTACCTGGAAAAACATCTTTTGTTATTGGATCAATTTTTATATCTAATAATTTTTCAGCCTCATATTCAACTCTTAAAATAACAGCCACTCTTTTAGTAATATTTCCAGATTTTATTACAAGATACCCATTATATATTCCAGGAAGAGTTGTTGGTAAAGTATAGAATTTTATGTTAGCATAATAAGTTTCCCCAGATTCAACATTAAATGTATCATTTTCAAATAAAGTATAGGGCCATATATCTCCTTCTACAGACATCCTAACAGTTGTCCAATCATCTTGGTTGTTGGTGATTCCTAAAGAAACTATTTGGTATTCTCCAGGATAAAGTCTTACTTCAATTGTATTTGTTGATAATAACAATGGTGGAACCACTGTTATATTTTCTTCTTCCTCTTCAGGTGGTGTAATAAAAGCTCCTCCTGGGCCACCTCCTGGAGGCGGTGGTCGATATACTGTTGGACAGGGGCATACCTGACAATTAGCAGTACCATCAGAAGTACACCAACAACAACCCACTCCCTCACACTCTGGTTCATTATAATAAAGAGAACAAATTATAGCTGGTCTTGTGTAATACATATTTCCTTGAATCCATTCTAAACCTTGTGCATATGCTATTGGTGAAATTAAAAAAAACAATATTAAAAAACTAAAAAAACAGATTTTTTTCATTCTAATCAACTAATAAACTTTTGTATTCATCATTTTTATTATTGTTATAAGTTTGAATAGTAGAATATATAAAAAAGAAAAAGCGGGAAACCATCATATTATTTCTATGAATAGTCTGAATTTGCTTGGACCTCTATAGATTCCTATGTTAGGATCAACGTAACCTAAGCCATATTTTAAGCTTTGACTTTCTTGATATTCTCTGGAAGGCGCTACCAAATCAACCTGAACTATATATCTTCCTTTTGGAATTTCTTTATCTATTTCAGTTTCAACCCAAACTTCTTTTATGTAGTCAGCCTGTAATTGTGGCCAATAAGTTCCAAGATTAAATTCTGTTTTACCAGATTCTTTTTCATAAATCTGTATATTTAAGTGTTTTTGAGCTAATTCTGTATCCTGTTTTATTAATTCTTCACTTATACCCCATCTAGCATTTGATAAAAGCAATCCTTCCTCTGGATAGCTTGTATAAAGTCCAACTCCAAAAATTTTCATTGCTCCCGGAATTGCTCTTACCCAGAATCTATGTTTTACTACCACACTATCTTCTTTTATTTCAAATAATCCATGACCAACTGATGTGGGTTCAGTTGGGTCTTGAAGCCAATTTTGATTTATTATTCTGTATATTTGTGCGTCAAATATCCCTAAACTCCATATAGGTTCTCTGTTTCCTGCTTCTAAAAGATTTTCTAATGTTCTTACAAAACCTTCTGTGTATTGAGGAAACCATTCTGGTTGCTTCCAATAAGATTCATTTATTCTTTCTGGATTATCCCTGATTATTCCTATTTGCCACATGTATTTAATTTCGTCAAAATCAGCTGGTTTTGGTGGTAACAAACTATAGTACTCAGGATTTCCTGTTCTTGAGTAATCATATTTTGATTTTGTTCCTATGATAGTACTGCCTGTTACTTTAATCTCCTCATAGTTGCTTACATAATACAATGCAGATAGAGCTATTACTGCAATTATTATGTATATAGCAGTTCTTCTGAACTTATTTCTTTTTTTCAATTTTTTCAATTTTTTCACCTCTTACTTAAATCTTTTATTTAATGGTTTTACATGGTGCCCAAAATTATCTATTAAAAATTCTTCTTTTAGAAATTTCTTAACATTTTTTATGATTTCCATTTCATCTAAAGCTTCATCTATAGTAAAAACTATACTAACCATCTTTTTCATCTTTTTCACCTTTATACTAAATTATGGGAAATCTGCAAAAATGTAAAGCTTTTCTGCATAAGTACCTTGATTACATTGCGAGAAATTGCCCCACAACCAAAGTTCCCAATTATTGTCAGTTGGATCAAAAGAACTATCTAAAGTTACATTAGTTGTGTTTAACTGAGGTTCTGATGCTGGGGTTTGGGCCGTATACACAGCAGCTGTAGAATTGTTAGCAAAGTAATGTAGGTCTAAACAGCCTGCTGGACTTCCCGCAGTAGACCAATCAGAAACATTTGTTGATATGTTAAGTGTAGTTGGAGTGGTTGTACCCGTGTTGTCAATAAGGATTATTCCATCACTAAAACTTTGGTTATTGTTAGCAAATTTTACTGTTGCATTTGTCCAAGCAACAGAACCAGTAGAACTGTTAAAATCTATATTATAAGAGGTTGCAGTACCAGTTGGGGATGATGCATCCCATCCTTGGCCAAGTAATTGAACACTAATTTGGTCGAGTTGTTCAACATTAAAGTATAAGAGTGTTTCCGTCCATTCGACTGCTGCTAATGCTGGTATAGTCAAAGCAGCTAATATAACTAGTAAAACTAATATCAATTTTTTATTCATTTTTTATTCCTCCAATTTAAAATTTTAAATTTTGTGTTATTTTAAATTTTATTGAAGTTTCTGTGGGACCTTCTATAACTATGTAATATTTGCCTCCCTCGTTTTTATTTATATCGAAATTACCTGAAAAATTATCTGTTTTTCTCTTTTCACTACAACATCCAGTTCCAGTTCTTATAAATCCACGAACACCATTTTCCCAATTATTGAAAGTAGGTTCGTCATAAACTATGATCCAAACTGGTTCATCTGATTCCATTTCGAAAGTATATCTTCCAGGCTCTAAATCTACAGATTCATAATATGGAAGAGTTTCTGTTATCTCTTTTGCTATAACTTCATTTCCAGTTACAGTAAATGTTGATACTACTCTCTCTCTACTTTCTTCGGTTTCAGGAGTTTCAATCCCTGCTATCAATCCTGTTGGCATAGAAAATACATTGAAATAAAGACCTGCTGCTATTATCACAATTATAATTAGAATAATAACAGCAAACCATTTTTTACTCTTTCTTTTTTTTTCTTTCTCCATTTTATGCCTCCTGTTTTTCAATTTTTTTCAAGGTTTTCTACTTTATTTTATAAATATTTCTCCCATATATAATTTTCTATTCTCAATACTACCCTAAATTTTATTTCTTTTGATATTTCTTTTTAAATAACAGAGTTTTGCAGGTCCCACCTTTCTTTGAAAAATTAATCCTCCAGAAACCATCCCAAAGATGTACTTAGACACAGTAATTCTATTAATTCCAGTGTTTTCAGCTATGTTAAGTATAGTCAAGCCTTCTGGATGCTCTTTCAAATTCTCTATTATTCTTTCTCTAAAGTTATTTTCCTCCATATTTTTCACCTCATGTTCCAGATTCTGTAGCATTTATGTATAATTTTCTCTCTGTTGCATCATCAACAGAAACTCCAGTAAAGTTGGTCCATATCCAAAACTCATCCATAGCATTTAGAGCTAAAGACGAGTTAGCAATCCAAACACTATCTGAGCAATTTGGAATAACATATAGACTAGCATCATAAGGATCAGCAGTTTTAGTTCCGAATAGAACTATTTTTGAAGATAAACTTTCATTTATACACATAGTTATATTTTCATTAACATTTCCTGTGTTATTAACTCTGAAATTAGAAACATTAGTGAGATCACCAATGATTGTTGAGTTCTGGCAATCTGATGTTCCTCTTATACAAACAGTAACATTTTTATCGTTTTGAGTTGTTGAATTAAATTCTTCATCTAATGTTGATGCTCCTGATATTGATGAATAAGTTACTGAATCATTTGGCAAAGTTACTGCAAATGAAACATTTACTTTTTCAACCTTGATCTCATGTTCACCTTTCAAATCAATAGTAAAGGTAGGAAGATTACCGTCAGCATCAGTTGTTAGATTATAGGTTGATACAGAATTATTATAAATATGATAATTCCAATTAGCATTCAATCCAGTGATATTATATCTAGCAGTTATACCAGATCCAGAAGTGTTGGTATCGTTCCACTGCATCAATGATTGTGACCATGTTGTCAATTCTCTAGTTATTGTTGCTGCTGCAGATAGATTAGTCTTTAACCAGATATTACCAGTAGTTTCATTGTTATAATTGAACCAGGAAGTTGCATCACCAAACCGAATTGTTCTTGCTGCAGTGAAATTTGTGTCAGTGAAATTGGTAGTTGAATCTATAGCCTGTACCAAATAGTCATCGCTATTATCATACACAGAACTCTCGTTTAATGTGTTATTATACGAATTATAAATCCATACACCATAACTATTGGAATAAGAAGTTAAATTTATTATATTGTTATTGTTAGCTTGCCCAGATAACAATATTCCATAAACATTAGAATAAGAAGTTACATTTGTTATATTGTTATTGTTAGAGTTTGAGCTAAGCTGTATACCCCACTCCAAATCTGTTACATTCACATTGCTTACATTTATATAATCTACTCTTCTTAATACAATACCGTTATTTTCCACACCTGTTCTATCCATAGTTAAATTATCTATGATAGAGTTATCAGCATTACATAAGATGATCTCAGAAGCATTATTATACCAATCTTGTATAGTAACAGAAGAATTGTAATATACTATTGGTTTATCTTCAGTTCCATTAACATTTGTTAATTCATTGTTACATTGGTTATCAGCAGCAGCACTTAATCCAACATCCGACGCAAGATTATCAAAATATTTTGAATCAGAAATTTGATTATTAGAAGAAAAGATAATGTTTAAACCGACTTGTTGATTAGAACTGACAGTATTGTTTGTTAGATTGTTGAGATTTGAATAATAAATATATATTCCATAATTCCAATCAGTTACATTACAATTTTTAACAGTTATGTTTGTATCAGTTGCAGAAGCTCTTCTAGCATAAATTCCATAACTACCACTATCATCTCCATCTATCAAATATCCTTGACAATCCAAAGTAACATTGTTTGCTGTTATATTCATACAAGTGGTATAATCAGAGTTTGGAATATCATTAATTAGATAATAAGTCACTCCAGCAACATCAAGAACAGTACAATTAGTGATATTCGCTTCATCAGTTGTTGTCAATAAAAACTCATTCCCAGACTGACAACTAGTATCATTCATATTTCCAGAAGTATCATTAGCGTATACACACCAAGCAACAAGAGTTCCAATAGTTGAATTCAAAGTAGTAACATTCCAAGATGTATTAGATGAGCCTGAAAAACTAACATAAGATGCATTATCCCATGTTCCAGTATTATTAGTAGAGAATATATAACCTGCTAGATTGAGATTATCTGTCCAGTCTAGAGTGAAATTAGCTGGTTGTCCAGCAGCAGTTGTATTAGTTTGATTATTAGAATAGGTTGGAGTAGTATCAGTTGTTATTAAGAAGAAGGGTGTAACACAAGATGTACCATTCATATTACCAGAAGTATCATTAGCATATACACACCATTCTACTCTTACTCCTACTGTTTCATTAAGAGTTGTTGTTGCATTGGACCAATTGGTTGCGCCAGTCATTTCTATCCAACTATCATTCGCCCATATTCCAGTATTATTAGTAGAAAATATGTATCCAGACAATTCAACTTTATCAGTCCAGTTCAAAGAAAATAAAGTTGGCAAATTCGCAACAGTATTGTTTGTTGAATTATTGAAGTATTGAGGAGCTTCTTGATCTTCTAATGTTAGATATGTCGTCATGCTTTCAGTCAAATTAACCTCTGTTGTATTTTCAATAAACCCATATTTAGTAGCATTAACAGTGTAGTTAGTGAGGTAAGTAACATTATCAGGATAAAGTTGTGAAGAATTGTGACTATATTCAGTTAATGTCTGTCTCTCAATATAACCTGAACTATTTGTTAGTTTAGTGAATGCCTCAGTACTGTTACTCATCCAACTAGTAACATTGGCCTGATATAATGGATTGCTTAGAGTGTCATTAACAAAAACATCCAAATACCACTGAACCTCTATTTTATCTGTTGCTCCAGATGCAAACCCAATATCTGACTGATTGAAAGTGGAATTGATAATGTAGTTGGTGTAAGAGTTTGTTCCTTCAATGTAGATGTCATTAGCATTGATTGTAGTATTTATCTCTGTATCAATTATTCTATTATTTACTGAATCTTCAAATTCAATACCATGAGCACTACTACCATAAGTAATTATCTTGTTGTTAGTTACAGTATTTGAGTTTGAGGAAGAACCAGCAGATCCAAATAAGATTCCTCTTGCACCATAGCCATTAGTTGTTATATTGTTGTTTGTTATTGTATTATTGTTAGAGTCTCTAAGCCAAATACCATAGCTCATACTCCCGTCTGTTGTTATATTGTTGTTAGATACAGTATTATTTGATGATCTTAAGTAGATTCCATAACCTGCATCATTCGTGGTGTCTACTATATTGTTTGTTATATTATTTGAGCTTGAGTAAAGACGTAAATAAATAGCACCCCAAACAGTGGCACCTGATATATTACAATTTTCAATTTTCGAGTTATTGGTGTAAACAAAAACTATGCTGTCAGCATTTGTGATTGTTATATTACTTATTGTCACATTGTCAGATGTTGCAACATATAATTGACCATAGGTATCATTGTCTTCTACTATTGTGTCGCTTACATTGAAATAATACTTTATTGGCTTCCCATGTGCAAGATTCAATTCATCAATTGTATGATTGAAATGCGAGATTGTAGTGCCATCTACTGCTAAACTTTCTCTGGTTGGTGTTGTCATACTATTGTTAGATAGAACATTATTTGATGAAGATTCTAAGGAGATTCCAACACTGTCGTCAACTGCTGTTATCGTATTGTTAGATAGAGTGTTAGAATTAGAAGAAAAAGTACGGATCCCATTGCTTCCATAAATATTTGTTGTTATGTTGTTGTCAGATACAGTATTATTATTTGATGAAGAAATGATATTAATTCCAAAGCCCACAGTTCCGTCAGTCGTTATTGTGTTATCCGATATGCTGTTGTTACTCGAGGAAGATAGACTGATTCCCCAACCATTATTAGTTCCAGCCGTGTTTATTGTATTGTCAGATACAGTATTATTATTTGATGAAGAGATTAAGTAGATTCCAGTGCCAGCATTACCTGAAGTTAGTGTTATATTAATGCTATTATTTGTAACATTCCCATATTTCGAATTGCTAAAGTAAATTGCATGAGCATCAGCAATTGTTGGGCCTCCTTGATAAATGTTACAATTTTTAATTGTAGTATTGTCATAACCTGTAATATTTACACCATATCCGACTGAGACTTTTGAATAATTAATCCAATATCCTGCGCAGTCTAGAGTAATATCATTGGCTAATATATTGAAACAAGTTGCATCAGCAGAAACATTATTTGTCAAGGTTGTATCTGAAGTAATATCCCCACAAACTGCTGCTGCTGTTGTTGTCAATAAAAACTCATTCCCAGATTGACAACTAGTATCATTCATATTTCCA
>CAYFXV010000004.1:0-49808 GCA_964347265.1 uncultured archaeon | reverse complement strand
TCTTTTGGATTGTATATAGGTCTTCCATAAAAACCACCAAAAGTGAAAATTCTTGCAATTCCTATTGCTCCCAATGCATCAAGTCTATCAGCATCTTGAAGTATTTTCGCTTCTTTTGATATTTTGCTAGTTTTACCCCAATTATATTTTTCATGATTTTTTATACAATCTAAAACATCTGGGATTTTATTTTTAGGAAATCCTATTTCTTTTAAAACTTTTTTAGCAAATTTAATAGCCTTTTCAACATGGGTTGCATAATTTTTTCCTGCATAAATATCATGAAGAAGACTAGCAGCTAAAAGAACATCTAAATCTGCTTTTTCTTTTTTTCTAATATATTTACAGATATTACAAACTCTAATGGCATGCCAATAATTATGACCTGAATAGTCTTTTTTTAGTGACACTTTAATTTTATTTTTTAATTTTTTAAACCACAATTTTCTCATTTTTATCTCTCGTAAAATAAAGGTGCGGAGGGCCGGATTTGAACCGACGAAGGGACTAACCCACAGGATTTCTTATCATAGCAAGATTTACTTGCATCAAAACTTAAGAGTCCGATCTTAAGTCCTGCGCCTTAGACCAGACTTGGCTACCTCCGCGTGATTAAAAAATATAGAAGTAAGTTTATAAATATTTATTTAATCTTCTTTACTTGTTTATTAAGGTCTTTAACCTTCTCTTTAAGTATATCAACAGCGCTCAAAACAATGTCTTCTGGTTTTAATCCAGAAATTGACTCAATATTAAATATAAACTTTGTATTATCTCCAATAATTTCTAAACTTCCTTTGGGTCTAGCAACTTTTAAACATTCTTTACATAAATCACAATCTAAACTAACAGAAAACTTATTATTTTCAAATTTAAAAGCATTTTTTGGGCATGATTTAATAACCTCATCTATATTATTTATTTTTCCACTAATCTTAACTGAAGGATAAAATCTGTAAAAAGCATTTGCTGCCTGATATCTAGCATGTTTTAGTCCTAAACCTAAAGAAGCAGAAGCCTCCAATTTTAATCTTTGATCATCAAAAAGTTCTACAATTGGAATATTATCATACATGGGTTTTACTTCTGGGTTGCTTGATTTCATATCCTTAGAGTATATCATTCCAGGACCTTTTTTGTTTATTGCGAAAACGACCTCGCACATAGAACAAGTTTTTCCTTTTTCATGCTCTTCTTTGAAGTGAAAGTCTTTTGGATTAAAAACTAATGGTATTAAACCTAATCTATGAGCTATTATTTCATTGTAAAGGACAGAATTATTTAGAGAAAAATCAACATAAGTTATAGCTAAAATAGGTATTTCAGACATCATTATTCTTCTTAAAGTATTTGCGAATTGAAAATTAGAATCCTCTAGTAAAAATTTTATTTCAGTGTCAGTTTTTTCTAATATTTGGATTTTCAAAAAACCACCTTAGTAAAGAGTAGTTATAGATGTTTATTAAATTTTCGGTTCATATTCTTCTTCCCCTTCTGCCACCTTTGGGTCTCATTTTTCCATGACCAATTGGTGTTAGATCTTCTATTCTTCCTATTCTTAAACCAGTTCTTGCCAAAGCTCTAATAGCTGGTTGTGCACCTGCTCCTGGATTTTTTGATCTTATACCACCTGGAGCCCTCACTCTTATATGAACTGCTGTTATTCCTTTCTCCAACGCAATTTCAGCAGCTTTTGTTGCAGCTAATAAAGCAGGATAAGGAGAACCACCTTCTCTATCCTTATCTGTCATCATACCTGCTGAAATTCTAGATATGGTTTCAGCGCCTGTAATGTCAGTAACATGAATTATTGTGTTATTTGAAGAGCTAAAAATATATGCTATTCCCCATTTCAATTCTTTTCTTTCTTTTTTCAAGATCTTACACCTTTTTTATTTTACTTTTTTCATAAAAATTTATTTTTCCTTCTCCTCCCAAAGGAACTAAAGTACTCGGCCATCTGGTTTTTCTACCATAAAAGGCTATATGACCATGAACAATGTGTTGTCTTGCCTGTTTAACAGTTTGCGCTAAACCTTTTTTAAAAACCAAAGTTTGCAATCTTCTATCTAAGATATTTTCTACTGTTAAAGCTAAGACATCATCTAAATCTGCATCTTTTTTTACTAAACCCATTCTAAAAAGTTTATCTAATAATATTTTTTCCTTTTCTTTATCTCTTTTAGCTGCAAGGTCTCTTGCTAGCCTCCTATAGTTTCTTAGAATAGATTCTGCTCTCCAAATTTCCTTTTTTCTCCTTAGACCATAGTTTTGTATTAACTTTTTTTCTTCTTCTATTCTTGTCTTATCCCATGGTCTTTTTGGTCGTTCAAATTTTTTCTTTTGTCTTTTCATTTTTAACACTTTTTATAGCATTTTCTAAATCTTCAATATAAATTCCAGCAAGGTCATCTTCATCTTCTGTTATCTCTGAAATTAATATGCTTATTTTTCTATCTTTGCTAACATCTGTGACTAGAATTGTGCCCAATATTTTAAAAACTTCGTTTATCTCATCTTCAGAAAGCTCTTCGAGTTTATCTTGAATTTCTTTTTTATTCATTTAATCACTTAGATTCTTTTCTAGCTTTGGATCTTGCTGCCTTTTTCTTTATAACGCCAACAATTGCACCTTTTCTAAAACTAGATCTTGTTCTTTGGCCTCTAACAGGTAATCCAGATTCGTGTCTTATTCCTTTGTAGCACCTAATTTTTCTCATTAAATCAACATCAGATTTAATAGCAAATCTTAATTCAGAACCTATTAGGTGTTTATGTTCACCTGTTTGAGGATCATTTCTCCTATTGAACATATGATAAGGAATATCATAGTTTACTGGATTTCTTATAACATCTTCTAATTTCTTTAATTGTTCATCATTTAAACTTCCTATTAATGCTTCAGGGCTTAAACCAGCAGCAATAGCAAATATCTTTGCTAAAGATTTCCCAACACCCCTAACTTTTAATAAAGCAACTCTTATTTTTTTATCTCCCTCTACATCAACCTCTCCAATTCTGACAATTCCTCTAATGCCTTCTAAAACTTTCTTTTTCTTTAAAACCTTTTTCTTTTTAGACTTTTCTTCTTTAATCTCTTTGGTTTTGTCTATATTTTTAGGTCTTCTCATTCCCATAAAACCACTTTTTTCATTATAAAGATTAATGTTTATAAAGATTAACTTTGTTAAATTTATTCTTGAATTAGGATTTTACTACTATTGTTTTACGATAAAATATTAAAAATAAACCAAGAAACAACATATAAAAACTAACGAAAATGAAAGCAAATTGAAGTACTCGATCTGAGACTATTTTATATCCTGATAACATAAGCATTATTCCTACGAGACCTAAAATTAAGAAAACAATTCCTGACCAAAGAAAAGTCCATTCAAGTACATCCTCTAATTTTGAGCTTGCAGGGCTAAAAAAATCCATTAACAATCATCTTTTAACTAATATTTTCTTGCGGTATAACAACAGAATGATTCCTAAAGCTAACATGTAGGAATAAACAAAAGCATATGCATATTCTAACAATACATCTGATCGATATCTGTGTGTTGTTATAACTATTATTAGACCACCAAAACCAAGAAAAATAAATATGGTTGATAGAGTTAAAATTATTCCTTCAAATATGGTGTCGAAGTTTGATTTAGATTCTACTATTTTTAACATTTTATCCTTTAATAACTTTAACTTCTTATGATAAAAAATGGAGTCTTAAAAATAAAAGGGTATACTAATTATAGTTCCAAGAAGTATCTGAACTCCTGCTATAGATAATCCTCCACGAAAGTCTGTATTAAAAAATTTCATGGCAACGAAGATTTTTAGTAGTGCTTCAACAAGGACTATAGTATTGATAACAGGAATAGCTGGTATGGGAACTAATACCACTAAATAAACGACAAAGTAAGTTATTAAAGCATATATAAGTGCATTCTGTAATCTTGCACCGCCTATTACAAGTTGCGCACTTAACCAAGCTGTTATAGTACTGAATAAAATTTGAATAACAATAGGAATGATTCCGTATATTGAAAATGGGATAATCTGTGCTAACATTACCATATAATTTTATTTGATTTCCCACTTAAAAAGAAGCGCCGTCGGCAGGATTTGAACCTGCAAGCCCTTTCGGGCACCAGATAACTCGACATCACTTTACTTTTTACTCTTCATTACGCCGCATTTCAGAGTCAAGCCATAATATCATCTGTCTCAAGTATCGCTATCATCTCAAAATCAAAACTTGAGACGATTCTGGCGCATTTACCTGGTTCTGCCACGACGGCATATTTAGATTAAGAATTGGATATTTTTAAATCTTAAAGAAATTACTAAATTCTTTTATGGAAAATTATATTATTTTTTCTTTCCAAGCTTCTTTCTTCTAATATGTGACCATATTTTTTTAGTCATTTCAGATGGTGTTATTGGTTTCTTACCAACTATCTTTTCTAAGTGTTCATCTGGATGTATTCTATAACCACCGAAAGCTTTTTTCTTTCTTTTTGTCTTTCTTCTTGTTTTTCTTCTTCTAGCTACCATTTTTTCACCTTATTTTAATTAAGTTTTCTGATTTATAAAACAAAATAATTTCTTATATAGACATATATAATATATGAAAAAATATTTTTTTAGCTCCATTTTTCTATTTTTACTTCTCCCCTCTATTGTGGGAGCTGTTGAACTAACCACTTCCATTCCTTCAGGTTCCCAATACGTACCAGGAAGAAGCTATAGTTTTCATATAAATTGTGATGACATAAATAATATCGCTGATGTAATTTTTGAGTGGAATAGTAATAATTACACACAATACACAACGCCTGCAGTTCAAAATAGTGGTAGCGTATATTGGATTGATTTAATAGATTTAGGGGTTGGTGATTATTCTTATAGATGGATAGTTAACAATACAAGTGATATTTTAACCTTTTCTGATACTTATAGTATTATAATAAACTCGTCAACAGCGATAACTTTAACATTAGATGGAATAGAAGGAAGTAACAATTTTGAGTTAAATGAAATAGCAGATTTTGTTGCTAAATTGAATATACCTGGCAAACTAATAAAACTTGAGTCAACACATCCTGACTTTAGTACACAATATAATATTTCCATAATAGAATATTCAGTAAATTTAACATCTTCAGGCATATTTACAGTAACAGCTTCTTGGAGTGGTGATGAAAATTATACTTCTTCATCTATAACTTATTATTTTGATATGGGGCCACCAAAATTTTCAAATGAAGAAACATCACCACGTACCAGATTTGGTTATGTTCCTAATACTGAATATAAATTTCAAATAAATTGTGAAGATGCAGATTTAGTTGATGTGTGGTTTGAATCAAATCATACAGGAAAAATGAAAAATTATTATTCAACATCAAATACATCTGTTCAAAATTCATCTGGGGTTTTTTGGATAATTCTAAAGGATTTAAAACCAAGAAAATTTTCTTATAAATGGCACGCAAAAGATGGTTCAGATGATGAAAGTTCTACAAATTTTATTAATTATGAAGTATTAAAAATGAATCCATTAGTTATGGATGTATTACCATCTACAAACATTAGAGAAGGTACACAAATAACAGCGTCCTGTTATTCTATTAATTCGATACAAGTTCCGGCTTCCAAATTTAAATTTTACAAAAATTCTGATTTAATAGAAAATATAAGTTCTTCAACAAGAATGGACATATTCTTATTAAGTGTTGGAAAATACAATTTCACTTGCAATACAAGCGGAACAGCAAATTATACAAATCAAAGCATAATAAAAACTATAACTGTTTCTTCAGCTCCACCAGAGGATGAAGAAATAATTAGGGAACTTAAAATAAAAAATATTAATTTTCCATCAGTAGAAGTGGGAGAGGGTGGAGAAGCAAGTTTTAATCTAGTAAATGATATGTTAAAAAATATTTTTGATATAAAAATAGACTTAGCAGGAGTTCCTCCAGAATGGTATAGCATAACTCAACCTTCATCTATTTATGGTGGAGTAACAAAAGAAGTAAAAATAAATTTCAATATACCTTCTAATGCTGAACCAAAAATTTATAGCATAACAATAAGCGTTAGTGGAAACACAAGTGATGGAATAACTATAGTTGTTAGTGAAAATTTAGATATGTTAATAACTGGTCCAATTCAAAATATGCCACCATCTCTTTTTGAAGGTTCAATTAATACAGACATTGCAGGATCAGAAGTAATGTTTCTATTAGATTGGTCTGATGATTTTGGATTATCTGGTTATATTTTTTCTTCAAATAATTCAGGTGTATGGGAAAATGATTCTTGGGTTCCTTTAACAGGAAAAAGTGGATGGATTAATATTACAAAAATTTTGAATTCAAGTGTTGGATCTATAGTTGCTTGGAAAATTTATGCAAATGATACTAGCAATGAATGGTCAATATCTGATGAATATGCTGTTGAAGTAACAGCACTTGGTTTTGACATGTCATTTATTGTAATTGTTTTTATAATTGTAATTGTTATAGTTGTATTAATTTTCATTCTTAAGAGAATTAAAATCAGAGGAAGGAGAAAAACTAAGGATGAAGAAGAAATTGAATATGTTTATAGCGAAGAAGATTTCGAGAGTGAAGAAAAAACTTAGTATTTTAGATAACTAAATCTTTTTCAATTCCTCTAAAGCCTTTGAACTTACCTTTATCTTTTTTTCTTCAAATATTTTTGAGATAGCTTTAGATAACTCGGCTTCACTTATTTCTTCTCTTAATTCTTTAACAGATTGAGACAAATTTTCATGGAGTTTAAGACTTAGAGACTCTAGTCTCTCATTTAATTCTTGTATAAGTTCCTCATTTCTTTCAAATCTCTTTATTAATGCATCTATGAGTTCGTTTGTTATAGTTCTTCTAAGTCTAAAGCTTCTCTCTTCGTATCTATTAATGTAATCTTTTATTATCTTCATTTGATTTTTTAGTGTTCTTAATTGTGACTTCATGAAAGACTCAAAATCTTCTTCCATATTCTTCACTCTTTCTTTCCTGTTCTTCGCTTTCAATCAATTTTAAAATTGATTTATCTATTTGACTTTTGTTTTTTATAGAATTTACTGAAATCTCTAACTTTCTCAACTTATCCTCAATTTCTTTTAGAGAATTTTTGTCTTTAGACTGTTTAAAATTTTCAATATCTGATTTTAATCCTTTTATATCTTTTTCTAATTTTTCAAATTTTTTGGCAAAAGATGATACGAGCTTATTTAAGAACACATTTAACTCAATTTTTTCTTCCATAAAGTAAAAATAGAAGTCAAATTTTAAATATTTAACCTAAAACGCACTACAAAATTACGTAGGTTTAAAAATATGTTGTTTTAAAGATAAAAGAAACCCAAAAATTAAGATTCCTATTATTAAAAGAGTTCCAAATAACAAATATAGATCTGTAGATATTTCAATTTTAGTGAATAATTGAGAAGGCGACAATTTACCTGACATTAAAGAGAATGTTACAAGAAAACCTATAAGAAGTGTAAGAGATGCTAAAATTAAAACTAATAATCTTGATGCAAGGCTCATCATTAGATTAACAAATTTCATATTTTCCATGAGCTAAATCTAAACAGAACTGTTTAATATTTGAGAATTCTTTCTGAATAACTTCATTAACCTCTTTTCTTACGTCATCAACTGAACCAGAATTCATTATCACTTGTGCAGCAGCAATTTTCGGCTTATCAATAGGCATTCCAATTTGACTTAAAAGCCAAACGTAAATTTCTTTTATACCACTAACATTTTCATAGATTTCGTTAGCAATTTTATGACTTAAAAGATTGTATACTTTTCCAACATGACTAACTGGGTTTTTACCAGCAGCTGCTTCATTACTAACAGGTCTGTTCAAGGGTATTAAACCGTTAACTCTGTTGCCTCTGCCAACTTGTCCACAATCTGCATCCTCTGCACAAGTTCCAGTAACTGTTAAATAACAACCATCAATTCCTCTACCTTTAGCATCTAAAGTGTTTAGAAAAACAAAGGTTTTGAAATCAGTTTTTTTAGCAACAAAATCTTTAATTTCCTCAATAAATTTTTCTTTTTTTCTAAAATAATCGTTCTCACTTTCAACAAATCTATCTACTGACGGCATTGCAACTGTCAAATGTATTTCTCCATTGGTTCTCAAACCCATAATTTTAATATCTTCTCCTGATTCAGGAAATCTTTTCTTAAAACTTTTACTATTTAAAAATTTTTCAGTACTCAAAATTATTTTTTCAATTTCTGTTAAAGGAGCATAACCAACTGCTGCGGATGTATCATTTGCTCCTAAAAGTTCTCCTTTCCTAAAAAATATGTCTCTAAGAGCAGCGGAACCTCTTTTTAATTCAACTTGATAATTCACATCGTTTTCAGGATTAACAAATCTGAAATTTTCTTTAAACCATTTTTTTGCACTGTCAACAGCAATTTCTGTAACAGGAATTAATTGTCCCTCGAATTCATAAGTAGCTCTATCTCCAAAAACCAAAAGCATTGGAGTTGTTAATTTTCCGCCTCCAAATTTTTGTTCTGCTTCTCCTGCAACCAAAAGGCCTTTATCAATGTTATGATGAAGTATTATTCCAAACTTATCTAAATAATATTTTGAAAGCTCTACAGAAACTTTATTCATCAAAGAATCACAAATGGTGTCTGGGTGTCCAATGCCTTTTCTTTCTACAACTTCTACTTTTTGTTCAGAAGTGGGGACTGAGTGTAAATCTTCAATAACTATCATTTTTTACCCTCTAGGTATAGTAAACGCCTCTTATAAGATGATTTTATGAGCTTATAAAGTTTTTCATGTTTTTTAAAATTTAGAAAAATTATTTTGGATAAGTTCCTTTTTTCATTAGAACCCTATCAGTTTTAACTGCCAAATCTCTTTTCTTATTTAATATCATTTCAGAATTCATTAGAGCTTTTCCAATAGCTATTAACTCACCTTTCAAAGAAAATAAAGCAACCCATTGTCTTTTTTTTATATTGTCTTCAAATCTAACAATTCCCCCAATAGCCAAAGGTGCTCCATTACAAATATTATCTATAGCATTATCTGATACTATTATTTTTCCTATGTTTTCAGCAACTAATTCCATAGGAAGTACAACTTCTTTTAGTCTATTTTCCTCTTTAGCATCAACTAAATCTTGTAAAGTTATTGCAGATCCTTCAAAAAAATTTCCACTTTTTGTTCTTCTCAATTCCTGTAAATGTGCTCCTGTTCCTAGTTCCTTTCCTAAATCATCTGCAAATCTTCTAACATAGAACCCAGCTTCGCAACCAATTTTAAATAAGATCTTTCTTTCTTTTAGTTCTAATAGTTCTAAATAATAAACTTCTCTTTCCCTTTCTTTTCTAGCAACAGCAGATTTTTTAGGAGGTATTTGTTTAATTTTTCCAATAAAACTTTTGAATGCTTTTTCAATTTTTTTCTTTTCAACTTCCTCATGAAGGTTAATTATTCCTATATATTCTTTTTTAGATGATAAGAGAATTGGCATTAATTTTGTTGCATTTTCTAATGCTATTACTAGAACTCCTGAAACCCTTGGATCTAATGTGCCTCCATGTGAGCATTTTTTTACTTCTAATATATCTTTAATCCATTTATCAACATTATGAGAAGTTGGTCCTGGAGGTTTGTCTAAAATTATTATTCCATTTTTTATATGTTCTTCTAAACTTCTTGCACCAGGATAACAACCAAAAGGTGTTAATGATGCTTCATGTTTTTTTATTAGCCAACCCATAGATAGAATTATTTTGATTCCTATATACTTAAAATAAACCCTTTACAACTTAGGGTAGTAACTGATTTTTATCTTATCTTAACTTTTAATGGAAAGCATGATGGAAATTCTAATAAATGAATATGATTGGAAAGCTCCTAAAAAGGTAAGAAGGTTAACAGAAATAGTTGAAAGATTAAAAAGTTCTGGATGGGAAAAGTTTGGACATAGTGGAACAATAGTTCTGTTTAAAGATACTACTAAAGAAAAAGCAGATATAGAACTGAAAAGACTGGGAATAAACGAGGTTAAAGCTGAAGTTTGGGAAGAAGAACTGTATTATAACAATATATTCTAGTTCCGATTTCCTTTATGTCGTTTTTTATATTCTTCTTTAATAAATATAGCTTCTTTAAATTTTCTTTGACGTTTTAATACAATCTATTTCTTTTCTTTTTCAACGGGTTCCTTTTTAAATTCTCTTTTAACAGGAACATTTATTTCAAGTTTTTCAATTAAACCAGAACTTCTCCATAAAGTCTCAATAGAAGCATCATCAGCTTTAGGATTAATATCAAATTTATTTTCAGTTGGTTCTATATGATCAATATTACATTTTCTTCTTTTAACACCTGTTATTGTTTTAGGTCCAGTTATTAAAACAAAATTATCATCAATATTGTCAATAATAACAGCATACTTACCTGCTTCTCTTCCTGCAATTTTTAACACGATTCTTCCTAGTTCTAACATCTACATCTCCTCAATAAGTAAATAAGGTAATTTTCTATAGCTCATTAAAAACATCATTAGTATAATAGCTATTAGCATAAATCCTATAACTATTCCCATCAAAGGAAATTGATTGCTTCCAAAAAATGCTTCGTATTCCATTAAAATCAAGATGGGTATAAAAATTATTAACATAAACCAAGCAATCCATTTTGGTAAAAAAATTCTTTTTAGTTTCATGTTCTCACTTTTTCCTTAAAATACTCTCTCATGCATCTTGAGCATAATTCTGGGAACGGTCTTTGAGGACGCTTTTTAGTTTTGGGTAATGTTTTAAGTTTTTTAACACTTAACTTTGGTTTGTTTAATTTTGCACCACATTTTTTACATTTAGGATAGCTAGATTTTCTTTTCTTAAAATTCATAACATTTTTTCCTCCTGGAGTTTTAACTTTATATCTCTTTACTGATTTGGAAATTCTCATATTTCAACACCTAAGATTCTCCTAAAAAGAGAATTTAAAATAAGTGAAGTTAATATGTACCAAAATAACCAACCAAAATCATTGCCAAAAAATGGAAGTGAAAATGGTAGTAAAACTACTATTCTTGAAAACTTTACACTATTCTCTCCTTCTAGATTTATATCCCACTTATAATCCCCAATTGCTTGATCATTACAGGGAATCTTGCATTCTGTATTTTCTAAAATTAATTTTTCTTCAGTTAACTCTAAATCATAAGTTTTTTCATCTAATGTCAAACTACCTTTATTGTTTTCCAATGTAACTATCTTATCACCATACATTTCAGCAAGAAATGGTAAAACTATTATAATTAATATTAAACTTATCATCATGGGTTTCATAGTCATTCTAAATTGTTTATTAGAAAGTTTTAATGTTTCAGTCATAATTCTTTTTGCTTCTTCTGGATTTGTTTTTTGTAATTCTTTGGTTTTTGCCTGTTTTTCTTTTAGTTTTTCTTTCAATTCTCTTATCTCATTTTGATTTATTAAAAATTTGTAAATTAAAGTTGTAACAAATATAATAATAGCTGCGAATAAGATTTCTTCTATGAATATTGGTAAACCCGTTAGTGTCATTTTTTCACACCTAAAATCTCTAATATTTTATCAACAATAATTTCTGGTGGCGTTTCTATTTTATTGTTTGAAACGTTTATAAGTATGCCTTTATTCTTGTAATGGTCTATTAAGGGTTTTGTTTTTTCTTCGTACTCCTTTAATCTAATTTTAATTGATTCTTCTATTTCATCTTCTCTTTGAGCCAATTTTGCTCCACACTTGTCACATATTCCTTCTTTTTTAGGTTTCAAATATCCTAAATTATAAATTTCTCCACAGTTTTTACAAGATACTCTCAAAGAAAGTCTTTTAATTAATACCCAATCAGGGACAACTAGATTTATTACATAGTCGAGATTTGATATTTTTTCAAATTCCTCTGCTTGCTTAAGTGTTCTTGGAAAACCATCAAAAATAAAACCATTTTTACAATCTGGTCTATTTATTCTTTCTTTTATAGTTTCCATTGTTAAATCATCTGGAACAAGCAAGCCAGATTTTACAAATTTTTCTACTCTTTTACCTAATTCTGTTCCTTTAGCTATATTTTCACGAAAAATCTGACCTGGTGATATATGTGGTATTCCTAAAATGGGGCCTAGCCTAGAGGCATAAGTTCCTTTTCCTGAACCTTGTGGACCTAACATAACAATTTTCATATCAATCACCTAAAAACTTTTTGATTGTGGGTGGTATGTCTTCTTTATGTTGAGAAGTTATTTGTTCATAAAATTGATAGACAATCATAGTAGCTAAAAGCAAACCTGTTCCTGTTCCAATTGCAGATGTTAAATCTGCATATGCTGCAAGAAAACCAATAAATGCTCCACCCATTACAGTTAATGCAGGTATGTACCTATCTAAAACCTTCTCGACAATTCTTGGATCATGTCTAAATCCAGGAATCATTATAAAATATGTTTTAAATTGTTCAGCAACTGATTTTGAATCCATGCCAGATGTAGCAGTCCAAAAAATAGAAAATATTACTGAGCCTAAAACATAAACACTAATATAAACAATAACATGTAATATGCTGTCTATTGTTATTCCGGGGAGATTATAATATGAAATTAAAAAGTATCCTAATATCATTCCGATAATTGCTCCTAAAATACAGATTTTAAATGCATTTTTCTTCCAAACTCTTAAAGCCAATATCACAAAAGCTAAAGCAACCATACTGCCTATTATAGTGACTATCATTATACCAACTTCACCTGATGGTGTAGACACATAATACATAAAACCTCCAGGGTTTGGAGCTCCTTGTTCAGTATATGTTCCTAAAAAAGTTATTCCTCTGTCATAGAGAACTTTTCCTAAGACCTGTAGATTTGCTAAAACAGCAGCTATCAAAATAACTGGTATGTTTGATGTATATAAGAATTTTAATGGCCACCTTCTAGCAGCAAATTTTCCAAAAGGCAAAGAAAATGCCATTGGTATTTCAACTTTTACATCTTGAACAAAAACAACTATTAAAAAAACTAAAATAGTTCCTAACAAAGGAAGCAAATTAAGTAAGGCTGGGGTTCCTTCTAAAAAAGTAGTAATCATTAAAGGTATTATTCCTGAAGGATACTCTCCCTCCATAGGAAAGGTACCTGCTTGTGTTAGAGGATTTAATGTTCTAACAAGTATTGTTTTAGCAACGCCAGCTGCAATGAATAAAGAAACTCCAGAACCAAAACCCCATTTTGAAACAACTTCATCCATAAACATTATAATTATTCCGCCTAATGCAAGTTGTAAAACAACAAATGTTATCAAAACTAGATCAGAAGTTGCTGGAGGTATTGCACCTAAAACTACATATGCTATTGCTGTTATGAAACAAAAAGCAAGTGTTAATATTTTTTGTACAGCACTAAATTTTTTCTTATGTTCTTCATTAGATAAATCCCAATTAATAATTTTACTTCCTACTAACAATTGTAATATTATTGATGCTGTTACTATTGGACCTATACCTAATGTTATTATTGAACCAAATCTAGAACCAAAAACTATTTCTAAAAATTCAAAATGGGCAACTGCATCAGGATTAACCCCCCAAACTGTGATTGAACCTAAAACAAAAAATAGAATTAAAACTATTAAAGTCCATTTGGCCTTTTCTCTGAAAGTTAGTTTTTGAACAGGTTCTGTAACTGTTGGTATATAAGATGCAATTTTAACTATGTTAAACATTTTCTATCGCCTTTCCACCTGCACCTTCAATTTTTTGTTTTGCTTTTTCAACAAACTTTTTAGCTTTAATTGTTAATGGTTGAGTTAAATTTCCAGTTGAAATAACTTTATCATAACCTAGTTCAGAAAGATTGATTTCAGTTTTATTTAATTTTTTAGCAAGAACATCGATATCTCTTAGAGTTATTGCCTTTATTTCTTTTTTTGCTTTTGGAGGAATCTTAAATCCTCTTTTTCCATAATAATCAGGTTGATACCTCATAACCCATGATTTTTTATGTTTCTTTCTTCCTGCTTTTCCTCTTCCGCCTCTTGAACCTCCTCCTCTTTTCTTTTTATGACTACCACAACCATATGTTCTTTTTCCCCTTCTTTTTGTAATCTTTTTTCTTCTATGAACAACCATCAAATCATCCTCTTTAACAATTCATTAATTTCTTTTCCTCTGTATCCTAATTCACCTTTCGGATAATGTTGTTTTATGGAATTTTTGAATCCTTTAGATGGAGGAGTTAATCTAAAAACAGATTTTATTTCTTTAGGAATTTTTTGATTTTCTTTTATTTTATTAAAAACATCTTGAACCTCTTCTTTTGTTAATCTTTTATTGCCTGATTTCCTTCCTCTTTTCTCAACTAAAAATTTTAATATATCATCATTAATTTCTCCCCATGTTGACCAATCTTTAACTTTTTGTAGCATACCTTTTACAACATCATCTTCTTTTAACAGAACACAATGCATTTTCCTATTAAGTCTAAGCATTTTAAATGTGTCCTTAATATCTTTTCTTATCTTGACCAAACCCTTTAATCTGATAACAGCATACATGTTATTCCACCTTTCCAATTGTCATACCAACTTCTTTTTCAAATTCTGACTTTGTTTTGTAAGTATTTAATTTATTAAGAGCATTAAAAGTAGCTTTAATTAAATTAACTCTCATATGAGTACTTCCTCTAGTTTTACACCATATATCACTTATACCTGCCAATCTCATTAATTTTTTAACTTCATCAGAAACGCATAAACCAATACCTTTGGGAGCTGGTAAAAGCTCAACTATAATAGAACCAACCTTACCCTTTACAGAAAAAGGAATAGAATGGTTTGCTCCACATGAACATTCCCAAGAACCACAACCTCTTTTTACAGGAATAATATTTAATTTAGCTTTGTTTGTAGCTTTTTCAATAACTTCTTGATGTTTTCCTGGCGGACCAGAAGCCAAACCTAAACCAACATAACCATTTTTATTACCAACAACTACCATTGTGGATATACTATAGCGTCTACCACTTTTATGCATTCTTGAAGTTCTTTTGAAAGGAGTTCTTCTTATTCCTCCACCTTTTCCAGTAGATCCGCCAATAAGAATTATTTCCCTCTCAAGATTAGGTAGCAAAACATCTGCTATTGGAGGTTCAGCAATCTTAATTCCTTTGGCAAAAACTTCTGCTATATCTGATATTTCTCCTGAAAAAACTTTTTTCCCTAACATTGTTTTAGGTTCCCAGCCTTCGGGAACCACAACTTTAGATTTCTCTTCTACTATTTCTTCTGCTTTTTCTATGTTTTCTTCTTTTTCAACTTCTTGTTTTTTCGGTTCTCTCGGCATATTAACCAACTATTTTATTTTTTATATCTTCGAACTGTCTTTCAATATCTCCTGAAATATGTTTTCCTCTAATCCTGTCTTCAGCAGGTAAAATTTCTTCAGAGTGGGAAACTTTTATCCCTGAATCTAAAACTCCTTTTAGTGCTGCATAAAGTCTTGAACCTTTTGTTGAAGTTTGTACTCCTAAATCTAAAACTGCTTCTTCTATTTTTTTATTTCTTGCTTTTTTGCCTGCTAATAAACCTGTTAAATATGCAGCAGGAACATTTCCGGTCTTATTCCAACCTAATTTTTTTAATTCAGTTGAATTTGCAGAAGCAATTGTTTCATCATTTTTATTTTTAAAATTAATAAATTGGACAGAAATATTAGATAGACTTTTTCTTACAACAAGTCTAGTTTTTCCAGATTTTAACAAGGCTAATCTTTTCTTATAATTTGTTCTCTTTTCTCTTCTTCTCTTAAATTGCATTAAATGTAATCTTTTCATTTTTTCTCCTCTTTTAAAAGTTCTTTATCCTTTAGATAAGACATCAAATGTGCTTTACTTCTAAATGCACTACCTTTTATCATTTTGTAAATTTTCCTGTAAGCAAGAGGTTTTAATTGTCCTTTTTCTTTTAATTCTTTTAATAATCTTCTCTGAGGCCTCACGATTCTTAACCAACTGGTTTTTTTACCCAGTCTTGCTCCTCTTGAACCTTTTCTACTTCCAATTTTTTGTTGTCTTTTTTTTGTTTTTCTTTTTGTTTTTTTCTTATCAGGAAGTTTTTTTATAATACCTTCTTTAATAAATCTTCTTATGTCTCTTCTTGTCATTGCTTGCCTTACTTTTTCATTTTTTGGATCTATCCAAACCTTTTCAGTACCGCAGTTCAATACTTTTGCTGCAAGTTTTCTTTGCAAATTCATGTAATCACATCATCTCTTTCAATTTCTGATTCCAAAATAACACCGAACTCATTGAAAAAAGTCTGACAACTAGGACAAATTAAAACATCTGGATTTTCTTTCCAACGCTGTCCTTTTACTCCACAGGATGGACATCTTCTTTTTCCAATTAAATACATAATCATACCTCAAAAGTTTCTCCTGATTTTAAAATTATAACATCGCAAGGAGCTTTTTTCTTAAATCCTTCAGGGTTTGCTTCTATCGTATTCCAAGTGTTATAGTGCATTGGTATCACTTTTTTACATTTTAACATTTTACAAGCTTCAACGGCTTGTTCAATATCCATCGTATATCTTCCGCCAATAGGAAGCAAAGCAACATCAATATTATATTCTCCTATCAACATCATGTCCATGAACAACCCAGTATCTCCAGCATGATAGATTGTTTTATTATCTTTTTTCAAAACAAAACCAATAGGATTTCCTGAATGGGTAGCTGGAACAAGTCTTATTTCCCAATTTTCAACCTTTATTGGTCCTCCTATATTCATAAGTTCTGTTTTCAAACCTTTTTCATCAGCTTCTTTAACCATGTCGTAAATTCCAACTATGGTTGCATCATTATTTTTTGCTATTTCAAAGGCATCTCCTAAATGGTCATGATGATCATGGGTTACACAAATTATTTTACATTTTATGTCTTCAACTTTAATTGGACAAATAGGATTGTTTTTAATAAACGGATCAGTAAGTAAATCATCAATCAAAAATGCTGAGTGACCTAAAAACTTTATTTTCATTTTTTCTCACCTTCTTTTGGGGGTTCAATTTTTTTAATTTCAATTCTTAATGGATTTAAAACTTTTATTTTTAATTCTTTGGTCTTTTCCATAATCTTAAGTCTTTTCTTCATTCCAACAGCTGAAGCAATTCTACATGCTTGTTTTTCTGGATTAATTTTTTCTAAATTTTTTACATTAAAAACCAACACCTCTTCAAATCCAGAAGGATGTAAACCTTTAACAGATTTAGGAGAGCCATAACCTGGATGTGGAATAAACCCTCTGGCTTTTTTATGTTGTCTAAGTTTTGATTGACTACCACGAGGTCTTCTCCATTTTTTTCCTAATCTTTTTAAGTTTCTTCCACTTTGTCTTATAAATTCTGGTTTTTTTCTCTTTCTTTTAACTCTCAATTTTAATTTTTTCATAAAATCACTTTAACCTAAAAATCCCATCTTGGAAAACTCTTCTATCTCTTGACCTTATCCACGTTGTTCTTTCTAAATTTGCTGCAGTCTGACCAACATCTTCTTTGTTTATTCCAGTTACAGTTATTTCATCGCCTTTAACGTCAACTTTACAATCACCAATAATCTTAGTTTTTCTAGGGGTTTTCTCACCTAAGAAATTGTTTACCGAAAGTTCTTTACCTGAAATTTTAACTGTAAATGGAAAATGCATGTAAACTATTTTTAATTTTGTTGTGTATCCTTCTGTAACTCCTCTAATCATGTTAAGAATATGGGCTTTGATTGCTCCTAACATTGCTTTAACTTTTTTTCGTTTAGATTCTGAAGATATTAAAATTTTATTATCGGTTTTCTTGATTGTTATATCTTTTCTAAATAAAGGACTATTAAAATCTTTTTCTAAAGTTCCTTTAGATCCAGTGACCTTAACTTTAAAATTATCCAATTCTATTTGTATTCCTTCTGGAATTTCAACTATTCTCTCCATATTTACCACTAATAAACATAAACTAAGAGTGTTCCTCCAATATTTTTTTTCTTTGCAATATCATGTGTTATTATTCCTTGAGGTGTGGAAACTATAAGTAGACCAAAACCAACAGCTGGCAAAAATCTTTTTTCCCATTTCTCATATTCATCTTTTTTAACATAAAATCTAGGTTTGATCGAATTACAATCATTAACTTTTCCTAAAAGTTGTATTCTAATTTTACCCCCTCTTTTATCGTCTATGTATTCAAAATCTCCTATGAAATTGTGTTTTTGTAATATTAACAAAACGTCCTTAACTAATCTAGAAAAAGAAGTAACTGTCTCTCTTTTTCCAGACTTATCACCATTTTTTATTGCAGATAAAACATCTGATAACAAATCATGTTTCATAAATATCACGAATATTTTTTAAATCCTAATTTTTTAGCTATTTCTCTAAAACATTGTCTACAATAATATAAACCATATTTTCTGATTATAGCACCTTTTCTACCACAACGTCTACAAGTTCTACTTCCTCTTCCAAATTTTCTTTCTTTTCTTTCTGTTTTCATAACATCACATTAAAACACATGTATTTTCAATACAACTACAAGTTTTATTACTTACCAAATATATTTCTGGACATTCAATTTCATTCTCTCTTCCAGCTTTTTTTTCTATTTCTGAAAGATATTCTTGAAAAAAATCTTTATCAACACATACTTCGGTTCCTCCTGAACTTGGAGGACAAACTGAACCTCTGACCTTTATACAATCGCTATCTTCAAAACATTTTAAAAATCTTTCAATAGGTTCTATGAATTCTGTTGGTGAATATTTATATTGGTTTTTTTCAGTTGGAACATAAGATTCCTGAACAAAAAATACTACTGCCAAAAAAATTAACATCAAACCTAAAATTATCATAGTAAATATTCTCATATAATTTCAACTCCATAATTTTTAGCAATCCATTCCATAGCTTCTTCAGGTTTTATTAAATGTTTTTTACCTATTTTGCTTGATACTTTCCTTCTTTTAACTCTAAATCCCGGTCTTTCCAAAGTTACGCAAACATCCATACCAAAAATACCAATTTCAGGATCATATCTCACTCCAAGAATATCAATATGTTCTCTTATACCAAAAGAAAAGTTTCCTTGAACATCAAAAACAATTTTTGAAAGTTTATTATCTACTGCATCAAGTGCCTTTTTTAAAAATTCTTCTGCGTCTTTTCCTCTTAAAGTAACTTTACAGCCAATTGGTCTTCCTCCAGCAGTTCCAAAAGTTGTTCTTTTATGAGTCTTTGTTATAACAACCTTTTTAGCGGTTAGATTTTCTAATAGTGCTTTAGCTTTTTCAAGAGTTTCTCCTGCTTCACCACAACCAATATTTATTGTTATTTTTTCTATTTGAATTTTTCTCATAGGATTCATATATAATCACCATTTTTTAAAACTTTAGTAACCAGATCACCAAGATTTTCCACAGAACTAATTTTTTCAGGTTTTATCCACATTCCGTCATCAGCATCATCTGCTACTTTCAAAGTTCCGTCTACTAATGTAGCTCTATGATAAGCTATAACTCTATGAAGACCTGTTTTTGGTTTAATAAGCTCGTATACGCCAATACGATCTCCAATAGATATGCGAAGACCTGTTTCTTCTTTTAATTCTCTTTCAGCAGTTTCTTTAAAAGTTTCACCAAAATTTATTCCACCACCTGGAAGGACCCATTTTCCTTTTTCAGGTGAGTATTTTCTTTTAGTTAATAATATCTCTCCTTCACCATTCTCTAAAACTACTGCACTACCGATTCTAATCCTACTATCCATTTAATCACTCTAACTTTATCATGATCTTATCTTTACCAACTACGATTAACAGTCTTTTAGGAACTTCAAAAGTTTTTTCTTCACCTAACCAAACTCTATTTTTTTCTATTTCTTTTATTTTAGCAATTATACCAGCATTCTTGCCTCTTAAAACCATTGCAATTGAGCCTTCCTCAAATTTTATATGTTCAATTATTTTTTGTTCTGGTAATTCAATTAATAAAGAATCTTGAGTAGAATATTTTTTATTTGTTAAGATGTTTCTACCATCGTTCATATTCAATTGTGTTTTATTTCCTTTCAAAGTTTTTTTATCAATTATCTTACAAATTTTTAATTTTTTATCTTTTTTTGGTATTTCAATAAAAGTTAAACCATTTTTTGGTATGGCTCTCCATGCTTTTTTTAAAGCTGGAATTTCAATAACATCAAAAATTCCAACTCCAAATTTCGGATCTTTTACTTTTCTATTGTCTACAAGAATTTCACCTTTTTTAATTATTGACTTAGATTCTTTTCCTGTTTCAGCAAGCTTAAAAACATCCCTTATTAAAATAAGTAAAGGTAAAGAAAGGTCTTTTGGATGTGGACCTCTAGACACAACTGTAAATTTCTTTGTTTTTCTTTCAATTGGCCACCATTTAGGAGCTGCTAGTCTTTTTAACTTTGCCAACTTTTTCACCTTTTTTAGATCTATTAATTATTTTTAATCTTTTTTTATCATCCATAGCAGGATTTAATATTAACAGATTTGAAGGATGTATTGAAACATGAACTTCTTCTCCTGAAACTTTTCTTCTTTTAACTTTTTCAATATAAATTTTTAGTTTTTTTAAATCAACTTTTGTTATTTTTCCTATGGTTCCTTTAAATTTTCCTTTCATAACTTTTACTTCATCATCTTTTCTAACTGGTAATGATCTTTTTCTCCATCTCTTTCTCAAATCTTTTGACAAATGAGCAGAGAATAATTTATGTTTCTTATGTAAAGGTGCGTTATACAATGCTTTTCTTTGTTTTCTTGGTTTTTTTGATCTCATTATAACACCATAGTAGCAATTTTACCAATCATTGAAAATCTTTCAACAACTTCCTTTGCGATCGGTCCTTTAATTTTAGTTCCTCTTGGTTCACCTTTTTCGCTAATTAAAACAGCAGCATTATCTTCAAATTTAACTCTCATTCCGTTTTTTCTTCTGTATTCTTTTTTTTGTCTAACTATAACTGCATTAACAACTTCATGTTTTATTTTTGGTTCACCCTCTTTTACAGAACAAATAATCCAACTTGCAACTCCACAACCCGGAATTCTACTCTTTACTCCTTTATAACCTTTGACAGCTACTATTTGAAGGGATGTTGCTCCTGAATTATCTACACATTTAATATAACTTCCTACTTGCAAGCCTTTTGTTACCTTTGCTGATATTGGTTTCATTTTTTCTCCACCTTCTCAATAACAACAAATTTTTTAGTTTTGGATAATGGTCTGCACTCAGCAATTTTAACAATATCACCTTCTTTGGCATTCATGCATTCAGGACTATAAGCTGCAACCTTACCATGTCTTCTTTCATATCTCTCATATTTAGGATTGTAACGATGGTAATCCCACCTAACAATTACAGTTTTTGATGCTTTATCACTAACAACTCTTCCAACAAAAACTCTACCTCTTATTGAAAGTCTTCCATGAAATGGACATTTAATATCTTTACATGTCTTTTTAGGTGATTTAACATCTAAGCCTATGTTTCTGGTTTTTTGTTTCACCATTTTTTCACCTTTAATTTTATTCTATCCTCGGGCCTCTTTGTGATTACTGTTCCATCAACCTTAACTTTTTTGCCATTTGGAATTGTAAATATGAAGCTTGTTCCTCTTTTCTGAATTTTTTTTATCTTTTTCCCAGTTTCTATTATTAAAAGGTTTTTTGTTTCATCAACAACTGAACCTTTTATTCCATTATGGGATTTATTAAAGCTTTTTTCAATCTCTACTTTCAAGCCTATTAATTCATGTCTAATCAAGTTCTTTGCTGTGATCATTTTATTCAACTTCAATTTTTTCTTCTGGAAAGCCTGCATCAATTAAGAGCTTTTTTAATTTTCTTCTATGATCGCCTCTAAGTTCTATCTTGCCATTTTTGTAAGTTCCCCCACATGCCAGTTTTGTTTTTAATTTTTTTGCCAAATCCTTAGGATTCGCTTTTTCTTCGATTCCGTCTATTATAGTCACTGACTTTCCATAGGTCCTTTTTACAAGGTAAACTTTTATCTTTGCTTCCTCTTTTGCTATGATCTTACAAATACAAAGCTCTTTAGGCAAGCCACAAATCGGACATACTTCAGGCAGTTTTTTCTCCCCTCCTTTTTAGTTCAGTTAAAATTCTCGCTATTGTTTTTTTAGTTTCTTTAATCCTTCCAGGATTAGTAGGACTTCCTCCAATAGCAATCTGTCCTTTCTCTTTTACTAATTCCAATCTCAGTTCATTTAATCTATTGATAAGATCAACATGAGTCATTTCTTTAATCTGTTTTTTCTTTATTATTGCCAACCTCTTCTACCTCCTTTTCTTCACTTTCTTCTTTAGGTTCTTCTTTTGTTTCTTCTTCTACCTTTTCTTCTTCAACCACATCTGACAGTTTTTCAATCTTTTTTAAGACTTCTAATTCTTTAGGTGGTTCTATTAATATTCTAACTTGAACTCCTATTGTTCCTAACTTGACATTTGCTTGAGCATAAGCTGTCTTAACATCTGTTTCTGCAGGCTCTCCTGAATATTTCAAATAGCCTTCAGAGAACTTTTCTGTTCTTGCCATATCGCCTCCTATTTTTCCAGATATTCTAATTGCAACACCAACAGCACCAGCACCCATAACTCTTTCTAAGGCCAAATGTGCAACCCTTTTATAATTTATTCCTCTTTCAATTGCAGATACTATCCATTTTGAAATAATAAAGGGGTCTAAGTCTGGAATTTTTATTTCTTGAACATCTAATTGTGGATTTTCAAAACCAAATCTTTCTTTTAAAGATTGTATCATAGTATCTATATTTTTTCCACCTCTTCCGATTATTATTCCTGGTTTATGAGCATAAACAGTGATTCTTATGCTTAATGGCGTTCTTTGTATTTCCGAATGACTATAGCCTGCTCTAGAAAAAGAATTTGCTAAAAATTCTTCTACGTCTCTATTTCTTATTGCTTCTTTCACGAACTTTTTTTCCAAAGCCATCTTTATCACTCAAAACAGCTTGTATGTGAGCTGATTTTAATTTAATACCATGTCTCCTATCTCGTCTACCTCTATACATAGTAGTTCCTTTATGGGATGATATGAAAAGATTTAGTGAATTCAGATCCAAATCCAAAGTTCTCGCATTACTTTCCAACTGATTTAAAATTTTTAAAATCTCTTCAGAAGTTTTAGTAAAATGTTTTCCATTAATTGAAACTTCTTTGTTAATCAGTTTCTCTAAAAACTTTTTTGCATCACTAAATTTTTTTCTATTCAAAACTTTACAAACTTTTGACGCATGTATGTGCGATATTGAAACTGTACTTAGAGCACGGACCTTTTCTTTGGATTTTATTGAATATTTCATAACATCACTTTAGTGGAAGGAACTTTGACGATTTAGTAGCACCAACTCCAGGTGCTGAATGGGTAACTTTCTTTCTTGTTAAGGCAAACTCTCCTAAACGATGTCCAAGCATTTCAGCTTTTATGTCAACTAATATCCATTCCTTACCATTATGAATCAAAACTTTTTTAAACAACATTTCTGGTATAATCACCATTTCTCTTAAATGTGTTTTAACAGGTTTTTCAGATTTTCTTAACTTTTCTAAAAACTTTTTCTCAGTATCATTAAAACCTCTTAATAAACTTCTTCTCTCTCTTGCTGGAACTAATTTTGCAAATTCTTCTAAACTCATTTTTTGCAATTGTTCAATTTCTTTTCCTTTATACAAAAATACTCTAGCCATATTATCACTTCTTTTTCTTTCTACCAGTTCTTCTAGCTGCTAATGAACCAACTTTTGAACCTGGAGAAGCATGTCTTGAAACTGTCATTGGAATTCCTGGTTTTGTTCTACCACCAAATGGGTGATCAACTGGATTCATTTTCACTCCTGATGTCCTTGGCCAAAGCTTGTTTCTTGTTTTCATTAAATAAAATTTTTGACCTGCTTTGACAAATGGTTTATCTCTTCTACCGCCACCAGCAGGTATTCCTATTGTTGCCAAACATTTAGGATTAAAAGATTTGAATTCTTTTGAAGGCATTTGAACAATAACTTTATTGGATTCATGAGAAACTATGATTGCTTTTGTTCCAGGAGAACAACAAAGTTTTGGACCTGAACCAGGATAATTTTCCATAGCAAAGATAAAAGAACCTTTTGGTATTTTACTTAATGATAATACATTTCCCTTTTTTACTTCACCATCCATATCTAAAACATCACCAACTTTTAAACCTTCAGCAGCTATTATGAAAATTTCTTTATCATCTGTTTTTATTTTAGCTAAGGGCGCATCTCTTCCAGGATCATGAACAATATCAATAACTTTTCCTTTTTTAAATCCATATTTAATTTTACTTACAAATCTATGGCCCGGGCTACGATAACGAGGCCCTCCTTTTCCTCTTGCTCTTTGAATTATTCTTTTACCCATATTATCACAACATACCTAATCTAGTAGCAATGTCACTTGCTGAATATTCTTTTGAAAGTTTTATCCAAGCCTTTTTTCTTCCTTTTCTATCAATCAAAGTTCTAACATTATCAACCTCAACATTAAAAGCTTTTTCAGTTGCCCATTTTATTTGTTTTTTGTTTGATTTTCTATTAACAATAAAAATCAACTTATTTTCAGTTTCTATTTTTCCAATTGCTTTTTCTGTTAGTAAAGGATAAGATAAAATACTCCAAGGATCAACTAACAATGGTCTTTCTTCTTTCTTTTTTGTTTTTTTAGGCATTTTTATTCACCAATCTTTTTCCTATTAAAACCAACATATGACCTAACGAATGTTCTGGTAATTTATTAATCTCTTCTATCTCGTTTCCATTTTGATATACTTTAATACTGTAAAGATTATCAGTTAATGGGAATGGATGTTTTAAGCATAAAGAATATTGTGGATGTGAAGAATGGATAAAACATTCCTCCCCCTTAATTCTCCTAGCTAATCTAGTAATTAAATTAGATTGCATTTTTTCCCATTTAACCATAAACCTCACCAAGTTTTTTAATTGCTGATTCTGTAAAAATTGTAAGTCTTCCAGCATGAGTTCCAGGAGCCAATAATTCAGCATTCAGATTTGTTGCCAAACAAATATCAACACCAGGAATATTTTTTGCTGCTTTAAAAATTCCTTTATCTTCAAAAATAACAAAAAGAACAGATTTTTTCTTCTTATATTTTCTACCCCTTCTTTTTCCTTTACCAGCTCTAACTTTTTTATTTTTTGCTCTTTCTAATTCTTTTTTCAAGCCTATTTTTTCTAAAAATTCTTTAACATTTTTTGATTTTTTAAATTCTTGTAAAGAATCATCAATAACAATAGGTAAATTAATATTGTCAACTAAATGTCCTCTTTTTAATACAATGTCTTTTAAAGCTGTAGCTGCTATTGCAGACTTAATAGCAAAAACTCTTTCTTTATTATTAATTTTTCTATACCAAATCTTCTCAATTTTTGGAGGATGAGCTTTTCTTCCTTTAACTGCTCCAGGAATAACTCTTGCTGTCATTTGTAAATTTGGGGGACCACCATGTATTCTAGCCATTCTAGCTCTTTCTATATTCATCATGTGGTGTGGACCTCTTCTTACTCCATGATAATGAGCTGATGATCTTTTTCCAGCTAATTTATTTGGACCATAAGGTTGTCTTTTATGACTTTGAATAGATAATACAGCTCTTTTTATTAAATCTGGTCTGAAATTTGTATTAAATAGTTTGGGTAATTCGATCTCGCTTTTCTGATTACCCTGAACATCAAAAACAATTGTTTTCATAAACTTTCACCATTTATTTTTATTAAGTGTCTTAAGCGATGATACATAATATCATTCAATTCATGAACATCTAAATCAGTGCCTATTTTTCTTCTCCCAATTTTTGGAAGCATATCAAGAATATCATATGATATTATAAACTGTTCAGATCCAGCTACTGGTTGTTTTATGTTAGACATTATTACAAGGATTCTGTTAGCTCCCAGTTCCATTGTTTTAATATAACCAAAACTCTCTTTCATTTTATACACCTTGCTTACTCTCTGTAGAAGTGTATTTGATATCAACTGGATATACTTTCTTTGGCCTTATAGCAAATCTTAATCTTATTAATCTTTTTTTAGGACCGGGTACAGAACCTTCTAATAAAACACAATCTCCAGAAACATTACCATAATTTACAAACCCACCCTTAACATTAAAACCATCAGAAATTTTTAAAATTCTTTTATTTAATTCATTTCTTGTTTGAAAACCTGTTTGACCTGCTTGAGGAATTGTCCATCTAACTTTTCCTGGTTCATTCTGACCTAATGGAGCAACATGTCTTTGCATTTGTTGAGCTTTTCTCCAATGAGTTCTTACACCAAATCTTTTAACTGGACCTTCAAAACCTTTTCCTTTTGTTACAGCAACAACATCAACCAAATCCCCTTCTTTAAATACATCAGAGGCTTTTATTTCTTTTCCTAAAACTTCTTTAGCATATTTTAGCTGTTCTTCTACAAAACCTCCTAAAGCAATCTCAAAAATTTCAGGTTTTTTCTTAAAATTAGGATTTGTACGACAAATTAAATTTATTTTAGAAACATTTTTTGGTATTTTTGATAATTGTTCTTCAAGGTTTTTTGGTTTTTTAGGAACCTTTATTTTTCTTGATAAATTTTTATCTATTTTTTCAGAAAAAACATCAGAAGAAGATTTATTGTTTATATAGCATCTAAAACCAAAAACAGAAAGAGGAGGGCAATCAAGGATTGTTATTGGTCTTGTTATCTGTTGGCCCCTTGTTGTTGAGTTTGGATTATTATCAATTAATATAACATGTGACATCCCAGCCTTATATCCAGCAAATCCCAAAAGTTTTACTTCTTTGGACTTAGGCCATGATTTTATCCGAGGATAAATACGTCTAGCCCTTTTTCTAGGGTAAAATGCTTTGCTTCCTCTACCAGGTCTTTTTCTTTGTGGCATTAAATCACATTTTATAATATGAAATTTTAAACCTATTTAAATCTTCTCAGAACACGCTTTTTCGTGAAAACTTTCCAGAATTAAATATATTTAAGAAAGTATTTAAGCGTTTTCAAATTTTTTGCCAGTTCCAAATCTTGGAAAATTCTTTCTCTTTCTAGCAACATAATTCCATGCATTTCTCATCTCTTTAGGTGGTCTCCATCCTCCATTTTTATAGATTGGTGTTGGAGGACCAGATTTTTGCTCTTTTTTACCGTTTTTCTCATTTAAAAATTTTTCAAATTTTGCTAATTCTCGATATTCAAAACCACTTACACTAAAACACATTGTACCATTACAATCTCTAATTTTTCTTTCTGAACTTAAAACACTTGTGAGTCCTCCCATTCCTAGAAGTCCTCTTAGTCTATCGTAATCTGTCTTTTCTACAGAAATTTCATAATTTTTTCCAGGGTCAATTGTTTTTGGATTGTGATTTCCAAGAACATTTATAGTTTCACCCCTAAGACTAAGAGAGCATACTAAATAACTCTCGGGTTTACCATTAAAAATGGGATATATGGATGAAACAGTGCTTCTGATTCCTTTTAATAAGCTCATTTTATCACTCGAAACCGATAGTTTATAAGCTATGTTATAATCTATGTAATCTATAGAAAGTTAGATATTTAAATTTTTCTATTTTTTGTATCAAATATTAAAAAATAGCTTCAAAATGTTTAAAAAACCAACAGAACTTAGTAAAATAATTATACCGCCTATAGTAGAACCTATTGCTATAGCAATAAAAGACCTTTTCCAATCTAAATCTAGGAACCAACTTAAAATAGAAGCTGTATATGTTCCTGTTAAAGGTGTTGGCAATGAAATAAATAGGGTTAGGCCAATAATCCCATATTTGTCAATATATGGTTTGCCTATTCTCCTGACTCTTTGTATATATTTATTAAAAATTCTTATTTTCGATAAAAAACTTTTGTAAAATAATTTTAATCCAAAAAATACTGGAAAAAATAAAAGACAATTAACTAATAATGATATCAATAATGTATAAATTGGATCTAAGCCTAGAGCTATTCCTAATGCTATCCCACCTATTTGTTCTAAAGAAGGTAAAGTATTAGCTACAATTACCATTGCTGTTTTCTCAAACATAAGAAAGATGAGAAAAAGAATTATTTAAAGTTATTTTTTCTTCTTTTTCTTCTTTGATCCGCAACCACACATCTTTTTCACCTAATAGATTATTATTAATTAAAATAAATAAATTGCGCCGAGAGAGGGATTTGAACCCCCATGGCCTTTCGACCACTAGCTCTCCAAGCTAGCGCACTACCATGTTATGCGATCTCGGCATAAAGAATATTTATTAAAAGAGTTTTTATATTTAAAAAAATTCCATTAAATATCTAGAAAATAATTAATCTCTTAATTGAATACCTATAGAAACTCCATCAGGAATAGTTATTCTCATTATTTGTCTTAATGTTCTCTCATCAGCAGAAACATCAATAACTCTTTTATGAATCCTCATTTCCCATCTATCCCAAGTAGCATTTCCATGACCTGTTCCATCTCCACAAGGAGTTTTCATTGTAACAACTTTTAATTTTTTTGTTGGTAATGGTATAGGCCCACGCATGGCTACGCCAAATCTATCAGTTATTGTTTTTAATTCATTACAAACCTCATCTAGTTTCTTGGGATCTGCACTCATTAGTTTTATTCTTGCTTTTTGCATATTCACTATGTATTTGTTAAAGTATTTAAATAATTTACTTAAAACATAAGCATATATGTTTTAAGTCGGATTTTTAGAAATAGCCTATTCATGACTTGTTTAAAAGTCATTTAATCACACTGAATATCACAACCACAAACTTTTTTACATTCACAATCACTAATTGCACCATAATAATTTTTACATAATTCAAATAATGTGTCTTTATCATCTAATTCTCCATTTCTATTAGCATCAAAATCTTCTATAAAAATAGAATTAGTTGAAACATTATAGAGGATATTACAACCATTTCGAGTTCTCAATAATATACTACAATATTTAACTTTTGCCCTTTCTTCTGAAGGTATACTTGCAAATATCCTAGACATATGATATTCATAAGAAAATCTAATTAATAAAAAAATTATTAAGCAAGCAAAAGCTAAACCTATTACAAAACCTTTGATAAAATCTTTCACTTTTCATCACCCACTATAATATGCTAGAATAAATATACCAAATCCTAGACAAATTATAAATCCAACTATAAATCCAATCCAAAATTCTTTCCAATTCATACACTTAGAATTTAGAATTTTCAATTTATATATTACTTGGTGTTTCAAGTATGTTTTTAAATAATTTACTAAAAAGAAAAAAATAAAGAAGAAGTTAAGAAAGAAAAAATTATTTGGCAGGAGTAACTTCTAAGCAAACTCCTGCAGCAACCGTTTGACCCATATCTCTAATTGCGAATCTTGCCAACTCTGGAAAATCTTTTGAATTTTCAATAACCATTGGTTTACTTGGGACACATTTTATAATTGCCGCATCTCCTGTCTTTATAAAATCTGGATTTTCTTTAATTACTGCTCCTGTTTTTGGATCAATTTTCTTTGGTATTTCTGTTATTTTACATGCTACTTGTGCTGTGTGACAATGAAATACTGGAGTGTAACCCTTTGTTACAACATTTGGATGATGTAATACAATTATTTGTGCTGTAAATTCTTTTGCAACTGTTGGAGGATTTGATTCTAAACCTGCAACATCTCCTCTTTTTACATCAGCCTTGCTTATACCTCTAACACTGAAGCCAACATTGTCTCCTGGCTTTGCTTCTGGAATTTGTTCATGGTGCATCTCTATTGATTTTACCTCGCCTTTTACACCACCTGGCATAAATATTAAATTGTCTCCTGTTTTCAAAACACCTGTTTCTACTCTTCCAACAGGAACTGTTCCAATTCCAGTTATTGTATAAACATCTTGAATTGGAAGTCTTAAAGGTTTTTCAACTGGTTTTTCTGGTACAATAAATGTATCAAGCGCTTCATATAATGTTGGTCCCTTATACCATGTTGCTTTTTCTGGTTTTTTTGCAACATTATATCCTTCCCAAGCTGAAGTTGGAACAAATAACATTTTGCTTGTATCATAACCAACAGTTCTCAAAAGTTTTTCTGTTTCCTCTTTAACTTTATTGTATCTTTCTTGGTTGTAATCAACAGTATCCATTTTGTTTACTGCAACTACGATTTGTTTTACACCTAAAACCTTTATTAAGAACACGTGCTCTCTTGTTTGCCCAGTTGCTCCAACACCTGCCTCAAATTCTCCTTGCTTTGCTGAAACAACTAACAAGGCAGCATCTGCTTGAGAAGCACCTGTTATCATGTTTTTAACAAAGTCTCTGTGACCTGGTGCGTCAATAACTGTGAAATAATATTTTGCTGTATCAAATCTCTTGTGCATTACATCTATTGTAACTCCTCTTTCTCTTTCTTCTTTTAATTTATCCATTACAAAAGCAAACTCAAAGGTTTCTTTTTTTAATTCTTTTGCTAATTCTTTTAGTTTTCTTAAATCTTCTTCTCTTAAATTACCAGTATCATATAGCATTCTACCAATTAAAGTAGATTTTCCATGATCTACGTGACCAATAGTCACTAAGTTCAAGTGTGGTTTTTCTGCCATAAAATCACCTTTTAGCTTATTAAAAATATAATTATTTAAAGGTTTATGATTTAGATTTCAGATTTAGGAATTTCTTTAGGCATTCCTTTTCTTTCTCTAATTTTTAAAGCAACCTGGTCTCTTAGGTCATTTGGTATTTTCTCGAACATAACATCCATTAAAGATTGAAAGCCTTTACCGCCTGTAGCAGACTTCAAAGCACCTTCAAAACCAAACATTTCAGCAACAGGAACTTTGGCTGTAACAATTGCTGTGTATTCTTCTTGTTCAACATTTAGAATTTCTCCTCTCCTGTTCCCAACTTCAGCAGTCACATTTCCTATATAATCCTGTGGAGTATCTATCCTGATTATTTGTCTGGGTTCTAGAAAACTAGTACCTGCTTTTAACATGCCTTGATTAATTGGACGACGAATGGATGGCATAATCTGTGCTGGTCCTCTGTGAACAGCATCTTCATGCAATTCAGCATCATGCAACCTAACAATAACAGCTGCACAAGGTTCTTGTGCTAAAGGGCCTCCATCCATAACTTTTATAAATGCAGCCTTTATATTTTCCATAGCTTCATTTAAATATTGAATACCTTTTGTACAGTCTAAAAACATACAGTGATTATGAATTAAAATTAAATCTTTTGCATCTGATTTACTCATTCCTAATTCCTGTAATCTCTTTCTTAATTCCAGATTCTTTCCTTTTATTTCTCCATCTCTTATTTCTCCTTCTGTCATTACTTTGTAAATCTCTTTTGGAAGAGGTTCAACAGAAATATAAAATTTATTATGTTTGTTTGGAGATTTTCCTTCTATAACAGGAGAATTGGAAAAAATACTTTCCCTATAAACAACAATGGGTGGCGAAGCTATAATTTCTATTCCTTTTTCTTTAATTTTCCTTTCAACTTTTGCATCTAAATGTAGTTCACCTAAACCCGAAACTAAAGTTTCTCCAGTTTCTGGATTTATTTTAACTTTTAATGTAGTATCTTCTCTACTTAATGTTTTAAGGATTTCTATTAATTTGGGTAAATCTTGTGGATGTTTAGGTTCAATTGATTTTGTAACAACTGGCTCAAAAATATGTTTTATAGCTTTAAAAGTTTCTAATGAAAAATCTGGTTCAGTTATTGTTTGACCAACAGCAGCTTCTGATAAACCAACTATACCAACAACATTTCCTGCAAGCGCATACTCAACTGGTATCCTTCTTAAAGCAATAAATGTTGTAACTTGTTGAGTTTTTGCAGTTCTTCCAGTATCAACAAAATGTATATTCTGTCCTTTAGTTAATTTACCAGAAAAAATTCTTGAAGTTGATATCATGCCAGCATGCGGATCAGAAGTAATTTTAGTTATAACTGCAGCTAATTTTCCATTTGGATCGCAGTTAACTAATTGTTTACCGATTTCTGAGTTAACATCACCCTCCCAAATTCTTTCTATTCTGTAAGCTTGAGCCTCTAGAGGATTTGGCAAGTGTTTAATAACCATATCTAAAACAACAATATGCATTGGAGCTTTGTCTGCTAATTCCTCATTTTTTTCTTGAGAGCATAAATCAATTATATCTTTAAATGTTACTCCTGTCCTTTCCATGAAAGGAACAGAAATTGCCCATTTTTTCAAAGCTGAACCAAATGCAACAGAACCATCTTCAACTTTTACTACCCAATCTTTAGCATATTGTTTTTCAACATGTCTTTGAATAAACTTATTAACATCAACAACAATTTTTGCTAGTCTTTTTTGCAATTGTTCAGATGTTAATTTTAGTTCTCTTATTGCTCTGTCAACTTTATTAATAAATAAAACAGGTTTAACTCTTTCTGCTATTGCTTGTCTTAAAACAGTTTCTGTTTGTGGCATTACACCCTCAACTGCACAGCAAAGAACTACAGCTCCGTCTACAGCTCTCATAGCTTGAGTAACATCAGCACCAAAATCAACATGTCCTGGTGTGTCTAAAAGATTTATTAAGTATCTTTCACCCCCATAATCATGAGACATTGTAACTGTTGCACCATAAATTGTCATTAATCTTTCTCTTTCTTGATCATCAATCCATGTTAACATTCTTTCTCCAACTAAATCTCTAGCCATCAATCCTGCTGCAGCAGCTAAGTTATCGGTTAGAGTAGTTTTACCATGATGAATATGAGAAACAATACCAATATTTCTGATATTCTTTGGATTATTCATCAATTCTTGTACTTTTTCACTATATTCTTCCTTTGCCATAATACCACAACTTGAAATAATAAGAGGTATTCATATTTAAATGTTTTGGAATTTTAGAAAAACTAACTTATATGAAAATAACCTAACTATCTTGCTCCACCAGCTTCTCTTTCCTTTCTCTCTTTTTCTTTTACAGCATAAGATTTTGAAGAATCACTATTATAAGCAGCAAATATTTCATCAGCTAAGCATTCGGCCATTTTTTTAGGATTAGCAAAAGCCTTTTGATATGCCCCTTGTGTTATTAATCTTAAAGCAATATCAACTCTTCTTTGTGGTGAAGTTATAACAGCTTTTCTAACAATTATACCACCAACTTGGAAAGAAGTTATCTCTTCTCTCAAAGCAGCATTCTCCACAGCTCTAACAAAAACTTCTATAGGGTTTTTATTTGCATTTTTTTCAAGAATATCAAATGTGTCTTTAATTATTTTCCAAACTTTAAAGGTTTTTCCAACATTTCTCCCACTTGTAATAAGATGTTTTTTACCTCTATGACCTGTAACAAAAAGATGATTTGCAAGTCTTTCTACTATATTCATTTGACTTTTATGAAATTGCTTTGCTGCAAATCTCCCAAATGTTTTAGGGACTATAAGAGGTTTTAAATTTATATAATTTTTTAGACCATTATCATTAACATCGATATTTTCTACTTCCCATTTATCAAAAATTTTTAAAGACATTATCTAACCTCTTTTTTAACCTTTCCTCTTAAGAGTTCTGATAAAGGAATTTTATTAACTTTAACAACTTTCCATCTTAAACCATGCTGAGAACCAACAGGACCTCCCTGAGAACCTCCAACACCTTCAACAACAACCTCATCATGCTCATTAATAAAACCTATTCCACCAGATTTAGGAACAAAAACTGTTATTTCTTTTTTGTTTTTTAACAATTGAACTCTAACAACCTTTATTATACCTGAATGGGGCTGCTTTTGTTCTATTCCATATTTCTTAATAACAATACCTTTTGCTTGAGGAGCTCCTTCTAATGGATCTTTTTTCTTTTTTAGTTGGAGTGTCCTGACTTTATATTTCGTTTTTTTCCACTTGTATTTTTTCTTTCTCTTTTTTAGTTCTCTTCCACTAAACATTCCCATAATTATCACCGAGTATTTGCATATTTAGAAATAAGACTTTAAAAATCTTTTGGTTTAAATATGAAAAATAAAAAAAATGGGGTATCAGGAAAACAAAGTTCTCTTGGTGTATAGGTAGTAAAAGATAATTGCGTATATTATTATGATTATTATTTGTGTTAAATCACCGATATATGCCATCATTATTATACTGCCTACAATCCCTATTATCAAGAGTATTAATTCTACGTATAGTGCCCACTTTTTCATTTTAAATAATCCATAACTAATTAAAAACTGAATTATTCCAACTATTAAGACTACTATACCTCCAATGATTCCTAATGCACCGAATGGTCCGAGAAATGCTACTAGGGCTGCTCCTACAAACAGCAAAATTATTCCGCCAATAACCATTATAATTGCACCTATAATACCCAAAATTGCAATTATAGTAACCCCTAATGTTCTTTCAGCCATTTTATCACAATAGTAACATTATTTAGAATTATTTAAAAGAATAGCCCCGGCAGGATTCGAACCTGCGTTACAGGGTTTCTTTCATAGCAAAGCTCAATGCTTTAGTCTTATGACCAAAGCCCTGTGTGCTTGGCCGCTACACTACGGGGCTAAATACAATTATAAAATAAATTAAGAAAAGATTATATAAATATAGTAATATAGTGGTTTTATGGTTAACATAACATTTCCTGATGAGTCAACTGAAAAACATAAAGATGGAATTACTCCTGCAGAAATAGCAAAAACGTTAGGAGAAAGACTGTTCAAAGATGCATTAGCTGCAAGAATAAATGAGAAAATAGTTGATCTAAACTATCCAATAAAAGAGGATTGTAAAATAGAAATCTTGACTTTTGATCATAAGAAAGGGAAAGAAGTTTATTGGCATAGCTCTTCTCACATAATGGCTGCTGCAGTAAAGAAAGTTTATCCTAATGTTCATTTTGGTATAGGACCTTCTATAGAAGAAGGTTTTTATTATGATTTTGATAATTTGAAAATCACTGATGAAGATTTAGAAAAAATAGAAGATGAAATAAAAAAAATAATTGAAAAAGATATACCATTTGAAAAAAAGGAAATTTCAAAACAAGAAGCTAAAAAATTGTTTGCAAAAGAAAAATTCAAATTAGAGTTAATAGGCGAATTGGAAGATGAAAAAATCTCTATTTACAAATTAGGAGATTTTGTTGATATGTGTAGAGGTCCTCATGTTCCTTCATCTGGAAAAATTGGAGCAATAAAACTAATAAAATTATCAGGAGCTTATTGGAGAGGAGATTCTAACAATCCGATGCTACAAAGAATTTATGGAATTTCATTTAGAACCCAAAAAGAATTAAATGCTTTCTTAGACTTAAAAAGAAAAGCAGAAGAAAGAGACCATAGAAAAATTGGACAGCAACTAGATTTATACAGTTTCCAAGAAGAAGCTCCTGGAATGCCACTGTTTCATCCAAAAGGTGTTATATTATGGAATGAGTTAATGAAATTCTGGAGAGAAGAACACAAAAAAGCTGGTTATGTAGAAGTTAAGACGCCTATTATATTGAGAAAAGATCTTTGGATAAGGAGTGGACATTGGGACCACTATAAAGAAAATATGTATTTTACTAAAATTGATGATGCAGATTTTGCAATAAAGCCGATGAACTGCCCTGGAGGAATGTTAATTTACAAAGCAAGATTTCATTCATATAGAGAACTTCCTTTAAGAATGGCTGAAGTCGGACTTGTTCACAGACAAGAATTGTCTGGAGTTCTTTCAGGTTTATTCAGAGTAAGATCAATCACTCAGGACGATGCTCATATATTCATGACAAATGAACAAATAAAAGATGAAATTATTGGAGTTATCAAACTTTCAGATAAAATATACAAAACATTTGGTCTTGAATACCATATGGAACTTTCAACAAGACCTGAAAAATCTATTGGAACAGATGAACAATGGGAAACTGCAGAAGCAGCATTAAAAGAAGCATTAGAAGAATTAAAAATAGATTATAAATTAAATCCTGGTGATGGAGCTTTTTATGGACCTAAAATTGATTTTCATCTAAAAGATGTATTAGGAAGAACATGGCAATGTGGAACAATACAACTTGATATGGCAATGCCTGAAAAATTTGATTTAAGTTATGTAGGAGAAGATAACAAACCACATAGGATTGTAATGATACATAGAACAATATATGGAGCATTAGAAAGATTCATAGGAATTTTAGTGGAACATTATGGAGGAGCTTTTCCTTTTTGGTTGTCTCCAATTCAAGTAAGAATAGTTCCCGTAACTGATAGAAATTTTAAATTTGCTAATCATATTAAAGAAGAATTAGAAAAATGTGATATAAGAGTAGAAGTTGATAGAAGTTCTACTACAGTTGAATATAAAATTAGAAATGCGCAGTTAGAAAAGATTCCCTATGCTTTGACTGTAGGAGACAAAGAAGAAAAGAATAAAAGTATAGCAGTTAGAACCCGGGACGGAAAAGTTAAATTCGGTGTAAATGTTAAAGATTTTGTTAAACAAATTCTTAATGACATTAAGAACAAGAAATGATGAAGGGCACTAACCCTTAACAGAAGCAGAATTATAATTTTAATTATTAAGCTGGTTCTAAATTTTTCCAAATGAAATTGAACATTGGACCTAATAGATCTTCTGCTACATGTTCGCTTTGGCTCCACATTGAAAAATCTTGTGTTGGATGAACTTCCTCGTCTGTTAATGCCATAACAACATGACTACCATCTGAAACAACGAATCTTCCTGCAATATTTGGTTTATCAATTTTCCTTATTTCAGCAAATTGTTTTAAACTATTTATAATTTTAGATGTATTTTTTCCAAGTGGGGTTGCTATTCTTATTTTTACTCCCTTTTTAGCTGCTTTCTTTAGAATATCACTATGGTTTGAGTTCAACTCCATTAAACCTTTTGCTGTTGTAAAAATTGATACCTCATTCTTAGCATTTTTAAAAACTGTTTCAAGCTGTCTATGCAGAGCATCCCTACCTTTTAAAGCTCCTGTCATTTCTCCAGGTTCAACAATCTTAACTCCTTTCTTGTAAACTCTTTCTAAATCTTTTATAACTAAAGATTTTTGAAATTTTTCTATTCTATCTATACCAACTTCCATTTTTTCCTTTAATTTTTTCTTTGCTCTTTCTAAGGACTCTTTTGGAGGAATTGCTATGTACTTTAAAGGTTTTGTTGATTGTATCATTACAAAACCTTTCTCTGCTAAAGATTCTAAGACATCATAAGTTCTACTGTGCGGAACTTTAGCTAATGTTGATAACTCACCGGCTGTAGATGTTCCTCTTGAAAGCAAAGCAACCCAAAGTTTTCTTTCATAAAGGTTTAAACCGATTTGTTTTAATGCGTCTAAAACGTCTTGTGAAACTATCATTTCATCACTCTATTTATTAAATAATCTCTATATTTAAACTTTGCTACTGTTTTGTAATTAATATTATAATAGTAAGATATTTAAATACATACTACTGGTCGGTTATAAAACATATCGGAGGTTAACTCAGTGACATGGGTTAAAAATTTAAATTTGTAATACTATTTTATAACAGTGTTATAATGAAACCCTATTGTGAAATTGTTGCACAGTATGTCCTTCCTACAATGAGAGCTTTAATAGCAAAAAGATTAATGGAAAAATATAAACTAACACAACAAAATGCTGCTTTAAAATTAGGTTTAACCCAATCTGCTATATCACAATATATGAGAAATCTAAGAGGTTCTAAAATTAAAAGTATAGAAAAAGATGAAAATATAAATAAAGAGATTGAAATTTTTGTTGATAGGATAGCTTCTGGTAATTTAAATTCACTAACCAGATTAGATTCGTTTTGCAATATTTGTAAAACAATTAGAAAGAGAAAGTTGTTATGTGATATTCATATTAAAGTTTTTCCTGATATAAAAGATTGTAGAATTTGTTTAGATTAATTAACAAATGTTCTTACCAATTTCTTCTAATAGAGTTTTGTTAATATAAATCGAAGAATTGGTTCTCAAAGCTAAAGAAATACCGTCTGAGGGTTTTACATCTAGTTCTAAAAATTTATTTCCCGATCTTAAATGCAAATTGGCATAATAGATTCCTTCTTCAAAATTATCTAATGTAACCTGCTCTAAAGTTATATTAAAGCTTTTTAAAGTCTGTGCAAATATGTCATGAGTGTTTGGTCTTTGTTCTATGATACCTTTTTTACCAATTTCAATAGAGTGAGCCCTTTCAGGGGAAGTTTGAGCAACTATGGCAGTACAATTATTGCCTAGTATTATTGTATTTCCTGAAACCTCTAAAACATTTGCAATTAGATAGTCTTCAAAATTTATCATGTTAACCAATGCTATTGTTACAAAAGAGAGCAAAATAATTATTAGAAAAACTATTAGTGGTAGTCTAGAAACTCTTTTTCTTCTTTTAGAAGATTTTTTTCTTTTAGGCATATTATTCTATTTATTATTTTAAAACTAATATTTAAAAAAGAAAGAGTTATTATTTCTTTTTCCTTACCATTGGCAAACCTGTTCTTGGATTTTCAAATACTTCCAAATGTGGAGGTAAATCTATAGCTCCTTCTGGATTTCTAGAAAAGAAAAATAGTTTTCCTTTTTGATGTAGCCAAAAAGTATCTCCTCTACTATTTTTATGACTATATGCCACTTTTATCACCTCTCTAACTAAATAAATCTTCTAAAAATAAAAAATAACTATTAAACTACTGTTGGTGCTGCCCAAGCTGTTCTAACATTGAAACAATTTGCTGTCGTAACTCTGACATAATCTACATCTGTTGGACATGGTGAAATTCCTAAATCTGCATATACTGTTCCAGCATCACCTGCATCTAATTCTGTAACGCCTGTAGTTGGTTGATTACTTATAACTCCACCTCTGTCAGTTTGAACCACAAAACCATTTAAATCAACAAATTGTGCTTCTATACCTGCGGTGATCTCACAAGTTCCTGAATCATATGTTGGAGAAGTTTCTGTAAAGAACAGTGCTCCACCAATACAAGCTGATGGTATAGCTTCTGTAGCCTCTCTAGTATAAGTAGTAACATAGGCTGCCAAAACAACAGCAATACTCATAGTTATTGCAATTAACAAAACCGATGCTATAATTGGAGATATTCCTTTCATGTTATAAAAATTGCAAAACTCTGCATATAAAGGTTTCTATGAAGGTGGAATATAATTAACAAAATATTGTATGTAATCTTCTTTTAAAGTTCCTTGATCTGAATCAGCAGTTGATTTAATTCTAATCCTTACTATATTATCAGAAGAATTGTAGTTCATAGGGTCAATATTTTCAGTACACCACCATTGTGTTGGTGTGTCTGGTTGAACATCACCTGAACCACAACCTGTAGAAGTCCATTGTAAATTTGTCCAATCATAAATTTGCAAAGAGTATGTGTCAAAAAAATTAGTTGTGAAATTAACAGTAACATTAATACTGTATAAATTTCCAGAATAGCTAATTGGAGTAGAATTATGCCAAACCTCTACTTCATAATTAATTTCTTCGCCTTGAATCTCAAATTCTGTCCATGAAATTTCAATCCAGATATCTCTTGTACCTCTTCCAACCCTGTTTGCTATGAATCTTAATCTTAAATTTGAATAATCTGAAATTAGACTTGCTTGTTCTTCCGTAAGTGTTTGTGTTGATGTTACAAATGGAAGGTCGCCAGCTAAATTACTGTGCGACCAACTTGCTATTTCAGTAGTGCCTTCCATGAGTCTAACTACTAAATCTATTTCTGATGGTTTACCTGTTCCTGACATTACTGCTGCATATCTATATCTGACAATATGTCCTGTATGAACTTCGGGATCTGTAACAGATGAAAGTCCTATATCACAAACATCAACTGAAGGATTAATTGATGATTGAATATAATCAGCATCATCTACTGTAATCTCGTCTATATCATCATAAAGTGGTTCACTGTATAGATAATCCAACCAATTTCCTGTTGAAAAATCAGAACTTGGTCTTGCATACTGTGATTCACCAAAAACTGAGCCCTCCTCTTCAACATCGTATGTACTTCCTTCACCTAAAGTGTTTAAATCATCTGCAGACCCACTGAAATAAATTCCGCTCACTATAAGTGGTGAACCGGACTGATTGAATTGAACTGTTATAGCAGTTGGAGGCAACACTGGTATTAATGATATACTAATTATCTGTTTTTGATTTGCAAAATCATAGCCATTGTTTCTTATAAATAAATTATGATATCCCCTTCCGAATCTACCTCCCTCAGTAATATTTACATTAGAATGTGATATATTCAAAAAAACTCTATTTATTTCTCCGAACATGTTTATGTTTCCTTCAGTTTTAGAAATACCTACACCAAGTATTTGGGAATGGCTAGACATAGAAAAGACAACAGCTTCATTTTCTGTGTCTATAAAATAATTTCCACCACTTACACTAATTGTCAACACTCTGCTTGATCCTTCACCTTGTTGTGCAACATCTCTAACAGCGTTATCTATTTGAGTTAAAATATCTCGACCCTCTTCCATCAAACTTATTTCTTCTAATCTTCCGATAGAAGATTGGCTGGTTTCTAAAACAATTATAATACCCACTATAGAAATTAAAATAATAAAAACTGCCGCTATTAAGGTATCAATTCCTTTCATGAATAAACCGTCCTGTTAATTATAAATTTATCTTCTATAAATGAATTTTCTAGTTTAAGGGAAATGTTCATATAAACTTCAGTAGTATTACCATAAGTAAAAATTTCAAATACAACAGTTTCATCATAGTCTCTTTGCTCAAGAACATTTGTAGAAAATGTTATAAAATTATTCAAATTTGTTGTAATATCTTCTTGATTTAAGATTGATAGGTCTACTGTCTTAATTAATTCATTTTTTAAATTAACAAAATTTTCATAAAGAAGATTCTTAGGTTTAATTTCAATTGATTGTATTGCATTTCTGAGCAAAATTAATGCTATTAAAACTAACACTGCAGCCATTATAAAAATTTGTCCCTTCATGTTGACCAAACCCAAAGATTAATTAAAACTGGGTTAATAGAATCTTCTCCACTTATTAAGTAACTTGATAAAAAGACTGTTTTATCTGAGGGAAGTTCAGTATTACAAAGAGTAGTGGTACATATTTTTGCTGTATAATTTAGTATTGGAGGTAAACAACTCCGTAAATCATTAATCAAATCGGATTCAAAATCATTTACTGCATAATATCTTAAAGACTTGCCATAATCTAAATATTTTAAACAATTATAACCTACATCTGAGATTTGAGGTTCGGTTTTTGTTTTTTCAGGAAATAAAAATACCATTGAAATTAAAATTAAGATAATTGCAATTCCAGCTTCTAATGTTTTAACATAACCTTTCATTACCATATTCTCAACCTAGCAATTTTAGCTCTTAACAAACCATCAGAATTTTCAGAAAGTACGGGAATATTTTTAAGTATTATATTTGCTGTTAGTGATGGTTCTGGACCGTAACTACAACCATCTAAATCTAGTCTGAATTGATTTTGAAAACCAAAATCTTCTTTAATATATTCATAAGATTTGCTTTTAAAATTAGAACATTTTTCTTGAGAGACCACATTTAATTCTTTATTAGAGAGTATTCTAAGACTTATATTATTTTCAGTAGAAAGATAATCAATATCCACAACTGCATCCCCAAAATAATATATGCCAATACTTTTCTCTTCGTTTGCAGTAAAATCTTGCAAAAAGGATAAAACAGTTTCTCCTACTAATTGGGAAGATGTTGAAGGGATTTCATTCATTAAATTATCATAAACTTTAACTTTGCTAACATCTGGTTTTATTGATATTCTTATTTCTTCACTATGATCTGTATCATTAACTTCAGTTAGAATTGTTTGAAGTTCTCTAAAAGTTGAAATTAAACTTTTATCATCACTTATTTCAAACAAATATTTTTCTAAAGATAAAGAAGATTCTTTAATTTCATTTACACTTAAATCATTAACATTATTTGATATAGAATTCGAAGTAAAATAAATTATTAAAAATATTGTTGAGATTATTAAAACAAAACCTATTGCAAAATCTATATGACTCATTTAAACCAACTTTATAGAAATGTCTCCATTTGTTTTATTCATTTCAATTGAAACTGGTGCGAAAAATCTTCCACTTAAAGAAGCACTAGTATTTATAAAACGTTCTACTTCTATTCTTTCGTCTTTAAATTCAAGACTTAATTTTAAATTTTTTTGATCTAGCTCTATCAAATATTGTTTTCCAATAATATCTTTAGGAATAGATAATTCTAATCTTCCTTCAGCATTTGTAGAGTACAATTTTAAAATATCTTGTCTTATAACTTCTGCTATATAATTTAATTGACCATAAGCATAATTTCTTTGTATATTTTCTGAAAAAGTGTTTACTATTATTAATATAATAGATAAAGCAGCGATACTGATTACAATAAAAAGTGTGTATGATAATGGTGGATAAAGTGCTTTCATAATAAATGGTAGATTAACCCACAATAAAAATCTATATGAAAGCCCAAAGCGCAAGAGAACCTATAATAACTAAAAGTATAGAGTGCTTTAAGCCTGATATTGTACTACCTTCAGATAATTTACCTATAACTAAACCGGAGAAAAATCCTTGTAATATTATAAGTATCCTGAAAACATTAGCATAAAAACCGCCAAGCTGTTCAAAAGTTGAGATTCCAACCTCTGGAGCAGCAAAGGTTTGTAAGCTTGGAATCAAATATATTTGCATCATAATTAAAACTCCTATGAAAACAAAGAAAATTATGTATCCTGTTAACATTTGGTTATAAATTACAGAATAGCGTTCTTTATTTATTCTATTAATTTCAATAATACTTTTACCAACAGAATCAAATATGTCGGCGATATCGCCTCCACCTTTATGAGTATCTATTATTGTTAAAACAGTTCTTCTCAAAGATTTAGTTGTGTTGTTTGCAAAGTCTGTAAGAATCTTATTAAAAGGGACTCCCCAGTCTATTTGAACAATCATTTTTCCAACATAAGGACTTAATGCTCCATAATAAGTACCTTTTGTTGCTTTTATTGCTTGAGGTATTGTCATTCCTGTTCTTATGTTTTGTGCTACATCTCTTAAAAAATCTGGAAATCTCTCTTCAATCTCTTTATTTTCTTTGTATTTTCTATATTGATAAACAAAAGGACCTATTGGTATAATAACAATAGAAACTACGCTTAAAGTGAATGATGATAACAAAATCAAATTTAAAATAGCAAGTGAAATTCCTATTAGAGTAGTTAACAATGTTATTTTCATTAAGAGGTTTGATTTTTTCATTAAATCACATTTTAGGTTGAGTTAATTGAAGGAATATTAAAAATCCTATATTTAAAACTGTAAGCGAGATTAAACCAAGATTTATCAATTCATGTATTCCAAATCCAAATAAGGTTCCTTGCATTATACTTAAAATAGGCAACATTATTATGAAAATGAGAGGAGCTGCAATTAGCAATGCTGTATAGAAATCTGCATAAATTGTTAATTGTTGTACGTACTTATTTCTTCTAATCCTATAATCAAACATTGCTTTTTCAGCCTCTTCTTTTAAAAAATTGTTAAGATTACCTCCTGTTTGAATTGTTGTTAGAATTCCTTGTAAGAAGTCTTTAAAGAGTGGTGACGGAGATTTTGATGCAACTTCTTTTATGGATGTCATTTCATCCATACCGAAAACTTCGACATTTCTTCTTATTTTGTTCGCCTCTTTAGAAATTTCTCCATATTCCCTAAATCTTGAAATAACTTTAAACATGACTCTTGGAGGAACCCCAGAACCTGCAATAGCTGACATATGATTTAATGCAAAAGGTAAATTTGATTCTATGTCATTTTTTCTTCTTTGTGCCGAAGATATTGGATAAATATAATATGAAAGAAATGTAACAATAGAAAATAAAGTTGGTAAAATTAACAAGCCTAAAATGGTTTGTAAAATATTCAAACCTAAATGTATTGAAAATGCTAAAGTAGAGAAGAGTGACAAAACAAAAACAAATGACGTGAGAAAGAACATAATTGATAAATAAGTTCTAAATAAAATTTTTGCATCGGCCTTATGGAGTGATGTTTTTATTATATTAAAATAATCAGAATATTTATCTGCTGATCTACCAAAAAGTTTTATTGCTGGAACCTTTAAAAAATGATAATCTTTTACTTTTTCTTTCTTAATTTTCTTGATATGCTTTTTGGTTCTGTGTTTCTTAGTCCTTTTAGGCATAAGATAAATTTAGAACAGTTTATATATATCTTTAAAGTTTTGAAAATGCTTCTTCTTCACTATATATTGTAACACCTTTATTTGATATTCTATAAGGATGAAGCTTATTTGAGTGTTCAGAACCTCTCATTTTCCATATTGTTAGCGCTCTTGAAAATTGAGAACCTGTCTTAGTATAATATAAAACAATAACATTGTCTGTCACAAATTCCTCTACTCCAAATCTTGATAACGAATTTTGCATTGGCAAAGTTTCAGAAATCAAAATTGATGTACAACCTAATTTTCTTAAAAGCAATGATATGTTAAATACCATTCTTCTTATGTCTGGAATATCTCTTACATATAAACCTAAAGCAGATATAGAATCTATAACAACTCTTTTTGCTCCTATCTTTTTAACATTGGTTTCTATTAACTCATAAATATCTTCAACATGAAAAGGATCATACCTAACAAAAATAATTTTGTTTCTCTTTTCTAAAGGTTCAAAATCCCAACCAAAATCCAAACAATCTCTCCTTATATTATCTACAGGTTCTTCAAAACTGACGTAAACTCCAGGAGCATCATGTTCTTTAACTCCAAAATAAATGAATTGAGATGACATTACAGTTTTTCCTGTTCCTGTTGTTCCTGTTAATAAAGTTAAAGAATGAGGCAATAGACCTCCTCCTATTAATTTGTCTACTCCTGGGATTCCTGTTTCTATTCTTTCTTTTTTCATAATTAATTATCGTGTTGTTTTATATAAAAAATAATGCTCCTGGTGCGATTTGAACGCACGACCTACTGCTTAGGAGGCAGCCGCTCTATCCAAACTGAGCTACAGGAGCATATTGATTAATAGAAATTAAGAGTATAAAAATTATATAAACTCATGGATACAATAATTCTATTTCATATCTCAAATTTTTTTTTACTAATCTATCTCCCTCTTCTTTAATTTTTTCCATTTGTTCTGTAGCATTTTTTCTTAGTTCTCTCAAACTTTTTTCTGAACTAAAAGTAAATTCACATGAAGGTGGTATAATATTATCTGCAAGTCCGCCCTCTATACTCACTAGGCGCATCTCCATCATTGATATTAATCTAGCTCCATACCTGATAGCATTTACTCCTGAGCATGGCATTGATGCATGAGATTGTTTTCCAAAAACTGTTAATCTATATATTGGCATGATTAACAACCTTCATATAAAAACTTTAATACCTTTCCTGCCAGTTATTGATCTTAATAAAGACTTGCCTAAATCTGAACCTTTAGAAATTTTTATTTGTCCTGTTCTACCAATGGTTGCAGAAAACATATATTCATCATCAACATAAATATTTGCATTTTTACCAGAAATCCTTTTATCAAATGTAAAAACAATATAAGCTCCTGTTTCATGGACATCGAATTTTATTTCCTTTCCAAGAGATTCAACAATAGGTTGCACTTCTATTGAAATTCCAAGTTTATCTTCTATTGATTTTATTGTTTTTCCATCCTTTCCTATTAATTTAGGTATTATTTTGTTGTTAACTTTCACAATCACATTATTCTCAGATAAGAATTCTATTTTTGCTGAAGGATCAAATCTTCTTATTTCTGATTTTATTCTATCAGAAGCCAATTTCTGTATAGCAGATTTTTTCTCTTTTTTAACAGGGATAACTGTTGTTTGTTCTCCATAAGTATATATTTCATATTTCAAACTCTTTGTCTCAAAATCTCTGACTTCTACAATTGGTCTTGCTAAGTCTGCTTCAGTCATTCCAATAGGAACTCTAACAGTTAAGCTTAAAGAATAAACTCTTTCAATTTTTCCATCTTTAATATATATTATAGTATCAATAACATGTGGTATGACTCCTAATTCTATTTTTCCTATAAATCTCTGAACAGCATCAACAGGATCTGTGGCATGGACAACACCTATCATTCCTATTCCTGCAAGTCTCATATCAGAAAATATATCAAACTCTTTAGGATTTCTTACATCATCAAATATAGTATAATCTGGTCTTACCAAGAGAAGTATATTGGCTGATTTTACAAAGCTTCCATTTAAAGGAGCATACTGAGTTATCTCTGGTGGAACTTGTAAATCTCTTGGCTGTTCCAAAGTTTTAACAATTTTGCCTTGTTTAAAGTAAAATTCTGCTAAGGAAGCTGAGAAAGTTGATTTTCCACTCCCTGGAGGTCCTGCTACAATTATTCCTTCTGCTTTTTCCGACAATCTATTTTTTAATTTACTAGAAAGTTTGTAATCATCCAAAGTTAGTTTGACTATTGGTCTAACTAAAGTTATTTCTAATCCATCTGAAAATGGTTTTCTTGCTATTGAAATTCTTTTTTCCTTTAATTGAACGACTGTTGCTCCGTGTAATCCTAGTTCTACAAAAGAATCTTCCTCATATCTTGCTGTATCAAGAATTTCTGCAGCTATTGCTTCTAATTCTTCGTATTTCATTGGTTTTTTTCTTAATGCAATGAATTTTATTTTTCCAGGTTTTCCTTTTTTTGCATAAGGAATAGCTCCCTCTTTCAAATGAATAGACATAGTATCATGAGAAAGAAAATTCTCTATTTTAATTCTTTTCTTTTTCTTATAAGACTCAAAATATTTTACTTTTATTCCCTGAGCTTGTGCAACCAAACCTTGTAAAAGATCGCATGTAACTAGAACTGCATTATTTTCTCTTGCAACATCTTGTATTAATGCATCTATTCTTCCTGATTTTGCTAATAAGATATCTTCATAACTAGGTCTTTCACCAAGAAAATTCAAATTTATTCTATGTTTGTCCTTTAATTTTCTTATTTTCTTTATTTCCTCTAGACCCATAAATCCTATTTCTCTTCCTCTAGTTGCTTGAGCTTGTAATTCGCCTATAACAAGTTCAGGAATTATTATTTCAGAATTATCTAGTTTTTTTGATTTAATTAAATCTGTGACTTTTCCGTGAATCAATGCAGATGTGTCTACGCATATTTTATTTAATTTCAAATCTTTTTCTTCAATTTTTCTTCTTTTTTTCATAAAATCACTTATTTGGCGAAATATTTAAAACACTATATAAATGTTTTTTAACTCACATTTCCGCGTATAATTTTTTAAAAACATAGTTTCAAAAAGAATAAAGTTTAAAAAGTTTTATGTTTTAAGACTTAATATGAAAATAAGATGCCCCGAGTGTGGTTCAATAAAGATTGCAAGAAGTTTGGGAGAAGTCAGTTGCAGAAAATGCGGCTTTGTAATTGAAGATGGCATACTCGTGAGCTACTAAAAAAAGATTTTTGATTTTTTCTACACACCACTATGTATTAATACCCTAAAACGATTTCACTATATCCTCAATTTTAACTGAAATCTCCTTACCTGTATCCATTTTCTTTAATTTAACAGAATTATTTTTTAGTTCTTTTTCTCCAACAATTATAACATTTGGAATCATTAGAGAGTTAGCATAATCCAATTGTTTTGACAAAGACCTTGATCTTAAGTCAAAATCAGTTGAGACTGAATTGTTTCTTAATAACTGAACAATTTCTAAAACTTTATCTCTTACTTTTTCATTAACAGCAACAACAAAAACTTTAACACTTGATTTTTTTACTTCAATCATTTTTCTTTCTTTTATAACTTCTATTAATCTTTCTATTCCAAAACTAATTCCTGTTGCAGGAATATCTTTTCCTGAAAACAAACCAATCATTTTATCATATCTTCCCCCGCCCGCAATACTTCCTATTCCTTCTTCAGCAAAAACTTCAAATATTGGACCAGTGTAATAGTCTAAACCTCTTGCCAAACTCAAATCAATCTCAAATTTTGGTTCAACTTTCATTTGTTTTAGATAAGAAATAATTTGTTTTAATTCTTCAATCCCTTCTTTATCTTTAATCAGTTTTTCAGCTTTTTCTAAAACTGGTTCTCCCTTAATTTTTATAAACTCTAAGATTTTTTTTGAAGCTTCTTTAGAAATTCCTTTTTCAATTAATTCTTTCTCAACTCCTTTTTCTCCGATTTTAATTAATTTATCAATTATTCGGAACGTTTCTATAATTTTTTCTTCTGAAACTCCTGCATATTTTGCTAAAGCTGACAATATTTTTCTATTGTTAAGTCTTACTGTAAAATCTTTAAAGCCTAATTCAGTCAAAACAGAAATAACGCAAGCAATAATTTCTGCGTCTGCTAGCATACTATCTGATCCAATAGTATCTATATCTGCTTGTAAGAATTCTCTAAACCTATCTTTAGCAATATCTGCATATCTCCAAACATTTTGTATTTGATATCTTTTGAATGGAAGATTTAGGTTGGGATTTAAGGCCATTACCCTTGCTAAAGGAACTGTTAAATCAAACCTTAGGCCTACTCTTCTTCCACCAAAGTCCTCAAAATTATAAGTTTCTTTTAAAATTTCAGGTCCTCCACCACCCTTAGCAGACAAAACTTCCCAGCTTTCTAGAGCAGGAGTTTCTAATGGTTGAAATCCAAATATTTCAAAAACAGATTTCATTTTTTCTAGCACTTGCTGTCTCAAAATCATTTCTTCAGGTAAAAAATCTCTTGTTCCTTTTATTGTTTTCATAAACATATCCTTCTTATTAGTCTTTCATAAATCTTCACGGCCTTTTTTAAGTTTTTAATCAGTATGTATTCATTAGTTGTATGAGCTAATTCTGAAGTTCCTGGGCCATAACTAAAACATGGAAGCTTTGCATCCCTATAAAACAGTTCAGCTTCTGTATAACCTGATTCACCAACCAATTTTGTTTTTGTAATACCTTTTAAAATTCTTATTAATTCCATTTTTGGGCTTAATTGCATAGCTAATCTACTTTTTTCAACTTTAACATCAGCTTTTAGTTTTAATTTCCTTAATATTTTCTTTATCTGATTTACTGCTATCTTTGGATTTTCTTTAGGAATAATTCTTCTATCAATTTCTATATCACAAAACTCCGGAACAACATTAATTTTAGTTCCACCTTTAATAATACCAACGTTTATAGTTCCGCTTCCTAGTAAAGGATGTTTTTCTTTTTTTAATTTTTCTATTAATTTTCTCGTTTCCTGTATAAAATCTGAAGCTTTGTAAATTGCGTTATCTCCTAATTCTGGTTTTGACCCATGAGCAGCCTTTCCTTTAAACCTTACTTTTATTTGTACTATTCCTTTTTGTGCAATTCTAGTTTTGAGGTCTGTACATTCTCCCATTACTCCATATTTAATATTTTTGAAAATTTCTTTTCTATTTTTAATCAAATAATCTGAGCCTTTCATTGCAACTTCTTCATCAGCAACAAATG
>CAYFXV010000003.1:0-67418 GCA_964347265.1 uncultured archaeon | reverse complement strand
TTATGCCCAGCACACAATAATTTTTTAATCTATTTTAACTACTAATTAGTGTTAACAACACATAGGTTTAAATAATTCTATTCCCCATATAATTAAAGTAAAGTACAAAGCTTCGTTAAATAGCATTAGTTGAATATACTAATTCTATTGCTTTTGTGACTTGAAAAAAATTAAGAGATGATATCATGAAATTCGAAGATATGAATATTGAAAAAAATGTATTAGGTTCATTAAATGATATTGGGTTCAAAGAACCTACAAGAATCCAGTATGAATCTATACCTATTATTAAAAAAGGTTATGATGTTATTGGTCAATCTGAAACAGGTTCAGGTAAAACAGCAGCTTTTGGAGTACCATTAGTAGAGAAAGTTGTTAAAGGTGGAAAAATTCAAGCACTTGTTTTAGCACCTACAAGAGAATTGGTCAGACAAATAGCAAGTGATCTTAAGAAATTCTCGCGTTCTAAAAAACTTCATATACAAACAGTTTATGGAGGAGTTTCTATACACCCCCAGATTTATGCTCTAAGAAAAGCTGAGATAGTTATTGGAACACCAGGCAGAATTCTAGATCATATGAGACGAAGAACATTAAATACCAGTAATTTGAAAATATTTGTTTTGGATGAAGCAGATGAAATGATTGATATGGGCTTTATTGAAGACATAAAGACCATTGAAAAAAATATTCCAAAAAATAGACAAACATTACTGTTTAGTGCAACCATGTCAGATAGTTTGATAAAAATTAGAGACAGTTTTACAAAAAATGCAAAAAAAATTAAAACAAAAACCAAAGTCAGTGATGATGTTTTAAAACAATATTATCGTGATGTTAATCAAAAAACAAAATTTTCTTTGTTAGTTCATTTAATTAAACAAGAAAAACCAGGACTCTCAATTACTTTCTGCAATACTAGAAAAATGGTAGATGCAGTTTCCAGAAACCTTAAGGACAATGGCATAAATGCTACAGCTTTGCATGGTGGGCTGTCACAAGCAAGAAGAGAAAAAGTAATGGAAAACTTTCATAAAGGAATAACAAAAATTTTAGTTGCAACAGATGTGGCTGCAAGAGGATTAGACATAAAAAACGTAACTCACATTTTCAACTATGATATACCAAATGATATAGAAGTTTATCCAAACAGAATAGGAAGAACAGCTAGAGCAGGGAAATCAGGAAAAGCAATATCGCTTTTGAGCAGAGATGATCATGGTTCGTTTACAAGAATAATAAAAACCTTTTCTTATGATATTGAAAAAATGAAAATTACAAATTTCAAAATTTTACCATTTAAAAAATATCAACCTAATAGAAACAGAAATTTTAGAAATAGAAGACCATTTAGAAAAAGATTTAGAGGAAAATCTAGAAGAAGATGGTAAAACTTACTGATACAAACCTCCATAACACACCATCTTAACAACTCCAAGCGTGCCCAGCACACACTCTTGTTTTGATGTTGTATTGTGATTTTTAGAATAATTATTTCTGTAGAAATTTATTGATTTAAATATTTAATATTTTTTATAAATTATGTGGTAAAATGAAGTCTCTTGAACAGCAAATTAGATTAGGTTTAGGACAAAGAGAAAAAAGAGATATTGTAAATTATGCATCAAGACATACAGATTTACAAGCTCGTTTCTATAGAGCAAGTCAAATTTATGAAGAACATGTTATGAAATCAGTTGAAAGAGCATTATCAAGAGTTTGTGTTAATCAAGACGAAAAGGAAAAAATACGAAAAGAAGCTACAGATAATTTAACACCTTTTGTGTTTTATATATCAAGCTTACTTTCTTATGATGCTCTGTTAGAAAAAGCAGAAAAAAAATTTTTTAAAAATGCAAAATCTAGAAAAATAGAACGAGAAAAAAATTATGAAAAACTTAGAAAAAATTTAGAAGGTTTAAAACCAGGAACCGATTATTTAAATAAATTGGAAAAAATGAAAAAATTAAATAATTTATATTTTGAATTTTCTAAGGTCGATGATATTTTGGTAGAAATATTAAAAAAAATAGCAGAAGAAAAAGGGATAGAACATGTTTTAAAAGATAGCCTAATTGATGAGGTCACAAGAGAAATATTTCCAACTGAAAAAGAATATAAAGATAATTTTGAATTGGAATTAAAAACAACAGAAGAAATAAGAAATATCAATATTTCCTTAAATCTGAAAAAAATAAATTGTTCACCCGAACAACCAAATGAACATTGTTCTCAATGTCCTAGGAAAAAAGCCTCTGATGTTTTTAATTTGTCGTTAAGCTCGGTCTTTGATGGAACTCAAGAATACTTTAATATATTGAGAAGTATAAAAAGAGCTATAAATGAAGAAAGAATAGAAAGAATATATAAAACACAATAATTTTTATATAATAGAAGTTATCATGAATTATTATGTGTAAGCAATATAAAATACCAATTTGTTCTTTATTAACTGGAATAATCATTACTTTGATTACAGGATTTTTTCCAAATGTCTTTTTACTAGGAGTTAGTTATAGGGGTTATCTTTTACCATGGATGAGAAGTGTAGTTTATCCAGGAGCACCTTTTGAAATTTTATGGATTTATTTTTTGACAGACATAATCATTTGGACAGTTTTAATATATTTGGCTTTACTTAGTGTCCAAGAAGAGAAGAAGCAGCCAGTTAAACAACCAGTTAAAATAAAACCAAAGAAGAAGATAGTTAAAAAGAAACCAAGAAGAAAAAAGAGAAGGTAGTCTTTAAATAATTTTTAGATATAGTAATGAGTATTGGTTATTATGGCTGATAAGAAAAAATTAAGAGCGCCAACAGGGATGGCAGGATTAGTAAGATATGAAGAAGATACAGAAAGTAGAATAAAGTTAGAGCCAAAAATCATTGTTTTTATTGCTATTGCAATAATATTTTTAGAAATATTACTGTTTTCTTTGTTTTAGATATAATTTATAAGCCCGTTTTTACAATTATTATTGATGGTAATAGAACACATAGAAAAATCTTGGAAGGCCTACAGAAAGAATTTCTGGCCTATTTTAACAGCCATGATTCTACAATTTATACTTGCTGGCATACCATTTTTAATTGGTGTTCTACCTTGGATTTTTATTTTCTTATTTTCTAAAGGCGTTGATTTATCAACACTTTTTCTATCTAATTTAGGTCTTCTTTCATTTTCTATAGTAATGTTCGTAATAGGATTTTTGATATCAATTGCTTTGACTGGTGGTTTTGTAAAAATGCTTTATGAAGCTTTGAGAAGAAAAACAAAATATGAAACAATGTTAAAAACAGCTAAAGAAAAATTCTGGACAATAATTGGAGCTAATTCACTTTTTGTTTTAATTTTCTTCATTATTTTTATTGCTGTATTCTCTCCTTTATTTTTGTTGACAGGCTTTCCAACATTATTTGCTGGAGGATCTTCTTTGGTTCCGTTAATTACTATTTTTTTAATAGTGGCCCTGGGTTCAATACTTTTAGTTTTAATTAGTATTTTCTTTGTTTTTATTAATCAGGCAATAGTAATTGACAATCTAAAAGCAATTGATTCTATTGGTAAGAGTTTTGAAGTTTCAAAGAAAAGCTATTTGACAATTTTGGGTTTAATGATAATTTTCATTCTAATAAATTCAGGACTAACTACTGTTTTTTCATTCATTGGCTCAGTTTTAGAAGCTTTTGTAACAACGCCTTTGCTTCTTCTTTCTTACACTTCTGTATATCTGGAAAAAAGACATAAAAAGTAAGTTTTATAAGAGGATTACTATATTTAATAGAATAGGGTGATTATTTGAATTTTAATTTGTGGATAGGCAGCTTAACAAAGCCTTTAGAAACATTTAAAAAAGAAAAGAAAAATGCAAATCTTGGTGAAGGCGCTCTACACATGGCTGTGGCAGGTCTTATAACAGGATTCATAACAGGTTTAATTGATATGGTCTTTGGTTCAGTATTAGCAGGTCAATTCTCTCCTATTGCTTCAGCTTTTACAGGTCCTATAGTATTTTTAGCAACTTTAATATTTGCACCAATAATGGCTGTTTTATACTGGTTAATAGTATCAGGTGTACTATACATATTTGCTATGTTGTTCGGTGGAAAAGGAAGTTATACAACCCAATCTTACCTTTATGCTATTTACTATGCACCATTGAGTATTATAACATCAATATTATTTTTGATTCCCCTTGCAGGTATATTCTTAGCACTTATAGTTATGGCTTATGGTTTGTATCTTTTAACAATGGCATTAAAGGAAGCCCATAATTATACAACAGGAAGAGCAGTTCTTACATGGTTAGTACCAGTTGGTATTGTAACAGTGCTCATAGTTATATTAGTAGGTCTTGCATTCATGTTTCTAATAGGAGCTTTTGTTGGTGGGCCACTCTCAGGTAGCTTCTTTTAGTTTCTTTTAATTATTTTTTACAACCCCTAGTAGTCAGAATTCTATATGCCATATTTATTTCCATATTTGATTTATGAGTGAAAAAATAATTTTTGTCTCACATTGTATATTAAATCAGAGTATAAGAAAAGAAAAATTCTCTAAAATAAAAGAATTAGTAGGGTTGTTTACTGAATCTGGCGTAGGAATAGTTCAATTACCCTGTCCAAAAATAGAATGTAATGGAAGGTTTATAAGAAATGAAAATAATGCTAAAATTTGTAAGAATTATTGTAAAAAAACTTCTTCTTTTATTGTAAATACAATTAAGAAATATTTAGATGCGAATTTTAAAGTTCTAGGAATTCTTGGAGTAGAATTTTCTCCAATATGTGGTGTTTATAGAATTAACAATGGTAGGAAGAACATTCCTGGAAGAGGAATCTTAATAAAAGGAATTGAAAACGAAATGCAAAAAAGAAATTTCCAAGTTCCAATAATTTCAACCAATTTAAACAACGTTTTTTCAACTTTAGAAAAGCTTGATCTTCTTTTAAAAAATTCTTAGGAGGTGTTAAAATGACTATGAGAGTTAGATCAGAAAGAGGTAAAACAACAGTTGAAACAGATTATGGTGGGTCTCAGGTTGACCATTCTATAGTTCATAGAAATAGAGGATTGATAGGTGCTATGAATTCATTTGGTATAAAAGAAACAAAGGCTTCAAAAGACTATTGTAGTGTAACTGCTTCTCTTGAAGAAGACTTTGACAGACAAATTAAGAAAAAATATGGAAGAGACCAAGGATATTTCAGTCCTCTGTGATTTTATGGTAAATAAAAGATCTCCGTATTATGTAAAAAGTGAATTCTATAGAAGTTTACGTGGAAATAAAAATTCTACAACTTTTGAAAGAAGTCTAAAAGTTGTGGGAAAAGACAAAGATCATGTAAAATATACAGCTTCTTATGTGCAAAGCGAGGTGATGTAATGTCGTATTATGGAAAACTTCATAATAAAAGTACAATAACAACAAGAAAAGATTACACAAAATTAGAAGGTCTGGGTTCTGCCAGGTCAAATGATAGAGATATAGCAATAACAATTTCAGAGGGTTTGGCTGATTCTGTGAGTAGAGCAAATCAAATAGCATATGAGGCTCATAAAAGGTCCATGGGGTGGAAATAATGCCCGAATATTATGGTAAAATGAGCGTCACTTCTGTGTGCACTAATAACAAATATTTCTCAGCTATACATGGTAGAGGTTCTACTAAGTCAAATGATTTAGGAATAGCAAGAGATTTATCGCATAGACTGCCTGATGTGCTTGATAAGGCCAATTTCTATACTTATGACTTACAGAGAAGGAGATAATATGTATCAATCAAAAATCAGTTCAACAATTGTTATAGATAAGGAAAAGAGAGATGTGAGATTAAAGGACTTTGACGTTAATGTTGATGGATATAAGAACAGAAAGAAATTGGGAAAAGCAAAACATGCTTATAATTCAGATAAAGAAATAGAAAGAGAATATAAAAGCGATAATTGGCCAAAAGGTATGTGGTATTATCTATTTGAAGACTATTTCAAAAAATTAGAAAAATGGAAAAAAAGAATTCATAAAAAGAAATAGAAAAAACAATAAAAAAATAAATTTAAAATAATTGAAAACTATTAGCTTACTGATCCACTCAGAGTACCTGTACTTTTCAAATCTGTCATGGCTCCCGCGTCATAAGTTACAATAACGTATAATTGATACGGTTGTCCTGTAGATCCTGCATTTGCGCCTCCACATGTGAATGAAGTCACAGTTGAACGAGCACCTGCAGCTATTTGTATACCACCAGCTGGCAAACCACCACAAGCTGTAGGCGTAGTTGGTGCTGTGGTGCCTTCATCAGCAGAAACACTAGTTATATTTATTGCTTCACCAACTCTATTTTCAAATGTTAATCTTAGCACATCCGATGAATCTAAGTCCCAAGGTGATATAATATCTACTGTTGCGAATCCCTTTTTACTTGGTCCCACAAATGATCCTGGTGCAAATATACCGTAGTATGCTAAAACTCCAGCTACTATTAAAATTATCAAAATTGCCCATCCATAAGTCATAAGGTACTCAACTGCTGTCTGTCCTTTCATTTTTAATACCTCCTATTTTATATTTTATTTTGTTAACTTGATACTTAAAGATTACTATAGAGCAAAAAAGCTTCCAAATAACATCTTTACAACAATTTGAGATATCAATAATACTGATATTGATCCTATGAGTAAAACTGGAATAAATTTTAATCCATTCTTTTCTTTACCACTTTGAATTAATCCTATTGATAGAGAACCAAAGAATGCTGTTACAGCTAATGTTGATATTGAAAACCATAATAAATCAGCTACATTTATTTGAGGTCCTCTAGCTTTCTGGAATGGACCTCCCACGCCCATTGTTGTTCCTGTTACTCCTGCACCAAAACTTGCTGAACCCCAAAGACTTGTCATTGTATCAACAAAGAAAAGACTTATTGAAAATAAAAACGGAGCTGCAATTACAGCAGCAAAAAGTATAAATATAGAGTAAGTCATTACTGATGACTTTATCTCTTTTTTAAGAGTTTGATTGATTCTTATATTATTTGCAGTTTCTTCTAATAAATGAGCTATCTCGCCCCCAGATTTAATTCCTTCTAATAATAATTTTACTGTCCTATTTAGTATTTTTGATTTAATGTTTTTTGTCATTTCAGTCAGTGCTATTTTCAATGGTTTTCCTCCCATTGTTCTTGCACCAACCTTTTTAATTTCTTCTTCAAGAACCCCAAATTCTGGTCTTGCAGAGAGCCATATTGCCCTGTCAACAGTCATTCCAGCTCTAATGTTTGCAGACATTAATAACAAAGCATCAGGCAAAACCTTTTCAATTTGATTGGCCCTTGAATCTGCAACAAACATGAAAATTAAATAAGTGCAAATTATAACACCAAAACCAATTCCCAAACCCATTAAAAATCCTAGAGGGCCGAAACCAAATAGTAAGAAAATAAAAGAAAAATTAATAGCTAGTAATATTGATAAGAAATATGAGATTCCAACTATTCTGTTTGTAGTAGACTCTTTTACTCCAGCATACCTTATTTGTTTCTTGAAAAAATCTCTATATCTTTTCGGAGTTAAATAGTAAATATCTTTCAATTACCTCACCATTAAAGGCCTTTTAGTTTTTATTATTCCCATGTAAAAGTATTGGAATACAGCTAAAGCAATTACTATTAAAGGAAATATTAGTTTCGGAATGTCAATACCTGCAAAAGAAGATAATATAATTAAAAATGTTATTCCTAATGTTGGCATAATTATTGCAATTAACATGTAAATTAATGTGTAGGGACTTAATTCTCGGCCATACTTTCTTATTGCTATTATCTGTTCTTGTGTTAAATTGTGAACAATAGCTTCAAGAGCGTCACCAACATCACTTCCAGCTTTAATCGAGTTTGTTAATTGCCATAAAGTTCTTCTAAAGTATAGGGAAGGGTTTCTTCTTGATGCCTCTTCTAAAGCTTTTATTTCAGGTTTCCCAGCATTTATCTCTCTTACTACTTTTTTAAATTCTTCACTTATTTCTCCATAACCAATACTTATGCTTATCATTGAATTAAAGAGTGGAACACCCGATTTAATTTCTATTAACATGTGTTGTAAAGAATTTAATAAATCTGATTCTAAAATTCTCATTCTTCTGCTAGCAACAAGTCTTGGATATTGTATTAAATAAAAGAAAATGAAAAGAGAAAAAACACCACCGACTACAAAAGGAAGAAAAAAATCTATTTTGCCAGCAACTAAACCTATCCAAAAAATTAAGGGTGTCAATAATATAAAATAAAAAATACTTGTTAATACAATCATGGATGCATATTCTCTTGGTCTTAGCCCAATTTTAGCTTGATAAAGAGTTAGTTTTAAAGATGGAAAAGATTTACATATTATATCTCCGAATTTTGAGAAATGTGTTACTGCTTCTTTTGCCATTTTTTTAGGTGGAAATGGAACAAAAGGAATTATCATTTTAAACAGCCTTTTTAAGTTCTTTCATAAAGCTTGGTCCAAGAATTTCCTCGGGTTTACCTTTTATATTAATTATTTTTAATACTTTTTCTTTATCATGATAATAATCAGCAATAACTTTTCCTACAGTATTTACAGTATTTATTTTATTTTCTAACATCCACTGTAGGACTGTTTCCTTTTCCCCCAAATCTTTTTCCATTTCTTCGTCTGTCATTCCTGTGTGCATTCTTATTTCATCTATCAACCTCATACTGTCCCTAACTTTTACTATTTTATCAGTTTGAGGTTTCCACCTGTATAATGTTTCCAATCTTGCCTTAGCTTCACCTCTTGCACCTCCTGGAAGTAATTCTGCTACTTGTAATGTTCTTCTTATTCCTCTTCTTCTATGTCTAAATTGAACTATAACTAAATGCAAAGCTTCTAACAAAGTTTCTGGTAGATCAATAGGTGGATTAGTTAGTCTTCTTATTACTTGCTCAGCTGTATCAGCATGTAAAGTTGCATAAACACTATGGCCAGTATGCATTGCCTCAAATAAAACTTCAGCTTCTGCTTGTCTTCTTATCTCTCCTACAACAACTCTATCAGGCCTCATTCTTAATGAATTCACTAATAGATCTAACATTTTTATTTCCCCTCTTCCTTCTGGATTCGGTTCTCTTGTTGTTAAAGGAATCCAGTGCAAGAAATCTGGAAGTCTTAATTCTCTTGTATCTTCTATTGAGATTATTCTGTGGTTTGGTGGTATGAATGGCATTAAAGCATTTAATACTGAAGTTTTTCCTGAAGCAGTTCCACCAGCAACTAATATGTTTAATTCATACTGCATGCATAACCATAACAGGGCAGCTATTTCCATTGTAAGTGTTTTATACATAGGGTCTATGAAATCTATCATTGTCCAAGGCTCTCTTCTAAATTTTCTTATTGTTATGGTATTTCCTTTTGTTGATATCGGAAACAGAGTAGCATTAACTCTATCTCCAGTTATTAAATGAGCATCCATTAATGGACTTAAATTAGTTATCTCTCTACCAATTTTTCTTCCAATTAGACTTGCATAATTGTATATTTGTTCCTCTGATGGAATCATTATGTTTGTTTTTAACCATCCAAATTTTTTATGAAATACCCAAGCGCATTCAGTAGAATTGTTTATAACTAGTTCTTCTAAGTTGTCATCATTTAATACAACCTCAAGCCTTCCTAAACCAAGCATTTCATGAACAAGATATCCAGCCAATATGTTTTTCTCTTCGTCTGAAACTTTAGGCATTTCTTTAGAAATGGTTTCAATAGCACTCTCTAAGAACCTCTTTTTAATGCTTTCCATGGCTTTAGGATCTAAAATCTCGCTTATTTCTATTTTTACAATTTCTATTAGTTTTTCTTTTATAGAATCTAATATTGCTCTTGTTGCAGGCTCTATTGTTGGGAACTTGACTTCATAAACAGGGGTATATTCTTCTGGTCTTTTTATTATACTAATCTTTGCAGGTACTTTGTCTGATTCTATCTGATAATTATCGATTATATCTTTTACCATTTATTCACCAAATTCACCAAAAATCCTTATAAATACTTGACCTTTTCTTGGCTTTATTTTTCTTCTTTTTTACTTTTTCTTTCATATTGGAAACTTTTTTGTGCAGTTTTTTATGTTTGTTTTTCACTTTTTCAGTTTTTTTACCATGCTTTCCGAATAATCTTTTTAATGGATTTACAGAAGGCATTTTTTTACCTTTTAAAATAAGTTTTGTTAGTTTAATTTCTGCATCCAGCTTTTCTATATCCTCTTTTATTTCATTTCTGAACTCTTCCAAATTTTTTATTTGGTCTTCATGAGCTTCTATAAATTTAATTTTTTCATTTATTTGTTGGTCCATCTTTTCTACGCTTGATTTTAATTCTTCAAAGCTTTTTGTTACATTTTTTGTTACATCTTCTATTTCTTTTGTTCCTTTTATCACTTCCTGTTTTTTGCCCTCTAAAGATTCTAAAAATTTAAGATTTTTTTCTACACCCTCTAATTTTTTATGCAACTCCTTTTCTAATTTGGAGACACTCTTGTGCGATACCTCTATTTTCTTTTCAGTTTCTATTATTTTTTCTTCAAATTTTTCTGTCTTTTTCTCAATTTTTTCCCTCTCCTTCTCAATTTTCTTAGCTATTTTCTTTTCTTTAATTTTTTTGAGAACTATAATCGGTTCTCCAATTGCTGGATATCTTAATTCTACGAAATCACGTTCTTCTAGAACTCTTACCCATTGTTCTATTTGTTTTTGATTAACACCGAGAGCTTCAGCTGCTTCACTAAAAGTTATTTTTTCCCTCTCTTTAACTAATCTTATAAGTTTATCTATTGGGGTTTCAATAATCATTTCTTTAATATTAACCATTTAATTCCCTATTCAAATTATAGTTCATTTACACCATAAATATTTTGATGAAATAGATCTATTTTAAACCAATTAAATACCGGATCATAAGGATCGCCTGGAGCTCCATTTCTTATAGATCTACCTGTAGTATTTTTCCAATATTCATAATCAACACAACTTAATGTATAATCTACTTCTAAATTTGCTTGAGATATTTCTGGTAAGTCAACAAATGATTCTAAACCATAATTATTATATTTGTCTGAAAGACTTAATCTACCTTCCAATCTGTCTAAAAAACTTGGTCCTTTATCAGAAGATTTGTAATAACCATTTCGTATAGCTGAAGTTAAGTTTTGCAAATCCCAAACTTTTTTTGTGTATAGTCTAGGATCTAAATATATTCTTTCGTTTTCTTGAATTAAAGACATTGCGTTTGGTGCTCCGACAATATATGGTTTTGAAAATCCAGCAGGAACATAATCACTTTCTGCGACAACTCCTTTAAATCCAATAATAATACCTATTTTACTGTCCGCAATAATATCTGTTACAAGAATTTTATCAGCGTCTGAAACAGTAAGATCGGATGAATTAATTATTGTTGCATTTCCACTAACAGAAGTAAGGGAAGCATTGGTTCCTTGGACTATATCTTTTGCATAATTAGTAAAATTATAATACCTTATTACTCTAAATACTCTGCCTAATGTATTTAATGGGAATAGAGGATCTTCTATATTATCTATAGAAACAATAGATGTTGCGGTTATATTTCTTATAACACCCATTTTTGCATTCAGGTCAGAAATATTTACAAAACCCTTAATTTCAAATAAAATATTAAAACTATCATTTTGTGTTACATTCATTTCTAAAACTTCAAAAGTCAGATAAAAACCAGAATTACTTGCCAATGTTCCAATTTTTCCTTCCCATGTATTTAAATTATCTGTATCAACAAGTGGAGAAGGTGCGCCCTTTAAGGTTCCGTTTTCTATTAACTCCCTCAGTCTTATTTGTGCGTCATCAAGAGGAATTCCACTAACCGTAATATTAGATACAGCTGATATTAAAGCTCTTTTTCCTGTTATTTCCATGAACCTATTTAAATCAGCTTCAATACTGTCTACAAAATATTTAAGTTCATTAGCTCTTATACTAATGTCAATGTTTTCTTGTCCTATTTGAGAATAGAAAAATATGATACTGAATAATGGAATAATAATCAAAGCCGCCATTATACTATAAAGCAAACCTCTCATCACTACACCCACGTTTTAACTCTTGCACTAACTGGTCCCCACATATAAGGAACACCACCAATTCTAACAGCATCTACGATCAATTCCATAACTGAAATGTCTTCACCTAATACGTCCTGCAACCGTTGGACTGCATCATCAACTGCATCAGTTTCATTTTCAAATAAATCGCCATAACCTACAGATGCTGGTACTAAAAATGTAGTATCTCCAAAAGAATCTGCAGGATTAATGGAATAACCATCACTGAAATTAAGTTCAAATTTATTATCATCACTAATAAGAACACCATATGGATTAGCATTATAACCAAATCTAACAAATGCCTTCATAAAAGGATCACTCGATGCATTAGTTGGGTCGTGATTATAAATCGTAATGTTATTTGCTCTTACAAGTTGTAATGGATCCCACCCAGCCCAATGGCCCCATGGATATTGCCATCTAGCCATTAAAGGAATTTTACTTGTTAAATTAAAGTCCCATCTGATATACCTATAAAAACCCGACATCCCAAAGTTAGGATCAACATCTTCAGCAATATAATCTGTAAGTGTTCTTGTCATATCAATATAATTATATATTGCTCCTATGTCGAGAATTTTAGAATAATTGAGACTTACATAAGAATCTTCACCAACTATTTTTCTTTCATAACTCATTGTTTCATCTCCCCTATAAGGATCAATTTCAACAATAAACCAGAAATATCTGCCAGTCAAGAGATCATATGAAATTCCATTAGAGTTCAAAACACTTTTTATTTCTGTATCATTCCAATCTACTGTGCCGTTTGTAACATTTTTTATACTTATATTATAACCTTGTCCATTCCACATGAACTTTAACGTCACATTTTTAACTTCTGTTGTATTGGTAAGATTAATATGAATACTCATGTTATAAATATCATTAATTGTGAATATTGGTTTTTTATATTCTATAGGTGCTTCTGAAATCGTAGTTTGAAAATATTGTTTTCCAAATTCTTGGAGAGTTGATAATTGAGAGGTGTTATACGTTATAACTAAATGTGTTGCTCCATCATCACCAGCAGTTGGTTCATCCGAGAATTTTCTATAAACTATTTTACCTATATTGTGTCCAGGCTGTAGAAGGTCTATATAATCTCCAGATTCTAATTTTGTATTACCTATTGCTCCTTCACATCCATCTATTTTTTCACCATTCATCCAACAACTAAATTTATTTTTAATTCCCCAAGTAGCTTCTATAAACCAATAAGTATCTAGAATAGTAGCATCATCTGGCAGGTCTGCAATATAACTTATATTTATTTTATTTTGGGCACTTGCTACACTAGTAGTTATGAGATCGCCCATTACAACAAGCGTATTATTTTTATTTATTCTTCTTGCTATAGCTCTTGCAACATATCCTCTTGTAGCTTTACCTTTTTCATAACCAGAAACAATTCTACCAGAAGAAATTTCTATTGTTGAATCTCCATAACTTGGTCTTGTTGTGTCTGAAGAATTGTAAATGGGATCATTGTCTATCAGAAATTCATAACCAATATTACTTGGAATAAAATCATCTAAAATATCTTTTGTTAGATTTGCTGCTTCAGATACATTTCCAGCAGACCATAGAGCACCTATAACATCTATTGTTTTTTCATCTAAATCACTTTGATTTAAAATACCATCTGATATATATTGATCCAATAAAGTTTGATTATCAACAACATCTCTGAGTTTAGAGTTAGAAAAAACTGTTAATACATCCTCTGATATGAAATGTAGTTGTTGGGAAGCTAGATAAGGTGATGCTATCTTTGTTCTGAAGAAAATTAAACCAGTTATTAGTCCTATTATTATGCCAAGGGCTATCAAAGCATCTAAAGTAAAAATAATACCTCTCATAACCAAACACCAACATTTAAAATAGCCTTTGTTACATTGCCATTCCAATCGATCAAACCTAATCTTTTTACATAAAAAACTTGATTAGCATTTTCACCTTCTTTGGTACCATATTTATAATCATTTATAAGGTCTCCCGTCTCATTTTGAACTTCAATATAAATTTCATAACTTCCAGCACCCATCATTTTTTTTACAGTGTGGTATTCTATTTTTTGAAGTTCATTAAATTTAGTTAAGTTTATTAAACCAGAATTAAAAAGTCCTATAACTTTTACAGTATTATTGTCCCAGTATTCTGGATAACCAGTACTTGTTGCCAAAAAATCTGCTATGCTATTAAGTTTTGCTTGTATGTCATCACGAATCCCATAATCGTTTATTTCTGCGTAAAGGTTACTATAAAATACCTCAAATATAACTATTCCTATTAAAAATATGAATAATCCCATAACAAAATCCGAGGAGAATAATTCAGCTTTCAATTAAGACCAACCCCTCATCATTTTTAATTCTAATTCTATTCAATCCAGGTTTTACTTCTCCATTAATATTTTCTGTAATTATGCGAGAAACAGCATTTTTACCATTCCATTTAACTTCAACAAACCTCAAATTTGTATTAATAGAAACATTATATTCTATATTGTCTATAAGTTTTGAAGGTAGTGTAAACTCTCTGTAATAGCCTTCTATACTAGCTGCAAAATTAATTTCATTTGCTATTAAATTAGCAATTTTTTGTGCATCTGAAAAAACAGTTGATTCAGCTATTTCATCGTTTTTAAGACCAACAGTAATTAAAATAACAATAAAAATAATTAATATAAAACCAACTAAACTAATAAATTCTATTGAAACTTCAGACTTCTGTGATGTTAACATAATTATCCTCTGCTTTTATTTTTATCCTCTTTATTCCTTGAGTGCTTGATATAGAACCTTGTAAATTTGCCTTTGATGTTGCAAAAATATCACTTATGCCACCACCTATTCTAATTTTCATTAAAATAGTTTTACCAGTAATATCTATTGATTCTACTCCTTCGGGAATATAAACAGATGTTAATGTCAGAGACGTGGGTTTTCCCTGTGTGTTCACTATGTTTGCCGTGTCTACTATTTCATTTACTACTGCCATAGCATTTGATATTCTTATTTCTTCTTTATTTCTTTCAGTAAGTTGTCCAGCAAAAGTTACTAAAATTAATACTAAGACTATAACTATTGAAAAAATCATTAAGTACTCAAAACCAGTCTGTCCTTTCATAGGTAAAAATTGTTAAACCTTTAAGAAAAAGATTACTTATTTAGTTAAAATCAATAATATTATAGGATTTTTATGCAAAACCTATGGTTATCTTTAAAACAAGAAATAGCAAAAACATTAGATGTAAGTATAGACGAAATAGAAGAACCAGAAAGATATGGAGATTTTGCTTATCCTTGCTTTTCTCTATCTAAAAGATTAAAAAAAGACCCTAAAGAATTAGCTAAAGAATTAGCTAAAAAATTAAAGGTAAAACATATTGAAAAGATAGAGGCTATGAGGTCTTATATAAATTTTTATGTTGATTGGAAAGAATTTGGTCAGGAATTATTAAAAATTATAGATGAGAAATATGGAGGATTTACAATAAAAGATAAGAAAGCTTTAATTGAACATACAAGTATAAATCCCAATGCTTCCCCACATGTTGGTAGAGCAAGAAACGCTATTATTGGAGACTCTTTGGTTAGGTTAATTAAATTTCTAGGTTATGAGACAGAAGTTCATTATCTTGTTAATGATGTTGGAAAACAAATAGCTACTTTAGTTTATGGTGCTATGAGTGAAGATATTAAAAAATTAAAGTTTGAAGATTTGTTGGAAATATATATTAAAACAAGTAAAAAAGTAGAAGAAAATCCTGAAGATGAAAAAAAAGTTTTTGAAATCCTTTTAAAATTTGAGAAAGGACACAAAGAAACTATGGATTTGTTTAAGAGAATAGTTTCTTTATGCGTTAAAGGTCAGGCAGATATATTATCTGAACTGGGTATAAATTATGATTATTTTGATTATGAAAGTGACTATATCATTAATAAAAAGACTGATGAGGTTTTAGAAAAACTTGAAAAAACAGATAAGATATTCACAGATGAAAATGGTAGAAAAGTTCTTGATTTAAAAGGTTTTGACATACCAATGGAATCTCCTGCCTTTGTTTTATTAAGGTCGGACGGAACAAGTTTGTATAATTTGAAAGATATAGCATATACTATAGACAAAATTAAAAGAGCAAAAGATCTTAACATAGTTATTTTGGGAGAAGATCATAAACTTTATTTTAAACAATTATCAGCAGCTCTTAAAATTTTAGGATACGAACCACCGAAAGTTACTCATTATTCTTTTGTTTTATTACCAACAGGAAAGATGAGTACTAGAAAAGGAGAACTAGTATTATTAAGAGATTTTATTAAAGAAGTTTATGAAAAAGCTTTAAAAGAAATTGAAAAAAGATATCCAAAATTGTCTAAAGATGAAAAAGAAAAAAGAGCAAAAAAAGTTGCTGTTGGAGCTGTTAGATATAGTGTAGTAAAAGTTAGTCCTGAAAAAAATGTTATATTTGTTTGGGACGAAGTTTTAAAATTTGATGGCAATACAGGCCCCTATCTTCAATACACATATGCAAGAGCAAACTCTATATTAAAAAAAGCAAAGATAAAACATTTTGATTCAAAATATCTAAAAGATGAAAAAGAAAAAGAAATCTTAAAATTACTTTCAAGATATCCACAAATTTTAGAAAAAGTTTTGAAAGAATTAAAACCACATTATGTAGCAAATTATTTGTATGAATTGTCAGATGCTTTTAATAGATTTTATCAAACTTTACCAGTTTTAAACTCTGAAGAAAATTTAAAGAATGCAAGATTAAAACTTGTAGATGCAGTAAAAACAGTTTTAGAAACTGGTCTAAAATTGTTAGGCATACCTATTCTAGAAAAAATGTGAATTAAGAAAAATCTAATAAGGATTGAACCTTTTCTATAGAACTGTAAATATTATCAATATTAATCCCTATTATCGGGACTTGAAAATTCTTTTTTTGCATTTCCATTTCTATTTCTTCTATCAAGATTCCTTTTCCAGGAACATTCTTTCTACCGCTTTTTACCTGGTGAACAGCACAAGTGGCAGAGAGCTCTACACCTAAAATAGCAACTACAAGATAATTATTTCTAAGATAATTTTCTATCTGATTTATAAGATTAATAGATAATTTATGACATTGTTTTCTGTATCCATTTGACTCATAAAAAGATTTTGAACTTACTCTTCTATTTAATCCACCATTAAAATCTAATTGAGGACAGGGTAATTGAACTATTCCTACGCCAGATGCTGCAAATAACTCTAACAAGTCTTTAAATGATCCAGCAAATTTCTCCCTTCCTAGAGCTCTTGCATTTTGGTTTAAAAGACAATGAGATACAAAAATAATTTTTTTACTGCGTTCCATAGTAATGCCACAATATAATATTATTGTTTTTTTGTTTTATAAACTTACTCGTTACCAGTAGTAAATGTATAGATATATTCGACAAAGAACGATTAGTAATTTATTTAACTTTTTTTCAAGAACTTTTTTAAAGGCATTCCTTTATCCCATAAATGCATGAAGTATCTCCTAAAAATGTTTGTTATCAGTCTATTGGTTATTATAATAGTTGTAAGATCCCTTTCAGAATCAATTTTTTGAACTAAAGATATTTTTTTATTATCTAGTATTACTCCTCTTATATCACCTGTATCAACATAACGTAATTCAATATCCATTTTCATTAGTTTTTTAACTCTAGAAATAATCTTTTTTCCAGTTCTACACCATAAAATTTTGTACTTAACACCTCTCTTAATCGATTTTTTAATAATTGTAGAAGTTTTCTCTACCCATGAAAGATCACCCGCAAATACTAAGATTTCGTATTTTGTTTCTGAAAGAAAATCAAACCAAAGTTTCTCCATGTTTAATTTTCTTTTAACTGTGGCTATAACTTCTTCTGATTCGACCTCACCTTTTATTGGTTTAGCAGGTATTGAACGTAGGAGCTGTGGCATAATAGTTTCAATTTTTTCAATTTTCTTTTCCATTTTTTTCTTTTCATCTTCTTTTAATAGACTAAGAAGTTGTTTTGGATTTACAACTTTGAATTCTTGCGGTCTTGTTTTTGAAACAAAAACTAATCCACGGTCTGCTAGTCCTCCCATCGTATCGTAAACACGTGGTAATGGTATATTACCGACTCTTGATATCTTTTCAGCATTTAGAGTTCCATAAATAATTAAAGTTAAATAAGCCTTTGCTTCATATTCTGTAAATCCCAAATGTTTTAATAATGCTTCTATTTCGGCTTCCTGCATATTTTTCACCAAATTAATCGTAAAACAATTAATTATTTAAAGTAAATAACTATAGTTTTTGTGAAACTTATTTAAAGTTTAGCATTCTAATAGAAAATACCTAATTTTTTACTCTTTGAGAAGGATTAATCAAAATATATTTTCGGTGAAAAAAATGTTTCGAGGATATTCACACAAAAATGTATTAAGCGATTTTAGAAATAAACTATCAATAGAATCAAAAAAAGTTTCAACCTGGCCTTTTGCTGTAAAGGTTGTCCAAGAGGTTGGAGAAGATTATAATTTCAGTTTGATATTTGGCGTAGGAGATATGCATAACCCATCGAGAGATGGCGGTTATGGTCATGTACCAGATTATTTTAAGCTTAAGGAAGGACTTAAAAAAAAGGGTAGAAGATTAAATGAAGAAACTTACAAAGAAATATTAACACAAACAAATTCTCGTTTTGGTGAAAAAGGTCATAAAGATTTCGATTTAGTAGGAGTTGCTAATTTTGTAGAAGATAGAAATGTTTTTACAAATAGTGTGTTAAATGCTCTACAACAAAGGTTTAGAGAAGAAATTTCAGATCAGCCCTTCTTTAGAGATATAGAAATACAAAAATATTTTGATTTCCGCCCTGATTACGTTTTCAAAGAGGACGAATTTTTGAGTAAAGTAAAAGAACAACGTAAAATAGTTGAGACTTTTCCTTATGGAAAAAGTTATGTGCCAACACCTAATTCTGATAATCCTATAAATGTAGAAGTTGATAAGACTTCTGAAAGTGTAAGGATATTTACTAAGCGAGTACCTGTGACAGTTACTCATATCCATATGTCTCCCTCTAGAGAGAAGAGAAGAAGAGCAACTGTGATTATCGAACCTAGACGGAGGATTTCAGAATGGCCTTTGCGTGATATCTTTGAAACAGGAAGAAATTCACTTATTTATCTTGGAGATGTTGGTAGAGATTTGAAAGAAGAGTTAGCCAAATACCAAAATTTGACAGGTTTGCCTAGAAACTTGGCAAGTCAAGTTAAAGTTTTTGAAACATACGCAAAAGATGTTTTAGGACTAAGTCTTGGAGACGAAGTCAGGGAAACTGTTATAAGCTCTAAAAGAGTATTAGAAGAATTAAAATTACCAGAACTCCCTCCTCTAGAAAATCCTCGTTTACAAACTCATTCTTTAAAAACTGATTAATATATTTCTTTTAATAACCAGAAAATATAATTGAATATTATGAAAAAGAAACATTGGATTATTTTTATTATACTTTTTGTTTGTGTAGATTTAATAATTTTTTACTTTTTATATCCTTCTTTGCCTGCACAAACTGTTCCCATTATCTCTCCCGAACAACAAGATGGAGAAGGTGAAACAGAAACTCCTGGAAACCTTACCTTTCCTTGGTCTCCACAAGAATCATCTGGAACTGAGGGTGCTGGACCAGAAGAAGGTGGTGAAGGAGGCGGAGAAGGTGGAAGTGGAGGAAGTGGTGGAGGTGAAGAAACTACTCCAACGGGGCCACTAATATACACATTACGTATACAATCTGATCCTTCTAATTTATCAGTTTTTGTTAATTACAATATTAATGGAATTGTATCCAATATAACACAAATGGCTCCTTTTTCTTTAGAAGTTGATAGTAATTCAGTTGCTTGTGTTTTAGCTTATGAATTAAGAGGCAGTGGAACTTTAAAGTGGACAAAAGATGGTGAGGAATGCATATCTTCTTCATGTTACCCGCCTTTTTTTGGCTGTGAAGTATTAATGGATTCGGATCATACTGTTACTGAACACTGGATTGTAAACTGGACTGAGTAATTATTAAAAATTAAAAAAACAATTCTATTCTTATGTCATTTAGATTTTTAGATATAACAACATCTGATAGCGCATTTGAAGCAACTGGAAAAGACTTAAATGAACTTTTTGCTAGTTCTGCTTTGGCAATGTTTGAAGTTATGATAAATACAAAACAAATAAAACCTGAAGTTAAAAGAAAAGTTGAGGCACAAGCAGATGACTTGAAAGGTTTGTTGTTTGAATGGCTTAATGAGCTTTTGGTTTTTTATGGTGCAGAAAATCTGGCCTTTTCTAAATTTGAAGTAGTAATAGATGAGAAGAATTTCAAATTAGATGCAACTTGTTGGGGAGAACAAATAAACCCAGATAAACATGAAACTAGAGCAGAAGTGAAGGCTGCTACTTATCATAAAATGGAAATAGAAAAAAATGATACATGGAAAGCTAGAGTGATAGTTGATATTTAACCCTTTACAACACCTAAAGGTAATAATCTTACAACACGTTTACTTATTCCAGAATCTTCTGTTACTTTTGCTACTTCATCTATTTCTTTATAGACCGAAGGTGCTTCTTCTGCTATAACTTTCCAACTTGCAGCTCTTACCAAAATTCCTTTTTGAGCTAACGATGCTTTAACCTTTTCTCCTCTAAATCTTTTCAAAGCTCCGCGTCTTGACATAACTCTTCCAGCTCCATGTGCTGTAGAATAGAAAGTCTCTTTTGCAGTTTCGGATCCTACTAAAACATAACTTGCAGAACCCATAGAGCCTGGAAGCAGAACAGGTTGTCCTACGTTTCGATAATCTTCTGGTATTTCTAAATGACCAGGTGGGAATGCTCTGGTAGCTCCTTTACGATGAATATAAACTTTTATTTTTTCTCCATTTATTTGATGCTCTTCTATTTTTCCAATATTATGACACAAACCATAAATCAAATCTAATCCCATATCATCTAGTTTCATTCCTAAAGTTTTAACAAAACTTTCTCTTACCCAATGCATTATCATATGTCTGTTTGTAAAAGCAAAGTTAGCAGCACATGACATGGCAGAAAAATAATCATCACATTCTTTTGTTCCTGAAGGTGCATAGACCAATTCTCTATCTGGCAATTTTTTTAATAAGTCACGAAACCTACTTTCTAATAATTTTATATAATCAGTACAAACTTGATGACCCAATCCTCTACTTCCTGAGTGAATCATTACTGTTACTTGTCCTTCTTTTTCTATTCCAAAAACTCTTGCTACTTCTGGCAAGAATATTTTATCAACTTTTTGAATTTCTAGAAAATGATTTCCTGCACCTAGAGTACCTAACTGGGGAGCCCCTCTTCTTTTTGCGTTCATTGAAACTTTTTCTGGGTTTGCTTGTTCCATTTTTCCATTCTCTTCCAAATGATTTAAATCTTTTTCTAAACCATAACCATTTTCAACTGCCCATTTTGCTCCATTAGCCAAAACTTCATCTAATTGAGATGTACTTAATCTAATTTTTCCACTTCTTCCTACTCCAGAAGGAACATTTCTAAAAATAGATTCTAATAATTCTTGTGTTTTTGATTTAATTTGTTCTGCATTCAAGTTAGTTCTTAATAATCTTACACCACAGTTAATATCAAAGCCAATTCCTCCTGGTGATAATCCTCCATTTTCATAATCCAGAGCAGCAACTCCTCCAATAGGAAATCCATATCCGAAATGCATGTCTGGAAGAGCTATTGAATGCTTATATATTCCTGGTAAAAATGCGACATTTGCAACTTGTTCAACTGCTCCTTCTTCAACATTTTTTAATAGTTTTTCTGACAGGAATAACCAAGCTGGAACTTTCATTCCTGGTTTTGCTGCTTTAGGCAATTCCCATAAACAGGGGCCAATTTTTTTCAATCTTTCTTTTAACATATTCAACATTTTTTCTTCATTCTTTTTAAAGATTTTAAATTTTACTTTTATAAAGTCTATTATGCTATTAATATAGAGGTGATTTTCTTGCCAATAAGCACAGCACCATACAAAAGATCTTATGCCCATACTAAAAGAAGAGGGAAAGAAGGTTTTGTTAAATGTGGTTTTTGTGGAAAAAGTGTTCCTCGATGGAAAGCTTTTATAAAACATAAAGGATTTAGAATATCTGACCCAGTATTAAGAAAACAAATCAAAAGATATAATGTTCACATGTTTAGCAGAAAAATATATGTTTGTCCAAGCTGTGCTAGATTTAGAAGAGTTGTTAAACCCGGAAAGAGTGTTAGAAAAAAACACCTAAGAAAATGACTTACTCTAATATTTAAAAACTTCGGTCTCTAACTTTAATAAGATAATTATGAAGGTAATAAAAGTAAAACCAACAGGAATGTCTGAAGCAAAGAAGATTATGCTTAGTCGTGAGAAGAAAAAAGAGCTAAGTTATGAGCAAAAACTTGCTTTAGATCATTTAAATAAATTTTCTAAAATATCTGCTTCTGATGCTAAGAAGTTTTTAGAAGAATTGTCACAAGTTCTTAGAATGTCTGATGAGACTATGGTTAAAATCCTTGATCTAACCCCCAAAACTCCAGATGAATTAAGAATGATATTTGCAAGGGAGAAATTTAGTCTAAAAGATAAGGAAATTAAAAAAATACTGGAAATAGTTAAAAAATATTCTAAATAGTGATGGCTTATGCCAATTCTAAAAGATGAAAACGTTATAGTATTGGATTTCCTTCCAAGAGGGCATGCTAGTGGTAGGCAGGAACCACTAGCCCAAGTTTTAGGCATCAAACATTTCTCTCTTTTAGAGGTTGTGGTTAAAAGAGATGTTACATTAAAACCCAATGATACAGTTTACATTGGAAACTCAAAAAGAGACCATATTGATCATATTAAGAGAAGAATAACTGTTAAAGACCTAACAAGCTTTGCTAAGTCAGAATTGCCTTTTTTAGTTGAAAAATTAGTTAAAGACAATGAGAAGAGATTTGTTAATTTCTTTAATAATGCACGTCCAATATCCACAAGATTACACCAATTAGAGCTATTACCTGGAGTTGGCAAGAAGCATATGTGGGATGTAATAAAAGAGAGGAAGAATGGAGAATTTAAGAGTTTTGAAGATATTAAGAAAAGAATAAAATTAATGCCAGATCCTAAAAGTGCTGTTATTAAAAGAATTATGGAAGAATTAGAAGGGAATAATATTAGATATAGATTATTTGTTGCTGGACCTGTTAGGAGATTCTAAATGGATAAAATGAGAGAACTGCAAATTCTATTAACAAAAATTCCTAAAGGTAAGGTTACTACATATAAGATTGTTGCCAAAAAGCTAAGAATTCATCCAAGAACTGCTGGAAGATTTTTAAGTAAGAATCCTTTTCCAGAAAAATATCCTTGTTATAGAGTTGTATACTCTGATGGAAGAGTAGTTAGCAAGCATATTAAATTGCTTAAAAAAGAAGGAATAGAAATAAAACAAGGCAAAATTGATTTAAAAAGGTTTTTAATTTCTTTTTAGTTTTTACTACTGAACGATAGTTTTATAAATCTTTCTATCTATATATTCATTACGGATAAGTGATAAAGTGATTTATTATGTTTCCTCAGGGTGATTTCGTGTTTAGAAAACTAAAACCTCAAAGACCTACTGTAATAAGAATTAGGGATACTGTTAAGACTTGTTTTTATTACAAAGGAACCAAAACTTGTTTAGGGCCTTTGTGCTTTTGGACTAAAGTGGGAAATTGTCCTATTTTTAATAGACTAAAAAATAGAAAAAAGGTTCATTTTACAGCAAAATAGAGAACTATGTTAATTTACAAAACTTCTTATAACCAGCATCAGTTTTTACTGCAGTTGAGCAAAAATGAGTTCTTGATGCTTTAAAACCCCTTTTTTTAAGTTTTTTAATTAAAACTTCCGTTTTAGGAATATTTGTTTTTAATTTTTTAGCCAAAGAATGCAAATCATAATAAAAAGCAGGCATTTCAGCTTCTTCTATTAACATTTTTAATAATTTTTCCTCGTCTTTTTTCAATCTAAAATCCCTTTTTCTTATATCAGCTAAGACTTTTTTGCAGAATTTTTTATTTAATATTTTTCCTAAATAAATCAAACCACAATTTTCAAAAACATGCTTTTTACTATCAATTTTTTCAATATTTCCAATCTTTCTTTCCAAACATTTGGGACAATAATTAACATAACCAAAATCTTTTAACAGATTTGCTATTTTTCCTGCATGTTCAACTCTTCCAAAAACTCTGTAATAATGCTTTGTAGAAAAAGATAACAAAGGTATGAAAGCTCTGTCATATCTTGCTAGATTTAATATTATAAAAGAAATCAAGATTCTAACTCCCAATTCATTATAAAATTCAGTTTTAATTGATTTTATTCCATATTTTCTTAAACAAGATTCTGGATAAGTTCCTGCTAAAGCTGATTGATCAGTTGCTGTTACGCATAAAAATCCTTTATGATAAATAGATCTTGCAGCAGAATCCATGAAAATATTAGGAGAACCAAAAGGATCTAAATCAATTACAACAAAAACATTCTTTCTTAATAATATGTTTGCATCTTCTTTACTTGATATGCATTTTCTAGAAAGCTTGTTTTCTCTGATGTTTTTCTTTATTAGTTTTACTGCTTTCGGGTTTTTATCATTTAAAATGACTTTTTTAATTCCTGTTATTTCTTTTGCATATCTTAAGCCTCTTATTCCTGTTCCTGCTAATGCATCACAGATTGTTATTTTGTTTTTGAATTGTTTTTGAAAGACCTGGATTGCTGAAATTGAGATGTCCCTGGTTAACTCCGCTTCTGGATTGAAAAATACAGGAGCATCGTAGATTCTTCCTTTAGGAACATAAAAATTTATCTTTCCTTCTTGGATTTTTCTGAATTTCATAAAATATGTTATTTTTAAAAAGAAATAAGCTTTTTAAAGATTAGTTTATAACTATTTGTAAGTGGTAAAATATGTGGGAATTTAAAGTTATTGATATCCTAAATTATAATAGAAATAAACTGCATGGGGTCTTTGATTTTGATGGTACTTTAGTTAATCCTAAATATAAGAATCTTTCTGTAGCCAATATAGATTACCTAGATAGAAGTGGAAAATATGGTAGATATAAATGTCTCTTAAGAGAAGTTTTGAACAGTTTAGAAAAAACTGGAATTGGATATAGAAATACAATAGAAGAAATAACTCAAAATTTATGTGATTTTGCTGTAAGAACTTTTGATTGGCATAGTGCTACGCTTAAAGTGGTGAAAGAAACAGAATTAGATAAACCAACAAAAAATTTTTTGAAAATTCTTCAAAAAGTTCCAGCAGCAAAATTTAAAATTTTTACAGGCGGTGAAGAAAGTGCTGCAAAGTTATATGTTAAAAATAAAATAGCTCAGCATATACCTAATGTAGAAATTGAAGTTCATGGAACTGTATTAGGAACTGATGGAAGAGGTTATTTTACAGGTGATATAATAGAACCTTTATGGGATGCTGAAGAAAGGGCTAATGAAACTAGAGAATTTATTTTTAATAAATTTGATAAACTTTCTTGTGGGGCTGGAGATAAGAAACTAACTGATTTACCTTTCTTAAGATATCCAACAGCTTCATATCTTTTGAGAGGACCTGCAACTGCATATCAAATTGGACGCGTAGAAGGAAATGTAAAATACATTGATAGAAAAGATTTAGCAAAAGAATTTAAAAAATTCTTAAATACTGATGCAAGAGAAGTACCACTTCCAATAACCAATCTTAATGTTGTAACACCTTTAGTAAGGAGAGGATAAATATGGATAAAAATCTTGTTAACGATTTAATTGAATTTGGATTTAGTGATTATGAGGCAAGGGTTTTTTTAGTTTTATCTACAAAAGGACCATTAACAGCTTCAGATATAAGTAAAAATACTGAAATTCCATATTCCAAAGTTTATGAAATATTAAACAAACTTGAATCAAAATCAATACTAGAAATTTCTTTAAATGGTAAATATAAAAAATACAAAGTTTTAGATGCTTCTCATATTGTGAAAAAAATAATTAAGAAAAAAAAGGAAAATGTTAATACTTTAGAAAAAAAAGCAGGAGAAGTTTTGAAAAAAATTAAAAAAAGAACCACAAAACAACAACCTTTGGGAAGCATATGGATATGTCAAGGCAAAAAGAATTTTTTGGAAAAAGTTTCAATCATGTTAAAAAATGCAAGAAATTATGCTTACGGCATGACCAAGGAATTTTCTAGGATTCCAGATTTGGATCAACAAATCATAAATACTGCCAAAAGAGGAATTGATGTTAGATTATTAAGTATAACAAATGGACTTAAAAAACTAAATTCAGCAAGAGCAGAGTGGTATTCTTCACACAATGTTAAAATAAAAATGATGCCACTGAAAATTCAACCACGTATTTGCTTAGTTGATGACAAAGAAATTTGTTTAAGAGTAGATAATGAACATGACTCTGAATTCATATGGTCGAATAACCCAGCCTTAATAAATTTGGTAAAATCCTATTATGAATTTTTGTGGAAACGTGCAGAACCTTTTAGAAAATGATTAACTTATTGTCGAATAGACATATAACATTTATAAACATCAGTTATCTACTTAAAATAAGTTAATTTTTAAGTGGTTGTAAAAATGTCTGAGATTGATATTAAAAAACTATTAGCAGAAAAAAAACCTACCATAGACAAAAGAATTGAAAGGTGGATTCCTAAAAAATTTGACATGGATTTCATGAAATTTGTTTTTGGAGAACCTAAGTATAAGTTCAATCTAGATTGTGTAAACAAAACCATCACCGAACCTATATGGGAATTCTTGGACAGGGGTGGAAAAAGATGGAGACCAAGTTTATTTTTGTTAACTGTTGAAGCTTTAGGAGGAGATAAGGATAAAGTTTTTGATTTTGTTGTAATACCAGAGATCATTCACAATGGGACATTATTTATAGATGATATTGAAGACAGAAGTGAACTAAGAAGAGGCAAACCATGCACTTACAAAATTTATGGTTTAGATGTAACTATTAATACTGGAAATATGATGTACTACCTCCCAATGTTACCTTTGCTTAAACATAGAGATAAATTTGATTCAGAAACTCTGCTTAAAGTTCATGAGACTTATATTAGAGAAATGACAAACCTGAGTTTAGGCCAAGCAATGGATATAGCATGGCACAATGGAATGTGTAATGCAGATAATTTAACTGAAGAAGAATATTTGCAGATGTGCGCATTCAAAACAGGAACTTTGGCTAGGATGTCAGCTAAAATTGCTGCAATACTTTCAGGTGCAGATGATGAGTTAACAGAAAAAATAGGAAATTATGCTGAAACAATTGGAATTGCATTTCAGATACAGGATGATGTCTTGAATTTGGTTGAAGGAGAATTCACTGATAAAAAAGGTTTGGGAGAAGATATAACTGAGGGAAAAAGAAGTTTGCCAGTTATAAGAAGTTTACGAAAAGCAAATGAAAAAGATAGAAAAAGATTATTAGAAATTCTTGACATGCACACAACTGATCAGGATTTAAGAGACGAGGCAATAGCAATAATTAAGAAATACAATTCTGTAGAATATGCAAAAGAAAAATCTAGGAAGATGATAAGAGAAGCATGGAAAGGAGTTGATAAATTACTTCCAGAATCAGATGCTAAAAGAAAGCTAAAAGCTTTTGCTGATTACCTGGTTGAGAGAAAGATATAAAAAGGATAGCTTTAAAAATATTTATAACTAAATAGTAATAAGTGATATTATGCCTAAAGAAAAAAAATTACCTGATAAGTTAATTGTAACTCCATGGCCATTGCGTGTAGGTTATGCTGATCAAGAAATGAATAGATTAGCGATCGAATATAATAGTTTAGACCCTTCTGATCCCAGAAGAGAAGAAATTTTTGAGAAATATAAAAATTCAGTATCAGAAGCCCGATGGGATTAAGAAACTTATTTTTTAAAATACTAATAAAGTAATATTATGGAGAATCTCATACTTCTTAAATTAGGCGGAAGTTTAATTACTGATAAAACTAAACCATTCACTACTAGACCGGATGTTATTAAAAGATTGGCAGGAGAAATATATGAAGCTAGACAGGAAAAAGAAAAATTGAAACTGATTATAGGACACGGCGGAGGTTCATTTCCCCATAAACCTGCAAAGGATTACAGAACAGATTTGGGAGTAATAGATAAAGAGAGCTTCAAAGGAATAGCAGCAGTTCAAGATGCAGCAGCAAATCTAAACAGAATTGTTGTAGATTCTTTAATAGAAGCTGGTGAAAACGCCATTTCTTTTAATCCTTCTTCATCTGTCATAGCAGAAGAAAGTATAATCAAACATTGGTATTTGGAACCTATGAAAATGATGTTGAGATACAATTTGCTTCCTGTTGTATATGGAGATGTGGTAATAGATGTAAGAAGAGGCTGTTCTATAATTTCTACAGAAGAAATTTTAAATTTTTTATCAAGAGATTTAGATTCTAAAAGAATTATTCTTGTAGGAATAACAGATGGTGTTTTTGATAAAGATCCTAACAAATATCCAGATGCGAAATTAATACCAGAAATAAATCCAAAAAATTATCTGCAGGTCAGGGAATATCTTGGAGGAAGTGCAGGAATTGATATTACAGGTGGAATGCTCCATAAAGTTGATCAAATGTTTGTATTGACAAAATTTGGAATTGAATCTGAGATAATAAACGGAGAGAAAGAAGGTTTTCTTAAAAGAGCTTTATTAGGAGAAAGAGGTTTAGGAACTGTTATCAAAGCTTAATTTAAATTTCTTTTACCACTTTTGGTGGTAACAAATTTATTTTCAATCTAAGCTCCATTAGACTTTATTATGCCTGAAGAAATAATGGGAAACAGATTAACTTCTGAAAAAATTCAAGTTCTAGGAAATTTAGACGAGGTTGCAATAAAGTTCTCTCCTTTTGAAGGTTTTACTGAATTTAGTAAAAAAATTGAAAGTGAATTAAGAAGAAGATATGGAACAGATGGATTAGAACCTGATTTAGAAGGAAACAAAACGAGATATGAAGGAGAAAAACGTAGATGTTGGTCTCATGATTGTGGTAGCACTTATTGTAATGGTTTAGGAGACACCTACTATGTCAGTGGAGAGGAGCTCCAAGAAATTGCAGGAAATTAAAGCTTCTGCCCCTGGTAAAGTTATATTATTCGGAGAGCATTCTGTAGTTTATAATGGATTAGGAATAGCTACCAGTGTTGATAAAAGATGTTTTATTACAGTTAATTCAAATATTAAAAATGTTTTGATAAACAGTAAGGATTTGAATTTAAAGAAATCTTTAACAAAAAATGAACTTTTCAAATTTTTTGACAAGATTGAGAAATTGAAAAAAGAGAACAAATTTAATGAAATAAAAGAAATTGGAAAAAAACATAAATTAAACGCATTATTTTTTGTGATTGCTATCTTGATGAAAAAATATGGCTTTAAACCACTTGAAATCATAATTGAAACAAAAGTTCCTAAGAACCTGGGTTCAAGTTCTTCTTTATTTTCTTCACTTGTTTTAGCAGTTTCAAAGTTTTTAGGAAAACGTTTATCTAAAAATAAAATCTCAGAATTTGCTTATGAAGGCGATATAATTGCACATGGCGGTACGCCATCTGGTATTGATAATTCAATTGTAACTCATGGAGAATATATTCAATATAAAAGATCTGAAGGAATAAAACTCATTAATATTAATTTTGAACTTCCTTTGATCTTTGTAGATAGTGGAGAACCAGCTAGAACAGGCGATACTGTTCCTTATATTAGAGAACAAAGAGAGGAGAATCAAAAATTCGTTGATCAAATATTAGAGAGATTAAATGATATTTCTTTTCAATCTTTAGATGCTTTGAAAGAGCAAAACTTGGAATTAATAGGAAATTTAATGCTAGAGTATTATTTGGAATTGAAAAAACTCAATATCTCAACAGAAAAATTAGACAAAATAATCGGAATTGCAATTAAAAATAAAGCTTTAGGAGCAAAGCCAACTGGAGGATGGGGCGGTGGTTGCTGTATTGTTTTAGCTAAAGATCAGAAACAAGCAAAACATTTGATAAAAATCTATAGAGATAAAGGATTCAATTCTTTTCAAGCTAAAATAGGAGTAGAAGGTGTTAAGCTAATATAAACTTTTTTTACCACCGGCAGTGGTAACAAAGTGCCATAGGAATTTTATCATAAATAGAAACGTGAAAGGAAGTGCGATTGCTAATTCAAACATAGCATTTGTTAAATACTGGGGAAAAGCAGATCCTCATTTGTTTATTCCAACAAGAAGCAGTTTATCAATGACTGTTGACAAATTAAATACTCATACAACAGTTGAATTCTCAAAACATTATGGAAAAGATATTGCCTATATTAATGGTATATTACAGAATGGAAAACCTTTATTAAAAATCATTAGACATTTAGACAATCTAAGAAAATATGCAAACACTATTCTCAAAGCAAAAGTAGTATCAAATAATAATTTTCCAAAAGGTGCTGGTTTAGCTTCATCTGCTTCTGGTTTTGCTGCACTAACAGTTGCAGGGTGTGCTGCATTAGGACTAGAATTAGATGAAAAAGAACTTTCAATTCTTTCTAGAAAAGGAAGTGGTTCTTCTTCTAGATCAATTAAAGGAGGATATGTTCATTGGTTTTCTGGTAAAAGAAGTGAAGAGTCTTATGCTCATCAACTTTATGATGAGAATTATTTTGATTTAAGAGATGTTGTAGCAATTGTTAAACCTGAAGAAAAAAAGGTTTCTTCAAGATCAGGAATGGCAATGAGCATGGAGACATGTCCTTTTTATGACAGTTTTGTAAAAATGTCTTCAATAAATATTAAAAAAATAAAAGAAGGTCTTGCAGAAAAGGATTTCAAGAAAATAGGAGAAACAATTGAGTTTGAAAGTTTCCTTCTACATTCTGTTATGATGACAACTAAACCACCTTTGGTTTACTGGTCTCCAACTACTGTTAGAATAATAAATGAAATTCAATCTTGGAGAGAAGAGGGAATAGAAGCTTACAAGACTATTGATGCAGGTCCAAATGTCCATGTTATCACCTTACCTGAATATGTAAGAGAAGTTGAAAAAAGATTAAATCAAATAGAAGGTGTCATCAATACAATTCACAATCGACCAGGCGGTGATACCAAGGCAGTAAGTAAACACTTGTTCTAATGATTAAAATGATTAAAGTTTCTGCTCCTGGAAAATTAATGTTATTTGGTGATCACGCTGTTGTTCATAACAGACCTTGCATAGTTACTGCTGTTGACCATAGAATAAGTGTTTCATTGAATAAAAGAAATGATAATAAAATTTTTCTGAATGCTCCTGACATGAATATTGAAGATTATAAAATTTCTATAAGAAATTTGAGAAAGCAACATCCTAAAAAAGTTAGATTTGTTCTTACTGCTATTAAAAATTTTTTTGAGAAATATAAAATTGAAAGTGGTCTTGATGTAAAAACTAAAAGTGAATTCTCTAGTAAATTTGGTTTAGGAAGCTCTTCTGCAGTTACTGTTTCCACATTAAAAGGTTTGTCTGAACTGTTTGGAATTAAAATTAATAACAAAGAATTGTTTGATCTTTCTTACAAAACTGTTTTAGACATTCAAGATGTTGGTTCAGGATTTGATGTGGCAGCTGCCATATATGGAGGAACATTATATTTCGTTACTGGAGGAAAAATCATAGAACCAATTAATATTAAAGAACTTCCTTTAGTTGTTGGTTATACTGGTATTAAAGCAGATACAGCTACTTTGGTAAAAATGCTATATAGAAAATTAGCTGAAAATCCAGAAACAATTAATAAGAATTTTGATGACAGTGCAAAAATAGTAGATGAAGCTAGAATTGAAATTCAAAAAAATAATTGGAAAAGAGTTGGTAAATTGATGAATTTTAATCAAGAATTGTTAAGAGGTCTTGATGTTAGTTCTCTTGAATTAGAAAAATTAATATCTGCATCAAAAAATGTAGGAGCGTATGGAGCAAAATTATCAGGAGCTGGTGGCGGAGACTGTATGATTGCTATAACTGATAAAGAGAATTTTAATAATGTGGTAAATGCAATTGAAAAAGAACATGGCACATTTATAGAAGTTAAACTTAATGCAGAGGGAGTAAGAGTAGAAAAATAGAATTTAAGCTTTAATTTCTTAATCAAAGGGTTTAAATTTTTTAGTGTTCTTTCTTAAATTATGCAATTAATACCACTTAAAAGATTTCAAAAAAGACAATTACAAAAAATTTATGCAAATATGAAAGATGGTTCGGAGTTATGCGATCCCAATTGTCATAAATGTTGCATAGAAGATGTGAAACTAACTTATATAGAATTTGCTTTCTTAGTTGATAATTTAACTGAAAAAGAAATAGTAGATATTTTTAATAAACCAAAAAAACTTAGAAACGATAAGAAATATTTTCTTTGTCCATTTTTAAATGATTCAGGACGATGTTCAAGATATGATAATAGATCTTGGGTATGTAGAGCTTATAGAAAAGATCCAGAATTAGGTTTGTGTGTACAAAAGCCTTTAGAAGAAGTCAATAAAAAGGCAGCCAAAAAAATACTTCAACTTAATGATACGCTAGACATTCCATCTGTCTTTAAGGACTATTCTCTACTTGAAGAGCTAACAATAAGAGACTTTTTTAAGATTCTAGTTAAAAGAAATGAAAATGGTATGATTAAAACTTAAATCCTGAATTTACTCAATAAACTTCACAGGAATGCTTATAGGTTTTTCATTCTCCATCTTGAAAGCATTGATATGTAAATATGACAAACTTGTTATTCTAGACATACCAACATAACCTATTACATCCCCTTCTTTCACATCTTCTTCTGATACAACTTCTCTTTTTGTTAAATGAGCATATTCAGTAAAAAATCCATCTTTATGACGTATTTCTACAAGATTTGCATATTTTGATGCTAAATTTATTTTTTCATCTATGGTTAAATGTTTTACTTCTGCTGGTGATAAATGAACATCAGAATCATGTTTCGCTGACATAACAGTCCCTTCATGAGCAGCCAATACAGGAGCTCCTAATGGTAAGACAAAGTCTGTTGCATACTTTGATTTTGGAAAGTTTTCATGAGCAAATTCTCCTCCAGGATTTACTATCTCCACTTCATGTTCTTTAGTATCAAATGGATATCTACAAACAACATGTTCACGCATATAATCACGGATAACTTCAGCAGCATCATACGGAAGTTTAGGTATTAATCTTGTGGTTATACCTTTTTTCATTCCTTGAGTCAATTCTGCTGGCATATCTCTTATTATTCTTTTACCAAGAAGTGTTTCATCTCCCAAAACATAGATTATTGATTTTTTTATTAGTTTACCAACAAGTTCATATGAAGAATATCCATAACTGCTCCCACTCTTACCTAAACTCATGTTTACTGTTCCAACTATACCCTTTTTATTTAAACTGATTACATGAGTGTATAGTTGCTCTTTTGATTTTCCTGTTCTCTGACTTATTTCTTCATATGTTGAAGGATTATTTTTTACAGAAAAGAAAACTTCATTTTGTGCTGGAAATCTAGGTTTCGTTTTTCTTGGTTTGAACATAATCTAAATTGTAAAGTAATCTTTAAGTGCTTTGGTGGTTTTGGGTGAGAGGTTGGAGAAAGTTTAATAAAGAAAAAGATTTAAAGGAACTTCCAGATCTTATTAGAACTTCTGATGAGAAAATATTAAAAAGATTCTTTTGATTCGACTCCCATCGTACCCAAATATACATATTTAAATACTATTTCATCTCATTCTTTTAATATGTCAACAGAGCAAAGAAAGAGAGATCACTTAAGAATATGTCTAGATAATGATGTTGAAAGTCAGAAAAAATGTTTTGAAGACGTGATTCTTATTCATAATTCTCTGCCAGAATTGAGTTTGAGCGAGATAGATACAACAACAACATTCTTGGAAAAAAAATTTAGCTTACCCTTAACAATAGCTTCAATGACAGGAGGAACATTAGAAGCAGAACAAATAAACAAAGATCTAGCAGAAGTAGCAGAAAAAAAAGGTATAGGCTTCTCATTAGGGTCTCAAAGAGCCATGATAGAAAACCCCAAACTAAAAGAAACTTATTATGTAAGAGATGTGGCCCCCCATATTTTTCTGTTTAGTAACATAGGACTGTATCAGTTAAAAGAATTTGGAACAAAAAAAATTGAAGATGCACTAGAATACGTGGAAGCAGATGCATTATTTGTTCATATCAATCCTTCTCAAGAATTATTTCAGAAAGAAGGAGATATTAATTTCAATGGGTCTCTCCGTTCATTAAAAAAATTGTGCATGGAATTGAGATGTCCTATTATTGGGAAAGAAGTTGGTTTTGGAATTTGTAAAGAGGTTGCACTAAAGCTAAAAGAGGCTGGTGTAAAAGCAATAGATGTGGGAGGATTTGGAGGTACCAATTGGATTGTGGTTGATGGAATAAGATCTGGAAATAATTTTAGCAGTTTTGTAAACTGGGGCATACCAACCCCAATATCAATTTTAGAATGTAAAGTTGGCTTACCATTAATTGCTACTGGCGGAATTAGGTCTGGAATTGATATTGCAAGATCAATTGTTTTAGGAGCAGACATGTGTGGAATGGCTTTACCATTTCTAAGAGTCTTGAAAAAACAGGGAAAGAAAGGTGTTGAAGAATTTATTGATAGAATAGAAAAAGAACTAAAAACAGCAATGATTCTAACTGGTTCTAAAAATATAGAAGAATTGAGAAAAGCAAAATATATTTTAACAGGAGAAATTAAGGACTGGGCTGAACAAAGAAAACTGATTTGCCGTTGAGTTATGTTCTTTAAATTATTATAATTGGATCAAAAAAGGAAAAAATCGATCCAATTATTAACTTAACTGAGTTTAACAGGTCCTTGCGGTATTTGAGTATCTGAACCATTGTTATCAATTTTGAACTCTACACCACCTTGTATTTCTTCCATTCCAAAATTGAGATCAAATAATCTTAGAGGTATGTGATGTTTTGTTACAGCTACTCTAATGTCAGGTCTTCCATTAACCATTTTAACATATGTTTGGAACTTTCTACCACAAGTATGTTTTTCTTCTCTTACAGATTCCATCAATTTACCCTCTAACATGTAAGCTTTTGGATTAATTCTTTTTATTCCTCCACAAGGGCAATTTACCATTAAATAACCTTTCTCAGTTGAAAGTTCTACTTGATACTGTCTTAGAGGTCTTGATTCCATCTCAACTTTTCCATTTTTCTCAACTGGTATTATTGTAGACATATTAAACTAACTCCTTATTTTTCTCCTTCACTTTTCTTTCTAAGATAACCTGGAATTAATTTTGAAGCAACCCAAGCACCACCTACAAGAGTAGCACCTATTGCTAAATATGCAGGAGCATTTGTTACTCCCCAAAGAATCTTATCAATTAAACCATCTGGAGCTGATTTTAATAAATATTTTGAAGCTAAATCAGTCACGCTGTACAAATATGCATATCCAGTAGTTGTTGCAGTTCCTGCAAGGAATTTTCCTTTAGTCATAATACCTTTTTGTGAAAACTTGTACAAAATATTTTTTTACCTTGGCAGTAGTAAAAAATCTTTATAAAATCTCAAGAAGAAAACTGAAAAATTGTAAAACAAAAATTATTTAAATTTAAATCCTGTTTACGACTTTTGTCTTATTTTTAAAAATGCCGTAGTTAGATTTATATTTCAACGTTTATATTATTCTGATTAATTTTTTGGTGATAAAATGAAACAAACTATTGGCATTGACGCTATGGCCTCTTATGTTCCTAGCACATTATTAGATCTTGTACCAGAGGAAAGAGTAAATGGTGAATATATTGAAACTGAATTTTCTAGATCAAGAAAATCTGCTGAAGTTTTTAAAGATATAACCAATTTGCCATCTTATCTTGCTAGAGGTATAGGCGCTTATCAGTTTGGTTTTGTTGATGGAAAACAAGATCCTGTCACAATGGGTGCAATGTCTTTTAAAAAACTTATAGAAGAAAATGATCTTGAACTTTCTGAAATAGGCAGATTTTATGTTGGAACTGAATCTCCTGTTGATAATTCTAAACCAAATGCCATGTATATTGTTGGGGCTGTTGAAAGGTTAATGGGTAAAAAAGGAGAGATGATAAATTGTACTCCTCTTGATTTAAAATTTGCTTGTGCAGGCGCAACAGCTGGTTTAGAACTTTTAGCTGAGTGGATAGAAACTGGAAAGAACAGAGGAAAATATGGAGTGGTGATTGCAACTGATGTTGCAACTTATCCTTTAGAATCTAGAGAAGAAGTTACTCAAGGCGCTGGTTCTGTTGCAATGTTGGTTAAAGAGAATCCTAGATTAATAGCATTAGAAAATAATATGAATGCAGAAATCACTTCAACAGTTAGTAGGGATGAAAGAGATTTTTTCAGACCAGTAAATAGACATACAGCTGTTGTGGACGGTCCTTTATCTATTGAATGTTATTTGGATACTTCTAAGGCTGCTCTTATAAACTATAGAAAAAGAGCAATAAAACAAGGTTTGATTAAAGACGGAGAATTGTTAACTGAAAAGGTGAATAGAATATTACTTCATCTACCATTTCATAGAATGGCAGAATACGCATCTGTACCTTTGTATGTACGCGAAAGAAGAAATACTCCAATGTGGAAAGAAATTGAAAAGGTAGTTGGTCCAGAACCAAAAAGAGAGGACGTAAAGGCTACCAAAATATTTAGAAAAAAGGTTAGAGAAACTGAACAATTTAAAGAATTCTTTGCTGAAAAAATAGAAAAAGGCGCAGTGGCTGCTAAAAGAACTGGTAATACATATACAGGTTCTCTTTATATGGGTTTAAGCAGCATGCTAGAATTAGAATCACAACAAGGTACTGATTTGAGTGGAATGAGGTTCGTTTTTGGTTCTTATGCTAGTGGTTCTATGTTCAAAGCATTTACTGGAATTGTACAACCAGATTTTAAAGAAGTTGTAAGAGAACTTGATCTATTGAAAAGTTTAGATAAGAGAGAAAGAAACAGAAAAGGACACCTCTCGCTTAAAGATTATGAAAGATTACATGAAAAAGATTTAGGCATAGAAGAATGCGTATTAGAACCTAAAAAAGAATTTGTTCTTGCTAATCTTGGCACTTCTAAAGTAGATGAAGGTTATAGATATTACGAATTTGTAGATTAATTCTTTTTTTATAACCTTTTAAATAATTCTAAAATTAATTATTCTTGATACTTATGATTAGGCAACCTATTGTAGTTACTATTGGTCATGTCGACCATGGAAAAACGACTTTGCTAGACAAGATTAGAAAAACTTTTGTTCAATCAAAAGAAGCAGGAGGAATAACTCAAGCAATAGGAGCAACAGAAATTCCAATAAATGTTGTAAAAAGAATATGCGGTCCTCTTTTAGAGAAATTAAATATTGAAATTACAATACCAGGTTTGTTATTCATAGACACTCCTGGCCACGAAGCCTTTACTTCAATAAGAAAAAGAGGATCTTCTATTGCAGATTTAGCAATTCTAGTTATTGATATAAACGAAGGATTCCAAGCACAAACAGAAGAGTCATTACAATTTTTAAAAGAATTCAAAACACCATTTTTTGTTGCTGCTACAAAGATTGATAGAATAGAAGGTTGGATCCAAAATGAGGGAGAATGTTTTTTAGAAAGTTTTAATAAACAGCCAGACTGGGTTAAACAGAATTTTGATAAAAAATTCTACAAATTAGTAGGGCAATTATCAGAAAGAGGATTTGAATGTGAAAGATTTGACAGAGTAACAGATTTTAAGAAAACAGTTTCAATTGTTCCTTGTTCTGGAATAACAGGAGAAGGCGTTTCTGAGTTGTTAGTTGTTTTAGCTGGACTAACTCAAGCATTTCTTAAAGAACAATTGGAAGTTTCTAGAGGAATTGGTAGAGGTTCTATATTAGAAGTTAAAGAATTAAGAGGTTTGGGAACAACAATTGATGTTATTCTTTATGATGGAGAAATAAAAAAAGGAGATTGGATAATAATTGGAGGAAAAAAACCAATAGTAACAAAAATAAAGGCTTTGTTAAAACCAAGACCATTAAAAGAAATAAGAGTTGAAAAACGATTTGATAATATTGATTATACCACTGCTGCTGCAGGAATAAAAATTGCAGCTCCTGAATTAGAAAATGTTATTGCAGGAAGTCCTATAGCTTCAGTTCATGAAGGAAGTCAAATAGAAGAAATAAAAAAAGAATTGCAAGCAGGAATAGAAGAAATAGAATTTGAAAAAGCAGGAGAAGGTATAATTCTTAAAGCAGACAATTTAGGAAGTTTAGAAGCATTAATAGGAATTTTTAAAAACAAAGTTCCTATTAGAAAAGCTGAAACAGGAAAAGTACTGAGAAAAGATGTTATTGAAATAGAAGCTGTTAAAGACAGAATGAAAAAACTTATAATTGCTTTTAATGTTAATATTGATGAAATAGCATCAAAGGAGGCTAAGGATAAGTCAATAAAGATTTTACAGAATAATATAATCTACAAACTTACTGAAGGTTATGAAGAATTTGTCAAAGAAACACAAGAAAAAATTAGATTAGAAAAATTAGAAACAATAACTTTGCCAGCTAAGATTAAAATTATTCCAGGACATACATTCCATGTTTCACATCCAGCAATTGTTGGAGTAGAGATTTTGGCAGGAACAATAAAAACTGGTTATAAATTAAAGAAAAATGGAAAAGAGATTGGAGAAATAAAGGCAATACAATCTGAAAACAAGTCTTTAGAAAAAGCTGTTACAGGAGACAAGGTTGCTATTTCTATTGAAGGACCTGTTGTTGGAAGACATATAAGAGAAGGAGATGAACTAACAACTATTATTACTGAAGATGATTTGAAAGTTTTAAAAGAATTGAACATGAGAGAAGAGATTGAGCTTGCTGAAGAAATCAAATTACCTTAAAACCTAGAATTAATAAAAAGATTACTAATAGAGGTTGATGGACTAGATAAATAATCAATGATTTTCTTCCTAAAAATGTTAAAAATTTTACAATAGAAACATTTGAAACATCTTTAATTTTAAATCTTCTTTTTCCATTTTTATATAACAGGTTTCCAAAATATATACCTAATAGAGTAATTCCAAACCAAGGTAAAATTGGAAAGTAATCAAATGTATAATAGTTTTTTGGAGTAAAACCCAACCATAAAAGCCATGAAAAATCAAAACTAAAATTCCTTAGATAAAGACCTAAAACAATAATTATTAATCCTAAGAAAAGATTCAGTTTTTTAAAATTTAGAAAGAATTGTCCAAGGATTACAGAAACTCCTATAAGATGAAGAATCCCAAAAATTATAAAAGCTTCTGGAAAAGTTATAAACGTTATAATAGTTATTAAAATACCATAACCAAATATTTTCAAACCTCTTGAAAAATACTTTTTATAAATTTCTTTTGATTTCTTATGCTTAACTCTGCTGTAGCTTATTGTTAAGGACAAACCAACTAGAAAAATAAAAACTGCCGCAGCTGCTCCGGGAAATGCCATTCCTTCTGTGAAGGTATATATACCAAGATAGAAAAGTGTAAAGGACCAGTTAAAAATTACCATCTTAATTATTGCAATTCCTCGTAAAAGATCTATTTCCCAAAACCTCTTTTTCTTCATAAAAATATTTGGTATTTCTACTTAAAATTAGAACTCACTCAACTAATTCAAAAGTTTCTTCACAATATTTAGCATGAGGTCTTATCTTTTCATAATTTCTAGAAAATTTTATTTTAGGATTAATTTCTTCAACAAACTCTTGTACAGATTTTTCCCAACCTTTTTTACAAACTTCTCTTGTGTCAAAATTACCTTTTTTACAAGCTTCCAAAACAGGACACCAACTAAATGATTTCCAAATAATTTTTTTTTCATCCTCATAAACGACAGGAACCTCTTTTGGATCTAAACCCATATAATTTAAAAGAAGTATTGTATATGCTTTCTTAACTTCAGAGCCATCAAGTTCTAATTTATCTTTGTTTTCTTCATACCAAGTAAGTCTTCTTTCCAATGAATCTTTCCATATGAAATCATAATCTCCTGTTTCTTTAGCTTTTTTGATTTTTTCAAGGATATCATCTACTAATTTTTCTTTATTCATAAGAAAGGTTAAAAAAATCAAACTTTAAATATATTGCGCATTGATTATAATTATTAAACAACCCGGAAATGTGCCTAATAAGCAGAAACTGGGGAGGTGAAAAACTATGGCATTTAAAATTGTAATTTCAGAACCAAAATCTAGGAAAGCTTGGCAAATAGAAAAAGATGCACCTTCTTTTATTGGAAAGAAAATTGGAGATAAGTTTGATGGTTCTTTAATAGGTTTATCAGGATTTACTTTACAGATAACTGGTGGAAGTGATAAAGATGGATTTCCTATGAGACCAGACTTACTAGGATCATTAAGAAAAAAAGCTTTGTTAACCAAAGGAATTGGTTTTAGAGGATTTAAAAAAATAAAGAAAAAGAAATACAAAAGAAAAGGAATGAGAAAAAGAAAATACATTAGAGGAAATATAATATCCGAAAATATTATCCAGATTAATTGCAAAGTTGTAGAGGGTGAAGGTAATATTCCTATGATTTTAGGTATAAAACCTAAAGAAGAAAAGAAAGAAGAAGTACCAAAACAAGAAGTTGAACCCAGAGAAGAAAAAAAACCTGAAGAGAAAAAGGAAGAAGAAAAGCCAGAGGAACAAAAACCTGAAACAAAACCACAAGAAGTAAAAGAAGAGAAAAAAGAAGTTAAGGAAGAACCTAAGAAAGAAGGTGAATAAAATTCCAAAAAAAGAAATAGACCCAAGATTAATACCAGAAGTTAACATTGGTACACTTGGTCATGTTGATCATGGAAAGTCTACTTTGGTTCAGGCTATTTCTGGAAAATGGCCTGCAGTACATTCTGAAGAATTAAAAAGAGGAATTACAATAAAACTTGGTTATGCTGATGCGACAATATATAAATGTGATAAATGTAATATTTTTTGTCCTACAGAAAAATGTTCTAATTGTTCTGAAAAATGTGAACCCCAAAGAACAATTTCTTTTGTGGATGCTCCCGGTCATGAAACTTTAATGGCAACCGTATTGGCAGGAGCAAGTTTAATGGATGGTATTCTTTTTGTTATAGCAGCAAATGAGGATTGTCCACAACCACAAACAAGAGAACATATGATGGTTCTAAACATAGTTGGAATAAAAAATATAGTTATTGTTCAAACTAAAATAGATATAGTTAGCAAAGAAGAGGCTTTAGAACACTATAAAAAAATAAAAGAATTTGTTAAAGGAACAGTAGCGGAGAATGCTCCAATAATTCCTATTTCTGCACAAAATAAAATAAACATTAAAGCTGTCTTAGAAGCTATTCAAAGCAATATACCAACACCTCAAAGAGATACTTCTAAACCCACTAAAATGTTGGTTGCAAGATCTTTTGATATTAATAAACCTGGAACAGAGATAGAAAATTTAAAAGGAGGTGTTATTGGAGGCGCTTTGATAGAGGGTGAATTAAAAATAAATGATGATATCGAAATAAAACCTGGATTTTTTTTAAAAAATAAATGGGTTCCTTTAAAAATAAAAGTTGCTGGTTTGCAAAAAGCAGGAAAGAATTTAGAGAAAGCTGGTCCAGGAGGTTTGTTAGGAGTTTTAACAGAATTAGATCCAAGCCTTACCAAAGCCGATTATTTAGCTGGTTCTCTTGCAGGAGCTGAATTGCCTCCTATTTTAGACAAGTTAAATTTGAAAGTTAATTTATTTGAAAAATCACTTGAGGAAAAAGTTGAACCAATAAAAGTAGAGGAACAAATAATGTTAAATGTAGGAACAAGCAGAACATTAGGTATTGTTAAAGATGTGAAAAAAAATATTATAGAAATTGAATTAAAATTACCAGTATGTGCTGATAAAAATGATAGAGTTGTTTTGTCCAGGAAAATATCAGAAAGATGGAGATTAATTGGTTATTCTGAGATTGTTTAAATGATAATATGAAATGTCAAAGATGTGGAAAAAAAGAAGGAGAATATTTTTGTTCAGTTTGCAATAGAGTTGTATGTTCAGATTGTAAGTTTATAGACAAAGGTAAGATTTATTGTTCGGACCATGCTCCTAAAACTGTTGCTGCACCCCAAAGTACTACTCCAACAGTTCCTCAACAAAAAAAACAACCCGTAATCCTTAGAATCTTAAAAGAACTCATTTATACTGTTTTTTTACTGCTAATTGGAATTATCATAATTTTTGCGATTTCCAATTATTTTATTGCTGACTTATTAACTTCGATTGCAGGAACAGTATCTGATGTTTTTCCAGAACTTGAATTTGTATTTGTTTTATTAACATATTTTGAGTCAGGCGGTTTGTATGCAATTATATTTCTCTTTATAATTTTGATACTATTAATAATAGCTTATAAGCTAAAAAAACGAGGATATAAAAATATTTAAGTTTGCATGTATAAATCTTTGTTATGAAAAAGATTGTACTTTCATTTCTTTTGACATTTCTCATATTGAGCCCGATAACATTTGCTCAAGATTTTTCAATAGATCTAGACGTAAAAGATTTTTATGTTGCAACTCATACAGATTATATAACTTTAAAAATAAACAATCCAATGTTTGAAGACTGGTTTTCAATAGGTCTTATAGGACCAGAGGATTGGGTTGAAGCTGAAACATTTTCATTGAGGGTTTCAACAGGAGGAAGTGAAGAAACAAGAATAAAAGTCGAACCTCCAAAAGATGTTGTACCATTACTTTATCCATATCAATATTTTCTTAAAATAAAAAGAATTAGTACAGGTTCTGTTTTAGAAAAGTCTATATTATTAAAGATTAAACAAATAACAAATGCTATAATAAAAGATTTCAAATTAAGTTGTAGCGAATGCATTGATAAAGTTGATGTTTCTGGAACAGTTTACAATGTTGGTTCTAATCCAATAGATCTTTCAATAATTTTTAAACTAGGAGATCAGACAAAAACACTTCATATAGGCTTTGTTAATGTATTTGGTAAAGAAGAGTTTGAAACTAGTTTTTCTTTGGTAGGTTGGAAACCTGGAGATTATACAGTTGAAGCAAAATTAATTGATGTTGAAGGAAGGATGATGTATGAAGAGTCAGCCTCATTTAAAATACCCTTTATAGAAAATATAATTTATGATAAAGACATTTCATCAACAATTTTTGGAAGCATTGTAACAGTAACTGCAACAAATAATGGAAACAGTGTTTCGGAGGCTGATCTGAGATCTGTTAATCCTCAAACATGGTATTCTATATATTCAGGACCTTCGCCAACAGGCATGGCAATTGCTGATCATTATTATTGGAAGGTTAGTTTAGAACCAAATGAGAGTAAGACCATAACTTATTCAGAAATATATTGGCCAACATATGTTATCATACTATTTATTGTTGCAATTATAGGTTTAGCTTATTGGCAGTCAACAGCTTTTAACTTTACTAAGATTATTCATGGTGGAAGAAGAACCAAAACTGGAAAAAACATTTCAGTTTCTCTACATCTAAAAAGCAAGAAAAAGGAAATTGATAAAGCAGTTATAAAAGATGTTGTCCCTTCTGGATATTCTATTGTTGATAAGTTCGAAACTGTTAAACCTGTAATAAGAAAAATAGCTAAGGGTGTAGAGCTTAATTGGAAAGTAGGTAAATTAAAACCTCATGAAGAAAGGGTTCTACATTATACAATTAAACCAACAGCAGAAGCTAAAACAAAGAGATTACCTTCAGCAAGCGCAAAGGCACTTCAAAAAAAGAAAATTGTTCATCAAAGATCTAATAAAATTTCTTTGAGCCCAGAAAAAAAAGAAGTAAAATTTGTTACAGTGAAAGTAAAGAAATAATGACTTTTTTCTTATTTTTCATTCTCTTTCAGAGTAATTAAGTTTAAATATATCATATAACCACTATTAAGTAGTTATTATGAATGAGATTCAAGACTTTTTAAGGCATAAAGTGGGAGACGCAGTTGGTAAGAGTTGTTATTTCCCAATCGGTGTAGCAAATCTTATATATCAAAAAGCTAGAAGCATAAGGTCCTCTTATCCAGATAGAGATAATGGAGAAATAATTAGAAGACATTTTCCTCGACAAAATTCTAAAACTGAGTTTGGTTTTTGTTCACTTATACAAGAGTTTTCTTCTTCTACAGACATAACAAAAACTTTAGATGTGATTGAGAATGTTAATGGAAGATGGTTAAGAACAGAGTTTCCATATAAAAAACATAAAAATTATTTTGAAAAAACTGATAAAATAGTTGATGAGGCTCAAAAAAGAGGAATTAAAGTTTTGCCTGTTATCGGCAATTGGGTAACAGGAAGCATGAGAATGCCAAGAAAAATGGGAGATTATTTGGAATATGTGGAAGACGTTGTTGGTAGATATGCAGGAAAGGTTGGGGTATACAATGTTTTTAATGAGCCTAATTCGTTTGGTTTTTGGTTAGATTCTCGAGAAGAATTTGCACATCTTTTCAAAGAAACACGTAAAAAAATGCATGAAACAGACCCTAATGCACTTGCTGCTGTAAATATTAGTTGGCAATGGGGTGCACTTGACTTTATTAGAAGTTTAGAAAATGAAAGAGCATTAAAACATGTTGATGTTTTGGGACTTGACTCATATCCTGGAAGTTATGAGCTAGGAAATGCACATTCTTGGAGAGATAAAATTAGGGAAACGAGAAAATGTCTAAAATCTTTGGGGCATGAAGATATAGATGTTTGGGTTTTTGAGTATGGATTTTATGCATATCCACAAACAAAATTATCTTCTCATACACCTCAAGCACAAACTAGGTTTTTTAGAGATGCAACCAAAGTTATTTCTAGTGAAGACGTGCCAGTTGCTACTTGGTATTGTTTAAATGATATAACTCAATTCCCACGTAAATTTCAAACAATTTTGCCTCAAGAACATCATTTTGGAATTCTAAAAAGAGATTACACACCAAAAGATCCTAAAATTTTTGATGCCATAAGAAGTTTAACTTAATGAATAAATTTTTAAATACTTGTAAAATTAATTCTGAATAGCCCGACTTAGCTCAACAGTAGAGCGATCGGCTGTAGAGTTTTACTTTATAGTATTGCTCACTCAGCAATTGCTCAGAAACCGATAGGTTGAGGGTGCGAATCCCTCAGTCGGGATAATTTTATTCTCTTGGGAACTCATTAAGAATTTTCTTTATTTCTAAATAGTATGCTATTAAAAATGGAAATACAAAAATTCCAATTCCTCCTGTTCTTTCAGTGAAAAAACAACCAAAACTAACAGATAAAACATAAAGCATAAAAGCAGTATCTATTCTTTTTTCAAATTTTGTCCTCTTTCTAAAATAATTAAATATAAGGAAAAGGACTAAAGAAAAAATAATAGTTGATACCATAACTGAAATAATATAATAAATTAATTGCAAATTAAAAAACAAAAGAAAGTTGTTTATTAAAATATTATAGATCGGAAATAAGAATCCTATTAAAAGTAGTAAAAGCCATTGCCAAATTTTTAATTTCTTGTTTTCTAGCATATTATATAATTATTTAGCCTACTTAAAAATGAAACCTTTAAATATATTTAATAATTAACTAATGAATGGTTGCCGATCAAAGAGAGATGGTAAGACCCGTTCCCATTTCGAACACGGTAGTGAATCGTCTCATCGGTCTGGGTTGTACTATCGAAAAGATGGGAAGCTCAGAAAGTTGGCAACCACTAATTTTCTGGAAAGTATTTAAATATAATTGTAAATAAAAGAATAGATATGCCTCGGTAGTATAGTGGTTAGTATACGAGCCTGTCGAGCTTGTGACCTGGGTTCGAATCCCAGCCGGGGCGCTTGGGCCCGTAACTCAGTTGGTAGAGTGCCAGGCTTTTATCTGTTGATAAAAGCATGTTGAGCTTTCGCGATGACAGGAAGAAACCTGGAAGTCGTGGGTTCGAGACCCACCGGGCCCATTTTTTAAATAAAAAGTTAATATTCTATTATTATAATAAGTCGGTGTAGCTCAGTGGTTGGAGCGCCGGTCTCATAAAATCTATGAGATTTGATTTAAAGATGATATGAAATCCGGAGGTCGTGGGTTCAAATCCCGCCACCGACATATTATTTCCAATAATCTCCAATTTTTTGTTTTCGTTTTAATTTTATTCTAAGGTAGTTTGAACCATAGTATTTTAATACACTTAAGAAAAAACCATGTTTAAGATGTCTAATAGATACAGGCATTGTGATATCTTTTAAAATTTTTATTTTACCAACTCTTCTAATTCTTTTAGATAGTTCATAGTCTTCTAAAAAATTTACTCTAAAAGAATGTTTTTTAAGAATATGTTTTTTAAAGATCATGTTGGGTCCCCAAATGTAGTGAAAACCTAATGAAGAGAAAAACCTGGTGACAAGATTCGTCCATACTTTAAAATGTATTTTCATTAAACTGTCTCCGTCATAAGGATAAAGTGGACCAGAAATGCATATGTTATTCTTCATAAGTTTTGATATTTTTTCTACCCAGTTTTTTGGTGGTAAACAATCTGCATCACAATAAGCTACTATGTCTTCTCTAGCAGTTTTCCAACCCAAATTTCTTGCATCTCCAATTCCTTTTTTATTGTCTTTAACAACCTTATCAGCATACTTTTTTGCTATAGAAAAAGTTTTATCAGTTGAATGGCCATCTACTACTACTATTTCTGGTTTTAAAGTTTGATTTTTTAAATATTTCAAACAATCTTCTATGTATTTTTCCTCATTTTTAGCGCAGACTACAACTGATATTCCCATAAGTTAATATTTTTAAAATAAAGACTTATATATTGAATATGCCTCGATAGCTCAGCTGGTAGAGCGACTGCCTTGTATCCCAATGATTTTTTTGGTCTCAAGGAGTTACCGCAATGAGGGCATGTAAGCAGTAGGTCGAGGGTTCGAATCCCTCTCGAGGCTCAATATTTTAATATTTTTAAACTTCAGAATAAGATAGATTTTTGTTCTAGCTTTTCTATATTTTAGACATGGGAAAACCAAGAATGAAAATAGATGAATATATAGAAGATAAATTATTACGTTTTTGTGAAACTTGTTCAGCAGAAGGTAAAGATATTCATAGACTAACCAGAACAAGAAAATTAGCCAAAACAATGGCAAATTATATAAAAACAAAATGGAAAATAAAAGAATAATAAATTTTCTCTACCTAGATAAAAATAACACCATGAAAAATATATATGACATTTTCTAAGCTAGAAAATTTATAAAGTTTAATTTACAAAATAAATATAATGAATAAACGTACTTATAGTCTTGCTGTTGGAAGTATATTGATTATAGTGTCTATTGCATTTTTCGTAATTCCTTATTTCCTAAAATTTGATGCTTTTTTTCCATTTATGTTTGCGCTCGTTTCGTTTATTTTAGGAATCGGGTTTTTTTTTATTGGTTTTAATGAAAAAAAATAGTGAAAAAATGATTAAAAATATTGAAATGCTTTTGTTTATACTAATAGTTTTGATATTAATTGCATTTTATATTAATACCTCCAAACAACCAGAAGCTATTTGCATAGACTGTATTCCAGGACACATTGGAGGAGGTTGTACCTATACTGACGATAATGGAAATATTATACAGCCCAATCCATGCTTTCCTTACGACACAAACAGAACAAGATACAAATGTTCGGATGAATCCAGAAACGTCGATGCATGCATAGAGATATACAAACCAGTTTGCGGCAATGATGCAAGAACCTATTCGAATTCTTGTTTTGCTTGCATGAACCCGAATGTTGCATTTTATCTAGAAGGCGATTGTTCTGAAGTTACAGAAGAAAAATATTGCAATGTTGATGCAGACTGCAGTTGCGGAGTTCATATAAGGACAGGAGATTGTTTTTATGGAAACGAAAAATATGTTGATGAAAGCAAGCAATGTCCTGATTTTTGCACTGGAATAGCAGGTCACTTGACAATAAAGTGTATAGATAATGAGTGTAGACAAGTTCAAAAATAAACCCCTAAATCCTGATTTTACTATATTTTTAAACTTTAAAACAAAACTCTAAATATGAAAAGATTCTTTTTATTGTCTTTAATTTTTTTACTATTTATTTCAGATATTGTTTTTGCTCATCAACCTAGATTAGTTTCTGAACAATTTACTTTAATTAGAAACCCCGAGGTTTCTCAAGCTTTTTATGGTAATCTTAAAGGAAATTCTGATTATTATCAAATTAATTCCGATAAACAATTTAATCTTTATTTTGGAATTTTGGTTCCAGATATTAAAGATATAGATAAGGATGTTTCTGTTAAAATTATATTAGAGCATGAGCATGAAGAAGAACACGAAGAAATCGAATATTTTCTTAATGGCACAGATTATGAGTGGACATATTATTATGAAGAATTTGGAGGAGATTCATATTATCAAGGACCCGAACTTAAAACAACTGCAGAAAAAGGAATTTATATTATTGAAGTTTTCAGTCAAGATAATGATGGAAAATATGTTCTTGTAGTAGGAGAAAAAGAGGAATTTCCTTTGGATGAATTCATAAATACAATAATAACTCTTCCTAGACTAAAAGAGGAATTTTTCGGGAAACCAGCTTATACTGCATTCTTTAACTTAATTGGATTGTTTTTAGTTGTAATAATCGTTGTAATAATTGCTATAGTGTATATTATTTTTAGATTTATTAAGAAAAGAAAAAAGCGATAAATATGAAAGAAATGGTGATAACATAATAAGACCGATATTACTGATTAGTGCATGTCTAGAATTTGAAAAAGTCAGATACAATGGACAGTCTATTCCATCAAAAATTATTAGGGATTTAAAACCTTTTGTAGAATTCATAAAAGTATGCCCTGAATACGAGATAGGCTTGGGGGTGCCAAGAGAACCCATACGGATTGTTAAGGTAGGAAATGAATACAGACTAATACAACACAAAACCAACAGAGATGTTACAGATGATATTAATAGTTTTTCACAAAAATTCATAAATGGATTAAAAGATGTTGATGGATTCATATTCAAATCAAAATCTCCAACTATGGGAATTACCGGAATTAAAGTTTATTCTGGAATGAAAGGCTCTCCAGTTATTGATAAATGCGGAGGATTTTTTGCAAGCAGGATTGCAGAAATATATAAAGGGTATCCAATTGAAGAGGATGATAGATTAAGAAACAAAAAAATAAGAGAACATTTTCTAACAAAATTATTTTTATTTGCAAGATATAGAAATGCGGTAAAACTAAATAGGTTAGAGGAATTTCAAGAAAAAAATAAATTAATATTTGAATTTTATAATTCAAAACTATCAAAAAAATTGGACATCAGTAAAAAAGATTATTTTGAAATAATTAAACAGATAATGTCAAAACCTCCATCTAGTGAAGAAATATATATATTTTTCAGAAAACTTATTGGAGAAAAAGAACAAATACTAGAGAAATACAAGAAAAATAGGATAAGTTTTGAGACTTTAAAAGAAGTTTCTAAGATATTAATAAATGATAAGAGGTTACTTGAAAAAACATTCTTCAACATATATCCTGAAGGACTAGTAGCTGATGTCGAGGAAGATAGAAATAAAGATTATTGGAGAAAAACATGAGAGTTTGGATTGTTCACCCCAAATATCTAGATTGTAAAGGATTAGTTGCATTATGGAGAGAAACCTTACTAGCTAGAAAAGTGCTTAAAGGTAAAACCAAAGGTTGGAGAAATCACCCCCAATTAAATAAATTTAAAACCCATAAGAATCCTGTTGCTGCTGTTAACACTTATCTTCTTTATGTTTTGGAAGAATCTGAAAAAAGATGTTATAAATTTAATAAAAGAAAAATTGAAAAAAGCTTTACAAAAAACAAAATAAAAATTCCTAAAAAAGAGGTTGTTTCTGATTTTGAAGACCTTAAAAATAAACTTAAGAAAAGGGACTCTAAAAGATATATAGAAATTGTTAAAGTAAAGGAGATAGAAGTAAATCCTATATTTATTATCAATAAGAATTAGAGAAGTGTTGTTATGTAAAAATAATGGAGGTATAAAAATGAAAGAGTTTATGTGTGTGCAACTTGGTAATCATGGAGATGTCGGTAAAACAATTTCTGAATGGCAAAATAAAGGTTGGAAGCTTCATACATACCAAGCGACTGGACGTGATATTTGAATTAAACATTACTTGCTTTTCGAAAAAGGGAGTTAGATAAGTCATGAAGGGAAAGATGATTAAAGAAGAAAACCGCAGGTTGTCTTTTTTATTAGAGCCCCTCTCGAGGCTAATTTTCTTCACAAATTAGCAGGGAGCAGAAATGAGGATTTAAGAGTTATTCAATTTCTTCGATTTCTTTACTAAGTTCCTTTTTTATTCTTTTTTTTTGTGCTTTTATTTGAACTTCTCAAAAAACCACTTATTTTAGCTCTTTGTAAGAAAATGAAAACACAAATTACTATTGCTATAACAATTATTGCTAAATAAGTTAAAATAGAAGTTATTGTAATTCCGAATTCTGCTTTTCCTACTTCGCATATTTGTGATTCAGCAGGCTTTTTAACAGTTGTTCCACAGTTGTTTGAATCTGTACATGTTCTTGTTTGTTGGTTGTTGATACATGAAGACCAACCTGTACAAGACCAACTTTCTTTGCAGGCAATAGCTGCTCCAGTAGGCGCAGCAGGTGCACCTCCTTTGGTTCCAATTAAGAAATAGGAGAATCCAGGAGATTCTGCCTGATAAAACACTTCGGAAACGTCTTCACTAACATAGTCAGTTTCTAATTCATTCCACTGGCCATTATTCCATCTATAAAGGGCAATGTTTAAAGCATCAACATTGTTATCTGTTAACCACGTTTTATTAACAGCAAATTTAATATAAATTTTGTTAACATTTACATCAGTTATATTTTCTTTATTAATCTCAATATAATGATAAATTTTTCCAGAAATTTCATGAGTTACAGATGCCGGCAAACCCGGTATTTTAGTGATAACTATTTTTATATTGTTAACAGAATTTGCAACAGAAATATTAATCTGTCTAAATGCAACATCTTCTGTTTTTGTTATTGAAACAACTGCTGTTTTATTAGCTGCTATTGATGGAATTGTTATATTTGCATTTCCTTTTGATACTGTAACTTTGGTTACTGGTCCACCTCCAATAATAGCTCCAGAACCACCAGGAGAATCTGAAGGAACAGAAACAGTAACAGTTGTTGTAAATGCATTTGTTGCATCACCTAATTGAAAACTTATTGTTTTTGCACCAGCTGTTGCTAACGAAGATACTGTAGCTGTCCATTGAAGATTTGTTGAAGAACTTGAACTAACAGTAATTGTATTAGATGTAAGATCTCCGCTACAGCTAATTTCTGAAGGACAGGTTAAAGCATAATATGTTGTTATATCATTTGCCTGAGGATTAGAAATTGTAATTGATAATGTGAAAGATTCGCTGCGACTTTTTGTAGTAGAGCTTGGAGATCCAGAAACAGTAAGTGCACTGGGATCTTCAAACACTATTGTTATTGGTGTTGAAGAAACAGGAGATTGGCCAGTAGGTGTTGCCTGACCATAAATATTACTATAAGTTCCTGACGTTCCCGCTGTTATTGTGAAGGGTTTTGTTACCTGTCCTGTAACAGAAACACTTGGATAATATTGAGCAGAAGGATCAGAAATTGAAATTTCTGACGGAGCTATCAAACGAATATCAGCTGTATCACTTTCGCTTGATGTTGTAGTAACGGATACTACCACATTTGTTCCTGTAGTTGCTCTTGTTACAGAAGCACTAGTTGATACATCTGTTATTGTTGCCAAAACAGGTATTGTAAAAACTAGAAAAGTTATGATTATTAATAAGAATAAAATTTTGTTCATTAAAATCAACCCGAGTACCAAACTCCTCCTCCCCAAACATTTTCTGTTTGAGTTCCATTTGTTATAGTGCCTTGTATCCACGTAGTTTGACCAATCGGCCAGGTGCCTAAGGCTCCCGGACCTGCTTTAACAATAGCACAACCTGTTGGACCTGTTAACACACTGCTTACAGCACTACCATTAATAGGATCATAAAGCTGTAATAATTCTAATGTGGGTGGTTGCATTGGCAAGAATTTTTCAGCTTTTAACACAATACTTGCTCCTTCTATTGGCAATGGTTGTGGCTTGTCAAATGTTTCTGCACAAATTTTAACATGGGCAATTGCAGTTGCGCTTGTAACTTCTTGAATTTGTGAAAGTTCTGGTTCTGGTTGATAGAAAAGAAAAGTCATTTTATTTGTGGGACCTGTGCTAGTATTACGATAAGTGGACACAGCAATTCTTGTATTTGGCTCTGCACCAAATGTAGATTGAATATCAAAACTAGTGTTTATGTAACGATAGAGTGAGTCATAATCATTAATTGTATCATTGCCCTGTGACATGTTAGTATCATCGTCTATACTTGTCATGTTTGTATTTGGAGCCCATATAATATACCACGGTGTTGTTATATTGGAGTCTTGAATAAAATCAAATGTATCAGTTTCAGTAACAGTCCCATTGTAAACAAATGGCACAAAAGCACTTCCACCACAACCAGCTGGATCAGGACAGTGTGCACCCCATACTGGAGCATCTGGTTCTCCCATTGTGTTATTTGTCCAGTATAGATCAACTTTACCTTTGGACAACCAATAAGCTGGTCCACCTCTGGTCATGAACTTTTTAATTTCTACATTTGTTCCACTTTCATATGAGGCTATGTCTTCATCACCAGATATGTTTATTTTCCAGAATAGATTATACCTTCCGCTTGGGGAAATATTAACTTTTAGAAATGCAACTCCATTTGTATCAGTATTAACAGAAGCAAATGTATAATTTTTACCAATTGGAACAATTAAACTTGAATTTTCCTCTCCTTCTAATTTTTCTTCGAATCCAAAACCTCCCCATTCTTGTTTTGCCACACCATTTACACTTATTGTTACTCCTGGCTGTAAATTGTCTGCTTTTTTAATAACATATGGAACAACAAATTGTTTATTGGTTTGATATTGTCCTCCCCAGTTTCCACCTGTCGGAAGAGCAATAGTAGATGTATTAATTAATCTAACATAACCGCAAAAATCAATTTTCCAAAGGTATAATGAACCTGAACCATCTATAGGAGTTATATTACGATTGTTGATATCAACAATTTTTATTGTGCCACTCTCATTAAATATTAAAGTATCATAAATACCAGCAGTTGTGTTATCAACTATTAATACTTTTGTTGAAGAGTTATAAACTACATCTTGTGATGATCCGCTCATCCATCTTGTTACATTAAATTGATCCTTTGCACACACACTGCCATCAGCTGTTTTAGACCAAGTATTATATGTCTCATTAATATAAGTCATATTCCAACCAAATTGTTGTTGTGCCTCAGTATTATTAACAGCATACCCATCTACCCATCCTAAACCTTCTTCATAAGGAATTATAACTGAGTATTTTGAAATTTGTAACCATAGATGCAGATCAGTTTTTTCTCCCGGTGTTGTATTAGCAGAAGAGTTAACTGTAATCATTAATTCTGCCCCACCTTTCCTTATTGTAGAAGGTATTGTAAATGTTAAATTCCATAATTCCCTTCCTGTATCATTTGTATTATTCCAACCATCTTCTAGTTTTGTTGCATTAATAATTGTTGCTGTTTGTAATTCCCCTTCCCAAGGCCTTCCTATTTTTACTGTGAAGTTACCTATAGAACTAACATTAGTTTTTGCAGATATGTTTGCAGATATGTTCTGTCCTGCATAGTATGTTCCTCCCCATTGCCAATCCTCAACCCAAGCATCAAATGGAACTATTTGAAATCCTCCAAATGATACATCACAACCAACAGTAGAATCACAAACCCTTGGTTGTAGTTCAACAAAACCATTTGGCCATTTTGATAGTACACTACCTTCTAAAGTAAAGTTCTGTGGGTAAATAACAAAACTAACATTATTTGATGTTGGGTCAGTGATATTACCAGTCTGTTCAAAAATAAATGTTAATGGTGTGTTATTAACTAAAAGACTCATGCCGCCTTTTGATGGATTAAAGTTCATTATTCTAGTTAATGAAATCGTGGTCTGATTATTAACCAGTTTTTTGTCTGAAAGACGAGTTGCATTCACAACATTAATAACCACACCAGATTCAGGAGCTATTCTCCAGTTATCTTGATTACTGCCAATAGACATGACTTTTGGCCAAAAGTTAAATTTTCTACACATGAATCCAGCAGGTACGCCATCATAATTGCCTTTATAAGTCACATTAAGAATCATGAAATAGAAACCTTCGAAATTATATCCTGGAAGTAATGTTACACTTATATTAACATTTCCATTAGAGTCAGTTGTTCCAGTTACTGATAAGTTAACATATTCAGAAACATCTCTGCCTGTAAACTCTTCTCTTACTTCTGCTATAGAATAAATTGAAACACCATTAGCAGCTCTATTTGTTTTAGTTTCATATACTGTTCCAGAAAAATTATATACACCTGCTGTACATGATAAAAATGATGGGCCACCTCCACCGCCTGGACCAGGGCCACCTCCAGTTTCAGGTTGTACAGGTCCTAAGAATCCTGAAACATAACTAGAAACAAAAAATGCACTGCCTCTTACTATATTTCCTGATATATTTGCCCGAATCTCAACCATTACAGGTCCTCTAATTATTTGAGGTATGTTAAGTGTAACATATGGGCTAGAACCATAAGTAACAGTATAATTAATATTAGATGTAATTTCAGTTGCACCAAACTTAAACTCAAGTGGGATTATTTTTATTACAGAAATATTTTGTATAAGAGTACCATCAATGGCAGCATTTGAAGTTAAATTAAATGCTTTTATAGATATAGTAGCATTTTCCCCTGGGGTTGCCATTGGCATAAAGTCCATTTCGCCTCCCATTCCAGAAACAGTTGCTGCCTTTAACAAATAGTTTTGAACGGAAAAGAATCCTTCTGTTATTTCAGTTGTAGAACCTATTGTTACATTAGCTCTTAGACCATATAATCCAGAAACCGAAGGTGCAGTAAAAGTAATTTTGCAAATAGGAGTTATCATATATTGACTTGAGCTAGTAGAATTTGTAATAGTAAATTGGATGTTATCACTTGTGTTCCACATGCTTGTTACAGTAATATTGCTACAATTAAGTGAGTTTGGACTTTGGATTATAGAATCGTCTGTTAGATTTATTGCAATAACATTTAAGGCAACAGTATCCCCAGCTTTAAAAGCAGCTTGTCCACCCCACTCCATAAAGAATTCTTTTACAGATTCTATTCTAACAGCAAAGCTCTTTGTATTAAACATAGTATAACTCTGAATGGTTGAACTACCAACAACAGCATCGATCCTGACCTCATAATTACCATTCTGTGAAGCTGTAAAAGTATTATTATAAAAACCAGGATATGTGTTCTGATCTCTTGCAGTTAAACTAAGAGTTGTTATTGAACTATCCGGAGCCTTTATGTATGCTGTCACACTGGTTGCTGTTGTAGGATTGCCATTAATGTCTCTTACCTTTGCCAAAATACTTACAGAACTACCAGGAGCAAAGTTAAAACCAATCTCATTTTCATCAGAAGGATCATGAGTAACAACAGAAACTATATAACTGGATTTAACACTGAAAATGCTATATACAGAACCATATTCAACAACAATTATATATGGACCATCAGCATCTGACGGTATTACAATTGAATATCTTATAACCCCATTTGAATCAGATAAAGAATCTAAAGCTGTTATAGTCCATCCAGAAACTTCTTGGCCATTTGCAGAAAATATTTTTAATAAATCTGTAGAACTTTTATTTACCAAAGGATCTCCTGTTGAATTTAACAAAGTAACATTAATGTTAAAAGTGCTACCTGCTACGAATGGTGGTTTCTTATTAATGTATGTTATATTACCGCTTGAAACATTACCAATATGAACTGTAATAGTTTTGGTTGGTAAAGCAGAAGAATTTGTTGTAACAGTCATATCATAATCGCCTATAGCTGATGGTGCACTGACATTAAAGTTAAATGTGCCAGGAGCTCCTGTAACTCCAGAATTTGAACTACCTGTAACACTGCCTGTAACATTTATACCTGATATAGTATCACTTACTGTAGTATTCTGTATATTGCCCTGAATAGTTATGTTACTTCCAGACGTTGTAAAACCTGTAACGTAAGCGTTTAAATAGATTGCTGCAGAAGCACTCCTTGAAATAAGAAAAGTTGATAAAACAAACATAAAAATACTCAAAAAATATTTTCTTTTCAAAAAAACACCACTTTATGTAAAATATAATTTAAAAAGCTGTTTATATAATTTTCTATCTTACAGAATAACCGATGAAAAAATAAGGGACTTATTAAATATGAGAATGCTGAAAGTCTATGCAACCAGTTTGATGAACCCTCTCGAGGATCCTTTACCAGTGCCATTTAGTTAAATAAGGAAATCAAAAAGATTTGGCTGCTTTAAAAACACAACTTGCTTTATCCTTCTATAATCCTAATGTTACCATTGTTCCGTAAACAAGGAAAGCGGGCCAGAAGATCGCTTTGAAGAATCCTACAACTCCATCCCAAAAGGTTGGGGCAGTAGTTATGTAATATATCAATGCAGCGATGAATCCCAAAAAGTAAAACCAACCTCCAGTTCCACTACTACTCACACTATCTTTTACTGCGCATTTGAAGTTTTTCTTTCTTCGTTTAGATCCCCTGAATTCTTTTTCCATCTTTCTGCCTATGACCTCTCCGATTTCATCCCAAGTTGGTTCTCTCTTTATTTTTTTTCTAGGCATATTATTACCTCTAAAACACTAATATTTTAGAAATTTAAAAAGGTTTTGATTTTTCTTATATTTATGATTCAAGTAAGGCTTGTAACTTAACTTCAGGATCAAGCTATATCAAAACAATAAAAAACCTAAAAATAATAAAATTAGTTCTAGTATCAAACAAAACCAAAATCCTCCCATTAATGCTCTTGAACTCATCCCTAAAGCAAATATTAGAAATAAAATATTGAAATTAGCTAAAATGCCTAAAATAAGAACAATTGGATAAATTGAAAAAATTCTTATTTTATTAGGTAACATACTTTGAAAAATTAACCCGAATATAAAAATTAAAATAAATTCTAACATCTAATCACTGAACTGTTCATAAAGTTAGTATTATAAAAACCTTTTTAAATTTTAGGATTTCATAGTAAAGAATGAAAAAGTTTATAAGTAAGATTTCTCATTGATTAATATTATGTTACCTAGTGTTTCGGCTATTGTTCCAGCAAAGAATGAAGAAAAAGTTATAGAAAATTGTATAAAAAGTCTTTTGAATTCAAATTATCCAAAAGATAAGTTAGAAATAATAGTTTCTATAGATGGTTCCACTGATAAAACTTTAGAAATATGTAAAAAGTATGAACCTAGAATAAAAGTTATAGAATCAAAACCAAAAAAATGTAAAGCAGAAGCTTTGAATGAAGTTTTACATATAGCAAATGGAGAAATCGTAGCAATCTATGATGCAGATTGCATAGTTGATAAAAATTGTTTAAAAAAGGCTGTAAAACATTTTTCTGACAAGAAAATAGCAGCTGTTGCTGGTACTATTAGATCTTATAATAAAAATAAAAGTTTGGTAGCTAGGGCAATCTCTTTAGAAACAAGTTTTACATCGTTTATAGAATATTTTTTGAGTAGTTTAGGAGCAAATACTCACTTTCTTGGCAAAAATATATTTATAAGGAAAAAAATTCTTGAAAAAATTAGTGGTTTTGATACATTCACGTTTATAGAAGATATAGAAATGTCAATTAGAATGAAAAAATACAATTATAAGACAGTCTTTGAGCCACATGCTATAACATGGCAGGAGGAGCCAATTTCTATTAAATCATTTTTAAAACAACGTTTGAGATGGGCTAGGGGTACAGTTAGGTTAATCAAATTTAAAAGACGTCGAGGATTAAGAAATATCTTATCAGACGGTATGCATGGAATATATTTTTATTTTCCACCATTTGGTTTAATAACAGCAACAATTTTAGCAATTGTTTTTTATTTACAATTACCATATATAATTGTTTTACCTTTTCTTGGCTTGTTTATATTTAATATGATACTATTAATCTATTCTAGAATATTTTTCAAAGAATCACTTAGAGATCTTTTAGCTCTTCCAGTATGGTTTATTTTAAGTAATATACATTTGTTTTTAATAATAAAATCATGGATAGATGAAAATAAAAATAAAGAATTCATGTGGTATAGAGTTGAAAGATAATGAATAAGTGGGACTCGTTCTGGTCAAACACTAATTTCTTATTTGTGTTAGCAATGAGAACTCACCGTAAACTAGTTTTTAAAATGTATCAAAAACTTCTCGATTCACTAAACTTAAAGAACCCAAATGTGATTGAGCTAGGATGTGGTTCAGGTATGTTAACATTGAAAATATTAAAAAAGTATGGAGGTTCTGCAACAGTGCTTGATAATAGTAAAGAAGCTTTAAAACTTGCAGAAGAGAAGTTTAAAAAGCATAATTTTAAAGCAAAAATTCTTTGTAGAGATTTACTTAGATTTAAACCCAAAAAGAAATTTGATATTGTTCATTCAGAAGGTTTAATAGAACATTTCTCGAATGAAAAACAGAAAAAAATCATTGAGACACATAAAAAATGCGTTAAGAAAAATGGTTATATTCTTATTACTGTTCCAAGGCCGGCTTGGTATTACAGAATAACTAAATGGTTTTTAGAAAAAATAAATAAATGGCCTTTTGGATTTGAAAAAGCTATGAGTAAAAATGAACTAAAAAAAGTTTTAGAAAAATATGGTTTAAAGGTAGTCAAGTTCGCTGAATATTCGAGATATTCTTTTGCTTTAGCAAAAATATAAAAATACTTATATTTTATTAATTGTTATGACAGAAAGATTTGGTAGAGATTATTTTTACGGATTTAAAGAATCTAATTATTATGATTATGAAAAAATGAATCCTTCTAAATTATTTAAAAATGTAATTTCTTTTATAAAAAACCAAAATATTAGAGGTAAATTTTTAGATGTTGGTTGTGCTTTTGGTTTGTTGTTAAAAGAAGTTTCCCCCCTTTTTAATGAATTACATGGATTTGATATTTCAGAATTTGCTATTAAAAAAGCAAAACAAAAAATCCCGAAAGCTAATCTTAAAGTTGTAGATTTGGAAAAATCTTTGCCATATTCTAATGAATCATTTGACTGTATTGTTGCTTTAGATGTTTTAGAACATACAAAAAACTTTGAAAAAAACTTTGAAAAAATAGTTAAAAAATTAAAGAGAGGAGGATATCTAATTTTATCAGTGCCAATAGATACATGGCTTAGAAAATTTTTTGGTTTTTTAGACAAAGATAAAACTCACATTTCTATTTTAAAGGAAGATAAATTATTCCAAATTGTTAAAAAAAATAAATTAAAAGTCATAAGTAAGAGATATTTTTTCCCCCTTCCATTGATTTATAAAATTCCATATATACCCTTTGAGATTGAATTAATGCTTAAGAAAGAATAATTAGAAAGATATAAAAATACTTATCTTATATTTTCTTACAAGGGGTTATGGTCCAACCAGGTACGACAGCTGGCTCCAGACATGGAGATTTGATAAAAAGATGAAATGAAGAAACCAGCTAATGGGAGTTCGAATCTCCCTGACCCCATTTAAAGTGATAATATGATAGAAACAAAAACTGTAAAATTGAAATTTCCAAAAGACTGTAACATAATTTTAGGTCATTCACATTTCATTAAGACAGTGGAAGATATTCATGAAACCTTAGTTAATAATGTTCCAGGAATAAAGTTTGGTTTAGCTTTTTGCGAATCTTCAGGTCCTTGTTTAGTGAGAAGTACTGGAACAGATAATGAATTAAAGAAAATAGCAGAAAAGAACGCATTAAACCTAGGAGCAGGCCATTCCTTTATAATTGTGTTAGGAAAAGGATTTTATCCAATAAATGTCCTTAATGCAATAAAAAATGTTCCAGAAGTTTGCAAGATATTTTGTGCGACAGCCAATCCTGTTGAAGTAATATTAGCAGAAACTTCACAGGGAAGAGGAATATTAGGAGTAATAGATGGTGAACACACCAAAGGAATAGAATCTGAAGACGATGTAGAAGAGAGAAAAGAGTTTCTAAGAAAAATAGGGTACAAATTATAACTTTTTAAATTCTTTCAATGAATTCTATTTATGCGCCGATAGTCTAATGGTTAGGACATGAGCCTTCCAAGCTCACGATCCGGGTTCAAATCCCGGTCGGCGCACTTTAGTGATAATTATGGAAGTAGAACTAAGAGCAAAGCTTGATGATATTAATATTGTTTTAAATAAAATCAAAAAACTGAATTCTAAATTTAAATATGAAGTTCAACAAAAAGATGTTATTTTCAAACCATTAAATTCAAAAAAGAAATTTATTCTTCGTATAAGATCAGAAGATAAAAAAGACCATAAATTAACTTATAAAGAATTAACAGATACAGATGGTGTTTGGAAAGAATTTGAAACAAAGATAAGTGATCCAGAGCAAACAAGAAAAATATTATTAGAATCAAAATTCTATGAATGGTTAATAATTGAAAAAATAAGGAAATGTTTTACTTTAAATGATTTCGAAATTAATGTAGATACTTTTATTCAACCTAAAGATTTTGGAAACTGGATAGAAGTTGAAGTAATAACTGATCATATTGAAAACGGAAGAAAGAAAATCAGAAAATTTTTTGAGAGTTTGGGAATATATAGCAATAGTCTTGTAGAAAAAGGATACCCAAGAATAATAAGAGGTATTTAGAAAATCAATACTGGTTTAGAATTATTTGTTCTCTTTCTGGGCCTACTCCAATCATTGTAATAGGAGCTTTTAGATACAATTCTAATATCGATACATATGTTTGTGCATTTTTAGGTAATTCATTGAAATCTCTTATTTGAGTTATATCTTCTTCCCATCCACCGAATGTTCCATAAACAGGTTTACAACCTTCTAATTCTACAGGAAATCTTTCTATCAGTTCTCCATCTTTTCTGTAAGCAGTGCAGATTTTTAATTCTCTTAAGCCACTAAGAACATCTAATTTTGTTAGAGCTATTTCGTCTGGTTTATTAATCATACAAGAATGTCTAGCAGCAACACTATCGAACCAACCACATCTTCTTGCTCTTCCAGTGGTTGTACCATATTCTCTTCCTTGTAGTCTCATATATTTTCCTTGATAGTATTTATTACCTCCATTTGCTCTTTTAAGAGCATCTTCTAATTGTTCTTCAAAATTGGGTTCTATTTCTTCCCATCTGCCTTCTGCTTTTGTTTTTTCATATGTTCCCAATTCTGTTGGAAACGGCCCCTTTCCTACTCTTGTTACATAAGCTTTTGCAACTCCAATTATTCTATCTATCCTTTTTGGACTAATTCCCACACCTGTGCAGATTCCTCCAGCAATTGGGTTTGATGATGTTACATATGGATAAGTCCCATGATCTATATCAAGCAACGTTCCTTGAGCACCTTCAAATAATACATGTTCATTTCTGTCTAGAGCTTCATTTACCAACAATGAAACATCTCCAATCATTTCTTGAAATTCTTTATGTTCTTTAGCATAATCTATCATTCTGGTTCCCCTTCTACCAATTTTGTCTTCGTAACAAGGACCTATTCCTCTTTTTGTTGTGTCTATTCTACTTTCTCCCCTCTCTTTCTCAATATGTTTTTCTGTAATAACATGAGCCCTTTCACTAACAGTTAAATCAACATTTATTCCTCGTGACTCTAGATAATCTATTTCATCTTTCAGAACGTGGGGATTAACAACAACACCATTTCCTATTGCGACCCTTTTTCCTCTAATAACACCACAAGGTATTAGATGCAATGCAAATTTCTCATCTCCAACCACAACTGTATGACCTGCATTATTTCCGCCACTATATCTTACAATAAGGTCAGCATCTTCTGCGAGATAATCTACGAACTTTCCCTTTCCACTGTCTCCCCATTGAGTACATACTACAACAGTCGCTGGCATAAAAAACTATTTGATAGTTAAAAATAAATATTGATATTATGAAATATGACAGATTCAAAAGAATAAAAAATCAAAGAAAGAAAATAGCATTAGAGAGAATAGAAATATATGCTGGCAGTATTGTGGAAAGATGATATCCAAAAATTATAACAGGTATTTGAATGAAAATTGTTTTATGTACACCACCAATTGGAGAAACATTGGATTATTCTTGGCCACCAATCGGTTTATTATACATAGCTTCTTATCTAAAATCAAAAAGTAATCATGAAGTAAAGGTTATAGATGCATACTGCTCTAATGAGACAGAAAATCAATTTTTGAATCAAATTAAAAAAGAAAAACCAGATGTGATAGGATTAAGCTGTACCTCTTATACATTTCTTAGATCTATGAGATTGCTTAAAAAAATAAAACAAATGTTCCCCGAGGTTATAATTGTGTTAGGTGGTATTCATGCAACTTTTTTTGCTGAAAAGATATTAAAAAATTATAAGTTTATAGACTTTGTGGTTAAAGGTGAAGGTGAGATCACTTTTTATAAACTGATCAATAATTTACACAATAGAAAAAAATTAAAAAATATTAAAGGGCTTGCTTTTTATTATAAAAATAAAATAGTAAATAACAAAATAGAATTCATTGAGGATCTAGATTCTTTGCCGTTTCCAGACAGAAGCCTTGTGAAGTCTATTGATTATGCGCAATGTTGGTTCGGTTTGAAACTCAGTTTTGGTAAATTTACCACACTCTTAACATCTAGAGGTTGTCCACACAATTGCACTTTTTGTTGTTGTTCTGCTCTCTTTAAGAGAAGATGGAGAACAAGATCTGTGGAAAATATTTTGGATGAGTTAGAAGAAATTTATTCTCAAGGTTATGATACATGTATTGTTGTTGATGATAATTTTACTTTGAATTCTAAAAGAGTAATTAAAATATGTAGAGGTATAAAAAAGAGAAAAATAAAGATGAATTTAAATTGTGAAGGAAGGGTAGATAAAGCCTCGTTGGAAGTTTTAAAAGAAATGAAGAGAGCAGGATTTTCTACCATATATTTTGGAATGGAGAGCGGTTTACAAAAGGTTTTAGATTATTATAAAAAAGGCATTACAGTTGAACAGATAAAAAATGCTGTTAGAAATGCAAAAAAAGCCAGACTAAATGTAATAGGCTCATTTATTATAGGTTCTCCAATTGAATCTAAGGAAGACATATTAAAAACACTTGAATTTGCTACTGATTTACATATTGGCCTTCAAATAAATTCCTTAGGAATAGTTCCAGGAGCAGAATTATGGTCAAAATTAGAAAACAATAACAAAATAAGAAAAAATGATTGGAAGAGTGCACATAGCATATCTAAGTATTATAACAACTTTTCAGAAAAAGAACTTTTAAATTTTATAGATTATAGTTATAAACTTCATTCTAAGAAATGGCTGCTAAGACTAAATTTTTTAAAAGATATTTTCACTTTATTAACAGGATATAACATAAGAATAATTTCATGGAACTTATCTAAGAATCCATTTCTTTTTATGAAACGTCTGATTAAAATCTTCACTGAAGGCTTCTATCCTTACAGGTAATAATATGAAATATGACAAATTCAAAAGAATAAAAAACCAGAGAAAGAAAATAGCATTAGAGAGAATAGAAATATTAGAAAAAATGATAGAAAAAAAGCCTGAATTTGCTAATAGATATAGACAACTAATAAAAAGATTAAAAGAAAAATATAGGTTACAAAAGATTTTTAAAGATAAAAACAATATTAGAAAGGTATGATTATGAGAGATGTTCCTCCACAAAAGCTTATAGGAAAACTTTCAGAAGAATTAAAGAAAAATGAGAATATAAAACCTCCAGAATGGTCTAAATTTGTGAAAACAGGAGTTTCATCAGAAAGACCTCCTTCACAAGGAGATTGGTGGTTTTTAAGATCTGCAGCTATTTTAAGAAAAATCTATCTAAATGGTCCTATAGGTACTCAGAGATTAAGAAATGTTTTTGGTGGAAGAAGGAGAAGAGGACATAAACCAGCTCATCATAGAAAAGCTGGTGGAAAAATAATAAGATTGATTTTGCAACAATTAGAAGGTGCAGGCTATATTAAAAAAACAGAAAAGCCAAGAAAAGGTAGAATAATAACATCCAAAGGTCAAAAATTATTAATTAAAACTGCTAAGGGATTGAAATGAAAGCTGCTGATGTTGCTGAGTTCGAAGCTTTAAAAAAAGATGTATTGAGAAAAGCATTAACTAAAGAAGCTTTGGAAAGATTAGGGAGAGTTAGAATTGCAAATCCTTTAGTTGCTACTCAATTAGAGATTTACTTACTTCAACTTTATCAAACAGGCCAATTAAAAGAAACAATTGATGATAAAAGACTAAAACATATTCTTAAGGTTTTATTACCTAGGAAAAAAATGAAAATAAAAAGGAAGTGATTGAATGCCTAAAAAATCCACAAGATTGCCAAAGAAATTAAGATTGTCAGCTGCTAGCAAAAAGAAGAGAGCTCCTAGATGGGCTGATTTAAAGAAATATGGGAAAAGAGCAAGAACAAGAAGAATTCAAGTACATCCTACAAAACATTGGAGAAGAGGTAGGCTTAAGAAATAAATTCTAAGAAATAAACAGAATCATTTTATTTTGTCAATTATAGTTTCAATCCCAATCCCATACTATCAATAACTTACAAAGTCAAAAAGGCATAATGGATAGTCAACCACCAGTCCGCAGCTTTTACAAACTACTTCAAACTTACCACGAACCAATTTACCTCTACAATCCGGACACCTATTTAACATATTTATTGTTTATTCTGACAAAGGATAAAGATTTTTTATCGATTTTAAGACAAATATAAAAAATTTATTTTCTAAATTAACGAAAAGTTAATAAATATAGAAGATAAATTAACATTTGTATGATAGATAAAAAAGATAGAAAAATATTGGTTGAATTGTTAAAACATGGGAGAAAATCTTTTGCAGACTTGGCTAGGTCATGCAAAATGACTAGACAAAGCATCTTTAGTAGAATAAAGTCTTTGAAAAGAAAAGGAATAATAAAAGATTTTACAGTAAATTTAAACCAGAAAAAACTAGGTTTAGACTTAAAAGCCTATATTTTAATTTCAGCTGATCTTTCAGGATACTTGAAACACCCTGACAAAAACCCAATTACAAACTTAAGACTTTTACCACAAGTTTCTCAAATTCATAGACTTTATGGAAGGTTCGACTTTCTAATAGAAGTTTTAGTCAAAGATATAAATGAGCTTTCAAATATTGTAGGAAAAATTCATAAATTAGAAATGGTAACTAAGACAGAAACAACAATAGTTCACCAAAACATAAAAAACAATACCCAACACCCATTTGAAAATGCTTTGAAATAGTCTTATAATACTCTTAAAAAGTACATAGGAGTAATTTTAGAGTAATCATGATCTTTTGCTTCAAAGAACTCTATAATTTTAAAGTATTTTTTATAATCATTTTCCTCTTCGTTTCTGAAAGCATAAAGAAAAACTTTATTAACGAATTTTTTACACCAGAAATTCCAGACAACATCATGAATTTTTTGTAAGTTTTTATTTTCAAATTCCATTCCCTCTCTTTTATGATATTCTTCTAAAACTTCTTTTGCTTTAGCAAAAGAACCGATATGATTTTTAGGCTCATGAGTTAATATATGTAATTCTAAGACCATTTCTAAAGCACTTTGCATGTTTGGCTCTTTTTTTGAAAAATACTCTAGAATTTCTTCAACACTGGAAAAAGGCTTTTTATCTGGAGCACAAAAAGTTCTAGTTAAGAAAATACCATTAGGCTTAAGTACTCTTTTAACTTCTGATAATAAATGCGATCTCTCTTTCCAAGGAATATTTGGTAAAATAGCATCTCCAACCACTACATCAAAATAGCTATTTGCTAACGGGTTATTTAACCAATTAGCCTTAATTAGAACTTCTTTTGGATTTTTATTTTTTAGCAATTCTTCCATAGCTAAAAACATATCTAAATTAATATCAATTGAGTGTACAAGATATTCAAAATCAAATAAAGCATCTCTTAATTCTGGTGTTGCACCCAAAACTAATCCTTTTAATGGCTTTTTATCTTTGTTTATTTCCTTTAGCCATTCTCTGTATTTTTCAATTTCTTGTGGCGAAATACGACTTGGGACTGTAAAATAAGTTTTCCACATATATGCAATTTGTCTCCATGGCAAAGAAGTTGTTTTTAAATCTTCTTTCATAGACTATATATAAAAATTGTAAATTATAAATAATTATGACTAAAATGAAAAACTTGAAAGGCGAACCTGTTAGAATAACAGCAAAAGATAATTTAGAATTACATGGAATATTGTTTGAACCTAAAAGAAAAACTAAAAAAGTTTTAATTCATGTTCATGGATGGACTGGAAATTTCTATGAAAACAAATTCATAGATTATATTGCTAAGGAAGCTGTTAAAAGTGGTTCTTCATTTCTAACTTTTAACAATCGGGGAGTTGGATTTGTAACTGATTTAATCAGAAGAAAGAAAAATAGAGTGAAGTACATAAGAATTGGTGGCTCTTGGGAAAGATTTGAAGATTGTATCATTGATATAAAGGCTGCTGTTGATTTTGTAAACAAAAAAGGATACAAGAAAATAATTTTACAAGGTCATAGTTTGGGTTGTCAAAAGATCACATATTATCAATATAAAACAAAAGACAAAAGAGTAAAAGGCATGGTATTAATAGCGCCAGTAGATGATGTCGGTTTTGTAAAAAAAATATTTAAAAAGAAATATGAAAAAGCATTAAAAATTGCTAGACAAATGGTTAGAAGAGGTAAAGGTAAAAAACCA
>CAYFXV010000002.1:67634-88603 GCA_964347265.1 uncultured archaeon | reverse complement strand
TTAATATAAGGAGATTTAAATGCCATTTGAGAGAAGACGCTTCGGCAACAAAAGAAGAAGCTTTGATAGAGGTCCAAGAGAAATGCATAAAGCTGTTTGTTCTGAGTGTGGAAGGGAATGTGAGGTTCCTTTCAAGCCAACAGAAGGCAAGCCTGTCTTTTGTAGGGAGTGTTTTGCTAAAAGAAGAAGACCAAGAAGGTTTTAGTAAATTCTAGATGTTAGATTGCTATTTTTATTAGTGCAAACTATTTTATAAAATTGTCTAAAAACAAGAGATTTATATTAGAAATTTACTCTCATTTTAGAATGAATTTTTTTGAGAAAAAACCAAGAAGTATAAAAATTTTTTTCCCCATATTTTTATTATGTTTAAGAAAGTAGGTAATTGTATAATTTGTGGTGGAGAAACACAAAAATTCTGTGATAGTTGTGAAGCTTTTATTTGCGAAATGCATTCTCGTAAACCTTTTGCTAATAAAGAAATTGTTCTTTGTAATAATTGCTGGAAAAACAGGAATAACATATTAAATAAAATAAAAAAACGCGATTTATCTAGTATTGAAACTAGTCCTTTTGATATTTCACCTGAACATCCTTAAATTCTATTTTATTAAAACTAAAACGAAGAGGCCGTAGCCGCGATTCGAACGCGGAACAAGGGCTATCTGCTGTATATCCACAGACCCGTATGTTACCATTACACCACTACGGCCATTGATTAAATTCTCTGTTTTAAAACTTTTAAAAACTATTCTATATCTATTTGTGCTCTCTGTAATTTTCCTGAGTAATCAACATACACTGTTTTTATTTCTGAAAATTCGTCTATTCCTAGAATTCCACCTTCTCTTGTATTTCCTGTATGTTTAACTCCTCCAAACGGCAAATGAACCTCAGAACCAATTGTACTTGCATTAACGTAAGTTAATCCTGCTTCGAGTTTTTCTATTGCTTTGAAAGCATTTCTGATATCTTTTGTATAAATAGAAGTACTCAATCCATATTCAACTGAATTAGCAAATTTAATAGCTTCTTTCAAATCTTTAGTAGTTATAATAGCAACAACAGGTCCGAAAATCTCTTCTTGTGCAATTTTCATATCCATGAAACAGTCTGTAAACAGGGTTGGTTCAAAGAAAAATCCTTTCATGTTTGGAATATGACCTCCAATTAAAAGTTTACCACCTTCTTTTAATCCTATTTCAACATAATCTCTAGACTTTTCTTGAGCAACTCTATTAACCAAAGGTCCAATATCTGTTTTCTCGTCTAAACCATTTCCTAGTTTTAATTTCTTAATTCTTTTAACCATCATTTTTTCAAATTTTGTTTTTACACTTTCATGGATTATAACTCTTGAAGCAGCAGTGCATCTTTGTCCTGTTGTTCCATAACCTCCCCATATAACTCCATCTACAGCTAATTCTAAATCAGCATCATCCATTATAATTATTGGGTTCTTTCCTCCAAGTTCTAAACTAACTTTTTTAATTCCTGCTTCTTTTAATATTGTAGCTCCTGTGTCCCTATGTCCTGTAAAAGAGATTCCTCTTATTTTCTCATTTCTAACAACAGACATTCCAACACTTCCTCCAGGCCCTGTTACTAGGTTGACTACACCTTTTGGGATTCCTGCTTTTTCTAGAATTTCTACTAGTTTAATTGCACATAATGGTGTGTCTGATGATGGTTTGAAAACAACTGTATTTCCACAAATCAAGGCAGGCATTAGTTTCCATGCAGGAATTGCAATTGGAAAGTTCCAAGGAGTTATTAGTCCACAAATACCTAAAGGTTTTCTAACTGTCATTGCGAATTTTTCTTTTAATTCAGAAGTAGTTGTATGTCCGAACAATCTTCTTCCTTCTGCTGCCATGTAATATGTCATGTCAATTGCTTCTTGAACATCTCCTCTTGCTTCCATTAAGACTTTTCCCATTTCCCAAGTCATTAGTCTTGCTAGATCTTCTTTAGAATTTTTTAGCATTTCTCCTATTTTAAAAAGAATTTCTCCTTTTTTTGGTGGAGGCATATCAGACCACTCTTCAAATGCTTGCTCAGCTGCATCCACTGCTCTTTTCACATCGTTCTCATTCCCTTTTTGAAATTCTCCTATTACTTCATCAGGATTAGCTGGATTAACTCTTGTAAATATTTCTCCAGATTCAGAATCAATCCATTCTCCATTAATATACATCTTATGTCTTTCAACCATGTAAGAAATTTGTAATTGCTTATTTATTAAGTTTATTTCTTAGACGATATAAAAAACCTTTTTATAGCTTTCTATTACATATTTAATTGGGTTGGTATGACCGGTGGACTAATTTGCTCAAAGAATAATTAGAAAAGCTCTTTCTACTACTAAGACTAGGCAGGAACTTCTTAAAATAACAGGATTACCTGATAGAACTCTTATATATAATCTCTTTATTGTTGTAATTTTACCAGATTTGGGGGAAAGACATTTGAGTAATAATATTTTTAAGTAATTTAACGAAAATATAGTCATGCTCGGGTGGCAGAACGGCCATGCGCCCGCCTGCAGAGCGGAGGAACCGAGTTCGACTCTCGGCCCGAGCTTTGGTGTTTATATGTTAAAAGTTTACAACACTTTAACAAGAAAAAAGGAAGAATTTGTACCAAGAGAAAAAGGACATGTTTATATGTATGTGTGTGGTCCAACAGTTTATGGACCAATACATATTGGTAATGCAAGAACTTTCATGACTTTTGATATCATTTATCGTTATCTAAAATGGAAAGATTTTAAAGTAAAATATGTACAGAATGTAACAGATGTTGGTCATTTAACAGATGTCGGCGAAGATAAAATAATTAAAGGTGCAAAAGAAAGTGGGATGGATGTTTCTGATTTTGTTAATCTAATGATTAAAAATTATTTTGAAGATTTAAAGTCTCTAAACATCCAAAAACCAGATTTATCACCAAGAGCTTCTGAACACATTCAAGATATGATAGATATTATTAAAAAATTAATAGAAAATGGATATGCTTATGAATCAAAAGGCTATGTTTATTTTGATATTTCTAAGTTCAAAGATTATGGTAAATTGTCAAAACAAAATCCAGAATATTTAGAAAAACAGAGAAAAGAAACACATGGACGTAAAAGACATGAAGGCGATTTTGTACTGTGGTTCCCCGCAGAAGAGGATTACCCATTAAAATGGAATAGTCCATGGAGTATTGGATTCCCAGGATGGCACATTGAATGTTCAACAATGTCTTCTAAATATTTAGGTTTACCTTTGGATGTTCATGGTGGAGGAAAAGATTTAATATTTCCTCATCATGAAGATGAGATTGCACAAGCAGAAGGAGCAACTAGAAAGAAGCTCTGCAATTACTGGTTACATGGAGAATTTATTTTGATTAATGGAGAGAAGATGGCAAAATCTTTGGGAAATGTAATTTCAGCTAGGGATGCAATTAAAAATTATGGTAAAAAAGCTGTAAGATACTTCTTAATGTCTTCTCATTATAGAACAGAAATAAACTTAACTGATGAATCTATAAAATCTGCTCAAAATACTGTAAAGAAATTAATTGATTTTATTGACAGGATTCAAGAAACAGATCTAAAAGGAAAATACAATGAAAAACTTAAAAACAAAATAGATGAAACAGAAGTAAAATTTGAAAAAAGTATGGATGATGATTTTAATATGCCTCTTGCGTTTGCAGCAATCTTTGAGCTTGTTAATGAAACAAACAAGGCAATTGATGAGAAAAAAGCTTCTAAAAAAAATCTTGATGAAGTCTATGAGATAATGATGAGCTTTGATAAAGTTCTAGGTATTTTAGAACATGAGAAAGAAAAATTACCCAAAGAAATTATTGATTTAATCATAAAAAGAGAGGGTTATAGAAAAAGAGGAGATTTTGAAACTGCTGATAAAATAAGACAAAAATTAAGAGAAAAAGGAATTTTAGTTGAAGATACTCCAGAAGGTCCTAGATGGAGAAAAATTTAATGTTCCTCAAGAATTTTTCTTAATCTTTCTGATTCTTTTTGTTTTATTAAAAGTCTTCTAATAGATTCAAAAACTTCTATAAAACCTATAAAAGTAAGAGAAAAACCAACTATTTGTGCTGGTACAAATTCTCGAAAGAAGGCAGCAATAGCAATTCCAGCCGTAATAAAAGCTAAACCAGTTCGCATAAAAGATAATATTGTTCTTTCTTTTGAAAGCAAAACTTGCTGCTCTTGATACATCTCTAGTTTTGTCATTTTTTTACGCATAGTTATATTTTATTTAACCAGAATAAAAATGTTTACTAATTATAAATTTAGCTTAGCCATTTCTGGTTTTCTAACTTTATTCCATATTTGTTTTAATCGCTTTAATTTTGAGGTTCTCTCTTTTCCATGTATCCCACATTTTAAAATTGGAGATTCTGCACCTACAGCTAAATCAGCAATAAAAGTATCAATAGTATCCCTTGATCTATGAGAAACAATAGTTTTATAATTTGATTTTTTTGCAATTTCAATAGTCTCTAAAGTTTTTGAAACAATTCCAACTTGATCAGGTTTTATTATAATTCCATTGCCTGCCTTTTTCTTTATACCAATTTTTAATCTCTTAGAATTAGTAGCAAAAATATCATCACCAATTATCAAACATCTAGCTTTTTCAGTTAATTCAGAAAAATGTTTAAAATCGTCTTCGTGAAACGGATCTTCAACATAAAACAAATTATAAGTTCTTATTAAATCCAAGATAAATTCTAATTGTTTTTCAGGAGAAAGCCTTTTCCTAAGATTTTTATAATAGTATTTACCTTTCTTGTAAATTTCATAAGCAGCAACATCTATTCCAACTCTTGCTTCATAGTTTTCTGCTATTCTGCTTAGAAGATCTAAACTTTTAATATCATCTAATTTACACATCCATGCTCCTTCGTAATTATTTCCTAATAAGATTTCTCTTAATTTGATGAACTTTCCAACATCTTTCCATATAGAAAGATTGGTTTTTATTGCTTCTTTTATATTCTTAGATTTTGTTGGTAGAACTAGAAATTCTTGGATTGAAGTGCATCCTTTATGAGCACCTCCTCCTATAACATTTCCTAAAGGATAAGGAAAAATATGGGCTTTCTTGTTAAGAAATTTATAAACATTGTTTTTTGATAAAGACCTTATTGCTGCAATAGATAAAACCAAAGATAAATTCGCTCCAATTTTTTCTATACCAATTTTTTCTATTATTTTATCCACATCTTTTTCACTTTTTCCAATGAACTTCTTTTTTGTTTCTGGAAAATTCTTAATAATAATTTCATTGTCTAATGTTTTTGCTTCGTATTCTCCTTCAGAACTTCCAGAAGGCACAGAAGCTGTAAAAGTTCCTTTTTGGGTTTTCATTGAAATTTTTATTGTTTTTTCTCTGACAGCATTATAAATTTCTGATATATCCAAATCTTTTATCATGTTATCAATTAAGAATCTTTCAGTTATTTTTATTTTTCTTAACATCTAATGGTATAAGTCCTTTCTCAAACTCTAGTTTAGCAATTTTAACAGGATCTTTTAATTTAGTTTTAACCATTATAGGAGCTCCCCTTGATATTTGTAAAGCCCTTGCACCAATGATTCTAGCTTTTTCAAATCTTGTATAACCCTCTGAACAAACTTCTTTTTTCTTCATGTTATCACTGTTATCCTATGTATTTTAATTCTTCTGGCTTTTTTTGTTTTTTCATCTGATTTATTGCTTGTTTTTGCACATCTTCTAATCTTTTGATAAAATCATGCATTGCCTTTACTTTTTCATCAATTTTTGTTAAATCAATTTTAATTTTCAAAATCTTTTCTAATATTTGCAAAACAGCCTCAGCTGCTGTTGGATCTGTAATTATTGGAAAGCCAGTTGTTTCTCCTAATAAAACCAAACCTTCCATACCATAAGATTTAGCTAAACCAACCAGTAATCCTGATGCTCCAACTATTGTTCCTATTTGACCACTAATGTCAAAATTAATGCCATATTTTTTATAATTTTTGATCATGTCATAATTTGTTGCAGCACCATAAACTTTTGGTTTTTCTGAAACTTTTCCTGTTCCAAAACCACCTACAGTTATTAAGTCTTTGCACCCTAGACCCTTTAAAAAGTCTAAAATTTTTCCAACAACCTCATAATGTCCTTTCGGATCATATGTTTGACAATCACCTATTAAAAGAATCAAATCTCTTTTCTTTGTTTTACAATAATAAAATTCGTTTCTCAATGTGTGTATCATGTTGTTGTGTATCATTACGAAAGGAAAAAAGTATGGTGAATAAAGTTCTGCAAATTTTTTGGCTTTTAATTCATGAACCATGTACCCTACTGCGATTCTTCCTATATTTCCTATACCTGGTAAACCAACAATACAAATAGGGTTTCTCAGCTTGGGTTTTTTGATTACAAATACTTTTGTTTCAAGCATGTTAAACACTTTTGATTTTAGGATTTTTAAATCTTTGCTTTGTTGACTTTTATTAATTTTAAAATCGAGACTATAGTCCAGATAATATTTAAAATCAAAAACGGAATAACATTTTCCAAATAAGCATAATAAAATAAAAATAAACTACCAAAAATATTTAAACTTAAATAAAGTTTTGATGTTTCTTCTATAATGTCAAATAAATCCAAAAAGAAAGATATGAGTATAGAAGATGCACCAATTATGCCAATAAAAATAGGTTCTATCATTTTGACATCCTTCTATATTTTCCATACTTTTTTTCTTTTTCTAATGAAAATTTTAAAGGATGAGCATTTATAGTTTTTGTTTTACAAAGAGGACATGTTTTATTTAATGTGTAGATTTCACATTTAGAGCATTTCATTAACAACATTTATTCAACCTTACCCTCACCACCAACACTTTCCAATTTTTTAATAATGTTTTCTGCAGCCTCTTTAATTTTTCTTTCTCCTTCTTTGGGGTTTTTTGTTTTGAAAATCAAGGAATATTTTGGAGCTGATATATACTTTATATCTATACCATATTCTTTTTTTGTATCAATCAAAATCTTTTTTATTATATTTACTCCATCTGTTTCATGAGATTTTAATTCTATATCTTTTTTAAGGGTTTTTTCTTTTATTTCTATTAATTCTTCTGCAACAGCTTTTATTGCTTTAGCCCATTCTTCTTTAATTCCTTTTCTTATTAACAAATCATAACCTTGAGGTGTTAAAGACGTTTGAAATACATCAAAAACATTTCCAAATATTTCTTCAATATCATTTACTATCTTACTATCAACTTCCTCTGAACCCATATTTAGTTTTTTTGCTAAGACCTCTAGCATTTTTTTAGCTTTTAACTTTTTCTTATATTCCCTCATTTTTTCTTCAGCATCATATTTTCTAACTCTTTTTAAACTTAGAGTTATATGTCTTTTTTCAGTATCAATTCTCATTACTTTAGCAACAACTGTTTCTCCAAGTTTAACAAATTTTCTTATGTCTCTTACCCACTTTCCTGCAACCTCAGAAATATGAACCATTCCTTCTTTTTTATCATATTCTTTTAAAGTTATGAAAACAGAAAAGGGATTAATTCTAACAACAGTTCCTATTATTACTTCTCCTCTTTTTGGCCATTTTTCTTCTTTTGTCATAAACAGTTTATTGTTTGATAAACTTTTAAAAATAACATTAATTTAGAGAACTTGGATGACCTTTGCTTTGATTTTAGCTTTTCCACCACTAGGTTCGGCCAATTCAAACCCACAAACTAAACATTTAACATTAGAACTAGCTTTATTAAATATTATTTGCTCATTTTTGCATTTAGGACAAATTACCTTTAAAAACTTGCTTTTTGGTTTTGGTATTAACCCTTTCATTAAATCTTCCTTTTTATTTCAAATTTTTTAATTCTAAATCCTTTTCCTATTGTGTGCTCTTTTTTACATTCTTTACATTTATATCTTAAATCTAATTTTTTAGTTGGTTTTGACCTTCCTTTTGGGTTAGATCTAGGATAACTTCCAAACCCCTTCATTTTTCTTTTAAATATTCTTTGACCATGAGAGAGAAGTCCTCTAACTTTTTTAGCACTAACTCTTCTTATAGTATGTTCTGTATGTTTTTTACAATACGGACAGTATCTTTTTTGTGTTTTAGGTATGTTCAATTAATCACCGCATAAAAAATTATTAAAAGTAATATTAATAAAGATATTCGATACATAGACTTTTAAAGATTAAAAAATTAATCATTTTCATGGATATGAGAAACTTAGTTGTTGCATTTTTTATCCTAGTAATAGTTTTAGTAGTGATAAGTATAGTACCTTCAGAAGGCGGGACAGGATATTTCATATTACCTTCCGCTAGTCTAGAAGTGGCTATTATATTAATTATAATTTCTCTATTTGCAATAGCTGCTGTAATCTTGTCTAGAAATAAAAGTTATTATCCTTACTAGTATTTTTTCTTAAATTTTGGAGAACTTAAACCAAATTTTTTTATATAAGTTTTATAGTTTTGTTCAGAAGTGATAGTAAGAGGTCTAGGAATTTTGTCAAGAGAAAACCATCCTATTTCTTCATTTTTATATTTTTCGATATTTTTAGCTTCTCCTGAAACTAATTTTGCTATAAACGCTGGAGAGACCCAATGTTGTTCTTCTTCTGGTATTATATGATTATTAACTTCTAACAGATCTATAATTTCAATATTCATATCAAATTCTTCTTTAATTTCTCTTTTAATTGCATTCTCCACGGTTTCTCCAAATTTTACAGCACCGCCAGGAAAATCCCATTTTCCCGGTTCATTTCTGGCTTTTAGCCCCCTTTTAGCTAGAAATACTTCTCCATTATCATTAAATATTATTGCTCCTACACCAACACCAATATAATCAATACCTTTTTTCAAAAAATCACTCTAATATGTTTTCTGCTACTTTCCTTGCTATTAATAGTTTTCCAATGTCTTCTGGTAAGTTTATAACGTCTCCAGCTTTTAATGGACCATAGGCTTGCATATCACTTCCTACAAATCTGGGAAGGTCAGTTAATATCTTAACTAATAATTTTCCATCAGGTTTGATAACAGTTTTTTCTATTTTTTCTTCAAGAGGCTTAATTTCTTCTATACTCTTTTTGGCTTCTTCTATTTTTTCTTCAACAATTTCTTCATATTCTCTAAATTTCTCTTCCATATTATTTTTAAAAGATTTCAAAGAATCAACAATATCATCAAAGAATTTTCTTTCCTCATCAGTTAAATTTGGCGGTGGTAATTGACCTCTTACAGTGCTTAAAGCTGCTAAAATAATTTTTTTTTGCCTTCTATTTATTATGTCTTCTAATAATTTTTTTGCATTTTCCACCTCTAATAAAGAGGTAGTGTCTTTCAATTTCTCTTTATGTTTAAACCAGTTTCTAATAGATTCGAAAAAGCCTTCTGGTAGTTTTTGTAGTTCCTCTTCTTTTTCTGCTCTATGTGCATTTCTGATAGTTTCATAGGTTATTAACTCCATATCATCACATTATTTTCTTAACTTTTTATTCTTTCTCATAACTTTGAAAGGATAATTAACAGGATTTTTCTGACAATATTGATCAGGCTTACAAACTCCTATTGAAACATAAAACAAATGAGAACGACAATTAGCAGGCATTAATTCTCTGCTTTGTCTAAAATGCCATTTTAATTGAGTTTTAATAGCTCTTTCGCTCAAAGGCTGGAAATTCTTTAAATTCCACTCTCTTATTCTTTTTTCTATATCTTCTGGTTTCCAATTCATTGCTCTCAAATATGTTGCCAAAGAAAACAAAGACCTTTTTCTTCCATCTGACAAGCCTTTTAATATAAGCTTAATACAAGGAGGGAAATAGTCTTCTGGTATTAATCTCTTAGATTTTCTTCTTATTCTTTTTGGCTTTATAATTTCTTTTGGCTGCTTAGCTTTCCATTCTAAAGCTTTTATTAACAATTCTGTAGCTTCAGCCTCTTTATTAACTAAAAACTTAACATCGGTTTTAATTTTTTCTGGTTTTGCCATTTCTTTTTTAAAATTCTTTAAATCATTAAATTTTATTGGCAAAGAAACTAACCAATATTTTGGGTGTAAAGAATAAGGCATTCTAAATAAATGACGATTACCCCAATTCTTTTCTATATCAACAAATTCATAAGGAGACATTTCTGAAACAGATTCAACAGTTTTTACCAAAGAAGCAACACCACCTTCTAATGCTATTAATTCTTCTAATAATTGATCTTTTATTTTTTCACATATGTATTCTGCCAATATCTGAGGTAATTCTGGATATCTTTTCTTAGTTTCTCTAAAATCAATTTTCTTAGGAAATGCATTGTTTGATATGCCTAAATGAAAACCTCTTGAACCTGAAAATTTAATACTCGACTCTATTCCCATATCTTTTAAAAAATCATAAACAACTTTAGCTGTAACAATTGCATGCTCCAATTTTACTTTAGCATCAATATCAATTAAAAAATCAAAACCTTTTCTTAAGTTATCTAATTCTTCTTGTCGTAGATTTACTGATAATTGCATTGGTTGAGACCATTTTTCCACAGAACAATGAAATGCCATAACACCATTTTTCACTTTCTCTTCTATGTCTTTAGGATACAATAGAACATCAGGTCTTTTCAAGTAAGAGCCATCTTCAATAGAACCAACAACCTCTCTATCTTTAGCTGCAGATAAAATCTCTTTTTGTACAACAGGATTAGAATAGTATTTTAGAATTTTAAAGTAGTGCATAAAACTTATAAGTTTTAGAAATATAAAAACTTAAATATTCCAAGTGATTGAATGAGAGATTTACTTAAAAGAAAAGTAGAAGATATGAATTTGGAGAAAATTAGTTTTTCTGATTTAATCAATCAAATGAATTCTTCAGGAGGATTTTCAGCTAAAAATCTAGCTAAAGCAGTATCTATTTTAGAAGATATGATTAAAGAAAAGGATTGCAAAAGATTTTTCTCATTTCCAGCATGTGTAATTGCAACAGGTTTGAGAGGAGCCATTGCCCAAACAATAGAAAAGGACTTATTCGACATTATAATAACTACTTGTGGAACTTTGGATCATGATTTAGCAAGAGCTTATGGCGGAGATTACTATCATGGCTCTTTTGAATTGGATGATGCTGAATTACGTAAAACAGGAGTAAATAGATTAGGAAATGTTCTTGTTCCTAATGAGAGTTATGGTATAATATTAGAAAAAAGGATGAATCCAATTCTTGAAGAATTGATAAAAATCAAAAAAGAGTGGTCTGGAAGAGAACTAATACATGAATTTGGCAAAAGACTAGATGATAAAAATTCTATTCTTTATCAAGCTTATAAAAAGAATATTCCGATCTATGTTCCAGGAATAACAGATGGTGCATTCGGAACTAATTTGGTATGGTTTTCACAAGATAATGATTTAAAAATTGATCTTTTAAAAGATGAAAAAGAGATATCAGACATTGTTTTTACTAATAAAAAAACAGGAGCTTTAATGATTGGTGGAGGAATTTCTAAGCATCACACAATATGGTGGAACCAGTTTAAAGGAGGATTGGATTATGCTGTTTTCATAACAACTGCAACCCAGTATGATGGTAGTCTTTCAGGGGCAAGGCTTAAAGAAGCTGTTTCTTGGGGAAAAATAAAAGAAAAAGCAAGGTATGTTACTGTTGATGGCGATGCCACTATAATATTACCAATAATATTAGCCGCTCTTTATGAAAAAATATAATATTATTCACTTTCTGCCACTCTAGGCGCTAAAATCATACTTAAGAATGTATTATCATTTTCAAAAACTAGTCTTAATGGAAAGTCTTTTCCAAGCATCATTTTTACTTTATCAGAAATTCTAGAACCTTTTATCATTTTCTTTAAGTAATCCAAAGAATACCTAGCACTAACTATTTCTTTGGCATTCAAATCAGTTAAGATATCTGTTCCCTTGAATAATTTTAACTCGCTTTTGCTGCTATTGCCTTCTGCATACATTCTTAGTTTATCAGGAGATAGCTCAACTATAACTGAGTCAGCAATTATATCAGCATCATTTATTCCTTGCTCTAAAATATTAGAGCTAACCTCTGCATCTGCACTGAATTTCTTTAATAATTGATCTATGTCCGGAGTTTCTCTTTTTGAGATTTGTAATAATGGTATTGCAAATCTTCTAACAGAGTTTCCTTCTAAAAGAACTTCTAATTTGTTTTCTTTTTCATCCAAGCTAAGAGTTAATTTATCATCTACATTAGCTCTTTTAAGGACTGTTAAGAAATTTAATAGATTTATTCCAACATCAACATCCTTATCACAAACATAGTTTTCAAAAGCAGATGATCTTAACTTAAAATCTACAAAAGATACCATGGTTCTATCAGCTGCTATCAATTCTATACCTCTTTTTCTAAAATTAAACAAACCATCATCTATTAATTGAGAGATTATATCCATACTATCTTTTAGTAATTTTGGGTCTTTTGTAACAGCTTTAAACATCATACCACCTCTTTTTTTCTTAAATATGACTCCTATGAGTTCTTATTTTATTTTTTTCTATTATTTTTTGAATGGTTTTTTCACTACTCACCCCGAGCATTTCACATAAACCTAAGCAATAAACCATTATATCTCCTATAGCATCAATCATTTTTTCTTTTTTCTTGTCTCTAAAAGCCCTCGCAAGTTCTCCTAATTCTTCTGTTAACAACACTATTTCTTTTCCTATATCAGTTATATTAAACCCTCTATTTAGTTTGTTTTGATAAATCTCTTTTTGTGTTCTTTGTAAATCCATTTAATTACCTCAAAAATTTTTAATAATTTTTCTTGCTTTTTTATATAAATCTAAATCAAACCCATCTAAAATTTGTATTGCCTCACCCCTACACTCAAAACCATCTATTAGAGGCAAGATTCTGGTTATTACTCTTACTAATTGTCCATTTCTAACATTTTTTTCTTCTCCAAAGTATATTTCTATTTTTCCTGTACCATCATCAATAACAATAGAATTGGGGTTTGTATCAATTACTGTTCCTATCAACCTAACTCTAACATCAGTTTCAGGTTGAATATCAGCTATGCTTTTTTCTTTAGAAGGTAGTCTTCTTCTTATGAGTCTTTCCTGAGCCATACAAAATTTATAGAACTATATTTATTTATATATGATTGACTCCTCAAGAAAAGAAATTTATATGTAACTTTTAATCATTATAATTATGGTTTTAGAATCAATTTTTCCTGTTAAAAAAGTTATAAAAAATCCATTTGACATGTTTATATTAGCTACCATAATTTCTTTTGCATCCATATACATAGCAGATATGATATTTCCTGGAGAGGCAACAGGAAAAATAATAACTTTATTTATTACAATTGCTCTAGCACCAGTAATATATGGTGTTTTTAGAGAAGAAGAAGAAATAGAAAGAGAAGAAGCTGAACACAAAATACACAAAAGTTTTTTTGACAGACACGATGAACCAATAAAAATATTTACATTACTGTTTTTAGGAGTTTTTGCAGCCATATTTTTAACAGCAATATTATCTCCTGAAAAACATGTTGAATCATTGTTTGAAGATCAGATAACAGAAATAAAAAGAATTACTTCTATTTCGTCGGGAGAGGCTTTGGGAAGAGCTTTGTCTCCCGAGATATTGGAAATGATATTATGGAATAATTTAAGGGTTATGAGCTTATCATTTGTTTTATCGTTTTTGATTGGAGTTGGTGCTGTTGTTATTTTAGCTTGGAATGCTTCTATTTTAGCCATATACTTAGCCTCTTTTATTAGAAAAGGTTTAATAGAAGAATTTATGATTAGAACAATAAGCATAATTCCTCATGCACCAATTGAGATTTTTGGTTATTTCTTAGCAGGAATAGCTGGTGGTGTTTTGTCTGTAGGATTAATAAGAGAGAAGTTCTGGAGCAAAGAATTCCTATTAGTTTTCAGAGATTCACTATTATTGTTATTTTTAGCTGTTTCCTCAATTTATATGGGAGCATTTATTGAAGTATTTCTTTAATATTCTTAGGGCCTGTAGTATAGTTTGGTCTAGTATTCCAGCTTCGGGAGCTGGCGACCCAGGTTCAAATCCTGGCGGGCCCATTTAACTTTAAATATTTTAGATAAGAATAAGATTACATGAAAGTTAAAATTCTTGGTCATACTCCTAATCCTGAAATAGTTTGTGCTTTAGGAGCTCAAACATCTTATAAGAAAAAAGATCCATCTATAAGACTAGAAAAGTTAACATTGGAAAAAGCTCGAAAAACTCTAAAAAGAGTAATGTCTTATGGTCATGTTTCAGTTATAGAGCACGCTAATTTTAATATACTTTTTGAAGGAGTATCATCAGTTTTCCATCAATTTTTAATAGAACACAGATTAGCCTCATATACAATTAGATCCAAAAGATATGTTGATTTTAGTGATGTTAAACAAGTAGTTCCAGAATTTTTTGAAAACAAACCAAAATTGAAAGAAAAATACAAAGAACTCATAGACTTGATGCTTTCTACTTATAGAACAATAGTTCAAAAAGGAATTCGAGTAGAAGAAGCAAGATTTTTTTTGCCTTATTGTATGGAAGATAATATTGTGTGCACTATGAATGCTAGAGAACTTCTGCATTTACTATATGCTTGCCTTTATGGTCATGGTAGAAAATATCCTGAAATATTAAAAATAGGAAATATACTCTGGAAACAGTTAAAAGAAATTTCACCAACAATTTTTGATAATATTTTAATTATAGAAAGGGGGAAAGATGAAAAAGAAAAAAAATTACGAGAATTAGTAAAAAATGAGAATAAAAAAACTAGCAACAAAAAAGTCCGATTGTTATATTATACGGAAAATGCTGACAATAAAGTTGCCAGAATAGCATTAATAAAATACACTCAATCTGAAAATATAGATGATATTTTGAAAAAACACAAGAATAAAATTATAGATATTGTAACGAGAAATAGAAGAGCAAGAGAATTAGAGAATGTTACTTTTACTTTTAAAATAAACAATTTGTCACTTGGAACACTGACTCACTTAACAAGACATAGAATCCATAACTTGGTTACTCCATCTTTTACAGAATATGATTTGGATAAAGAATTTCTTATTCCTAAAGGTATTAAAAATGATGAGGAAATACATGAACTTGTTAAAAACAGAATTAAAAAATGGAGAGAATATATTAAATTCTTTAAACAAAACAATATACCTGAAAATACTCTTCCTTATTTATATTTACAAGGTAGTGTTATTGATGTTGTAACTACAATGGATGCTCGAGAATTATATCATTTCTTTAATTTGAGATGCTGTGCAAGAGCTCACTGGGAAATAAGAGAAATAGCTATAGAATTACTTAAACAGGTTAGAAAGATTGCTCCCCTCATATTTAAAAATGCTGGTCCTTCATGTTATTATTGGGGTTACTGTATAGAAGGTGATGTAAAACCAGAAAGTTGTAATGTAGTAGAAATCAAAAAAAGATTTTCATCAATGTGATCTAATGGGTATAAAAGGTTTAATAAGAGATATTATTATGGCTTATGTTGGGATTAAATTACTTATGGGAGCGTCTGATACTTTTTCATTGGCAATAATATTAATAATTACAGTCATAATTTTTACAATAATAGGATTTTTGAGAATGAGAGGTGGTTAAATGTTAGATGAAGTAATTAAAATTGTTGAAAATCATCATAGGTGGAGAAGGAAGGAATGCGTAAATTTGATTGCTTCAGAGAGTGTTATGTCTCCTTTAGCAGAAAAATTATTTGTTTCTGATTTTGAAGGAAGATACAATGAACATACATCAGGAGATTGCCATTATAAAGGCACTAAACACTCTTATGAAATAGAAAATTTTTGTAATGATATTTTTAGAAAAAAATTTAACACCAAATTTGCTGATGCAAGACCCCTTTCTGGAGGAATAGCAAATTTAACTGTTTATGCAGCATTTACAAAACCTGGAGACATTTTAGTTAGTCCAGGAATACCAAACGGAGCTCATGTAAGCCACACAAGATGGGGACTAGCAGGAGTAAGAGGATTAAAGAACATTGATATGTTTTTTGACAAAGATAAAATGAACATTGATGTAGAAAAAACAATTGAAATGATTAAAAGAGTTGATCCAAAAATAGTCATGTTCGGAGCTTCCATGTTCTTGTTTCCACACCCAATAAGAGAAATAAGAGAATCTATAGATGAAAACATAAAAATCATTTATGATTCTGCTCATGTTTTTGGTCTTGTTTATAATGGGAAATTTCAAAAACCTTTCAAAGAAGGTGCAGACATAATCACTTCCTCCACTCATAAAACATTTCAAGGACCTCAAGGCGGAATTGTAATAGGAAATAATAATCTAGATGAAAAAGATTGGGAAAAAATAGAAACTGCCTTGTTTCCTAAGGTTATGTCAAACACACATATTCACAGATTTCCTGCTTTATCTGTTACTGCTTTGGAAATGAATGAATTTGGAGAAGAATATTCAAAGCAAATTATAAGAAATGCAAAAGCTTTGGCTGAAGCCTTAACAGATCAAGGTTTCGAAGTTTTATGTCCTGATTTAGGGTTTACAGAATCTCATCAAGCTATAGTGAATGTTAAGGAATTCGGTGGAGGAAAAATTGTTGCTAACACTCTTGAAAATTGTAACATAATTTGCAATAAAATGGCATTACCTACAGACTCTCCTCATGATGCATTAAAGAATCCTTCAGGAATAAGATTGGGAGTTCAGGAAATAACAAGGTTCGGAATGAAAGAAATGGAAATGAAATTAATTTCATCGCTTTTCAGAGATGTATTAATTGATGAAATAGACGCTGAAAAAGTTAAAAAAGAAGTAATTGATTTTAGAAAACAATTCCCGCAAATAAAGTTTTGTTTTAAGGTTTGAGGATGAAAGGAAAATTTATATTATTTGAAGGTATTGACTCTTCTGGCAAAAAAACTCAAGCCAATCTTCTTGCTGAAAGATTAAGAAAAATTGGCAAGAAAGTTGAAATAATTCGTTTTCCTACCTACAAAAAAACAGCTTTAGGCATATTTGTTGCTAAGTATCTAAGAGGAGATTTTGGTTCTAAAGAAGATATAACACCTGAAATAGGTTCTTTGTTTTATTCTCTAGATAGATATCAATTTCAAAAAGAAATTCAAGAAAAATTAGAAGCTGGAATAAATATTATTGCTGATAGATACACAGCCTCTAACATATTCCAAGCAGCTAAACTAGAAGGTGAAAAAAGATTTGAAATATGGAAATGGATAAAAAATATTGATAGAAGACTGCCTCAACCAGATGCAACAATAGTATTAAATGTTCCAACCAAAATTTCAAAAAAATTATTCTCAAAAAGAGAAAAGAAAAATGTATTATTAGAAGGTGAAAGAGACATTCACGAAGCAGATGAAAATTATCAGGAAAAAGTTAGAAGAACATATTTAGATATAGCTGAAAGAGAAGGTTGGATAATAATAAATTGTTGTAAAGAAAAGGAAGATGAAGAATTTGAATTCATAGCACCTGAAGAGATTCATGATAAAATCTTTAGAAAATTAAAAGAAATGGATATTTTCTAACTTATGGTTTGATTGGTTGTATTAGTTGTGTTAGTTGAATTGGTCACATTTGTAACATTAGTCATATTAGCTGCTCCTGCTGCTCCGGTCGTAGTTTTAAGCTCTTCAGTCGGTGGGATCGGAGGAGTTGGTATTTCTTCAGGCATTTTTGTTTCTTCAACTGGTTGAGTTGTTTCTTCAGTTGAAGGAACAGTAATTTGAGGTGCGACTGCTCCAAAACTTGTATAATTTACATAATAAAAAAGGTAACTAGCAAAAACAACTACTGCACACAAACTTAAAACAATAATGAACTGGGTAGGAACTTTAGGTTTTACCAAAGCTGAACCTTTTTTAGTTAAATTGTAATATATCCATTTATGTCCTGTTTCCTCTCTTATAATTAATTCAGCTTCTTCTAATCTATTCAAATGTTCAACAACGGTTGAAGGAGCTAGGTTTAATTCTTTAGATAACTCAGAAGGTGTTTTCCTTCTTTTGCCTAGACTTTTCAAAATATCTAATCTTGTATCTGCTGCTAATGCTTTAAGTGTTTTTCTGTCTATTTCCATATTTTAGAATTAAATTCTAATACTTTATAAGCTTTCATTATTGTTCGGTTTCAACCGAATCATCTTCTTTATTAAGATCTTCAAAAAATTTCTTCGCATCTTCTGGCCTTTCTAGACCAAAGTAGTTAGCAAATTCTTTTGTTGCAATTAAAGCTTTTGTTCTAGAATGCTTCATAGTTTTTATCAATCCTCTTTCTTCCAATCTTTTTACATACTCATAAGTTCTATTGCCAATAACTTTGACAATCTCAGCTTGTGTAATTGGTTGTTTGTATGCAACCAAAGCTAGAACTCTTAACAAACCTCTTCCCAAGTCTCTGTAAGGAGTTAATTTTCTGACAGAAGAAGCAAATTCTGGTTTAACTCTTATTTGGTAGCCTTGAGAGGTTTCTATAACATGAACACCATGCTCAGGTTTTTCAAATTCTCTTTTGAATTCCTCTATTAATTCTTTTATTTTTTCAGAATCGGTTTTAAACATTTTTGATAATTTCTCTATTGATACAGGCTTATTAGCCATAAATAAAGCAGCTTCTACTGATGATTTTAACTTTTCATCTCTCATTCAATCCCATTATAATTATTATTTAAGAATTAATATCTATTTTTATTTTTAACTATTATAATATTTCTATGCGAGGATATTGTCTACAAGAAATCGGAAAAGGAACTATCTTAGGTAGAGAGCTAGACGGCAGTGTAACTGAAATAGATGATATAACTTGTTTAAGAATTTATCAAAAACATTCAAATATAAAAATTAATCTACCTAGAAATATTATTGAAGTATAATTATTCTCTCAACTTAACTAATATTTCTTTAAATAATTGTTCTTGATGTAAATGGATTTTTCCGTCTTGAGACAAATGTAATAGGGGTACTAAAGCTTCTACAATTTCTTTTCGTCCCCATCTTTTCACAAGTCTAGAAAATTCAATATTATCTATTTCTATTAACGCTTTATTGATATGTGATAATAATTTATTTATCCTTTCTGTTATATCTTCTTCTGGAACAGGAACTGCGAATTCAACAGCTCTCTTAACTCTTCTTCTCCTCTCAACTCTTCTCTCCTGTACTTGATATGCTTTTCTTAGAGCATTTATCAATTCATTTAAAGTAACGTTTCCTAATGGAATTCTTTTGAGAGGTGGTTGTAATGGTGGAACAGAAGCTAAGATTCTTAACATTTCATCAGGCTCTTTTTCTGATTCTGGAATAAATATCTTTTGTTTTTTCTCTGTTAAGACATCAGATTTCATTCTCAAAAGAATTGCAGCTATTAAAATGAATCTTGCTGGTATTCTTAAATCCAATTTTTCTATTTTTTTAATGTATATTAAAAATGTATTTGCAAGTCTAATAATATCTATAGACCATGGGTCCATTTGCTCTTCTGCAACTATTTTTACAATTACATCTTCCCAACTTGGTTCAGAAACCATTAAATCAATTAATTGGTGGTCTGATAACATTTTACTCTAGTAAAGCTTTAATATCAATATCTTATAAATTTATCTAGAGAGTTATGGTGAAAAAGAGAAGAGTTGTAATTATGGGAGCTCAGGGTAGAGATTACCACAATTTCAATGTCTTCTTTAGAAAAAACAGAAAATATGAAGTTGTAGCTTTTACAGTTGAACAGATCCAAATGAAAAATAGAATCTATCCAAAAATATTAGCAGGAAGAATGTATCCAAAGGGAATTCCAATTTTTAATGAAAAATCTCTACCTAAATTAATTAAAGAATACAAAATCGATGAAGTTGTTTTAGCATATTCAGATCTATTTCATGAAGAAGTCATGCAAAAAGCTTCTCTTGTTTTATCTTGTGGAGCTGATTTCAAGTTAATGGGACCAAAACAAACAATGTTAGAATCAAAAAGACCTGTAATAGCTATTACTGGTGTTAGAACTGGAACTGGAAAAAGCCCTACATCCAGAAAAGTTTGTAGAATATTAAAATCATATGGAATTAATTTTGTTGTTGTCAGGCATCCTATGCCTTATGGAAATCTAGAAGAAATGATAGTTCAAAGATTTTCTAGTAAATCAGATTTAGAAAAATATAATTCTACAATTGAGGAAAGAGAAGAATATGAGCCTCATTTAGATGAAGGCAACATTGTTTATGCTGGTGTTGATTTTGAAAAAATATTGAAACAAGCTGAAAAAGAGGCTGATTTATTGGTTTGGGATGGAGGAAACAATGACTTGCCTTTTATTGAACCTGATTTACATATAGTAGTTGCTGATGCAAGAAGGCCTGGCCATGAATTAATGTATTATCCTGGAGAAACTAATGTTAGAATGGCCGATGTTGTCATAGTTAATAAGGTTGGTACTGCAAATCAATTGCATGTTCAGCAAGTTATTGACAATGTTAAATCAATAAATAAAAAAGCCGTTATCATAAAAGCTGCAATGGATAGGTTTGTTGATAGACCTGAATTAATAAGGGGGAAAAGGGTTTTAATTGTAGAAGATGGTCCTACCTTAACTCATGGGGGTTTGGGCTATGGGGCAGGAATGATTGAAGCTAAAAGTCTAGGAGCTTTTATAATTAGTCCTAGAAGTAAGGCTGTTGGCTCAATAAGAGATGTTTTTGTTAAATATCCTCATTTAGGAACAGTTTTACCTGCAATGGGCTATTCTAGGAAACAAATGGAGGAATTGCAAGAAACTATAAACAATGTGGATTGTGATAGTGTCTTGATTGGAACTCCTGTTGATTTGAGAAATCTATTAAATATCAATAAACCAGCTGCTAGAGTTAG
>CAYFXV010000002.1:22820-67534 GCA_964347265.1 uncultured archaeon | reverse complement strand
CTCCTGTTGATTTGAGAAATCTATTAAATATCAATAAACCAGCTGCTAGAGTTAGGTATGAGATAAGGGAAATTGGGAAACCTAATTTAGAAGATGTTTTAAGAAGATTCTTAAGAAAGATTTGATTTAACCACTCATAAGTAAATATTTAAATACTTTATTATTCTATTTTTATTTGATATTATGGCAATGAGGGTATTTGAAGAATTCTTAAAAAATCCAAGCACTGTACCAAAAATATATTGGAGAATAGAAAAGCTTGGAAAAACAAAAAAAAGAAAAATAACTGGTAAAGCTGAATATAAAATAAGATTTTGGCCTGTTGAAAAAGGGAAAAATGGGGAACAAATTCTTGAAACATTTGTAGAAGCTACATACATATTACCAGAATTAACTAGAAAACAAAAAAGAGAATTTGAAAAAATACTTGAAAAAACTGATACAACATATGTACGTGAAGGAGTAGAAGAAAAGTTTCTCAAAGATTTAGAATTAAATAAAAAGATTAGATTTCCACTTTCACATCTTAAACGAAAGGAAGCTATTGAAATTATTAGAGAGGTTAATGACCTTTTTGGATTTCCACAATATAAAGACTAACTAGGCATTCTTATTCCAACTAATTTAGACTCTCCTTCTTCCATGCTAACTCCATAAACACAATCAGCTTCTTGAATTGTAGTTTCGTTATGAGTAATTACAATAAACTGAGAATTAGCAGAATATTTTTTAATCAATTCAACAGCTTTCTTTGTATTAGGTTTATCTAATGCAGCATCAATTTCATCAAGAACATAGAATGGAGCTGGCCTAAATCTTTGAATAGAGAAGAGAAAAGCCAAAGCAGTTAAAGTCTTTTCACCACCAGACATTGCGTCAATGTTCATTAATTTCTTTCCTTTAACACTAGCTTCTATTAACAATCCGCTGTCCAAACCACCCAAAAGCCTTAAATCAGCTTCTCCTTTCATTAAGTCTCTAAAAACAATTTTAAACTGCTCTCTTATACTTTCTAAAGTTTTCATAAAAACTTCTTTTCTACTTCCTTCTATATCAGCTATTACTTCTAAGATCTTATTTCTTTCTTCAGTTAATTTATCAACCTTTTGTTTTAATTCATCATAAACAATTTTCTGTTCTCCATATTCTTCTAAGGCTTTCATGTTTATTGCTCCTAAAGCATTGATTCTATCCATTGTTTCTTTGATTTTAGTTTCTAAAACTCTTGGAGACAATTGATAAGTTTCTGTTTTCTTATAATTTTCGAATTCTAGCTTTAGATTTTCTAATTCAGCTTCAAATCTTGCCTTTCTGATTCTTAATTTATTTATCTGTTCTTGATAAGACATTTTTTCTTCAAACAATTTCTTCCTCTTGTTTCTTAATGATTCAAATCTTTCTTCTAATTTTTCTCTATTTTTTTGCATTTCTATTAGTTCTTTACTCTCTATTTTCTCTTTTGCTGTAAACTGCTCTAATTCTTTATTTAAATTTATTATATTATTCTCTGATTCTTCTATTTCTTTTTGAAGTTGAACTTTATGAGAAGAATATTTTTCTATTTCCTCTCTTCCAATGAATGCCTTCTTTCTTGTGTAATAACCTCCTATAATAGCTCCTGATTTTTCTATTAAATCTCCATCTAATGTAACAAATCTTGCATTCCCAATACCAAGTCTTTTAGCTGTTGAAATATCATCAACAATCAAACTATTACCAAAAACAAAAGAAAAGGCATTATAATATTTATTGTTAAACTCTATCAAGTCTAGAGCTATTCCAACCACCCCGTCTTCAAAAACAAATTTTTTCAATTTTTTACTATCTCTAGGTTTTATCTTGTCTAAAGGAAGGAATCTTGCCCTTCCTATTTTATTTTTCTTTAAATATCTAACACACTCTATTGCAACATCCTTATCAGAAACAATTATATCATTTAAATGAGAACCTGCTGCAACTTCAATTGCTTTTTCATGCTTTTTAGAAACCCTTGATAAAGAAGCTATTGTTCCATAAACACCTGTCCATCCAAGACCTAAAATATCTTTAACTGCTTTACTAATAGAACCTTCTAGTTCTTTTTGTTTTAAAAATTCTAGTCTTTTTATTATATCATTTGTTCTCCTGATTTGATTTTTATTCATTTCAATTTTGTCTTTTTTTCTTCTAATCTCAGCTTTTATTCTCTCTACTTCTTTTATTATTGCAATGTCTTTGCTTCTATCAAAAAGTCTTTTAGCAATTTTATTCTTCTTATTCTCAATATTGTCTAGTTCTTTGTCAATTTTCTCTAGTTCTTTGTCAATTTCTCCAGATTTTATTTTTTCTATTTTTTCATCAAGTCTTTTTATTGACTTTTCAGCAGCTTTTAATTTTTCTTTGGCTAATGATGCTCTTAACTTATCTAAATTAATGGTTAATTTTTGATATTTCTCAGCAGCTTTTTTCTCATCCTCTAGTCTTCCTAAATTTGCTCTTTTTTCATTTAGAATTATGTGAGATTCTTTGATTCTTTCTTCAACTGTTAGCAGTTCTCTTTGTGCTTTATTTCTTTTTTCATCAAATTCCCTAACTCCTGATATGTCATCAACTATTTCTCTTCTTTCTATTGGACTCATCTCTATTACTTCCGTTACATCTCCTTGCAAAATTATGTTATGACCATCTGGTTTAATCAGAACTGGTCTTAAAATCTCTTGAATTGTCTCTCTTGTTACTGTTCTCCCATTGAGTTTGTAAATAGAAATTCCTTTTTTGTTTATTCTTCTGGAAATAAATATTTTATCATCTTCAAAAGGAAATTTTTTTGCAGAATTATCAAGCCAAAGCGTAACTTTAGCGAAATCTGATGGTGATCTTTTCTTTGTTCCATGGAATATCATTTCTAGCATTCTGTCTGCTCTTAAACTTTTTGCAGAAGTCCTTCCTAAAACAAAACACATGGCATCGAGTATATTTGACTTTCCACTGCCATTTGGCCCACAAACTACAGAAAAATTGCTAGGAAAAGTTAATAAAGTCTTTTTAGGAAAAGACTTAAAGCCTTGTACTTCGAGTTTTTCTATTCTCGTCATTTTCCCACAAGAATAATTTATATTTATATTAGAAATTGTTATGTAATAATAAAAAGATTTATATGAGATTGATTTCTTTTGGAAAAACTGAGAAGGGAGAGGACCATTTAGAGAATGAAGATGCTATCCTTATTGATAATAAGAAAAGATTTTATGCAGTTGCAGATGGTGTTTCTCTTCCATATGGAGGAAAGGAAGCTGCTGAAAGAGCAATTAAATACTTGAAATCTTGTTTCAAGAGTGATTTGAAGAAAGCTATTAACTTTACAAATAAAAAAATCTGTGAGGATAAATTGAAAAATCCAACTATAGGACATACAACTCTTACTGCTGTTCTCATACAAGAAAAAACTTTAAAAATTGGACATGTTGGAGATTCTTATGCTTTTATTGTTAGAAAAAATAGAATAAAAGAAATAACAATGCCTGATGGTATTAGAGGGACTGGTATTTTGACTCAAGCAATTGGTCAATCATCTATTGAAGTTCATTCTTATGAAAAATCCTTACAAAAAGGAGATTATATTATAATTTCTTCAGACGGCATAATTGATATTCTAAAAAATAAAGAAATTTTAAATATTGTTAAAAAGTATAAAAAATCAAAAGATATTGTAAATTCTTTAATTAAAGAAACTAAAAAGAAATTAAGTCCCTATAAAGATGATTTAAGTGTTATAGTTATTCTGTTAAAGTAAATATTTAGCCAAACCTATTAGCTTAGGTTTTTTCATCAATACCTTTGCGAGAATAGAAAGTTTTGAACCTCTAGTAAATTCTATAATATCTTGAGCTTTTAATGCGTCTGCTAAATCGTTTAGATCTTTATCAGAAAGCTTTTCAAGAACTTCTCTTAACTTTTCAACTTTTTCCAAACGATTTCCTCTTTTTTCCCACCACAATTTATTGAATTTTGATAAAGCTTTTTTAGAAACATCTCCTTTTTTCAAGCTTTCTGAAATAACATCTGCAGCTAATTTTCCGGAAATAACAGCCTCTTTTATACCACCACCATGTATAGGATTAACATGATGAGCAGCTTCTCCACAAGCTAAAAGTCCATTGGTAACCATGTCCTTTTCCATCCCACCAACAGGAACACAACCAGCATTAACCTCTATTATTGAACCTTTCTTTATTTCAAGTTGAGAATTAACAAATTTTTCTAAATAAAATTTTGGAGTTTTTTCTCCAGGTATTATTCCAACTCCTATATTAGCTCTATTAATGCCTTTAGGAAAGACCCAGATGTAACCTCTAGGAGCTATCTCATTTCCTACATAAATATGAATAAAATCTGGATCAATATCTATTCCAGACATTTCATATTGTAAACAAGAATCAATAAGATCTAGTTTAGAGAAAATTCCTAATGCTTGTTTTCTTAAAGGAGATTCTGCTCCAGTCGCACAAACAATCATTTTAGCTTTTTCTTCGAATTCTTCTCCAAGAAATTCTCCTTTAACACCAGCAAAGTAACCATCATGCTTTATTAAACTTGAAATAAAGGAGTTCGATTGAATTTCTACTCCAGCCTTTACAGCTCTTTCTGCTAACCATTTATCAAAAACTTTTCTCTCAAGAATAAAACCTCCACGTTCTAAAACAGCTTCAAGATATTTTCCATTTGGAGCATAGACTCTAGCGCCTTTAATTTTTTGTGCAATACATCTATCAGGAATCTTTCCTATCAAATTCTGTATACTTTCACTTAAACCTTCTCCACACCTTTTTGGAGAGCCTATTTCCTGTCTTCTATCATAAATTTTAACGGAAAATCCATTTTCTACTAGTTTCTTTGCACAAGTAGTTCCTGATGGTCCCGCTCCTATTATTATCACATCCCAATTCTCACTCATTTTTTTCGTCTCCTTTTTATAAATATTATTATTAAATCATAAACTACAATTATTAAACTTGAAATAATGTAAGCCACTATAAAATAATAAAAAATTAAAAATGAGATTGGGTGTAATTCTTCAAAATATTTTGAAAATAAAGAAAAGAATACATTATAGGGGATTATTTCTTGTTTTAAAACAAAAAAAACAATTAAAAAAAGAAGACCTAATATTAAAGCCATAAATATTTTTCTACCGTCATAAAAAAATTCTAGTAAACTGGTCATTTTTCCACCTTAATCGCGTTTATAGGACAAACCCTTTCACAAATACCACATAAATTACATAATTCTTTATCAATAATTATATGCTCTTTAAGTTTTAAAGCTCCAAAGGGACATACAGAAACACAACCTCCGCATCGCATGCATTTTCTATTGTTTATAATCCAAGACATTATATCAACTTTATGGTAAAAGACGCTCGGGATCTCTAGCAAACAAAACAGCTTCTCTAATATTTTTCAGATTTAAGAGTTTCATGGTAAATCTTTCTATTCCTAAACAAAAACCTCCCATTGGGGGAGCACCATATTTAAAGAATTCAGTAAACCATTTAAAATTATTTAAATTTAATTTCTTTTCTTTTATGTTTTTGATTAATTCTTTATATCTATGTTCTCTTTGCCCTCCTGAAGACATCTCTAATCCTTTGTATACCAAATCAACACTTCTCGCATATTTAGGCCCTTTATCAGCTCTCATAACATAAAATGGTTTTATAGCAAAAGGAAATCTATTTATGAAAAAGAAATCACTGTCATACTCTTCTCTAACATATTCAGCAAGAAGATTTTCAGCTTCTCTGTTTAAATCATCTCCTTCTTTAATCTTAAAACCTAATTTTCTTAAAATCTTATAAATTTCAGGAAATCTTAGTTCTGGAAAAGGTGTTTTTGGTACAGTTATTTTTTTGTTTAATATCTCTAATTCATATTTACATTTTTTCAATACAAACTCTACACCTTCAACAATTACTTGCTCTTCTAGTCTCATTGTGTCTGTTTCATTAATTATAAAGCTTATTTCTGGAGCCAATCCTCTATGCTCACATAAGTGAAAAGTTGTGTGAGATTTTTCTGCTCTCCAATTGGGACCTAGATCAAATATCTTGTCAAATCCTGATATAATAATTAACTCTCTATGCAATTGTGGATCTTGTCTAAGGAATGATTCTCCATCAAAATAAGGAACAGCAAAAACATCAGCACCTCCTTCAGATGCTCCCCCAATTAGACATGGGGTGAAAACTTGTAAAAATCCTTTTTTAATTAAGAAATTTTGCATTCCTTCAACAAGTTTTGATTGAATCTTAAATATAGCTTGATTTTCAGGTTTCCTTAAATCTAAGGGTCGTTGATCTAATCTAGTATCTAACAAAGCAGGAGTTTTCTTGGTTTCTATTTCTAATGGTAATGGCTTTTCAGCTTTGTTAATTAACTTTATTTCAATTGGTATTATTTCTCTTCCTCCAGAAGCCTCTTCATTTTCTTTAACAAAACCTTTGACAGCTATAACATCCTCTCTTCCAAAACCTTCAATTTTTTCTATTAGTTCGGGTACTACTTCTCCTTTCTTAGCAGTTATTTGAATGAAACCTTCTCTATCTGCTAATTTAATGAATTTTAACTTTCCTATATTCCTCAATTCTCTTATCCATCCCATAACAATAACTTCTTTTTTATCCATTTCTGGACTTACTTCATTAGAATAATGAGTTCTTTGCCAATCTCCTAAATTTTCCATTTAAACACCCAAATAAACTAATAATTCTTTATTAAAGAAAATTATCCATGTTATGAACCATACCAACAAATAAATCCAGCCACCATTAGACATAAACCATTTAAACTTTTCTTTTATATTAAATGCTTTTTTATTAAGCTCAGCAGTTATTACTAGAAATATCAATGCTAAACTTACTGCAATGTAGTTTCCTTGTTCTCCATATAAATCTCTTCCTAATTGACTTAAATAGCCTACAATTATTCCAATTATTATGTAAACTATCATTGATTTGTTTCCTTTTTTCATGTTATCCTCCTTATTCTATTAAATCTACTAATATATAAATTCTTAAAGATTTAGGAATGAATTACTTGTATTCTTTTAATGTTTTCTGCTCTTTTTCAGATATAATATTATTAACAGTTATCCAGGAATGTCTTATAAACTCTAAATGTTTTTTCTCTTTTAAGCATTTTTTAACAAATTCAATACTTCTAGAATCATGACTGTAGCCAACTCCAAAATCAAACCCTACTATTTTCTTAATTTTTTCAATTTCTCTATCTCTTTCAAATTTAGCTATTATGGAGGCTGCAGAACAAACAGGAAATTTCAGGTCAGCATAGTTTTCAGCTACTATTTCTGTATTGTTTTTAGCTAATGCTAGAAGAATTCTTTTAAATTTCTCTGTTGAAGCTTGAGGAGCATCAACATAAGCTATGTCGGCCTTCATAGTTTTTATGATCTGAGCCATTTTTTCTGCTTCTATTTTGTTCAGATTTGTAGTTTTTCTTAACTCATCAATCTCTTTTGCGGAAATTTTTAAAGAAACATAATCTTTAGCAATTTTCTTTATTCGAGAATATAAGCTTTTTCTTTGTAATGGGGTTAATAATTTACTGTCTTTTACTCCAATTTTTCTAAGTTTATTTTCATGTTTTTTATCTATTAAAACTCCTGCCAAAAACATAGGACCTATAACTGAACCTCTTCCTGCTTCATCAATACCTAATATCACTGTCATAATATCATTATTTATGCATAGAAAAACACATAAAAATAATTTCTATGTTTTAATATAATTTTTGTCTTACTTTTTGGCTCTTATTCCTAATATACCGCCAATTATTCCTAAAATTGCTCCTATCAAAAATCCACCTGCACCTGTGATCAAACCTATTATACTGAATATCAAAAGTATTATACCACCGTTCTTGTTACCTTTGTTAATCATGTAGCCACCGTAAATCAAAATTATTCCATTAATTATTCCCCATGCACCCATTGCTGTTAATAGTCCACTAACCCATCCTAACATGTCTGTACCTGGTATTGAAGATAAAATGCCTGGAACAACTAGCACAAATATTCCATTAATTATTGTAAGAATCCCGGCAATTAAAGACAAAATATAGGCAGTGCCTTTTGACATGTATTTATCTATAATTCTTTATTTATAAAGCTAATTCAAGAAACAATAATCTTATATAACTTTTAATAACTTATAATTTAAACATAGCGGGATAGGGCAGCCAGGAACTATTGTAGCTGGAAGTGCCCGTCGGGCTCATAACCCGAAGGTCGTAAGTTCAAATCTTACTCCCGCTACCATTATTTTTTAAATCCTAAACTCTGAAAAACTTTAATTTCATCTCCAATTTCTACTTCATCTTCAACTCTAACTTCTCTTTTTCTTCCATTAACAAGAACAATAGCATTTTTATCTTTTATTTCAAGAACTTTTCCTTTTTGCACTAAACACATAATATCATTTAGTCTCTTTCTCTCTTAAATATTTGTTGTAATATTTTAATGCAGTTTCAAATTCTTTTTCACTTAAAATCATGTGAATTTTATTTCTATGTAAAATTATCAAATCTCCAATTTTTAATTCATTCTCAATTATTATTCCTGGGTAAGCTTCTGAATCTGTTGTTATTTTTTTATCATCAATTCTTTTAACAACCCATTTAGAATTAGTTTTACTAACAATTTTAGCAGGATAAGCAAGGCACCATTCAACTAATCTTTTATCATGGGTGTATCTTTCTAATTTATTTATCAGTTTATTATGAACATAGAAAAAATATTCAAAAAATCCATATTTGGTAACACCATTATATGACATTGGAAACAGTTTTTTCAATAATTCTTCATCAATATTCCCGTTTTTAAGACCTTTTTTAATGAGTTCAAGTTCTTTTTTTGTTGGTACGTCTGGACTGAATATAGGCCTTTTTTCTCCTTCTTGTCTAAGGCAAGAAATAGCAATCATTAAATGTTTCTTCTTTTTTGCTTTACTCAACATATCAAATACTTAAGTTCATTAAACTTAATAAATTTTATGAAAGCTGTTATGAGTATTGGAAATCCAATTAAATCTGATGATAACATAGGAAATATTATCCTTGATAAATTAGATGTCAAAGATATAATTAAAATAAAGGCATGGGTAACACCTGAAAATTTTATAAAAAATCTAAAAGATTATGATGAAATAATAATTCTCGATGCATTAAAATTTGGAGGAAAGATTGGTGAAGTAAAGATTTTTGAATTAAATGAAATTAAAGATGTTTTATTATCAACACATAGCATACCGGCAGATTTATTGAAAAGATTTCTACCTGATTCTAAAATCAAAATAATAGGAATACAACCAAAAAACATTGATTTTGGAGAAGAGCTAAGTGAAGAATTAGAAAATAAAATTGAAGAAATAATTGAAAAAGTTACTTTATTTTTGAAACAGTGAATGCTCCAATCAAAATTAAAATAGATCCTATAATTTGTAACGGAAGTATAGTTTCTTCTAAAAACAAATAAGATAAAAACAATGAAATGGGTGGAGATAGTAAAAGTAAAGTAGAGGCCTTAGATATTTTTATTAAAGATATTGAATAGTACCAGAAAAATACATACAAAAACAGAATTGATACCGAAATTCCAATATAAAGAACTTGCTCATGTGTTATCAACAACAACTGATTAAAGCTTCCAATCATCAAAACAATAGAAAACAGAATAATTGATGCAAAAAACATTCTGCAAAAAGAAACAACAAAATTTGATTCCTTCTTTATCATTGCATATTTTGATATAATGTTTTCAACTGCAAAAAGAATTGTTGCAATAATAACTAAAAAATCTCCAACAGCAATGTCAAAAGTTATTGCACTAAAGGATATGAAATATGTTCCACTAATCATTACTATCATTGCATAAACTTGTATTCTTTTTATCTTTTCTTTTAAAAAAGTAAAAGCAAAAACTGTGATAAACAGAGGTAAGAGTTTATGTAGAAAGGCTGCCCTTCCTGCAGTTGTTAATTTTAATCCATTGAAAAAAGTTAAGAAAGCGAAACCAGCAACAAAACCTATTGATAAAAGAATTTTCCAAGAAACTTTATTAAAATTCTTGAAGCTTAATTTGTTTTTAAAAAATGAAATTAAAAAGAAACCAATGCCAACGAAAAAAGTTCTTAATGAAGTGAATAATGTTGGGTCCAATGAAACAAGAAAGAACTTGTTAGCAACAAAAGCAAGACCACTGATCAAAGCAGTTATTATAGCAAATAAAGTTCCAATATTTTCTTTATTCATTTACCACAACATTTTTTCTTACTTTTTCTTTGTTTTTATCAGCATATTCAAAATCATTACTTAATTTTATTGATTTGGGATTAGTGGGACAGACATCCTCACACATTTTACAAAATACACATAAACCTTGGTCAAAATCTATTTTTCCTTTTTTACGAAACTTAACAGCTCCAACAGGACAATATTTTTCACAAAGTTTGCAACCTATACATCTTTTAGAATAAAAATGAATTCTTCCTGAAAATCTAGGAAATGGTATAACTTTTACTTTAGGATATCTTCTTGTAAATGGTCTTATGAAAAAATTCTTTAAAGCCTCTCTTACTATGATTCCTCTTTTCATAAAATTCTCCTGTTTATGTTAGCTATACTACAATTTAATAATATTCTGTTCTATACTCATCTTCTGGCTTGTAATAAATACCTTCTTTCTTTTCCTCTTTTTCTTTCTTTTCCTCTTTTTCTTTCTTTTTAATTTTTTTATACCTTAAAATTGTTATTAATATTATTACAATAGCAATAGCAATAGAAAAATACCATATTACATAACTATTATCATCTTCCTCTTCTTCTGGTTCTGGTAGGTGAGTAACTAAAAAACTCAAATTTAAATTTGAGGTTCTCCTATCGGAATCAACTATTTTTATTGTGATTTTTGATTTTCCAGAACTATAATTGTGAGGTATTCTGTAAATATCTGTGAAACCCTCATTAATATTTGTTAAATGAATGTAACTGCTTCTAATAGTATTATTTAATGAGTCCTCTATTCTGTAAAAAACATCAAGCTTCACATCATCAGAAAACCTGTCTGTTACTAAAACCGTTAAATTCAATTCATCAGAAGGTAAGAAAAGATATTTATTCAAATAAGCATAGACATTCCATGCCAATATAAAAAGGGTTTTATTGAACTTAATAACTGACGTGGTTGCATTAATTACAGTCCCTCCACTAAAAGCTTTTACACTTAAAATATAAGTTCCATTCATAGCATAATATTTAAAGCTATGATTATATGCCCAACGATATGAAGCTATTTTAACCATGGGCATTGTTCTTGATGTTTCATAAGCTTCATCTGGTCTTATTATATCAATCTCTACCTTACTTAAAGTTTCAGGATAGAAAAATTCTATTTGTGCTGTTTCACCTGGTTTATAAACTTCTTTATTAGTTTCTATGTCTGCCTTAACCAATATAGGTATGAGTAAAAAAATCAAAAATGAAAAAATAATTAATCTCCTCATAAATTTCACTATATCTTTATTTATATTAAGCTTTCCTTTAATAATTTTATGAAAAACCTAGGAAAAATAATTAACCTTTTCATAATTTTAATGAAAAGATACTATCTATAGAAACTGTGTTATAGGATATCTAATAATCATAGAAGTATCTTCATATAATACCTCTCATTATTATTATGAATTCTATTAATGCCAACACCATCAATAAGAAACACACTTTGAAAGCTTGGTCAACCCTATATCGTGGTGTAGTTGCTTGAGTGAATGAATAAATAAATAAAAACAACAGGCTTAAAGGCAAAATCATAATTATATCTTTGCCAAACAAAAGCATTGGCATAAGAAAAACAAAGAATAATCTCTTCAAATAAGTTGCCAATTCAAAAAAAGCTAGACCTTTTCCACTATATTCTGTTCCACTTCCACTCATTATTTCTGCAGCAGCTTCTGAAGTATCCATAGGTGTTATGTGAAGTTCCACAACTAAAATAGCAGCTAAAGTAGCAGAAGATATTGGGAATGATAATAAAAGAAATGTTGAGTTGAAATTAGCTAAGGTTAAAATGTCTGATCCTATCATGAAATTAAAAACAACTATAACAAATGCTATTTCATAGCATATCATTAATATCATTTCTCTCATAGAGCCAACTATTCCAAAAGGATTATCAGAAGATAAACCAGACAAAACATAAAACGCACTAGATAAAATTGTGATATAAACTAAAACAACAAAATCGAAATTAAAAGCAATTATAGAAAATGGGATAAATAAAAATAAAGCATAAGTAGATAAGAAATAAAATAATGGAGAATAATTAAAGAAAGGGTCATTCTGACTTTTTAATTTCTTTTTTTGAAAAAGTTTTTTAATATCATAAAAAGGCTGGATTATTGGTGGACCGATTCTGTTTTGTAATCTAGCATTTATTTTTCTATGCAATCCTTCATAAAACATTGCAATAAATGGAATTAATAAAAAGAAAATTATTTCATACATGTATACTTCCTCCTAAATTGGGCTTCATTTAAAATTTCTGTTTTTCCATTTTTTACTACCATTACTCTTTCTAAACAACTGAAACAAGGATCTAGAGATCCTACTACAACTGGTATGTCTCCTATTTCTCTTTTTAACAAGATTTTTTCAACTACCTTTAATGATGCAAAGGTCGGAGTTCTCATTTTAGCTCTTTCAATTTTATTGTCTTTAAACTTAAGATAATAAAATAATTCTCCTCTTGGAGCCTCAACCCTTCCAACAGCTTCTCCGTTCGGAATTTGTGTTAATGTGAACTTTGGTATAGGTTTTTTAGGCATTAATCTTAAAATCTGTTTTATTATTCTTATTGATTCTGAAATTTCTTTTAATCTAACAATAGCTCTTGCTAGAGAATCGCCTTCATCTTCTATTATCTCATTAAAATTAAATTTTTTGTATATCTTATAAGGCGGGTCTAATTTTCTTATGTCGGACTCTACTCCACTTGCTCTAGCATTTGGACCAACTATGCAGTATCTTTTTGCATCTTCTTTTGTTATTACTCCTACTCCTTTTAATCTAGAAACTATTACATTATCTTTTTCAATATCATGTACATAGGATTCTACTCTTTTTCTAAGACTTTCTAAATTTTTCAATATGAATGGTTTTTCTTTTAAATCAAAATCATATCTAACTGTTTTCAATTTATTAAAATTATGATGAACTCTTCCTCCTGTTAATTTTTCAAAAATATCAATTACCTTTTCCCTTTCTCTCCAGAAATACATGAATAAAGTTTCATAACCTATGTCATGAGCTATTAATCCTAACCAGAGAACATGGCTGTGTAATCTTTCCAGTTCCATCATTAAAGCTCTTATTAACTTAACTTTTTCACTGAGTTTAAACCTCAAAATATTTTCAACTGTTCTACAGTATGCATTTTCATGAGCAGCAGAACAGATTCCACATATTCTTTGAGTTAAGTATAAAGCTGAGTCAGGGTTTTTTCCTTCTAAAATTTTTTCTATACCTTTGTGGGTATAACCCATTCTAATATTAACATCTTGAATATAATTCCCATCTAAACTAACCCTTATACACATTGGTTCTTTCAAAGCTGGATGTTGTGGGCCTATTGGTATAGTATAATCATGCATTTTTTCTACCTTTTTTCTTTAGTAATGGTGGTTTTTTGTTCCAATCGTCTGGTAAGAACAATTTCAAATGTAATTCGGGATTTCCTTCGAATTCAACACCAAAAAAATCATGAATTTCTCTTTCATAATAATCTGCATTTGGAAAAACATCTACTATGCTTTCAAGAAATGGTTTTTTCTTTGGAACTTTAAATTTTAAAACAATTATTTTTCCTATGTCATCAAAATAGTAATTTAGAGTAAAATCTCCTTCATCCTTACAAACAATTGCTATTAATCTCTTATCTTCTAGTTTTTTTATCTCTTGTTTTAGATTTTTCATCTAACCTACCTAAAAGTTTTAATACAGCATACATAATTGCTTCTGGCCTTGGAGGACAACCAGGAACAAACATATCAACAGGAATTACTTTATCTGTAGGACCTGCAAAATTGTATGCTTTTTTGAATGGTCCTCCTGTTATTGAACAAGAACCAATTGCAATTACTTTTTTGTTCTTTGCCATTTGATTGTAAATTGTTTTTAATCTCTCTTTGTTTTGTCTATTAACTATTCCACTAACCAAAAGTATATCTGCATGTCTTGCACTTGCTCTTAAAAGACAACCAAATCTTTCAATGTCATACCTAGGAGTTAACAATGCTGCTATTTCTAGTATACAGCCATTGCAACCTCCAACATCGTAATTACAAATCCATGGTGATTTTTTCATAATATAACACCTGCTATTAACAACATGATAACTAGAACAATAAAAGTGATCCAAATCCATTTTTTATTGAAAAAATGTCCATACGCCTCTGGTGATAAATCATCTGGGTTGTCTCTTTCTCCTCCTATGTAAAGATCTAAAACATGTTTTACTTTTTTCTTTTTCATATTATCACTCTAGACAATATTTCTAATTGTAACTGTGGAAGAAATCCTAAAACAATACAAACAGCAGCTAATACCCCATTTAGAATTGTAATTTCTTTGGGTATGTGTTTTTGTCTACTTTTTCCAATTAATAAAAAATAAACAACTTTGTAATACATTATAAATAATAATAAGGCTGCGAAAACTCCAAGTATTGTTATAACAGGAGTTATTAAAAAACTTTTAGTAAACAACAACCATTCTGAAACAAACATGTTAAAAGCTGGTAAGCCTGCTAATGATAAACAGGCTATTGTTGCAAAAATATCATTCCATCTGTTAGCAAAATAGGAGCCCTCTAATTCATAAACATAATTTTTTCCTCTACCGAATATGCCAATTGTTAAAAAGAAAGCTAAACCAGCAAATGTATAATTGAAAATCTGAATTGTGATCAATGGTCCAAATTCACCAAACAATTTTACAATTGATAAATCAGTTACAACAAACAAAATCTGAATTGCATTAGATATTAACAAGTATTTTTTTAATTTTCTCTCAAAAATACCAAAAATTGCTAATGCACATAAAACTAAAAGAGATAACAAGCCTATGAGTAAATAAAATGGAGAGTTTATTAGAAATAAATTCAAAAAGAACCAAGAAAGAAGAACTGCTGTAAACATGTTAATTGTTATAAATGTTGTTAATTCTAGTTTATTATAAAATAAGAGAGCTAATAAAATCAAAATAGATAATTGCCAATATAATAATGAGAAAAAAGAAAAAAATATCAGAAGTAAAATTGAAATTAAATTCTTTCTTTCATAAAAAAATGAAAATATTGATGTTGAAATTCCTATTATTGAAATTAAAATTGTAAAAAAACTCTGTATCATATTCTTATTTTATAGCAACCGGTTCTTATTATTAACTATCTTGTTAATATACTAATAAAGTCTTTATTGGGTTTTGTATAATTCATTTCTTTATAAACTTATACAACTCACCAAACCAAAAAACCATAGATGAAAGAGTGAATATTAATAATAATTCCACTAAACTCAATGAAACAAATTGGAACATGTTTTGGAAAAAAGGTATAAAGATTACCATAACCAAAAGAATAATTGAAACTAAAAGAGACACGATAACATATTTATTGGTAAAAAACCCTATCTTGAAAATAGATTTTCTAAGCGAACGCATATTCAGAACATTAAAGAGCTGAGTAAACGCCATGACAACAAAGGCTACTGTTCGAGCTTTTTTTATTCCTTGTGGTAAATAAGTATTAAAAATAAATAGTGTAAAAATGACCATAATGCAAGCCATTAAAACTATAAATGGTATCATTTCTTTTGACAAAATACCCTCTTTGGCTTTTTGTGGTGGCTCTTCTAAAACATCTCCATGACCTGGTTCAGCAGCTAAAGCAATATCAGAAACACCATCTGTAACCAAGTTGAGCCACAGTATCTGGGTAGGTAACAAAGGTAAATGCAAACCAAGAAGTAATGTACTTATAATAGTTACATCTTCTGCAAAATTGGTGGTGATAAGAAAAGAGCTTGCCTGACGAGTATTTTTAAAAACAATCCTCCCTTCTTCTATTGCATTAACAATAGAAGCAAAATTATCATCAGCAAGCACAATTTCACTAGACTCTCTAGCCACATCAGTACCGATTATACCCATTGCTATTCCTACATCAGCTTTTTTCAAAGCTGGTGCGTCATTAACTCCGTCACCAGTCATTGCCACAATATGACCTTGTTTTTGCAATGTTTCAGCAATTCTTAACTTCATGTTTGGTGTTAAGCGAGCAAAAACAGAAACATTCTTTATTACATCTTCAAATTCTTTTTCTGATAAATCTAATAATTCCTGTTCTGTAAGAGCTTCAGGGTATTTGCTTTTTGTTTTTTTGCCAATGAGACCAATTTCTTTGGCAATTGAAACAGCTGTACCTTTATGATCTCCTGTTGTCATAACAACTCGGATGCCAGCTTTCTTGGCTTTGGCAATTGCTTCTTTTACTTCTGGTCTCGGAGGGTCCTTCATACCAACAATACCAACAAAAACAAGTTTACTAATTAAATCTTCTGATAAGTCATCTATATGATGTGGCACTTCTTTATAGGCTAAAGCAAGCACTCTCATTGCTTTTTTTGTTAAATGTTCTATTTGAGCTGAAATATCTTTGCGTTGTTTTTGAGTTATTTTTTTACGCTTATTGTTTTCAAAAACATGTATGGAATGATTAAGAACAACCTCAGGAGCACCAACAACATAAATTTCTTTCCTTTTAGATTTTTCTGGAAAAATTAAAAGAGAGGCTTCACATTTTAATTCTCGACTAAAGGGTAATTCATCTATTTCTTTCACTTTCTCTAATATCTTTTCTTTTTTCAACCCTGCTTTTTCTGCTAAGACAGTAAGGGCAGCTTCAGTTGGGTCTCCGATAACTTCATAGCGATCTTTTTCTCTTAAAAGCTCAGCATCACTGGAAATAGCAGCAATCTCGAGAAGTTTTGTTAAAGAAGGATTCTCTAAGGGATGAATAATTTTTTCTTCTTGGAAAAAACTTCCAGAGGAAACCCACCCTTTTCCAGATACTGCAATCTCAGCTTCACCCAGCAAAATTATTTTCTCTACATTCATAGTATTTTCCGTAAGTGTTCCTGTCTTGTCTGTTATAATAACTGTTACTACACCAAGTGTTTCTGTTGATGGCAATGTTCTAATAATGGCATTTCTCTTTGCCATTTTATATGCACCAATAGCAAGCACAATTATTAGTACTGCAGGCAAACCTTCTGGAATTCCAGAAACAAGAGAAGCCAAGGTAAAAAGAAATATTTCTAAAAACTCAAACCCTCTAATAAAGAAACCGACAATAAATGTTACTGATGAACCGATAGCTGCAATAATACCCATTTGCTTTGCCAGCTTGTCTGTCTTTTCTTTAAAATGCCCCTTTACTCTTTTTATTTTTTCTATGTCTTGAGCTATTTTACCAAATGCTGTGCTAATACCTGTTGCAGTAACAACTGCTTTAGCCTGTCCCCTTGCAACAAAAGTCCCCATCCATACCATATTTTTACAATCAGCCAAAGCGGTTTTCTCAGGTAATATTTTAATATCTTTATCAACAGGAAGTGATTCGCCTGTCAAAGATGCTTCTACAGTTCTAAAAATTTTTATTTCAAAAAGTCTTGCATCTGCTGGAACTCTATCTCCTTCCTCTAATAAAATAATGTCACCAGGCACCAATTCCCTTGCAGCTATTTGTAATAATTCTCCTTCTCGATAAACCTTTGCATGAAGTACAATCATCTTTTTTAATGCTTGAATTGATAGATCAGCCTTATGCTCCTGCACAAATCCTATTATGGCATTAATTAAAATAACACCAACAATTATGTAAACATCAATTAAATCACCAGAGAAAAATGAAATAACAGCAGCAATAATAAGAATATAAATCAAAATGCTATGAAATTGTTTAAGAAAAATTAAAACAGGGTGTCGACCCTTCTTTTCAGGTATTTCATTAACACCGAATTGTTCTAAGCGATTTTTTGCCTCTTTTTCTGAAAGCCCATTTATATCAGAAGATAATTTCTCCAGCACATCTTCAACGGTTTGTGAGTGAGTCGAATTGCTTAAGTGTTTTTTCTTCATCATTTGATAATAATAGTTAATGCTCTATAAAATAATTTTGCTTAAAACTTTGTTTCCTTTATGTTTAATACAATTTTTACGAAAACGCTCTAGTAAAAATACTGACTATTAAAAATAAAACATAAAACATAATAAGCATAATTCCTTCTTTTCTTGTTATTTCTCTTCCTGTTTTTGCAAAAATAGCAAAGATACCTAAAATCAGCATTAAAAATATTGATCCAATAAGGAACGGTAGAAAATCTGCTCTGATTGGATATATCAAAGCTGTCAAACCTAAAATAAGTGAAGAGTTCATAACAACACTCCCTAACAAATCACCTAATGCCATTCCGCTAAAACCTTTTCTTACAGAATTGGTTTCAAAAGATAATTCAGGTAAAGTAGTTCCCATACCTACAATAACTAAACCAATCAGAATTTCTGGAAATGCTAGTTCTATTGCTATATGAGAAGCAATGTCAACAATAAATTCAGCAGATATTAAAAGAATTACCAAACTAACTATGAATATAATAACTTGTTCTAGAACCTGCATTCTTGTTATACCATCTTTAAGCATTTTGAAATGTTTTCTCTGAATAATAAGACTTATAATATAGTAAGCAAAAACAACTAGTAATATTATTCCATCAATTCTCGATAATTCTTGATCCAAAAACAATAAAATTGGTAAAAATGCAATCAGAACAGTATAAAATATCTCTTTCTTGTTTAACTCTTTTTCAACTTTTACTTTTTTTCCTAATATAGCTGCAGTTCCAATAACTACTGTCAAATCAATTATATTAGCTCCAATAACATCGCCTAAAGAAATTGCTGGGATTTGATTCAAAGCAGAGAAGATTCCAACAAAAAGTTCTGGTATAGAAGTTGAAATCGCTACCAATACAAACCCGAGTACAAATTCCCTCATTTGGTAATGTTTAGCTATTTTTGATAAGCTTCTCACAACCAGATTTCCACTAATCCCTAGGAAAAAACATGTTATTATAAAGTATACAAAATAAAGCGCTAACATATATCATATGTTCTCTTATCCAACTTATATTTTTTTCTAATGATTAAATTTAAGTTGAAGGAATTTAACAAATATTATGGACAAATGGCATACAATGAATGTTGATTCTGTTTTTAATGCTCTAAAAACAAGTAAAAATGGGTTAAATGAAAAAAATGCCCAAGCCAGACTTAAACAGTATGGTTTAAACAAATTAAAAAGTAAAAAGAGAAAAACAGTTTTATTGATATTTCTTGAACAGTTCAAAAGTTTTTTGGTTATTTTATTATTAGTTGCAGTAGTAATATCAATTTTTTTAGGTATCTATTCTGATGAAAGTCATTTTATAGATGCAGCAGTTATTGGAGCAATCCTAATCTTAAATGCTATTTTTGGTTTTTACCAAGAATACAAAGCAGAAAAAACATTAGAAGCATTAAAAAAACTAGTTATTCCCAAAGTGGTGGTTATAAGAGGAGGAAAACATATTGAAATAAAAACTGAAGAACTTGTTCTTGGTGATATTGTTCTTTTAGAATCTGGAAATAGGGTTCCTGCAGACTTGAGAGTTTTCGAAGACCGGGACTTAAAAATTGATGAATCGACACTAACAGGAGAATCTGTACCTGTTAAAAAAACCATCAATATTTTAAAAGATGTGGCGGTTGCAGAAAGAAAAAATATGGCATTCATGGGAACTCTAATCTCTTATGGAAGAGGAAAAGGTGTTGTTACATCAACTGGAATGTCAACTGAAATGGGAAAGATAGCTGGCATGGTTCAGGAAAAAGAAGAAATGACACCATTACAAGTAAAATTACAGAAATTTGGGAAATCCTTAGGAATTGTTGTTATTATTATCACCTTAATTATTTTTGTTCTTGGTACTATCAGAGCCGAAGACATTTTTAACATGTTTATGATTGCAATGAGTTTAGCAATATCAGCTGTTCCAGAAGGCTTACCAGCCGTTATCACTCTAACTTTGGCTATTGGAACCCAAAGAATGCTCAAAAAGAATTCAATTGTCAAAAGATTGGCAGCAGTTGAAAGTTTGGGATCCACAACTGTTATATGTGCTGACAAAACTGGAACAATGACAACAAATGAAATGACTGTGAGAAAAGTTTGGGTCTCAGGAAAAGAATTAGATGTTACTGGTGTTGGTTTTGAACCTAAAGGAAATTTTCTATTAAACAAGAAAAAAATTGATTTGAAAAGAACTGGAAGTCTCGATTTATTATTAAAAATATCATCAATGTGTAATGATTCTATTTTAAAAGAAAGACCAAGATGGCACATAATTGGGGATCCAACAGAAGGAGCATTAAAAGTTTTAGCATTAAAGGGTGGCATAAAAGAATATTATAAAAGAGTCGATGAAATTCCCTTTTCTTCTGAAAGAAAGAAAATGACAACGGTCCATGAAATCGAAAATGAATTTTTTGCATACACAAAAGGTGCACCAGAAACTATTCTCGAAATATGCGATGGAATCTATTTTAATAAAAAATTAACTAAAAGACAAAAGGAAAAGATATTAGAAATCGTTCATCAATTTGCATCAAGAGGTTTAAGAGTTTTAGCTTTTGCTTACAAAAAGCTAGGGAACAAATATTCTTTAAAATCTGTTGAAAGTAATATGAATTTTGTTGGTTTAGCTGCAATGATAGATCCACCACGAAAGGAAACAGCAAGAGCAATTGCCTTATGTAAAAAAGCGGGAATAAAAGTAATAATGATAACTGGCGATCATCAATTAACAGCCAAAGCCATAGGTGCTGAGGTTGGCCTTATAGGCAAGGCAATGAGAGGAGAAGAAATAGATAAAATAGATGATTGGAAATTAAAGGAAATAGTAGAAGATATTACAATATTTGCAAGAGTATCACCTCAACATAAACTGAGAATAGTTGAAGCTTTAAGATCAAGAGGACATGTAGTTGCTATGACAGGAGATGGAGTAAATGATGCACCGGCCTTAAAAAAAGCTGATGTTGGGGTAGCAATGGGTATTAAGGGAACAGATGTATCAAAAGAGGCTGCTGATATAATTCTAATGGATGATAATTTCTCTACTATTGTGTCTGCTGTCGAAGAAGGTAGGGGAATCTATGATAATATAAAGAAATTTGTAAAGTTTCTTTTGGCAGCTAATTTTGATGAATTGTTTCTTGTAACTCTTATGGTTCTATTAAGCATCAGAGATCCTGCTACTGGATTATTAGCTATTCCTTTTTTACCTGTTCAGCTACTATGGGTAAATCTTATAACAGACGGCGTGCCTGCCTTAGCATTAGGTGTGGACCCAAAAGAAAAAGATATAATGAAAAGAAAACCTAGGAACCCAAAAAAAGGAATAATAGACGGAATATTATTATTCATAATTATTGCAGCAATATTAGCCTTTAGTTCTGCTTTTATTCTTTTTAATCATGTGTTACAAACAGAAGGATTAGACAAAGCAAGAACAATAATCTTTACTCAGACAATGTTATTTGAGTTCTTTTTTGTATTTAACTGCAGATCTGAGAAAAAATCTGCATTTAGATTAAATCCATTAGAAAATAAAAAATTGTTAATAGCAATATTAATTTCCATTATACTGCAAGTAGTTATAATATATACTCCGATGCTTCAACCTATTTTTGGAGTTGTCCCATTAAATGCTATGGATTGGGTAAAAATAATAATATTTTCTGCTGTTGGTCTTCTAGTCATTCCTGAAATTTTCATAAGAAATAAAGAATAGTAAAACTTATATAATTCAAATTCTTAAATAAGTGGGGATAGTTTTGACCAAAGTTCTTATTGTTGGTGCAGGTCCAGCAGGCATCTTTGCTACACATGAATTAGCAAGCTCTTGTGATATTACAGTTGTAGAACAAAATGGTCACATTGGTGGAGCTGGATTATATTCTGATGGAAAAATGAATTTTCATCCACAAATAGGAGGCAATTTGTTTGAATTTCTTTCAGAAAATGATTCTTTAGATATTTTAGAAAAAATCAAACAAACTTTCAAAGAATATGGAATGGAAGATGTAGGGAATGATTGGGAAAAATTATTAGAACTAGAAAGAAGAGCAACAACAGCAGGAATAAGATTCATACCAATAAGACAAAACCATGTTGGTTCAGATTATTTGCCAAAAGTTATGAACAATTTTAAAATGGATATGGAAAAGAGAGGAGTAAAATTCAAATTAAAAACTAAAGTTTTAGATTTAGAATCCAAAAACGGAAAAATAATAGCAAAAACAGATAAAGAAACTGAAGAAGCTGATTATATTGTTTTAGCGCCAGGCAGAGCTGGTTCTCTTTGGTTAATTGAAATGGCTAAAAAATTAAATTTGGGGATGCGTTTCAACCCTGTTGACATCGGGGTTAGAGTTGAAGTCTTAAATGACGTATTAAAAGAAATTGTTGAAGATTATCAATGTTGGGATCCCAAGTTTCATATAACAACTCGCCATTATGATGATCATGTTAGAACCTTTTGTGTTTGTCCATATGGTTTCGTCGTAAAAGAGTTTTATGAAAAAGAGATATTTGGAGTTAATGGACACTCAATGAAAGATAAAAAATCTAATAATTGTAATTTTGCTCTTTTAATTAGAACAAGACTAACAAAACCCTTAGAAAATACAATAGAATATGGAAGATCAATCGCTAAGCAAACAAACACTCTTGGTGGTGGAAAGCCAATTATCCAAAGAATTGGAGATTTAAGAATGAACAGAAGATCAAGATGGAGCAGAATAAGAAAAAGCTATGTTAATCCCACTTTAAAAGATGTTACTCCTGGAGATCTCTCAATGGCCTATCCATACAGAATTGTTACTGATATTCTTGAGTCCTTAGAAAAATTAGAAAAGGTTATTCCTGGTGTTGGTTCTGACTCTACTTTACTATATGCGCCTGAAATAAAGTTTTATTCTATGAGAATTGAGACCAATAAAATTCTTCAAACGGCCGTTCCAAATATTTTTGTTGCTGGAGATGGGGCAGGTATTTCTAGAGGAATAACAATAGCTGCTGCAACTGGAATAATAGCTGCTGATGGAATAAAAAATCTGATAAAATAATCATTACAAAGTAATAAAAAGATTGTTTTTAAATATTAGGAATTATAAATTCTTTTTATGGAAGATTTTATCATAAAACTAGCAAGACAAACAATAGAAAATTATGTAAAAACAGGTAAACAAATTGCTATTCCTGAAAATTATCCTCAAAAATTAAATGAAAAAAGAGGAGTCTTTGTTACAATTTATAAGAAAAGCACAAAAAGATTGAGAGGTTGTGTAGGAATACCTTATCCTGAGATATCTTTAATAGAGGCCTTAATCCAAGCTGCTGTTTCTGCATGCTTAGACCCTAGATTTCAACCATTAAGACTAGAAGAAATAGAAGACATATTTATTGAAGTTTCTGTTTTAACTAATCCAGAGCCTATAAAAACGAGAGAATTTGACAAAGAAGTAGAAATTGGCAAACATGGTTTAATAATAAGAAAAGGTTTACAGGAAGGTTTGTTTTTACCAAAGGTTCCTGTTGAGCAAGACTGGAACATGGAAGAATATTTAGAAAATTTATGCTATAAAGCAGGTTTAACAGAAGATTCTTGGCTAGATCCTAATTCTAGATTATTTAAATTTGAAGCACAAGTCTTTGAGGAAAAGCTTTAAAAAACTTTCTAGTTCTGCATATGACGAAGATAAATTTAAGATTCATTTTTTCTAAACTCTTATCAGGTGAAAAAAATGGTAGATTTGATGTGGCTAGGATTAGTACTTTTAATTGCACCTGTGTTAGGAGCTTATGCAAAAATTATTAAAGATAAAAGGGGATTTATCTGGTTAACAGGTGCAGGAGCTTTATATCTTTTAGCAGCAGCATTCAGTGTTGAAATATCATGGATACCTTCAGGATTGGAATATGGAAACATGATATTCAGCATAATAGCTTTGATTATGAGTTTCATAGGAGCACTAATGGTAGCATCCAGTGTTTTCAAGTAGTTTTTATTTTTCCCCTTTTATTCTTTTATTATTTATCATAAAATAGCGAAACTTTTAAGTGTCCGAAATTCTAAGAAAATATAGGTGAAACTATGCCAAAAAAGAAAACAGGATGGGTAAAAGCTACTGAATATCTATTTTTGCTAGGTATAATAATAGCAATAGTGGCAGGCTTAGGTAAAAGTTATGTCGTTGCTTACACACCATCTATAATGGGCCTACAAGTCTTGATAGGTTTCATCATAGGTTTAATAGGAATGGCAGGAATGGGAAGTATAGATAAAGCTGAAACAGATATATTCTTGTTAGCAGTTGTTGCACTGTTGGCAGCTGGTGGTCTAGGACATGCCTTCTGCCCGCAAGGTGTCTGCGTACCCTTTATAGGAGGAATTTTGAGCGACATAGTCAGTTACATAGGTATTTTAGTTATGCCTGCAGCAGTTTTGATAGCATTGAAAGCAATATGGGAAGTAGGATCTACAAAGTTCTAGTTACCCTTTAATTTTTTTGTAGTCTTCCCCTTTCTTTTTTTTATTGTTAAAAATAATATTCTATATGAGTTTTTACACAAAATTAAAAAATATTTTGAAGAACAAACTTACTGAAAAAGAACTGGTTTGTCTTCCAAGAGGATATCAGATAGTAGGAAAGATTCTTTTAATAAAACTCAATAAAAAGCTTTTAAAAAAAAGAAAATTAATAGGCAAAACAATAATTAAGATTTTACCATATGTACATACTGTTTGTTTAATTAAAGAAATTAAAAAGGAGACAAGAAAACCTAAAATAGAAGTAATAGCTGGTTGTAAAAAAACCCAGACTTTACATCAAGAGTATAAATGCAAATTCTTATTAGATGTTTCAGACATAATGTGGTCCCAAGGCAATAAAAATGAGAGAATAAAACTAATAAAAACTGTTAAGCCCAAGGAAACAATAGTTGACATGTTTGCAGGAATAGGTTATTTTTCTATATTTTTAGCTAAATATTGCAAACCTAAGAAGATTTATGCAATTGATATTAATCCTGAAGCAATAGAGTATCTAAGAAAAAACATTTGGTTAAATAATGTTGAGAATAATGTTGAGATTCTACAAGGAGATTGTAGAAAATTCGCTAAATTCTTAGAAAATACAGCAGACAGAATAATAATGGGTTATTTATTTAAAACTGAAAAATTCTTACCTTATGCCTTAAAAATTGCTAAAAATAATGCCATTATTCATTTTCATAGAACTGTAAAACAAGAGGAAATTGATAAAATCAAGGAAAAATTGGAAAAGAAAGCTAAAGTAAGGGTTTTGAGAACAAAAAAAGTAAAGTCTTATGCCCCTAAAATCTGGCATGTTGTTTTTGACTTAAAAGTGATTAAAAATCAAAGCATTTAAATCCTTTTCTAATGTCTGTAATTGGAGGTAAGATTCCCCATAAGGATGGAGATTATGAATCTTATGGCTTTCCAAAGGATGTTATATCTAATATTACATATTTGTCTATAGATAATGGAAAAGAAGTTGAAATACAGATAAAAGGAACTCAAGAATACGTAAACAAAATATTAACTGAAAGCAAAAAAAGATTTGAAAAATGTTTTGCGGTAGAAATTGATAAAAGAAGGGTCAAATTAAAACATGATTAAAGAATCTTAATATCCAATCTAACCTTCATTATTCTAGGAGCATATGGTAAAACTTTCTGTCTTTTAATGATTTTATATTTTATATTGAAAATTCCAGCTTTTTTTTTAACTTTTTCTTCTAACTCTTTAAAATCATTTTTCGATAAACCATACAAATGAATTATTGTTCCTTTTTTAGAATGTAAAAAAGCCACATCTAAATATTCTATTGCTCTTTCAACTAAAGGCATTATAATTCTATCAAATTTACCAATGTTTCTAATGTCTCTTACATCTGCACAAATATTTTTTATATTATGCAATTTGTTTAATCTAACATTTTTTTCTGAATATTCAATACCTTTTACATTTATTTCTATACAAGTTATTTTGCAATCAGGATGTTTCTTTCCAATTGCTATGGCATAAGGAGCAGCTCCTGAGAACATAACAAGAATTCTTTCTCCTGATTTTACCATATTAGCAATTCTTTGCCTTTCTGTTCCTTCTCTTGGAGAAAAATAAACCTTTTGAGGATCAACTTTTATTAAGTAATTATGTTCTTTATGAATCACTTCTGTGTTTTTTTCTCCTACCAACAATTTGCAAGGATACAATCTAAAGGTATCTTTTCTCTCAGCTAATTTTTGAAGAACAGACTTTACATTTTTATGTCTTTTCATTATTTCTTTTGCAGTTTTTTTTGGGTTTTTAGCATTAACTCCTATCAAAGCAACTGCCCTTTCTTTGTTACCAATAGTATCATAGGCTATTCGCATAATATTTATTTCTATTTAAACACATTAAATTTATGCTTTATCTCATAGGTTTAGGCCTGAATGACGAAAATGATTTAACATTAAAGGCAATAGAAATTGCTAAAAAATGCGAATGTTTTATTGAATTATACACTTCTGTTTGGAAAGGTTCTTTGGATAATTTAAAGGAAATAATAAAAAAAGACATCAAGATTTTAAACAGAGCAGATTTAGAAGAAAATCTAGAACTATTCATTGAGAAAACTAAAGAAAATGATGTTGCTTTATTTGTTCCTGGAGATCCATTAGCTGCTACCACACATATTGATATTGTTTATGAAGCAAAAAGAAAGAAAATTCCTGTAAAAATAATTCACAATGCCTCTATATTTTCTGCAATAGGTGAAGCTGGCTTACAATTGTATAAATATGGAAAAGTAGCAACAATTCCTTTAAGTGGAAAAATAAAAAATGTCAAAGATGCTCTTAAAAGAAATAAAAGACTAGGTTTACACACTTTATTGTTATTAGATATTGATTTAGAAAACAATATTTTCATGAAAGTTGCTGATGCAATAAAAATTTTATTAAAGAAAAAAGTGATTAAAGAAACTGATCAAATAATTGCTTTTTCTAATGCTGGAGGTGATTCTAAATTATTTTATGATAGTGCTAGAGGTTTTAAAATGAAACATATTGAAAGTCCAGCTGTTCTAATAATTCCTGGTAGATTACATTTTAGGGAAAAAGACTTTTTAGAGGTAATTTAATGGAAAAATTAAAAGAAGAAACCTTGAAAATGTTAGAGAAAATTGAACCTTTGGTTGATAGAATAAAAATTACTGATGAAAAAGGTGAGGAAATGCTTACAAATATGAAAGCTTATATTGCTGATTCAAAACATTTTTTAAATAATAAAGATTTTATTAAAGCTTTTGAGAGTGTTGTTTGGAGTTGGGCGATTCTTGAGATATGCGAAGAATTGGAGGTTTTAAAAATAGAAAAATAAAAAAGGGAGGAAGATTTTCAATCTAACTCATGTTCTTCTCTATCTGCTTCGTCTTCTTCGCCATATTCTTCCATTACAATGGAAGTTACTAATGTAGGTAATACTAACATTTTATCACCATAAAGTAGTATATACTAACTGGTATATAAAGGTATCGTTTTTTTATTTACTATAAAGTGGTAAAAAAACGAAAGCTATTTAAAGATTACTGTATAATAAATTATTGTGATAATGTGCCTGAAAGAAATGTTTTCAATGATATTGTACTAGGTATATCAGAATTAGTAAGACGTGCAGAACCACTAGAATACGTATCAGATGATTTATCAGCAGCCTGTGCAATAACCAATGTTATGAATATTAATACTGGACAAATGGGTTATGGTCCGGTTGTTTATTAGGATCTAGGTGATAGATATGCCAAAAGTTAGATCAGTTGTTGGATTTGAACTTATAGGACCCCTAGCTGATATTAATACCATAGATGTCCTAGCTGTAGGTGGAGCACTACAAATCCCAGCAGCAGTAGGTCTTTATGAAGGTCTTAGAACAAATTATTCTGAATGGGCTAAAAAGAAAATATATGGAGAAAAAACAGGAGGAGCTCCATCATCTTATGAAGATTTTTTAAAAAGTCCCTTAACGTTAAAAGCACTAGATTATGGAGAGAAACCAATTAGAAAAGAGGAAGAAGAAGAGTTTTTATCAAATGATGTAGAATATGAAATTACTAAAATTGTGAAAGGAAGAGGAGCATATCACAACAAAAGAACAGAAAAAGAATTTGCATGTTCCAACTAAAAGGAGGAATATTAATGACAAATGATAAACAAGTTAGAAAGGAAGTAGAAGAAGAATTTGGGCCAGCAGACAATGTAGAATATGAAAATGTTAAAAAGGTAGTAGGAAAGGGAAAATATCACATAAAAATAAAAGAAAAAGAATACGCAGGTTGCTAAAAGATTAAAAATAAATAAACTTTTATATGCATAGTTATCAATATTTTTCTTATGGCATTCGAATATTTGGGTGCAGGATCAACAGATATGTTTAATTTAATCTTTAGAGAAGTTCTTAAAATCAGCCCTACACTTTTATACAAATATACAACAATCCAGGATCAGGTTATTTATTTGATTCTTATTCCCATGCTTGTTTTATTCTTATTTATTTATGCTTTTTCAAGACAAATTGTTTTAAGGGTTGTTGGAGAGCATAGAGGATTTCAATATCTTGTTAGTATAATTGTTTTTATATATTTGATTTATAGTGGAATATTTGGAACAATGTTAGTACCTATATTTACAACATGGTTATACATAGCATTAGCACTCTCTTTAATTGTTTTTTTTGTAAGCGTTGTTATTCATCCATCCAGAGGTCCTGCTTTAACAAAATTAGGACGGGAAGCTGGAAAGAAGGTGTTTCAAAAAACTAGAAAAATAGATGCTTTAGAAAGAGAAATAGATGTAATCAATAAAAAAATAAGAAGGTATCAACATCAATTAGAAGAAGCCCGAGCAGAGGGTAATACGCGTGCAGTATCAAACATGCGTAATAGGATAGGAGATGCAGAAGCTAAAATAGAAGAAATAAGAGATGAAATAGATAGACTAGGAGGATAACAATGCAACCATTTGGATTTGATTTAACAATGTTTCAGTCAGAACAGACCTTAATACCCTTTCTATTCATCTTAGCAGTTGTCTTTGGTGCTGTGAATACTGCCAATGTTTTTAAAAATAAAGGAGTTAATTTTCTCGTATCTTTAGCATTAGCTTTTTTTGCTGCCTCTAACACAGCCTTTGTTAATTTTTTATGGTCCCAGTTTGGAAGCATAAGCATATTCTTCATTGCAATGTTTTTCATAATCTTTGTTTTAGAGGTCTTTGGAGTAAGAAAAGAGGCTAAAAAAGGTGAGCCTAGTGGTGCCTTGTTTATTAATGGTGTAATTTTATTTATTTTATTATCAATAGGGCTTCTTTACATAGATATGATCCCTCCACTTCCCTATATTGGAGGTGGAGAAAACCTGTTTCTTTTCTTTGTACTTATAATCATTGCTCTAGTATTCTGGTTAGCCTTCAAAGTTGGTGGAGAAAAAGAAAAACAGCTTGTTCCTGTTCCTGTTAGAGGATAATCATCAAAAAGTAGTAAAACGATACCTTTATATACAACTTCTAAGCAATATATTACTAGGTGGTAGTAATATGAATAAACTAACTGAAAACATTGAAAAAACATGGGCATTTTTGCTAGGGTTTTTAATAGCTGCAACTCCAGCCTTTGCAAATCCAATTGAGTCAATGATAGTCACATTGAGAAATGCTGGATTTCAGTTAGTCTTACTTTGGCTATTAACCTTAGCAGTAGTATATGGAATATTGTCTCATATAGAATTGCCTAAATCAATAACAGCTAGAGGAGTGATATCAATAGTTGCTTCATTCCTAGTATTAGTAGCTGCTGCAGGAACACAAGCTGCTACATTCCTTAGTACTTTAAGCACATCTGCAATAGTGGTTGCTTTTGGATTAATAGTTACAATGATCTTCCTTGAAATAACTCAAACAAAAGCAGGAGGAGAACACATATTTTCCAAACATCCAAGGTTTTTTGGAGCAGCTTTAATAATAATTGCAATATTGGTGTTCGTTGGAGCAGGAGGCTTGAATTTCATAGCAATTCCAACAATAGCAATTTCACAATCAGTGTTAGCAATTGGAGTTTTCCTTATTGTTATGGTGGCAAGTGTTTGGATATTAGTTAAAGAAAGTGGTGAAAAATAAAAAAATTGGTGAAAAATATGCCTAACGGAATATTAAGCATGGTATGTCCCCCTGGTGCAGGTTGTCCATTGACAGCAATAGGTCTACCTCACATTTTATTGTGGGTATTGACATTCGCAATAGTATTCGGTGTTTTAAGTAAAGCAAAGATTTTAGGTAGAGCACCAGCTGCATTAATATCTATAGCAGTTGGATTCCTAGTATTAATGGCAGTTCCAGCAACTTTGATTTCAGTAATAGCTGGTATGTCAACAGGTTTGGTTGCTGTTGCAATAGGAGCTCTAGCTTTAATAGCATTACTTGAAGTAGCAGGAACAGGAGGTACAACAAAAGAAGGTCAACACGTACCTTTCATTAAAATGCACTCAACAGCAGCTGCTGCAGTAATGTTTATAATCGCAGTAGCAGTATTTTGGGCTGTAGGTGGTTTCGCTTTACTTGGAATCGGTATACCTGCATTTAGTATGGGAACTTGGCTATTAATCATAGTCGGTGTTGCAGTCTTATGGATGCTTTCAGAAGCTAAAGGATTTTAAGACTCTTGATTTCAGTGACTTTTTTATTTTTCTTTTTTCATTTTTTCTACTAAACTAGACATAGTTTTAATATTAGTTGTTAATTCTGGTAGAAAGTCTTTAAAGACTCTTTCAATACCACCAATTCTTCCTTGTATGCCTTCAATAGAGCCTCCAAACTCTTCAAGTTTAGAAATCATGGTTTTCTCTTTTTCTTCTAAAACTCTTTCAATAGCATCAACTTCTTTTCTCAATGCTTCAATCTGATGTTGCAATTGCAAATCTCTTTTTTCAAAAGCACTTAATCTTTCCTCAAAATCTCTCCATCTTTCAGACACTATTGCTTCAATAATTTCTTCAACAGTTATTTCAGTTGGTGGTAGTGATTCAGCTCTTCTAACTTCAGGCTGCTCTGTTATTGGTTGTGGAGCCTTTGGAGGTCTTTGTATAATTCTTTCAGGAGGATAGCCCAATGGCATTGGACTTCTTGCTTCTCCCATTAGAACGGGTCCTTCAAAATGCTCTTCAATAGGAGCTCCTGTAGGAACTTCTCCAAATGGCATTGGTGATGGTACTTCTGGTACAGGTTCTTCAAGTGTTGCCATTGGTGTTGGTGGTGCACCAGAAATCACTTTTTCCCTTAAAGCAATTCTTAAAGCTTTATCAATATGATGTTGAGGAAATCCCTGTGCTTCTAATCTAGCAATTATATCAGGTTCAGAAAGACCTTGGCCAGAATATCTTAAAACAAGATCAACAGGAATATAAACCTTTTTCTTTTCCTTTTTCTTTTTACCTATACTAAACGGAAACATTTCTTAACCTCTCTTCTATTATTCTTTCTGCTTCTTCTTCTGTTATAAATTTTGTTCTTATTGGATTATAAATTGATATTATATTCTCTAATTCTTTTAACTCTGTTTTTTTAGCTGCCTTCTCTAAATTCTTATTAATCCTTAATAATTCATTATCAATCCTAATTATATTTTTTTCTATTTCATCGATTTTTGCTGTTAATGCTTCTTTAATATTTTTTTGTTCTTCTTCTATTCTTAAAACAGTACTCTCTAAAGTGTCAATTCGGTTTTCAATTAAAGCATCTCTTTCTTCTAAATCTCTCAATCTTCTAAAAGTTTCATTAGTCCTTCTTACAATTTCATTTAGAACAGTTTCAATGCCTTTTTCTGCCATTAAATCAACAAATATTATTATTAGAATGTTAATATAAATATTGAATATAATTTAAGGGTGTCTTAGTGGTTTTTGAGACTGAAATTAAAGAAGGAATCTTGAGAATGAATTGTTTAGGTTCTATCTTCGGGTTCACACTTGAAGATTCTGATGTTGTAATGGCTAGGGTTATTGAAAAATTAATTGAAGAAAAAAAGATTGTTGGAATTGTTTTAGCAGAAACAAGAGAATATGAGTATGATTATGATCAGACAAGAATGTTAATGGAAATTGCTAGTGCTATAATGACAGCCTTGAAAAAAGAGAGAATAGTCTCAATAAAAAACATTGCAACAGGAAAATGTGCAAAGTATCTAGGACTATGGTATGATTGGTTAAGAGATCTAGTAACATTACAATTAAGAGGTGATCCAATTGGTGCTTATTTAAACTTAACAAGAGAAATTAGACATTTAAAAACTAAAGCTAAATCTTCAGAAGAATATGCAAAGTGTGTAGACCATTATCTTAAAAATGCTTTGTTTCCCTTGAAAAAGCTTCTAGATGAGTGTGAATTAATTCAAAAAACAAAACCATTTTTAGTTGGATATCATATTGGTGATAGAAAATTATATAGAAAGTTTTTCAAACCAACAATAAGACCAAACTTTATGTATACGAAATTCATGGCACAAGCACCTCCAGGAGAACCTGTTGCAAAATACAAAGTTTGGGACACTGATGTTGAAATATTTAAAGTTCCTGAAAAAATAAGATATGTCTATCATGTTGTTCCTCCTGAATTTAGATTAAGTGAGGAAGAGTATACTCTTTTAGATGCTGCAAGAAGAATTTTAGAAAGGAGAAGGCCAAAAGAATTAGAAATAGCTGAACAAGAAAAAATGAGAGAACTCTTTCATACCTTAAGTTTAGAATTATTAGAGGATTTAGCAGAAGAAATGGGAAAAACCATTAAATCTGAACAAATGGAAAAACTAGCAGAGATGCTAACAAGATACACTGCTGGTTTAGGAATACTAGAAATTTTGTTAAGAGACGATAGGGTACAAGACATTTTCATTAATTCGCCATTAGGAAATCTGCCCCTTTTTATAAATCATCAAGATTTTGAAGAATGTGAAACAAATCTAGTTCCTACAGTAGCAGATGGCGATAGATGGGCAACAAGATTTAAACTTATATCAGGTAGACCTTTGGATGAAGCAAATCCAGTTTTAGATGCAGAAGTTTCTGTTCCTGGTGGAGTTGCAAGAATTGCTGCAATAAATCCAAGATTATCTCCAGATGGATTAGGATTTGCAATAAGAAGACATAGATTTAAACCATGGACGTTTCCCTTATTTATAAATCAAAAATTCATGAACAGTTTGTTTGGAGCACTGATGTGGTTTTTAGCATCTTATGGAAGAGCTTATTTAGTAGCAGGTACAAGAGGTGCTGGAAAAACATCTTTTCTAGGCTCAACTATGTTACAGATATTGCCTTATTATAGAATATTAGTTTCAGAGGATACACTTGAATTACCAGTTGAAAGTTTAAGAAATTTAGGTTATAACATTGAAAGATTAAAATCTAGATCAGTTATAACAAGAGTTGAGTTAGAATTACCTGCAGAAGAAGTTGTTAGAACTGCATTAAGATTAGGAGATTCTTGCTTATTTATAGGAGAAATAAGATCTGTGGAAGCCAAAGCCTTGTTTGAAGCAATGAGAATTGGAGCAATGGCAAATGTTGTTGCTGGAACAATCCACGGTGATTCTGCTTATGGTGTTTTTGATAGAATTGTAAATGATTTAGGAGTTCCCCCAACAAGCTTTAAAGCAACTGATCTAGTTATTGTTTGTAATAAATTAAAAACTCCAGACGGATTAAGAACATTTAGAAGAATAGTAGAAGTAACAGAGATTAGAAAGCACTGGAAAAAAGATCCTGCTGATGAAGGAGGTTTTGTAAATCTTATGGAATATCATGCTTCTGATGATAGTTTAAAACCAACTGACACTCTAGTAAATGGTGAATCATATATTTTAAATCAAATTGCTGAAAGAGTTCCTGGATGGACAGGAAGATGGGAACTTATTTGGGATAATATTTTGTTAAGAGCTAAAATTTTAGATGCCGTTGTTGATATTGCTAAAAAAGTTAATAATTTAGATTTGTTAGAAGCTGAAACAACAATAAAAATAAATCAAATGTTTCATGAGTTCGCTGAAAAATCTAGAAAAGAAGTAGGAATTGTTGATAGTAAAAAAGTTTATGAAGATTGGTTGAATTGGTTTAAGAAATATGCAAAGGCTATTTAATGGAAATTACTCTGAGAAGAAAGAAAAAAAAGAAATCTGCAAAAGCTTTGATGAAAGCTGAAGAAGTTAAAAGATTAGAATTAGAAAAAGCTTTGAAAGTTAGTCAAATACAAATACCTGAAAAAAGAGAATTCTACCCATATCCGCATGAATACATAAAATTTTTAGAAGAAGTTAAAATAAAACCAAAAACACTGTATGAAAAGGCTTGTCGTTTTGCAGAAGGTTTGTTTCCAATAGATCCTGATAAAAAAATGAGAGAAGAAATTTTAACTGATTTAAGGGCTGCTTACATAAATGCAACCCCTAAAGGAACATTCTCTTTGGCAATTCTGATAGGTCTAGTAATGATTGTCATAGCCATGTTTTATATTGTCTTTTTTGGTTCTGGTGATATTTTAGGTTGGTTTGGTTTTATTATAGCTTTAGGAGCATTTTTGTATTTTTATAAATTTCCAGCTGCTAGAGCAAAATCAATGAGCGTGCAAATGTCTTCTGATGCTGTTCTTGCAATTTTATACATGGTCATTTATATGAGAGGTTCTCCTAATATGGAAGGAGCAATAAAATTTGCATCTCGAAATCTAGACAGTCCTTTGGGTTGGGACTTAAGAAAACTTTTGTGGGACATAGAAATTGGAAAATATTCTTCAGCTGATGAAGCTTTAATTGTTTATATAACCAAATGGAAGGATAAAAACAAAGAATTTTCAGAAGCTCTAAATCTTTTAAGAGGTTCTGCAATTGAAAGCAAAAGAAGAGAGATGGTTTATAATGAAACAATAGATGTTATATTAAATGGAACAAGAGAAAGAGCCAAACATTATGCAGCAGAACTAAGAATGCCAATGACACTCATTTATGCAATGGGTATTCTGCTTCCTGTTATGGGTTTGGTCCTATTTCCAATAGTCTTGATATTTATTTCAGAAAAAGTAAAACCAAGTTTTGTGGTTTTTGGTTATGATATACTTTTGCCATTGTGTCTCTATTTTATTGTTAATCATATATTATCAACCAAACCTCCAACATTTTCTCCACCAGACATATCCAAAGCAAAAGGAATTCCTCCAATGGGAAAGTTTATTTTAGGAAATGCTACTATTCCAATATGGCCAATAGCTCTTCTCATATCCTTACCATTCTTATTTGTAGGATTAATTGGATTAGATAATCCTGATACCTATTATTCTGTTAGTTTTTCTATGATAATTGTTTTAGGACTAGCTCTAATAGTAGGTATTTATGCATTTTTAGATAGTCATCAAAAAATCAAGGTTAGAAGGGATATAGAAAAAATAGAAAACGAGTTTGCAGTGGCTTTATTCCAACTTGGTAATATAATTGCAGGAGGTACTCCTTTAGAACAATCAGTAGATATAGTAAGAGAAAATCTAAAAGAATTAAAAGTATCTGAGTTATTTGAGCTAATCAGCTTGAATATGAGAAAGTTTGGTTATACATTTGAACAAGCCTTGTTTGATAAAGAGGTTGGAGCAATATGGTATTTTCCTTCTAGCCTAATTCAATCAATAATGCAAGCAGTAATTCAATCTTCAAAGAAGAGTGTTAAAACAGCTGCAAGCTCAATGGTTGTTATATCAAGATATTTGAAAGGAGTACATGAGGTTAAAGAAGAGATAGAAGAAATTTTAGGTGAAACAATTTCTAGCATGAAATTTTTAGCAATGATTTTATCTCCATTAGTTGCAGGCGTGACAGTAACTTTGGCTGTCATTATATTACAAATACTAGGGAATTTAGGAGCTGCTATGCAGAGCATAATTGGAGCAGCCGGTCCTGGCATGGGAGCAGCCCAATCATTGATGTTGATTCCTTGGGCAATGGGAGGAGAATTGCCTATTACAGCTCCTGTATTTCAATTAATAGTTGGTATTTATATGATTGAAACTGCTGTTCTTCTTTCAATATTTTTAAACGGCATTAAATATGGAGAAGATCCTGTTGGTGTGAGAAATAATATATGGACTATTTTATTAATTGGAATTGTAATATATATTATAAGTTGGCTTGGCACGTATAGTATGTTTGGGGGAACAATAGAGGGTATGTTAGCTCCGGCGGTTTAATGAGAGTTGCAGAACTGTTAGTTTATATAGCAATTGGAATTATGGTTGGAGCATTAATACTATTAATAGGCAACTATCTAATGGTTAATATCATAAAAGTCCAAGTTAGCGTAAATCCTTGATAATCAAAAGTGTTAAAATGTTAGGTCAACGAGAAAGATTATTTGGTTTACCAGTTAAACTTTTCTTAGTTTTAATGTTCATAGCAATTTTCATTACAGTTATTTTCATACTCACACCCAAATTAGGAGGAAGTTGGGTTGCTTATCTTTTTAATGGTTTAAAAGAATTAGCTAAATGGCTTGGTGTATTTTAATGGCAATGCCTATAAGTGCTGCATATGCAATTCTGATTGGCGCAATTATTTTAGGTTTATTAATAGTATTATTATGGGAGCAGATTACAAGTATCAAATTTGTTAGAACAGCACTTGTAGCACTTGCTAATTTCATTAAACTTTTTTCACAATTAATAGGAGGAGCAATAGAAAGTTTTATCAAAACTTTCATTTGGTTTTAGTGATATTCGTGACCATGACAGAAGAAATGACAAAATTCATTGGAACTATAATTATATCTCTTATAGTTATTGTTGTTTTTTTCTTCTTAATAAATCATTATACTGGTGGAAAACTAGTTAAATTCCTTGTTTGTAGTGCTTTATTTTGGATACCATTTGGTGCTGCTGCTGCAACACATTGTCATGCAATACCAGTTTGATTTATATACGAGTTTAAAAATATTTTATTTATGGAAGGTATGTCATCACACTTATTTTTTGTACTTCTTTGTTTAGCTCTTATGTTCCTTCTTTTGTTTGTTAGTGTTGAATGGGTGCAAGCTACAAGTGATATAGATTGGGAGCATGCATGGGAATTAGGTCCTGAATCAGGAAGACCAACTGAGCCAGAATGGGGACAAGGAGGAACAGCTTCTTTTAATGCTATAGATGCCAAAGCTGAACGTATATTTACATCAGCTCCTGGTTCTTATGATTTATCAGAAATTGCTTGTTTAATATCAGAAGCTATTTTTGATGATTTTAAAAAATATGGAGAAGAAGCTACTAGGACTGGAATTGATGTAAGAGGTCTTCCTTTCACTAAAGAATCAAAAGTTGGGAAAGGACATTTTATAGATGAAGCGAGTTTCTTATACGGTACTGTTGCAAGTACAAACGATGCAGATGAAGCAGAATTTACTAATAAAGGATATCCTGATTGTCTCCTCTGCAGAGATGCTGGTATTGGAATAACAGATTTGGATGAAATTTGTATTAACATGAATTTAAGGGGTAGACAAGTTGATGGTTCATTCTTTTGTCATGGATCTACTGGTCCTTTTGCTCCTGGAGATGATGGAGGTTTTATAGCAGACTCAGGAAATGATGCCCAATTTGGCAACTGTGATGATGGTGGGAATCGTCCTAACAATAACATTGGTAATTGGTATGGTTATTCTGATGGATGGAGATGCTACACTATGGGGGGCTGTTGGTGTGGTCCGGTGATTGGTGGGTATTGGATAAATCAATATGATTATTGTTTTTGTGGAAACAGTGATAGTGATTTCTGTGATAATAAAAGAGATATGATATGGTGGTCAGCCAATGAGGATGATGGAAGTTGGGGAGGTGATATATGGAGAGTTAAAGACACTGCTTTTGATCATAATTCAGTTGTTTTAACAAATGGTTGGAATTATATATATGGTGTATTTTGGGTACCAGACAGTGAACGTTATTCTGTTGTTTTTGTTATGATTCCTGGAACCACTGCTGGAATTGCATCCCACATTAGAACAAACTTTAATACTATTTGGGAAGATATTTTAGATAAAGATGATAAATTTTATAGGACAAATATTCTTGGAAACAAATATTGGGAAGCGAGAGTAGTTGCAGACTTTCATGTTCAACCACCTGCTGGTACTACTACTAATATTAGACAGGTTATTATGAATGAGATAGCAACTGAGAGCGGTATCCCTATTGATGACATAGACTGTGATCCATGTACAGGTTGGAATGACTGTATGCTTCCTGCAACCCAAAGAGATAAACAATGTCGTACGCTCCATGATAGTAAAGATGCTGTAGAATACTTCTTTGAAGAACCTATTTCACTACGCACAAATGCAACTGATTCTGCGGGTGCCCCTATCAGTTGTAATGGAGTGCTTGAAGATGGTAAAACATATAGAGTTATAATTAAAAATTGGTGGAGAAGATGGCAAGAATGCGGTGGAGCATTATGTCCTGATATAGGTACTTGGCATAGTTGTTATGATAGCTATGACAGGTCAGTAACTATTTTTGAGATTGCATAATTTTTTAAAAAATTAAATATAAGTATTATTCAAATTAATTATGAATATGAAAAGGGGAACATCAGTTGTTACAGTTGTTGGTGCTATATTAATCTTTTTATTTTCTGTCTATGTTACATGGTCATTTATTTATGGTAAAGAACTGCCTAAACCTGAGGTATCTTTTACAGAAGAGACTGAAGAAGAGTTTAAAAAAACTTGCACTTCAGATAAAGATTGTGGAAAAAATCCTGATGGCTCATCTTGTATGTCTGTTCATGATCCTCATTTTCCTGATACTTATATATATTTTTGTGGATGCTATTTAAAAGAACATTGTAAAACAACTGCTGATGTTGAAAGAGGTGATACTTGTGGTCAAAACAGCAAATGTGAATAAAGGATTTGTAATTAGCACACTTTTTATAATAATAATAATATTTGTAATTGTATTTTTTATTATATTTTTCTTCATGGAAAATACTGATTGGTTGGAAAAAATAGCTTTTAGTATAGCTCAACTTTTTTCTCCAAAAGGTCAATAACCGTAAAATATAATAACCAATTAACAAAATAAACTATTTATGAAAGGCGGCTTGATAACAAAAATTTTGTTGGCATTAACAATTTTCTTAGTTTTAGGTTTTTTATTGATTTCAGGTTTTATCGAACCCTTATTTGCAACAGGAGGAGATGTAGAAGGAATAAAAGACTTTAGATGGTACTGTATGTTTTGGGCTGAAGATGGCTACCAAGGTACAACAACTGAAATAGAAGGACAAACTGTATATATGCATGAATACTGTTCTAAGGAACTTGGATTAAATTGTCTTATGCTCCCCCCGGATGGTCATGGTGGTTGCATGCCTCCGAATGATAACGACGAGAAGTGGGAAAAATGTAGAGACGCGTGCAGAGGTAAAAAACCAGAAGAGTGATTATTTGGAATTCACAATGGGAAAAATTGTTGGTTTAATAATATTTCTAATTATTTTAGTTGTCTTAATATTTTTTGCAGATATTCCAAGGGTGATGGGAGGGGAAGCTAATTTGCAACAAAAAATGAGAGAATGTTGTAGACCTTATATTGCACATGGTTGCCCAGGCTACCATTCTCTTGATTATTCTAATATTAGTGGTATTTTATGTGATGAAAAAACTCTTGAAACTTTAGAAGATTTGGTTGTAGAAACTAATACAAATGATGAATCATTAAGAATCTTTTGTATGTGCATGTGATGTTATGATTGAGCAAGCACTTGATTTAGGATTAACAGTTTTCATTTTTATTGTAATCGCTTTGTTATTTGTAAGTATATTTGGGGTTCCTAGTTGTGAATCTTTGGCAAACCAAACAGCTTTGCAATTAAGAGAAGCAATAAATATAGTTGCTAATGATGACTTTCCGACTTATTCTCCAAGTGACCCGAATTATGACGAACCATCCCGTTCTCTTTATTACGAGACTGTTCCAATAAGATTATGTCAGAAACATGGTACTTATTCATATATTTCCGCATTTTTGGGAGGGGGTATGCCTGAGTGGCAAATATATTATGAACACTTTCCTGAGATGGGAGGAGGGGCGTGGAATGAGGCTTATCCTTGGAGTGGTGGTGCAGCAAGTACTTTTGTTTTTTGGGCTGCTTTTAGAGGTGCGGAAGTTGCAAAAGGTTTAGCAAAATATTTAGTGGGAACCTACTATGCGTACAAAGCAACCAAAGCAGGAATTAAACTTTTATTTAAAGGAAGGGATTTTGGTTTCTTAACCTGGTTAACTAAAAGAAATACGTTCAGACAAATGTTGGTAGAGGGTTTGAGTAATTCATTTAGTGAATTTAAAGGAACTGGTCGTTCTCTTCAAATAATTGTTGATAAACTAGGTAATAGAGATGCACATTATCTTTTAAGATTTTTAGGTGACCATGCTCCTGATAGTTTAGGTTGGGTTGGCACTCTATGGGATGATGGTACAAAAACTGTTAGATATATGGGCACAGAAGACCCTGTTACTGGAAATGTTAGACTCGCTATAAAAGATGTAGATATACCAGAAAAAATGGTAGTAACAGAGTACGATTCTACGTATGGTGGTTATGTGGATAAAGTAAAGGAATATGGGGTACGTTATACAGATCCTGGACCTTTTGATCCAAGCAGAGCTGATTGGAATGATATTCAAATTGTAGATCCCGGCCAGGCTGTTGATCCTGGTTATGTAAAACCAACATATAATCCGCGTAAAGTGATGACTGAACTTCATGATGCATTAATAGAAGCAGGACAAACCGACAAAGCTAATTTTATAGATGAGATGTTTGATCTTGCAAATCCTGGTGTTTTGCAAGATGATGTTAAAAAATTGTCATGGATACAAAAAATTTCCAACGCAGTTACAAAAAGAGTTGATAGAATGAAAAATTATTTGAAAGGAAAATGGTACCTTGCTGATAAATTGACTCCACAAACCGGTGATGAAATATATAGAAGAACTGATGCTATGTGGAGATTAGTCCAAGTAACTGATCCTGCAGATCCTTTATTTCCTACAGCACAATCTCTTAGAGAGAAAGTCATTAAACTATTACTTGAAGCTAAAGATCTTGATTTTAAAAACAAAATAAAGTTCTATGCTGAGAGGTTTGGAATTGGTATAGGAGTTGATGTATCAGCAGAAGACGCTGTAAAGGTTATTAATAGGTTGTGGCAAGAAGAAGGTGGAGGACTTGTTTTTTATCATGCTTCTGATTTGACAAATGTTTTTGTTAGGGCTTCAGATTTAATAGTGATAGATCCTGCAAAATCTATTGATGATATTTTAGCTGAGATTAAAAATTTAGACCACTATGATGAATATTTCAGTTTTTTTGAAGATAGAATGATAGGCGGCGAACCAATGGGAGTTAGACAAATTATAGATAATTTAAAACAATTATGGGCTGCCAGTGGTGGTAATGAAGATACGTTCCGTAGATTTGTTGAAGATTTTAGATTGCAACATCTTGTTAAAGGAATAGATTTAGTGGATGGTGGTGCTGTTGTTGACGATGCAACAAAAGAACTATTAGAAAATCAATTACAAATGATATATGGAGTTTTTAGTAAAGATTTTAATGCATTTCCTGTTCCAACGTGGAAAGTGTTTGCTACAAGATATGCAAGCAAACAATTAAAAAAGATGGTCTTTATAGACGGAACAGCCCTTGTTGCACCTAATAGTTGGTTTGCTAAAGGATTAATATTAACACATATGACTGAAAGATGTATGGGGAATTCTCTTTGTGTCTATTCTCAAGCAGCTGAATACGAATCTCCATATTATTTGAGCGAAAATGCTACAGAATATAGTGTTAAGTCTTGGAGACCAATTGAACCATGGAAGCACTTGTTAGGTTGGCAAGCAGCACTTCAAAATGTTCCTCCGCATCCCAGATTTTATGTTGTCAGTCCTTGTTTTGCTGTGGCAAAAGTTTGGAAGACCAATCTTGATGGTCAACCTACTATTTTTGTTCATCCAATCAAAGTTGATATGGAAGGCAAAAGATCTAATTATTGCTACGCTGACGCAGATCTTATTAATACATACACAGCAATCTGGGGAGCAGCTGACATTTTGACTATTGTAGAAGTAGTTTTATCCTTTGGTACTAGAGCTGCTGAAAAGGGTTTAAAAGCAACAGTAAAACAAACTCTTGGAAAATGGAGTATGTTTGATCCTGTGACACTTGGACAAACACTTGCTGAAGCTGCAATAAGCTGGCCTGGGTACCCATACACATCTCTAAATTATACTGACATTCATGAGAGTGGAACATATAGTGAACCATTTAAAGATCTAGAAGAAAGTTTAATGAAACAATTTGGAGGTTAATTTTTTATGGCTGAAACCATAAGAGATTTCATAGTACTTTTAGCACAATTAATTTTAATTTTAGTAATAGCTTCTGTTATCTTCTCCCCAAAAGGAATTGTTGAGAGTGTATTTGCATTTTCAACGTATGCAGAACCAGTAACACTACTAAACCATCTTGCATCAGTAATAACAACTGTAAGCTATGCTCCAGGAGAAGCCACATCATCTTTTAAAACTTCTGGGGTGCCTTATATAGTAGAAATCTATAGAGTAGGTGATACATCCTACTTATCCATTGACTTTAGTTTGGCTGAACAGGAAACAAATATAAGGTATGAGCCAATTGAACCAATACCAATTATTTCAGACTGTGAAATTACTGATCAAAAACTGGTTCTCACAAAAGGTATTATTCAAGAGATTACTGTTAAAAAAATAATAAAAAACAGTGATTGTTTAATTTACATAGTTACAGAAAAGGTGCCTTATGATTTTAATGTTACTGTTTTTCCAGAAAATGGATTCGTGCTTAATGGTTCAAGTACTACAGCATTTGTAACAGTTAGTCTAGTTGATGTAAAAATATCACCTGGACCCATTCATTTATCAGCATTGGGTGAACCAGATGGTGTTACTATAACTTTTAGTAAGAATGATATGGAACCAGAGTTTGATTCTAAGATGACAGTAAACGCAGATTCTTCAACAACTCCTGGCACATACTATATAACAATAATGGGGAAGAGTGATAGATTAGCAAGAACAGCATTATTTATACTAGAAGTATCTCCCCTTTACTATACATTTGTTTTAAATACTGAAGTAAATATTGCAAAGCTACCATTAACAGGTGTTGAAGTAAATGTTAGTGATGATATTAAATACACTACTAAACACAATGAGTTTATATCTAATGTTGTTTATGGTCTGATTCCAAAACCATATTATTATGTTGATGTAGAAGATTTATTTAATTTAAGGGAATTCAGTCATTTACGAGATTTTGATTGTGAAAATTCAGGACAAATTTTAGATACTGACAACGATCCTTACTGGTTTGATATTATTAATAAAAGCAGAAACATGACTGCTTACTATAGGGCTTTAACACAAATAAGAAATTTAGAATTTAATAATACAACTTCTATCATAAGCGGTAATTTGTTGGATGAAGATTTCAATCCTATTGCCCAGAAAAAAGATAAATACCAAACTTGTGGTGCACCGCCAACACCAGCTGTTATTAACAGAGATGTTAGATTAGAATATTTTGATGGCACTGCTTGGATACCAATAGGTTGGGCAAAATCTTCGTTTACAAATAGAAAAAGATTTTACGATGATTTTGATGATAATGATTATGATGATTGGACAGTAACAGGAGGAACATGGAATGTTGTAAACGGAGAATTAAGTAGCAGTGGAAGTGGAGATGAGGTCATAGAAACAAAGTGGAATTATTGGAACAGTAGTGGTGGAAATGATAATTTAGAAGTTAGTATAAGACTTATAGCAGGAAATAATATTAATGTGAAAATTTTTGATGCTTTTAATGAATATTATATTCAAATATGTGGCCCGTGCGATGATATGGAGCTTTTTGTTAATGGAGTAAGTGTAGAAGCTGTGAACTTAGGTGGAAAAATAGATCTAAATCAATGGAACACATGGAGAATAAAACAGAATGAAAGTATTGTAGAGGTTTATATTAATGATGAAAAATGGATGAAATATGATGGTGTTCCTCTATTTAATAATGGTAAAATTCAATTAAGAACTCTGAATACAGAAGTTCTATTTGATAATGTTATTGCATATGATGGTTCTTGGTCATATCCTTTTGCTTGCGTTTACGGTATGCAAAAAATAAGGGCGAATTACATACCCTTAGATTGGTATTATAATTATACAAGCGCTGAAATAGATATAGATTCGTCTACATGTCCATATGTAGGCACTCTTGATGTTTTTGCTTTTGATAATGGTAATCAAATTGGTGCAACTGTTGCAAT
>CAYFXV010000002.1:0-22720 GCA_964347265.1 uncultured archaeon | reverse complement strand
CTCTTGATGTTTTTGCTTTTGATAATGGTAATCAAATTGGTGCAACTGTTGCAATAGGATTGGGAGATGTTAACTGGGATGGTGTTGTTGATAATGCTGATCTTTTCTTTTATGATTCTAATAATCCTAACAGTTGTTATGATACTGTTCCAGGAGATGCTAACTGGGATATTGATTGTGATATGAATCTGGATAACAGAATAAATAATGATGATTTTCAGGTGATAGCTGGTGAGTTTGGTAAGACAATACCAATTGATACAACTCGATTTAGTGTAAATTTAGCTCCTGGTACATATGTTTTAAGAGCTAAATATAATGAACAGATTAAAAACAATTTGAGTGTAGTTATTAATCCTGGTGAAGTGACTGAGGTATATTTCAGATTTTTGCCCGCTCTTGATGTTTTTGCTTTTGATAATGGTAATCAAATTGGTGCAACTGTTGCAATAGGATTGGGAGATGTTAACTGGGATGGTGTTGTTGATAATGCTGATCTTTTCTTTTATGATTCTAATAATCCTAACAGTTGTTATGATACTGTTCCAGGAGATGCTAACTGGGATATTGATTGTGATATGAATCTGGATAACAGAATAAATAATGATGATTTTCAGGTGATAGCTGGTGAGTTTGGTAAGACAATACCAATTGATACAACTCGATTTAGTGTAAATTTAGCTCCTGGTACATATGTTTTAAGAGCTAAATATAATGAACAGATTAAAAACAATTTGAGTGTAGTTATTAATCCTGGTGAAGTGACTGAGGTATATTTCAGATTTTTGCCCGCTCTTGATGTTTTTGCTTTTGATAATGGTAATCAAATTGGTGCAACTGTTGCAATAGGATTGGGAGATGTTAACTGGGATGGTGTTGTTGATAATGCTGATCTTTTCTTTTATGATTCTAATAATCCTAACAGTTGTTATGATACTGTTCCAGGAGATGCTAACTGGGATATTGATTGTGATATGAATCTGGATAACAGAATAAATAATGATGATTTTCAGGTGATAGCTGGTGAGTTTGGTAAGACAATACCAATTGATACAACTCGATTTAGTGTAAATTTAGCTCCTGGTACATATGTTTTAAGAGCTAAATATAATGAACAGATTAAAAACAATTTGAGTGTAGTTATTAATCCTGGTGAAGTGACTGAGGTATATTTCAGATTTTTGTTTGAATGCACACCTGGAAATGATATTATTTGTCATAGTTCCTATCCTGACGGCCTTTATAATGCAGATGCATGTTCAAACAGACATTGGAGCCGTTCAACGTGTGGTTTTGGTGAAGTTTGTAAGCAAGGTTTTTGTAATAGTGTAAATGCTGATTTAACAAGTTATAGTCTACCAATTGGAACACATGCATTATCAGATACAATAGCTATATCATACACAATACAAAATACTGGTGATATTACTTGGACATTCCTGACTGAATCACCGATTTTTAAGCCCGGTATTGGTTTTATATATCTAAATAGTTGGGACGAAGTAGGTTCTGGAGTCTCAATGGGCAGATCAATTACATACAATATTAGATGTGATGACCCAACAGGAACTTGGAATTCAAGAATTTATGCTTATACAGATACAATTGCAATGGGTGGATGGCTTTTTTATCCTGCATCAGCAGCTCAGGATTTCAAGGTAGTACAGTGTTTGGATAATAATGATTGTCAGACATGTAATATTCCAGCTTTTGGGACAACTTCTACATGTATAGGAGGCAATATCTGTTGTACATGTAATGATTGGGCTGATGGAAATTGTTTTCAAGAAGCTAGTCCTATATGTCCTACTGGTAGAAGAAGACAGACAAGAAGTTGTACTCCTGCTGCATGCGATGTAGAAAGTCAATGCATTCCTGATAGTACATGTTGTGGTTTTGGAGGTGAAGTATGTGTTGCATCAGCAACAAGTTGTCAAACCGTATTTGGAGGAACACCCGTTGCCCTAGATGGCTGCACAGGTGCTACTCCGGTTTGTTGTGATGTTTGAAAAAAATAATAAATGAAAGAATTTTAATGATATATGTAGTAAGTGATTAAAAATGATGGAATTAACTGAAGACTTTGTAAAATGGATGCAAATAGCAATAGCAGTTGTAGGAATATTAACAATATTTTTATTGTTCGTAAGTTATAATATTAAAATTCTGCATAGTGAATTAGAAAGGGAGACATATTATCTAGGCGATCACTTATTGGGAAGCAAATGTCTGACTTTAACAGATGGCAGTAATGTTATTAAGAGTAAGTTCTCTGAATCAAAATTGGATACTATTGAAGCTGACCCATCCTGCATAAATTATCCAAAAGGAGAAGTAATAATAGAATTAATAAACTGTGGTAGTCATCCCAACTGCGACTGGATTTTTGATTTAAATCCTGCAGCAACTTATGAAGGTCAAAGTGCAATTTTTATTCTAGCAGTTAAAATGAATGATGGGAGTATTGAACCAGCCAGAATGACGGTGACAATGTGAAAGGCATATCTATTTTTTCAGATTTATTTACAACATTTATGTTAATAATTGTAGTAATTTTTATGTGTGCTTTAATATGGATTTTTACAGAAATATATGTTTTAGGCTCTATGTTTGGAGCTATACAACCTAGGGAAGCTACAGTAAGAGTGCTCTACAGTCCTGTAAAATATGAGTCAGCTCTATTAACTTTTTTAGAGCTTAGACATCAGGGAATAAAAATGAAAAAAATTTTAAATGCTGTAGCAATTCAAAACACAACAGATGTATGGATACCTGAAATTGGTGACTTTGTAGACTCTTCACAAGTATCAGAAGACTTTCTTGATCAAATATTTGTAGGGGATATCTACTTATTAAAAATCAGGGATCCAGAAATAATAATTTGCAGTTCAGGAAAATCTAACTATTGGCAAAAAACTTCAACAGAATTGTTTTTATTAAATGGAAAGCCTATTGATTTAGAATTATATGTGATTTAATATGAAAGGTGGAGTATTAGGTTACGGCGCTATACTTGCAATAATAATTACAGGTGCCTTTGTCCTAATTCATTCTCAACAAATGGCTCCTGTCTCAGCAACTGTAGCAACAACAGAAGGGATGCTAACATCTTTTGGAAATTTCAATCATTTCTTTTTGAGAACATTCAATCAAAGTATAGAATTCATATCACAAAGATCTGCTTATGATTTAGGAAAAAGTGGTGGATTTCCTAGAGGTGCTAATTTATGGAATTATTATTTTCCTAGCATACCTACTTTAGAGAAAAGATTAAAAGAAAGAATAGAGATAACTCTTCCAACTTCATACAAAAAAGGTGAAAGAATAGTAACTACTGATGATATTTATCTAAATTTAGATCCACATGTTCCTTTAGGAGGCTCTAGATACTTTGATGTAAAAGGTGAAGCAAACTTTTCTATTTATGATGAATCAATAAGAACAAGAATATTTATTCATCATAACATCGATTCTCGTGCTTACTCTTCTTACTTTAAGTTGTTAAATGCTGGAAGAATAATATTTGAGGAAGTAAAATTTAATTCAACTTTAAATGATTTAAATAATTTGTTAACTTTATTAATGAGTGATGCTCGCTTTGTTGATTTAGATTTTGAGGCAGATGTAAATGGAGATATTGTTACAATGGTTATAACAGAATATTGTTATCCTTTTGATACATATTGTTTGGCACCACTAACACCAGAAGACCATGCTGTAAATGAAGAATTTCATGAAATGGGTGATGTAAATTGGGATGGAGTTATTGATTTTTATGATTTTATGTTCCTTGAAGTTGCTTACGGTTCTTCAATAGGAGATTCTAACTGGAACTCAGCTTGCGATTTTGATGATGATGGTGATGTAGATAATGATGATTCTCAGATGATGGCTGCTGAGTTTGGTAAAGAAAATCCTGCTTACATAACTGTAGGTGGAGATAATATTCCTTATGATTTTGTTAGATTAATTTTAAAATTCAAAGCAGACCAAACAGGTATAACACCTCCATCTTGTGATTTTGATATAATAATGAATCCACCTTTTGATTCTGTGGAAGCAGGAGACGAACAAACTGCTGTTGTAAGAGTAAAGAATTTAGGTACAGAAGATGACTCTGTTCATTTGTCTGTTGATTCTATTGTAAATTCAGCAGGAAATCCTGAACCAACAATTACTGCGTCATTTGCACCTAATGATCAAAATCCAACCTTTAACTCAATCATGACAGTTGGAACGAGTTCACTTACATTTGCTGATGATTATACTATAACAGTAAAGGGAGAAGGTTGTGGAGGTACAGTAACAAAAACAACAACATACACTTTAACTGTGAGTCCATCAATGACATTTATTATTGATATCAATCCCGATTCTGGTACAGTAGTGAGAGGTAACAGCATACAAACATTTGTGGATGTACATAAAATTGCTGGAACTGATAGAATAGTTGATTTATTCATTAGTGACAAGAATCCTCCTGATCCTTTCAACAGAATTACTGCAGCATTTGCACCTAATTTAAATGTACCTGATTTTATTTCAACCATGACAATCTCCACATCACCAATAACACTAGTCGGAGTATATACAATAACTGTAATGGGTGTTGGTGGTGGTTCATTTGATACTGATGTTTACACTCTAACAGTTGAATCACCATTCGCATTTAATCTTTTTGTAACACCTGCTAGTGATTCAATCTATCCAACTCAAGGTAGCACACCAACAATAACAGTACGTAGAACTCAAGGAACACCTGAAGCTGTTACAGTATCTCTCATTAGTATTTTATCAACAACTTCAGGACTTCCTGATCCAACAGGAAATGATTATCATATTACTGTAAATTTTGCAAATAATCCCTGCACACCTAGTGCGCCTGTATATGAATGTTATCCGAGTATGAGTATTTCAACAACAGATCTTACACCCCCAGATACATATGAAATAAAAATAGGTGGGAATTCAGCAACAGCATCGGATGAAGTAACTTTTGATCTAGAAGTCAAAACTCCTGAATGCATTCCACCTGATCCTTCGATGTGTGGAGCACCACCACATGTTTGTAAATACTGGACTTGTGTTAATTTTCAATGTATTGAAAACAATTATAACGATGGTTATGATCCTGCTGGTCAGTGTGGAATTGAAAATTGTAATGATAAATGTGATGGTGGATTTGAATACAGAGGTGGCGGGACATGTACAAAAACTTGTGATGGAGCAGGTAATTGTAAAGCTTCATGCGATCCAGGAGCATGTACATACAGCACAGTGAAAAATTGTAGATGGGGTTGCAAAAATTCTTTAGATTGTTGGGGTGGAATACAGTGTGAGCAAAAGACTGCTGTATGTAGAGAAGGTTTGGGAGCATGTGGTGCTGATTCACCTAATCAAGAATGTACCAATGATAGATATTGGTCTGAGCCTGGACCAGGAAGTCCAAAACCTATTCCAAGTAATAATGTGCTATGTGAAACACCGGCTTGTACATTTTTTGGTAGTTCAAACGGTTATTCTAGGGTAATAAGTGACTGTAGTGGTTGTGTTTTTGCAAATGATGCTTGTTCAGCGCCTCTTGGTGGTGATAGAGAGTGTGGATGTGGTGGTGATAATAACTGTGCTGGTGGTGGCGTGAAAAGTGGTTGTTGGCTGGTAAAATGTACTACATCTACTAAATCTACTTATGGTTGTTATGATTCGGGAAATTTTCTAAATGTAAAAAACACTTGTACAGATGGATTTACTTGTGTTAATGGTTGTAACGATTATTGCGCTGGCAATAATAAGATGGGATACATTTGTCTTGTCGATAAGTGTACAGGCCCCATTGGAACTCCCTGCCCCGCAGCAACACCAACTTGTAAATCTGGTGTTTGTGTAGTATAAAAAGATTTATATCAGAAAATAACAAAATGATATCTATGAAAGGTCTTGAATTACCACTAAGCACTTTGGCAGTAATTATATTAGTTTTAGTAGTCTTGGTAGCACTCATAGGTTTGTTTTATACCACATGGCCTCCTAGTTCTCAAACAGCAACTTTAGAAACCGTGAAAAATAATGCATGTCAAATGCTATCATCAATAGGCGGTTGTGACCCACTTAATCATGATAAAACTAAATTAGTTGTTATAAATAATTTTGATGCAGATAAGGATGGCGCAACAGATGGAGGACCAGTAGTTGATTTTGGCAATCCTAATTCTTGCACTTCTATGGGTGTTTCGCAAGACAACCTATTTAAATTATGTGAATGCTGGTATGGAATCACTGGTGCTCCCGGAAATACTGAAGACGATTTAAATGATAATTGTAAAGAAAATGTTTGCAAATGTCCAACATAAGATAAAACAATTTTTTATTCTTCTTTAGACAATAACAATCTTTATATATGAGATTAACAATAAAAAATTAGAGGTGAAAACAGTGAAAGGTGTTGAATTACCAATAAATATTTTGGTTGTAGTTGCAGTTGCTGTTATAGTTTTGTTAGGAGTTGTTGCATTGTACTTTAGTGGTTTCGTTACACCAGCAGGCGTCATGAGTTCAGAGGCAGCAAAAGAGGCAGGATGCACAAGAGTGATGAGGAATCCAAATGGATGCATAACTGTAGATCCATCTACTATATTATTGGATGGTACTGTAACAGGATTACCAGCATTCGATGCTAATGATGATGCTTCTATCACTAACGCAGACACATTATTGGCATTATGTGACAATTATTTTGGTGTTGCAGCTGCTGGTGATTGCAGAAAACTTTGTGGTTGCTCTGGATAATATTTTTAACAAGTAAAGTGTAAAACTATGACAGTTATGGCAGTTGTTAATATACAAAAAAGCATAAAAAAAGCAACATTGTATTGTTTTAGTAGTGTTTGCCTCACTTTTAAAAATAGAGGCAATTTACTTTTTTCTTTTTTAAAATTAATAAATGAAAGGTTTTTAAATTTTAGAAATAATAAATTAAGAAGTATTTAGAGCAACTAAAACAATGTTAAATCAATAACAAATTAAAAACAGAATACGGGGGTGTTCAAATGGCAGAAGAAGAAATGACAGAAAAAAGAGGGGAGAGAAGAGAAAGCAACGTCGTCTTTGTAGGAAAAAAACCTGCAATGAGCTATGTACTTGCATGTGTAACACAATTTAATGATGGAAAAGATAATGTAATACTAAGAGCCAGAGGCAGAGCAATATCACATGCAGTAGATGTTGCAGAAATAGTAAAAAACAAATTTGTAACAAATGCAGAAGTTAAAAATGTTTCAATTGGAACAGAACAAGTTGAAACAGAACAAGGAGAGAAACTAAACGTTTCTTCAATTGAAATCATACTAGGAAAAAAATAGTTCAGCTTTCAGGGCTTTGATTTTTTGGCCCTTTAGTCTTTTTCTAAAGTTTTATATGTAAGATTGCCAATAAAAAATTAGAGGTGAAAACAGTGAAAGGTGTTGAATTACCAATAAATATTTTGGTTGTAGTTGCAGTTGCTGTTATAGTTTTGTTAGGAGTTGTTGCATTGTACTTTAGTGGTTTCGTTACACCAGCAGGCGTCATGAGTTCAGAGGCAGCAAAAGAGGCAGGATGCACAAGAGTGATGAGGAATCCAAATGGATGCATAACTGTAGATCCATCTACTATATTATTGGATGGTACTGTAACAGGATTACCAGCATTCGATGCTAATGATGATGCTTCTATCACTAACGCAGACACATTATTGGCATTATGTGACAATTATTTTGGTGTTGCAGCTGCTGGTGATTGCAGAAAACTTTGTGGTTGCTCTGGATAATATTTTTAACAAGTAAAGTGTAAAACTATGACAGTTATGGCAGTTGTTAATATACAAAAAAACATAAAAAAAGCAAGACTGGCTTATTTTTTAAATTATTTTGTAACAAATGCAGAAGTTAAAAATGTTTCAATTGGAACAGAACAAGTTGAAACAGAACAAGGAGAGAAACTAAACGTTTCTTCAATTGAAATCATACTAGGAAAAAAATAGTTCAGCTTTCAGGGCTTTGATTTTTTGGCCCTTTAGTCTTTTTCTAAAGTTTTATATATGAGTAATTTCAATAATTAAATTATGAAAGGTGTTGAATTACCCATAACCGCTCTAATAATAATTGCACTTGGTTTGCTTGTTCTTTTAGGAGTTGTTGCTTTATGGATGGGTGGTTGGTCCGGAGGATCAACTGGTGTAAATGTTGAAGCAGCAAAAGCTGCAGCATGTGGAGTAGTAATGAGAGAGGAAGCTGGTTGTTCAACAACAACACCATCTACTATATTATTGGATGGTACTGAACCAGGTGTTCCTGCATTTGATGTTCCTGGCGCTGCAGATAATTTGCAGATGTTATGCGAAACATTTTATGGTGTAACTGCTGGAAGTGCATCTGAGTGCAGACAAGTCTGTGGTTGTGCTTCATAATTCTTTTTAAAACTTTTAAATGATGTTCTTTATATTATATAGCTAAGGGCCGGTAGATCAATGGAAGATCGCTACCCTTGCATTTTAACAAGAAAGGTAGAGGTTGTGGGTTCGATCCCCACCCGGTCCATTAATTCTGATAAAAATTTTATTAACCAAGAACAATTAATTTATATGAAATTAAAGAAAATTATTTTTGCTTCTTTGATATATGTAATCTGGTCTGTTCTAATAGGTTATTTTATTCCAATTCTAGCTCCTTGGGCAGCTATTATTTCTGCATTAGTAGCTGGTATTTATGTTGGTAGAAAAAATAATTTTTTCACAGCTTTAATAAGTGGTTTCTTAGTAGGACTGATTGGTGGAATTATTCATGGAATTGTAACAACATACACAACAAGTATTTCTGGAATACCATTAGAAGTTTCAATGGCTGCTTGGCTAACACCTTTCCTAAATTTAATAAAAATTCCAATTCAATATTTTGCACTTCCAGCTTTAGCTATAGTTGGTTTAATATTCGGATCAATTGGTGGTATAATTGGTTCAAGAGAAAAAATGAAAAGAGTTATTATGTTTTTAACTTTATTCACACTTTTTATTTTTTATGCTGCTTTGGATAATGTTGCATGGTGGTGGGGAAGAGCTGAAATACAATGGAGCATTTCAGTTGTCTTAACACATTATATTGATATTTCAATGGCTTTGATTTTTGCATTCATAGTAACAATTTTAGCTTATGTTTTAAAAATTTATTAGATGATTTAATGAAAATAATATACGGTGCAGTCATATACGCAATTTGGTCAATTCTAATTGGATTCTTTGTTCCCATGTTAGCAATTTATTCAACTATAATAGCAGGTCTTGCTGCTGGAATTTATGTTGGTTATGGTAAAAAAATTTTAGATGGTTTAAAATATGGAACAATAACAGGACTAATTGGCGGTATTTTATGTGGTATTACAGTAAGTTATTTTTCAAGTTACATCCATGAAATTTCTGGAATACAAACTGAAGTTTATGTTGGGGATTGGTTTACTTCTATGATTGGGAATATACCAATTCTCCAATATTCAATGCTTGTTTATTTATCTTTAGTTGGTTTAATTTTTGGAGGACTTGGGGGAATGATAGGCTCAATTAAAATGTCAAGAGGAATTTTATTGTTTTTAACTTTGTTTATATTATTCATTCTATATGGAGCAGTAGATAACATGGCATGGAATTGGGGAAGAGCTGACTGGCCTTGGTATATGAGCTTTCAACATGTTTTAACAAATGAAATAGATTTATTTGTTGCTGTTGTATTTGCATTGATTGTAACAATTCTGTATTATATCTTAGAATAGATAAAAGAAAAAATCATGATGTAGTAAAGGTTCTTTGTAAAAGTATTAAGGAGGTGATCCAGCCGCACCTTCCAGTACGGCTACCTTGTTCATGTTTTCCCTATGTCGCCATAAGGCATGGACTATATCATCTTCCTCAACAGCTGACTTTTTCTAGGATGCCATGAACCAACAAGTTCTATAAATCTTATGTATGATTTGGAACTGACATAAAAACGCCAGTATGTTGGTTTATTTTTACTTGGATTACGTATAATGCCACATTTTATATTCAAACTAATTAACATTTTTCTTACATTTTCAAGGTCTTTTTTATTGTTTTGAGCGAAATAGATATAAAATCTGACTCTTTGTTTTTTTGGTACACTGCCTTCAGTATCAAAGTAACCTCGAATATATTCAATTTTGTTTCTTTTTGTTTTTATTCTAGTTCCTTCTAAGACTCTTTTACTGAACTCAACAACATACAGGTCACGTTTTTTACCTTCTCTGTATGTCCAAGCTTTAAAGCCAATTTTTCTTATTAACTTGGCAATAAACTTAACATATTTGTAGTTTTTCTGTGAAAGTCTATACGTATATTTTCGTTCAGTTGCATCGTGTAGTGCTCCAAGTAAATATTCTTTAGTCATTTCCTATCAGCCTGTAGGAGTCGGCGTGTAGTCTCTGAGGGGTCAACAAGTTTAACTTGCGACTTCCCTGCGGATTGTCCGCACCCTTACATTTTTACCGATTTGTTAATTTTGTATTTAATTTACTACTTTCGGTAGTAGGGGATACACGGAGTTTCCCGCATATAGCCGAGTTTTTCTATGCTTTCTCAAGCATAGGTCACAACATATTTATGACTTAGCCCCACTCGCAAACCCTTGGCTCGACTTAGTTAAAGCTAAGCCTCACCAAAAGTCTACTCGCATGGCTTGACAGGCGGTGTGTGCAAAGAGCAGGGACGCATTCAGCAAATGATTATGACATTTGCTTACTAGGGATTCCGGCTTCATGTGGGCGAGTTACAGCCCACAATCTGAACTGAGGCTGGGTTTAGGCGATTTGCTTCGCCTTTCGGCGTTGCAACGCATTGTCCCAACCATTGTAGACCGCGTGTAGCCAAGGATATCTGGGCCATACGGACCTACCGTCGCCCACTCCTTCCTCTGGTTTTTCACCAGCGGTCCTGCCATAGTGCTCATGTTTTTGATCTTTGGGATCTAGAACATGATAGCAAATGGCAGCGTGGGTCTCGCTCGTTAACAGACTTAACTGCACGCCTCAAGGTACGAGCTGACGATGGCCATGCAACACCTCTCAGCTTGTCTGGTAAGCCCTTCAGGATGACCTTCATTCTGCTGTCGACCCTTGTGAGATGTTCGGCGTTGAATCCGATTAAACCGCAGTCTCCACCCCTTGTGTGCTCTCCCGCCAATTCCCTTAAGTTTCAACCTTGCGGTCGTACTCCCCAGGTGGCCCGCTTAACACCTACGCTCCGACACTGCAAACTCCCGTAAAGTTCGCAACATCAAGCGGGCATCGTTTACAGCTAGGACTACCGGGGTATCTAATCCCGTTCGCTCCCCTAGCTTTCGTCCCTCACCGTCGGACTCGTTCCAGAAAGACGCCTTCGCCACCGGTGGTCCTCCATGGATTAAAGGATTTAACCCCTACACGTGGAATACCTCTTTCCTCTCCCGATCTCAAGTTCAACAGTATTCTCAGCAAGCCCAACAGTCAACTGCTGGATTTCACCAAGAACTTGTTGAACCGGCTACGGACGCTTTAGACCCAATAATAGCGGTCACCATTCGTGGCGCGGGTATTACCGCGGCGGCTGCCACCCGTCTTACCCACCACTTATTCGTCTTGCTTTTTAGGCAAAACAAAAGACTATGCAGTGCATAGTCACTCAGGCTTCCCTTCTCAGCCGTTAAGCTATTGGAAAGTTTTCGCGCCTGCTGCGTCCCGTAGGACCTGCCTTCATGTCTCAGAAGGCATCTCGAGGCTTCCACTCTCATGGCCCCTACCCGTTACAGGTTTGTGAGTACTTTATACTCACAACTGCCATGATAGGCCGCAACCCTATCCTCAAGCGCCGTAGCTTTTGCTGTTAAAGCATTCCAGCATTTAACAGCTATGGAGTATTAGCCCCAGTTTTCCAGGATTATCCTCCACTTGAGGGCAAGTTAGTTACGTGTTACTGAGCAGTTTGGCGAGTCCAGATGACTCACGCCTTGCATGGCTAAGTCGAAACCTGATAACGGTGACCTCCGGCAGGATCAACCGGAATTGTGCGGGTTTGCACATTCATTTCCAATACATTTACAATATCATATCTTTACTACATCGGCCAAAAAAATCATTTCTGACTTCATTTTTAGTCACATTTGAAATGGTTTTTCATTAAAAGCAAATGCCAAATCCAAACCAACGCCAAAAATGTGACAATAAAAAGCGCATATATAAATAATTTGCCACTCTTTTTAAACTTTTCGTTTTTTTAACTTTTTTTCGATTTCAAATTCGGGCTTGTAAAAAATTTTTACAAAGATTGTAGTAATTAAAACTGTTAGAAGTATTATTAGGAAAGCTACATTTGAAAAAATTTCAGCATTTTCTATTCCATATATAAAAGGCATCTGTGCTAAAACAGCTGCTGCCAATCCTCTAGACATCATTGAACGCATTACATTTCTTTCAACTTTTGTAATATTCATTTTATATGTACTTATCTGAACAGCAGCAAGTCTCATAATTAATAAAACAACTAAAAATATTAAACCGTAAAATAAATATGTCAAACTAAATGTTGCTATTAAACCTAAGTAAACAAAAAAGAAAGACCTTATAAAGAATGTAATTTCTCCATGAAATCTTTTTAATGTTTTATGAACTCTATATCTTTTCCTGAATTTTAACATTTTTGAAAATGCATAACTATTACCTAAAACTAAACCAAACATTAAAGCTGATATTGCCCCACTGCCACCGATATATTCTGCAAAAACGTATAATAAGAACACCACAGCCAAGGTTAGCATGTAATCGAATTCTCTTCTTTTAATCTTATCCAAAATTAACAGCCAAATAACTCCTATAAATAAACCAGCAACAACTGCAACAGAATACATGCTAGCTAAGCTATTAATTAACGGTACTTGTTGAGTGCTTGCAGTAGTTATTTGAATTAAAGCAATTGTAAGAACAATTGCTATGGGATCAGATAAAATGGATTCCAATTTTAAAACAGTTTTAATACCATCTCTAATTTTTAAAGGGTCTACAATTGAAATAACAGCAGCACTACTTGTTCCACATATCATTGCTCCAAAAATTAAAGCATGCATGAATTCTAAACCGAAAAAAGCAATAGAAACAAAAGTGATTCCGCCTATTGACAAAAATATTCCTAGTAAAACAAGTAAAACACCTCTAGAAATTTTATTTAGCATTTGATAAATATCCATGTGTAAACCAGCATTAAAAAGAATTATTAAAAGTGCTATTGCACCAAGCAATGAAGAAGCTGAAATAAAAATTGTTCTATCTATAAGATTGAAAACAGGACCTACAAGTAATCCAAATAATAATAACCAAACTACATCTGGTATTCTTGTTCTTTCAAAAATAATGGAACCAACATAACCTAAAACTATTGTTATACCAAAAAAGATTAATATAGTTAATGGGTCTATCATGAATATACTATGTATTATTTGGTATATAAAAAATTATTTAATGTGACAAGGGTTCGAATCCCGGTCGGCGCATCATTTCTTGACCGAGAGAGAGTAAAGATTTAAAGTTTACTATTCTACTTTTCTTTAGTGTGGTATCATGAAGATGAAAGAATATTTATCTTCTTTTTCAAAAAAAGTATTTTCAAAGGCTTGTGAATGGTATTGTGAAAGTCTAATAAATCCTTCAAAAGTAAACAAATTAAAAAAATATGCTGGAATAACATTAGGAGCTTTTTCCTTTCCAACATGGTTATCTGTGATTAATGAAGCTAAAAATGACGCTGAAAAAGCTTACGAAACTATTAAATTTGAGGATACATCTTTTTTTGATGAAATCAGTGATATTAGTGTTTCTGGTTTTCTCTCACGTAGTAAAACTTTTAAAGAAATAACAGAAAATACACGTCAATCCCTTTTAAAAAAAGGTTATTCTTCAGAAGAGATAAGAGCTTTAGGTACAGATTTTAGGAATGTTTTCTATCAAATCAGTTGCTAACAAGCCTTGTTTATATTTTTTTGAAGCTAATTCTCCAGCTTTACCATTAATATAAGCAGCCGCACAAGCAGAATCAAAAGTATTTATTCCTCTAGCAAGTAATGCTCCACAAATTCCTGTTAGAGTATCTCCACAACCACCCTTTGTCATGTAAGGAGTTCCTGTTTTATTTAAGAAAATTTTATTTCCATCGGAAACAACATCAACATGACCTTTAAGAAGTATTACACAATTTAATTTTTTTGCAAATTCTTTAACAAGTTTTTTTCTTTCTTTCAAGTTCTTCACTCTCATTCCTGTTAATTCTCTGAATTCATCTGCATGGGGTGTAAGAACACAGTTTCTTTTTAGAACTTCTTTTTTCCTGGCAACAGCCCTAACTGCATCAGCATCTACAACCATTGGAAGATTAATTTTTTTAATTAACTCTACAATTGAATCCAAAGTTTCTTTTTCTCTCCATAATCCAGGACCTATTGCAACAGCAGTTGCTCTAACTTCTTTTATTAAAGAAATTATTTTTTTAATATGATTTTTTATTAATTTTTCTCCTTCTAAGGGGTCTGTTATTAGATTCGGAGAAAAATTAGCAGCAACATCAGCAGCTCTTTTTGGCGCTGCTATATAAACTAAATCACAACCAGCTCTATAAGCGGATAGTCCAACAAAACAAGGGGAGCCTGTGTGTCTCTTACTTCCTGAAACAACAACTAATCTTCCAAATTGTCCTTTGTGACTCCAAACATCTCTTTTTCCATAAATTTTCTTTAGGATTTTCAAATTGGCCACCAGCTAATAAAAATTAAAAACCCCTTAATTGCAAGAGCTGCTAGAATTCCCATTAAAGCACGTGTCCATGGGTTTCCATAATTTTTGTATTCAAAAATTATAATGAATAAAACAACTAGAGCAGCGGAAATCCAATCTGTAGGCATCAGTTTTTCTAAAAATTCATATGTACTCATTACAACCATAAAACTAAATAATTTTACTGATTTAAAAAATTATGTTTCTAGATAAGCTTTTTAAATTTTATAGTGGTAATAAGTGTATGGCTAAACAAAAACCATTTTATTCAAAACCTTGGGTTTGGATATTGGTCATAATATTAATATTAATATTTTGGGTTTGGGGATCTTACAATAACTTTATTGTATTAACCCAGAACATTGAAAACCAATGGGCCAAGGTTGAGACTCAATATCAGAGGAGAATAGATTTAATACCTAACCTTGTTAATACAGCAAAAGGTTATATGCAATTTGAAAAATCTTTACTTGAAGAGATTACATCTTTGAGAAGTCAGTGGATGGGTGCAGTTACTACTGAAGACAAAGTGAAATTCGGAAATGCTTTGGATTCTGCTTTAGGAAGATTGATAGTAACAGTAGAAAATTATCCAGAATTAAAAACAGATCGAACAATTTTAAATTTAATGGATGAATTAGCAGGAACAGAAAATAGAATCGCTGTTGAAAGATCTAGATACAATGATATGGTAAGAAGTTATAACACAGCAATAAAAGTATTTCCATCAAACATCCTTGCAAACATGTTTGGTTTTGGAGAAAGATCATACTTCCAAGCACAAGAAGGAGCAGAGATTGCACCAACAATTAATTTAACAATTTCCTAGGTTTTCAAATGAAAAAACTGTTGTGCTTTGCTTTTCTAGTTTTTCTTTTATTTATTAATATAGGCTTTTCTCAAGAGATTCCTACTTTGAAAAAATATGTAAATGATTTTGCTAATGTTTTATCTGCTCCAGATGAGAGTAGAATCAATACTTTATGTTCGGAAATTGAAAAAAACTGGACAGTAGAAATTGCTGTTTTAACTGTTGATACAACAGAACCAATGTCCATCGAAGAGTATGGTGTTAAAACTTTTGAAAAAAATGGAATTGGAAAAAAAGATGTTGACAATGGCTTGTTAATAGTAGCTGCAATTCAAGATAGGAAATGGAGATTTGAAGTTGGATATGGATTAGAACCTATTATTAATGATGCCAAAGCAGGAAGAATTGGCAGAACATATTTAACTCCTTATTTTAGAGAAGAGAAATATGGAGATGGATTATATTATGCTGTTGATGCTGTAGGTAAAGTTATTCAAGCTGGTGGAGATGAGTCTGTTATTTCTGGAGAATTTATTTCAGATGAAGTGGCCCTTGAAAATATAATAATATTTTTTATTGTATTCTTCTTTGTCATATTACCTTTAATTATATTTATAATTCGCAGTGTTATTGTAGAAAGATGTCCAAAATGTGGAACAAAGATGAAATGTCATACAAAGGGAGATTATGTTATTTGTGAATGTCCAAAATGTGGAAAGAAAATTAAAAAGAAGAAGAAAAAGCAAACACATTTCTGGTTCTTTGTTGGTGGATTTGGTAGGGGTGGTGGAGGTGGAGGAGGTGGTGGATTTGGTGGCGGAGCGAGCGGAGGAGGTGGCGCCTCGGGTGGATGGTAATTATAAGAAGTGAGCCTGGGGAGATTTGAACTCCCGACCTACTGGTCCGAAGCCAGTCGCTCTAATCCAGACTGAGCTACAGGCCCAATTAGTAATTTATTTAGAGTTTTTAAATAACATTACAAAGACTTAAATTTTTTAGTTTTTCATTTTACTTATGGGTGGAGATTTTGGAGCAGAGATTAAAGAAGGCAATGCTACTTCTTATATTTATTGGGGGTTAAAAGCACAAAATCATCGCGGCCAACAGTCGTATGGTTTGTTTACTTTTGATGAAATGTTCTATGGACATAAAGATTTAGGTCTAGTTCCAGATGTAGAAAGAGGAATGAAGCAAGAATGGTTTGATAACTTACCAGGAAATGTTGGTTTAGGCAGTGTTCTATATTCAACCTCTGGTAAAACAGATAGATCATCACTAATAAAAATCACACAACCAATTATTGAAGGAAATGGAAAGGTGAGATTAGCACTAACATCTAATGGTGGTTTACCAAATCCTTCTAAATTATTAGAGGATGTCAAAAAAATCTCCTTTAATTATTCAAATTCTTGTGATGCAGGACTTCTTTGTAAAAAACTCCAATTAGAATATGAAAGAAGAGGAGATCTAAAGGAAGCTGTAAAAAGTTGTATGAATATAGACGGTGCTTTTTCAGTAGTAGGAGTAAATCAGGATGGAGAATTATTTGCCTTTAAAGATTCCCATGGGATAAGACCTCTTTGTTGTGGTTATAATGAAAATGTTCATGCTATATCATCTGAAACTGTTGGTTTGAATATTAATAACCTTGAATTAGATTTTGAAATCAGCCCAGGAGAAATGGTTACAGTATCAAAAGATGGTTTTGAAAGAGAAAAATTAGTACCTTGTAAGAGAAGAGCACTTTGCGCTTTTGAGTTTGCATATGTTGCTAGACCAGATTCAAAACTGGGAGATAGGTTTGTATACGAAGTCAGAGAAGAGTTTGGGAGAAATCTTGGAAGAGAATATTCTGAAATTGTAAAAAACGTAGATATTATCCTTTCAATACCACAAACTGGTAATGATGCTGCTTATGGACTTCACGAAGAAACTGGTAAAAGATGGGAACGTGCAACTAGAAGACACAGATTCGTGACACAGAGAGCTTTCATGTTATCAAAAGATGAAAGACAAGAAACAGTTGACAAAAAAGTAAACATACTTAGTGAAAAAATGAAAGGAATGAATATTGCAGTAATAGATGATAGTATTGTAAGAGGTGATACAACAAAAGGAATCATTGAGAAATTAAGAAGATACGGAGTAAGAAAAGTTTACATGTTTCCCACGTTTCCACAAATAAGAAGTCCTTGTTTCTATGGAACTGAGATGGCAACCTTTGGAGAATTAATAGGTGCTAATCATGAACCTGATGAAATAGCTAAAATAATAGGTGCTGATGAATTATGTTATCAGCCTATAGATAGTTTTGTTAGGGCTACAGGTCTTAGTAGAGATGAGCTTTGTTTAGGATGTCTCACAGGAAGATATCCTACAAGAGAAGCTCAGATTAGAGCTGATATAGCTAGAGAAAAATTCGAAAGAGGATTAAACTAAGGATAAAACCTTGTCATTGTTCTTGGAAATGGAATTGTATCCATTATATGTTCTACTCCAGCAATCCACATAACCAATCTCTCAATTCCTAATCCAAATCCAGAATGAGGAACTGTTCCATATTTTCTTAAATCCAAATACCATTCATAATGTTTTTTATCTAATTTGAATATTTTTATTGATTCCAAAAGTTCTTTGATATCATAAATTCTTTCGCTTCCACCAATTATTTCTCCAACTTTAGTAACAAGCAAATCAGATGCTAAAACAACTTTAGGATCTTTTGGATCTGGTCTCATGTAAAAAGCTTTCATGTCTCTTGGAAACTTAGTAAGAAATACTGGTTTACTTCCTAGTTTTTCTATTAATTCTCTTTCATCTTTATCAGTTATCTCATCTCCCCATTTCTTTCCTAGTTTTTCTAAAGCTTCTTTATATGATATTCTTAGGAATGGTTTTTTCAATTCTCTTAATTCTGTTAAATCTCTTCCTAGTTCTTTTAATTCTTTTTCACAATGTTTTAAAACATGATCAACTACATACACTATTAAGTCTTCTCCAAATTTCATTAATTCTTCATGATCCATCCAAGCAGCTTCTATTTCAGCTGTCCAATATTCTGATATGTGCCTTTTTGTTCTTGATTTTTCAGCTCTAAAAGCAGGAGTGATAGTATAGATTTTTTCTAAAGATTGTATCATTGCTTCTGCATACAATTGCCAAGATTGTGAAAGATATAATTCTTTGTCAAAATATTTAACTTCAAACAAACTAGAACCGCCTTCGCAAGCTGCTGTTGTAAATATAGGAGATTGAATCTCAATGAATCCTTTGGAACGACAAAAGTCGTGTATAGCTCTAAAAACTTCACTTCTTATTTTAAAAATTTTTGTTAATCTTTGGGACCTTATCCATAAGTGTCTCACATCTCTGGTAAACTCTTCGCTTAAATCTTTTGATATTGGAAATTTCTCTGATAATCCAATAATTTTTAGATCTTTTACTTGAATCTCAAACCCACCTGGAGCTCTTTTATCTTCTTTTACAATTCCTAAAGCTTGAATAGAAGATTCGATTGTAGCTTGTCTTGCTTCTTCAATTCCTTTGCAAGCTAGCTGGATTATTCCTGTTGAGTCCCGCAAAATTAAAAAAACCACATCCTTCTGGTCTCTTTTTCTATAGACCCAACCTCTTAAAGAAACTTCTTTTTCAGTTAATTCTCCTGTTAAAACATCTTTAACATGAATAAAATCCATATCACCACTATCCTTATTTTTCTATTCTCCTTTTTAAAGATTTAATTGTAACTGAAACAACAGATTTTGGTTTAATTCTTAGTTTTTTTCTAACAGAAGCTGGTATTGTTATTCTTCCTCTGTAATCAGGAATAGAAGTAAAACTAAAAGAATCTATTTGCTTATATTTTTCCCAAATTTTGACGTCCACCCATTTATTTCACCTAACTAAAGTTTCTTAGAAGAGTATTTAAAACTATGTGGGTAAGGTTTTTATTTTTAAGACACTAAAAATTAGCACCTGATTTTTATGAAGACTATGAGTGAAAAATTTGAGATGTATAATAAAGTTTTTAATAGTTTATTAAGAATAAAAGAAGGACCACATGAAGAAGCGCATGAAGCATTAAAAGAAGCTAGTCTGATAGTGGGTGTCAGTGCTGGTAGAATGGAGCGTACTTTGGATATTCCTTCAGCTGAATTTGCAAGAAATAGTAATGTAACATATATAAATTATAATGACATTGGATTTCCAGCAGATACTATTGATCTGGCTGCTACAAAATTTGAAAGACGCCATAAAAAAATAGTAGGTATTTTTCCCTCAAGTAGTGGAGAAACTGATTCTACTAATAATACATTAGAAAGATTGTCTTCTTATCTTCAACAAAATAAAAATGATATATGGGAAATTATACTTGTAACACAAAATCCTAATTCTACAGCTGGTAAAATTGTGAAAGAAAGTAATGGAATAATTATAGAAATGGAAGGATCTGAAAATAAAGATTCAAAAGATTATCGTAGATTTGGTATGATGCGTGACTTAGGTGAATATACTCATCTGTGGTTTGGGCAAACCGAATATCAATCATTAATTGAAAATGAAGGCCCTGAAAGGTTTTATGAAATTATAGAGGACAAAATGCCAATAATAGGCAGGAGAATTGATGAATGGGAAGAATCTGAAACATGTAAAAGTTTAGTAGAAGAAAGTTTAGTAGAAAATTTAAGAAGACATTGCGATGTATTTGCTGGTGGTAGAAAGGGAGCGAAAGATGTTTCTAAATTTCTCATTAAAAGATTGGGTCAAGTCAAACAAATTATAGGAGATCAAGCATACCTTTTTGGTGGTGAAAATACTCCTGATCCAAGAGCAGGTGATGTTGTTTTACTTCCATCAAAATCTGGTGGAATGGAAAAATTTTATTCTCCAGTATTAAAAGGAGAAGCTTATGTTTTGAATTGGTGTAAAAAAGCACAAGAAATAGGTGCAGTAGTTTATCCATTTGTAGGAATAGAAAATTCTCCATTAGAAGATTTATGCGGCTGTGAATACACAACTTTAGTTGATTCAGCAAGTAAAGGGTTTTCAGATACTTATGCGAAAATTGTTACTCTCCAAGGTACTTTACCCATACTTCTGGCTGAAAGATTAGATAAATCTGGATTTGACGTAAGTCCTAAAAATTTAAAGAAAAAACACGGTTTTTAGAAAAAATTAACAAAAAATAACTTTATTAATCGCGTAAAGTATCTACCATAGTTTTTAGGCCTCCACACCCATTTTCAGCCCCAAACGCCCAAAATCGAGAAGAATTTAAAAACTTGTCAAAATTTAGCTTTTAAAAAATTTAACAAAAAATAGAAAAATTCATAAAGTATCATAAAGTATGCCATAAAGTATCAACCTATTTATGTAAAGTATATGAATATTCTATAAAGTAGTGGTTGTATGGCATGGTATGAAAGATATGGTTGGAAAACTAATCCTTTTGAACTAATTCCTATGCCAGAAACCATTTCAGGAATCAAAGAAATAAGGCAAAATGTGCTAGAATACGTCAATTCTGACGATTGCTGCCTTTTAACTGGAGAAGATGGTATGGGAAAGACCATTATTTTAAAATGGTTAGAAAAATATCCTTCACCCCATACTTTACCAATTTATCTAAATACTTTAGGAATGAGTCAAGATGAAATATTGAAAATAAACATAGATGAAATGATAAGAGAAAAATCAAAAGCAGGTTTGTTTGGAAAAAAGAAAAAAATTATTATGCTCATTGATGATGCAAATACTTTACCACCTCTCATAGGAAAGTCAATAAAAAGAAATTTTGATAATAAATTAATTAGTTCTGTTGTTCTAGCTTCTGATACAGATGAATTAAAAAATCTTGAGGGAAATCTTTTAGAATTAGTAGGAAATCGAAAAATAAAACTAAGGCCTTTAACAACTGAAGAAGCAAGAGAAATGATAATTAACAGAGTTAAACATAAAGATCCATTTGAACCAGACAGTTTAGAACCTATATTCGAAAAAGCTGATTTCATACCAAGAAAAATTTTAGAACTTTGTGAAATGGTAGCTACATCAAACACTGAAAAAACTATAAATAGATATTTTGTTAGAAAATGTTTTGAATATAAACCAGAAATTGAAACAAGTAAAACAGAAATTATAGATAGACTTTCTCCATTACAAAAAGAAATTGTTAATATCTTGAAAACTGGTGATTTTACACCAAGCGAAATAGCTAAAAAATTGAAAAAACCAACAAAAACAATCACCTCTCAACTAGCTTATTTGGGTTTGAAATCTGGTATTAAAGTTATGAAAAGGAAAGGTATAGAACAACCCTTAGTTGAAAAAATTTCTGATAAACCAGCTGTTTATAGATTAACGGAAGAAGTAAAATAATTTGGCATCCGAGGCATTTTCTTATAAAGATCTGTGGTGTCTACTTTTGTTCAGTTTGGAGAAATTTAAAGATTTTGATTAAATAGAATATAATTAAAAAAGTTTAAAAAAACGAAAGATATATACCAAAATATCAAAGAAAGTTTAAATACTAGTTCTGCGTCTTTACAAATTAAGAGAATATGGTCTCTTAGGAGGCGATATTTATGCCCAGAAAGAAGAAAAAAGAAACTCCTCAAGAAGATGAGGAAATAGAAGATGAGGATTGGTAAAAAACCAAAAATACATAGTTCTTTTGAATTGATTAACAGTATAGAACTATGTATATTTGAAGAGGTGAAAAAAAGTGGGTGGAAAAAAGAAAAAGAAAAAGTAAGTTTGAAATAATTAGTTTTCAGTATCCAGTTCTTTTTGGGTGTCGATGACACCCTTTATATTTTACATGAAAGATAAAGGTGATAAAATGTTAAAAGAAAAAAACCTTTGTAATAATAAGTTAATTCAAACTAAACATTTAGTTTCTTGTCCTTGCTGTAAAACTAAGTTTATAGCGAATTCAGAAAAAGTAGAAATTGATTGTGAATATGATGAAGAAGTTTGTGATGAAGAAATTGCAGATTTCCCAGAAGATTTTGTTTGGCATCCTAGTGAAAAGTATTAATTCTTTTTTTTCTAGAAAATAGTTAAGCGCCCGAGGCAGGA
>CAYFXV010000001.1:0-197673 GCA_964347265.1 uncultured archaeon | reverse complement strand
TTAGAAATCTCAGCTTATAAAATCTAAACTAGATGTTTCCTAGGGTTATTTTCATGTATGGTACTGAAAAATGTGATTTTTCATGTGGTTATGTTGATATATGTGGTGGAAAAGTTAAATTGGAATTTGGGATTTTGTTTCTTGCGAAATATGTAGATGTAGAAATTAAGCCTTTAATTTTATCATAATCTCTGTAAATAAGTTATACGGAATTGATTTGCCCCATTTTGGTGGGCAACCGCAATTAAATGTTCCTGCTCTACCATAATTTTCAGATTTTAACCATATTTCTTTCAATGATTCTTTCCATATGCTTCCAAAGATAGTAGTATCATCACCTGGACATCTTAAAACTTTTCCTGTTAAAGTTACATACATTCCGCAAGCAACTTGATTACAAGGATGTCCACCAGCATAAGAAGAGATTCCTTCTTCTTCAATCTGTTTTAGTGTTTGTATTCCTTTTTTGATGTTAAACTTGTAAATCTTTGTATATAATTCAATTAGTTTTTTGTTTGACGGTGTTATTTTTTGCCAAGCTTTTATTTCTGCGCATCTTCCACTAACCATTGTAGGACAAACTATTACGTAAAGATTTCTTATTCTTCCCCATGTGTAAATTTCAAAAACTTCGTTATAGTTATCATTAGTGATTGGGTTTGCGGCCAAACATAAATGTGTTGGGTTATGCTTATTAAATCCTGCTTCTATTAAAAGTTCTAAGGCACGATTTCTTTTCAGAGCATAACCTTTTATTCCTCCAATCATTTTGTCCTGAATTTCTGTATCAAAAGAGTTAAAACCTAGTAAGATACTAGCATTGACCTTTTTAAGTTCTTCAACAAGCTCTTTACCTGTAGAAATTCCATACTTAGAATAATATTTTTCAACTAAATTATCATCGCCAATGACGTGACCTTTTGTAAATATCGATGGTATTATATTTAACTTCTTTAGGTCTCTTAAAAATTCTAAAAACCTTTTATCTTCGAAAGGTTCACCAGCACCTAAAAATTTTACAGACCTTAAACCAAGTTTCTTACCTTGTTTAACAACTTCAATTATGTCTTCATAATTCATTGACTTTGTTTTACCAAAATCAACCCTGTTGTTTCTTCTAAAACAATGCGGACAATTTAAACTACAAACATTACCAAAATCAATATCTAAAGAAAGCAACTTACCGATGTTATCTTGCAATATTTGTTTAGAAAAACTTCCCCAGCCATTAACGTTGTTTATAAAATTCTTTGGGAACTTATTCTTGTAAATGGTTGGAATCTTCGGTATAATTTTCATATACTAATTTATTATAATTTTAAAATAAAAACCTATCAAAAACCACCCATTTTTCATCAAAATTTGACCAAAAATCGCCTGATTTTAACTATGTTTCTAGTCAATCTAAACTAGATGTTTCCATAGGTTATTTTCATATCTGGTATGGAAAAATATAGAATATTTTTAAATGGCTTTTCCCTTCAGAGTTATAGTTATCCAGGGTTTAAGAGGATCATTAGTAGGCATTTCAAGAAAATAACCTTCATACTCGCCTTTATCTACTGGCACATCTTTCAGATTAAAGTATAATTTAATAATTATTTCAGAGTTTGGCTCTACTTCAATTGGTTTATTAATACGTCCTTCGAAGGTATAATAAAAAGGAACATAACTACTTATCATTTCTCCATTCAATTTAGCACCTACTCCTCCTGCACCATATCCTGCTGGTTCTATTATTAATTTTGAGTTGCCATCATTTCTGATTTTATAATCAAGTTCTGCTTGAGTACCAAAAGCATGCTCCCCAAAATTAACAATGGTATCTTGTATTTTAAGTTTTGGTGAGTTTATTGAATCAACCGACCTTAACTTTAAAGTTGGATCGCCGAACAAATGACATACCAGATCACAAGATTCATGTTTATATACGTCTCCAATAGGAATTCCAAGTCTCAATTGGCCTATATTTTTGAATGTCCTATTATCTACAACACCCATACTAACTACACTGTTTGCTATCACAACTAACGAATTTCCAGAAAACAAATATGCACCTGCTATATAGTCTGGTGAACTAAAATCTCCATTTGAGCAACTTTTTAAAAAATAAATCATTGAATTTGGCTTTATTGTCTCGATTTCATTTGAATAAAGGCTTGTTGTTCCACCAAACCATTCTGAATTAGAAGTACCATGAATGTTTAAAAAAGTGATTTCATTTTGGTTATTTAAAGAATTAACATAATTGTTTTTTAGGGCAGATGAATCTTTATTATAGATTATATTTATATCGTTTTCGGAATAGAGTAAAGAATTTTCTACAAAGCCATGAAATAATTGATTGTAATCTTCTTGATTATAACTATAGTCAAAAATATGTATTAAGCTAAGTAGTGTAATTCTTTTTTTATAAGAAATTCTACCGTTTCTATAATCATGATTTTTATTTAAGTATGATCTAATCTGTTCGATTCCTTCTTGTCCAGATTTTGTTGGCTTAATTCTACCACTCCAAATTTCAATATAGGGATACAGTCCACCAGGAGGATAAATTCCTAAGCAAGATTTGTCAACCTTTCCATTGTTATAGCACTCGTCAATCTTATCATCTAGATCCATATAATAAAAATCACTGAGTGTATCTCCATAAAGCACAAAAGGTATATTTCCAATTAATATAGAACCAATAAGTTTATCATTATTAAAATGACTTATGATTGTTTCTCTTATTTGTTGGGGGTCATTAAAGATTTGATTATATAAAAAAACATTAACATCTAAATCATTCTCAATATCTGTTTTAAGCCTTTTTATTTCATTTGTTAATTGATTATAAGTATATTCGTCGACAAATATTACAACACTATTTTTATAGATTATTTCTTCTTCATGTATTTCAGTTGCATTAAGTTCGGATATCTTCTCAACTATTGGTTCTTCTGTTTCATTTTTTGCTATTGAAATATTTGGTTCTACTCTAGTTGTTTCTTTAACACAACCGCTAATTAATATTAAAACTAATAATATAGAAAATATTTTAACTATAATTTTTTGTTTATTGTTCATACCATAAATTTAGAAATCTCAGCTTATAAAATCTAAACTAGATGTTTCCTATAGATATTTTCATATAAGATGTTGAAAACATATGTTTTTCCATAGGTTATGTTGATATAAGATAAAGAAAACTAAAAGTTTTAATTTGAATTATTGATGCAAGAAAAAGCTTAAATTTCTTACTTTTGATATAGAGAGTCATAAATATATTAATGGAGAAAAATATGATACTTTCAGAGAACTACTTTTTGGTCTTCTTTGAACTTATTTTCTTTCTGACCGTTTTCTAGCTTCCGGGACCATTAGTGGCGGTGGTGGTAATTGTAGGTCATCACTCAAAAATATAGCTTTTTTAGAGCATTTGTCTAAGGCAAGGCTTATTATGTGGAATTTTATATTATCTGGTAAAGCCTTTTCCTTTTTCCAAGCCTTTAAGATATCTTCTTTTTCGTCGCCCAAGAAAACAATGTTTCCATTAATGTTAATTTCCGCTATGTTCTTATGTTTTTCACCAATATATCTAGTTTTGTATTCGAATTCAATTAACAATCCCTCACTTTTCAAAGCAGGCAAATCCTGTTCTTTAACATCTACTATATTCATATTGCTGTTTACTTTTAATGGTCCTTTTATTTCTTCATGTTTTTTTGCTTCAATTGCTTTTAGATTTATTCCAATTACTGGCATTTTATCACGTATTAATAATTGAGATAATGGATATTTATTAATAACATTTTTAAACTGGTTTTTTAATATATAATCATGAAAAAACTCTTGGTTTTGATTATTTTGGCTTTGTTATTGCCATCTGTTGTATTTGCAGATGGAATGATATTACCAAGACCAACTAAAAAAACTTTTGATTTTACAGCTATTAAAGAAAAACAACAATATGCTGTAATTGAGGTTTTGAGCAATTATTTTGAAAAGATGAACATATTCTTATCACTAACATCTTTGGATTATGAAAATCATAATATTACAGTTGTTATTCCTTTAAAATCAGTACCTCAAGATGTTTCAGGTGATAAGTTAAACTCTTCTGAATTTCTTAAAAAATATAGTTTTGATGATGTTGAGAAATTAGTGGAGAAACAATCTTTTGCTGGTTTTGTTAAGAAATCAGCTCCACAAATCAGGGATGCATTGGGAGAATACATAATGCTTTCTTTAATTTCACCAATATATGAAATTTCAAAATTTGCTTTTTTCCCATTAGGACTTTACTCTAGTGGATTTATGGGACCTGCAGCCACTTTAGGAGCAGAGGCAGCAAGGGATTATGAAGGTGTAACACACATAGCAACTTATGAATTTGAAGGAGCAACAATTGATATTTATGATGTTGAAAGTGGGAACACTCTAGAAGATTTTATGAAAGATTACTATGATTTATATTTACCAGAAAATGTTAAACATGCTGTTGATACTTACAAAACTCATTATATAGCTATTTTAAATACAATGATAGGACCTCCTGGTGATGTAGGTTTATTAAAAGAATATGCACCTGAGACATTCAAAGATGCTTTAAGTCATGTAAGAGCAAATCCAGAATTCACTTTTACTTGTTATGGTTATCCTTATAGATATGGCGTTTCTAGATATCCTTACACAACATGTTCACCAGAACAAGCAATAAGAGAGAAATTTTCAGATTATATAAATAGAGCAAAAGCAGAAGCTGCATCTATTCAAATAGGTCAAACAGGAAATATAGAAAAACTTCTTTATAAAGATGGAAATTTCATAAGACTTGAATGTACATATGCATATCAATACTTCGATGGACATGCTTGTACTGGTTATGTAGATCTAGATCTTGATAAACAAACTTTTGTTAATAAAATAACAATTAGACATAGAAATTGTTTATGCAGTTGTGGTTATGGATATTGTAATGAACCTACAGAAACAAAACTTATAACGAGTAAGGATAATGTAAACTGGAATTATATTGGTGCTGATAAACCATATTCTACAATTGATTGGAAAGAGGCAACATTTGATATTAATGATAATGTTAGATATGTTAAAATATCTAGAGGCGGTGGTGGCTGTTCTCGATCTGATACTGATCTAGATTATGTATATATTGATGGTGCTCAATATTATGTCAGTTCAACCTATCTTACAGGAACTACACGTGTAACTGAATCTCCTATAGAAAAAGCAATGATAGAATTCTTTTTGAGTGCTTATTCAAATGCAAGTAATGGAATGGAAATCAGCATGACTTTGCCCATAAAAAACAGTGAGATATTTTATCCTTTAGGAACAGGAATTGCTTGGGCAACTCCAATAGAAGACACAAGAATTTTAGTAGAAATGGATAAAAGTTTAGATGCTAGTTTTAGAAATGTTCAAACTTCTGTTATTGATGATAATAATAGATACTATTTGTGGAGTTTTAAAAATTGGAATCCAGATTTTGATATTACAGGAACAGTTGGTCCTTCGAACTTTCTTACAAGTATGGGAGACACAGGAAAATTAATTTTAGAAAGCATGAATGAGAATTCAGTAATTCTTTCGGTAGTTTTCATGATAATAATTGTTATTGGAGCAGGTCTTATTGTTAGGTACAAAGGAAAAGGAGACTTGAAAAGAAAGACCTTCTTTATAATTTTAGCAATTATTTTTGCACCATTAATATCAATTTGGGCAGTTGCTTTGTTAGCTTATGGTTTAAAAACAAAACCTGGGAAAGGTGAGTTAAGAGAAAACATGATAAATATTTTAATTTTCTTAGGTATCCTTATTTTAGCTTGGGTTTTTATGGCGGTAACTTCAATTATTATGGGTGTTTAAATATGGTTATACTTAATGGACTTATAATGCCTTATATGCCCAATTTCTTTGAAGTTTTCTTTCTTATATTTATGATATTCTTTGTATTTTTTGGATTAGGTGTAGGCTCTATAATAGCTTTTACTATTATTGGTTTGATAGGAGGTTTGTTTGGGCTTTTGTTTTTTAACAGAAAAGTTATAGCTTTTCCCAATGAAAAAATTGCTATTTTTGTTGGTTATATTGCTTTTGTAGTAGTATTCCTCGTTTTACCTTTTCTTTTAGCTTTATTACCTGCATTTTTTTCTTATTCGCCCGGATATTCAGATCTTACTCCATTAACCTTTTTATTAACATTTTTCTCAATACCATTCATTCATTGTGTTGTAACAATAGGGTTTTATATCCTTCTTGAGAAGAAAAATGCCTTTAATAGCAACTACTTTGCATTTATTACATCATACTTTTTAGCTTCCCTTGTCTTAGCACCATTTACTGTATTTGTTGGATTACTAGGATTAATGGGCTCTTTTGCACCTATGTCTGCAATTTCTTCTATACTCTAAATTTAAAATTTATTAAATACTAGCTCCAATTAATTTCATGGTAAAAAAAGTTTTAATGGTAATTGCACCAAATGATTTTAGGGACGAAGAGTTTTTTGAAACCAAGGAAGTTCTAGAAAAATCAAATATAGATATTACAGTCGCGAATTCTACTGGACAGCCTTCTAAAAGCATGTTTGGAAAAATAGTTACGCCTGATAAAAATTTTTACGATGTTGATACAAAAGATTTTGATGCAGTAGTTTTTGTTGGTGGTACAGGAGCTGCAGCTTATCTTAATCACAAAAGGGCTTTAGAATTAGCCAAAGAATTTTATGATTCAGGAAAGGTTGTATCAGCCATATGCATTGCACCAACAATTCTTGCAAATGCAGGTATTTTGAATGGTAAAAAAGCGACAGCCTATCCATCGCAGAGAAATAGCATAAATGCTGTTGGAGATTATACAGGAAGCAATGTTACAGTTGATGGGAAAATTATAACAGGTTTAGGACCACAAGCAGCTGTTGAATTCGGAAAAAAGATTGTTGAAGCTTTGAAGTGATAAAATGAAATCTTTGGTTTTATTATTAATTTCATTAGTTTTAATTGGTGGTTGTATTCAGCAACCTACAGGCCAAGTTATTACTGAGGAACAAGAAGTTTCTGAGCAACAGCCTGTGAATCTTTGTATACAAGATTGTAAATATTGGTTAAGCAGAAATATATCACAAACATCTTATTGGAAACACGGACCTTGTTTATTAAATCCTATTCTTGATGCAAACGATTGGGTCTGTGATATCGCTCATTCACCTAGACAAAATATAGATAATTTACCAGAAAATCAATGTTCCAGCTATAGAGAAGGAAAAGCAAAACATTTTGTTGAACTCGATGAAAATTGTAATTTGATAAGAGCTGTTTAGAAAAATTCTTAAGCATCAAATTTATAGTCTTAATTAGATAGCCCTGTCGTCTAGCGGCCAAGGACACGAGGCTCTGGACCTCGAAACGCAAGTTCGAATCTTGCCGGGGCTACTATTTTTTACTTTGTCGTAATAAGCTATCATTTTATTTCTAAGAGACTATATATAGATATGCCAAAAATCAATTCTTTTAGTTTTGGCTCCCTGACAATTGATAGAAAAAAATATGAAGATGATATGGTAATACATTGGGACGGAGAAATAACTCCAAGAGAATCTTCTCACACGTTTTCCAAAAATGAATTAATAGATCTTTTGTTAAAGGGACCAGAAATTGTGATTGTTGGAACAGGAACTGGTGGTTGTGTAAAAATAGAGAAAGAAGCAGAAAAATTTGCAAGATTAAAAAATATCGAGTTTATAGTTAAGAAAACACCAGAAGCTGTTGAAGAGTTTAATAAATTATCAAAAAACAAGAAAGTAATTGCTGTAATACATGTGACATGCTAATTTTATTAATCAGAAAAACAATTTTCAATACATGTGGGTTGTGAAAGCTTCAGGTGAAACAGAAAAATTTGACCCTAAAAAAATAAAGAGAACTTGTTTAAGAGCTGGTGTATCTGAAGAATTAGCAAATAAAATAGTCAAGGAAGTTAAGAAAAAATCTTATGATGGTATTTCTACTAAAGAAATTCTACATCTTACATTAAATTTATTAAACAAGAGAAAGCCACACATTGCAGCAAGATACGACTTAAAGGGGGCCATGTTCAGATTGGGGCCAGCAGGTTTTATTTTTGAGCATTTTATAGGAGAGATTTTTAAAGAATATGGATACGCAACAAAAGTTCATAACATATTACAAGGTTATTGTGTTTCCCATGAAGTAGATATTATAGCAACAAAGAAAAAGAAGAACTATATGATAGAATGTAAGTATCATAATCTTCCAGGAATTTATACAGGTTTAAGAGAGGTTTTGTACACATATGCTAGGTTCTTAGATTTGTTGGACGGATCTAAACAAAAATTATGTCATAAATTTGAACAGGCTTGGTTGGTTTGTAATACTAAATTTTCTGATGATACTAAACAGTATGCAAGTTGTAAAGGAATAAAATTAATTGGTTGGAATTATCCAGAACATAATAGTTTAAAAATCTTAATAGAAAAAAAGAAATTGTATCCAATAACAATGATTAGAGGTTTAGATTCAGAATCTTTAGATAAAATGTCTTCTTCAGATTTTGTATTAGCAATAGATTTATTAAGGGTCCCTCTAAAAGAATTAAATAAAATAACCAAGATATCTATTAAAAAATTAAGAAAATTTAAAGAAGAAGCAAAAAAGGTGTGTTATGGTTGATTTATTAAATATGATAACAGGAAGCTTACAGCAAGGTTACATGTTTATTTATAATCAACTTTCTCCAATTATAGGGGAAACTTATTTACAGTTATTTATTTTTACAATAGGATTATTTATTTACGCAATTTTTGTTTGGCATTTTTATAAAACTTTATCTAAAAGAGATTTGTTTAAAATAAATTTGGAAAAATATAATCTTCCTTATGTTAAACACAAAACATTAGGAAAGATTGGAAGCGGCATAGGTTATATTCTGAAATATGGTTTTATTTTTCCAATCTACATATTTATCTGGTTTTTAATACTATCATTTTTCTTATTAGTCTTATCAGAACAAATTTCAATTGATCATATAATTTTAACTTCAGTTGTAGTTGTTTCTGCAACAAGAGTTACTTCTTATTATAAAGAGGATTTATCAAGTGATATGGCAAAACTAATACCATTTGCACTTTTGGCAATTTTAATAATAAATCCAAATTTCTTTTCAGTAGAAACTACAATAGCAAGATTTTCAGAAATTCCAAATCTATGGTCGCAAATATTACAGTTTTTAATATTTTCTATTGTTCTCGAATGGATACTGAGAATATTATATTTGATTAAAAGAGGCTTGAGCAGTCCTAAAAAATCAAGTGAAGTCAAGAAAAAAGTTTAAACTAATGGTATTTCTGTAATTTGTGATAATCTTAGGCTCAATGATCTTAAATCTTCTCTATCAAGTTCATGAACATTTTCTTTTCCACAAGCAGCTGCAGCCATTTTAACTTCTTCATTACATGCATTTAAGAAGTTCACAATTTTTTTAGAAGCTTCATCTATATTTAACCTTTTTCTCAACTCTGGATCTTGGGTTGTTACTCCCATTGGACATTTTCCCAAATAACACTCTTTGCAATATGTGCAACCCATTGCTATTAACAAGGGAAATGACATAAAAACTGCATCAGCTCCTAATGCAAGAGCTTTTGCAATATCTGCTCCTTTGTTTAGACCTCCACCTACTATCAAATCTTGCTTTGATTTATGACCCATTACTTTTCTAGCTTTTACTATTGCAGCTAAAGTTGGAATACCAAAATCATCAAGCATTATTCTTGGTGCTGCTCCTGTTCCACCTTCCATTCCATCTATTGCTATGACATCAGGATCAGCTTTCAAAGCAAGTTTCACATCGTTTTCAACATCTCCAGCTCCAAGTTTTATTATAATAGGTTTTCCTTCTGTTAGTTCTCTTAACCATTTTACCTTCTTTTTCAAATCATCTATAGAAAATATGTCAGGATGTGCTGGAGGCGAATGAATATCCTTTCCTTTTGGAACATTTCTTACTCTTGCAATTTCTTCTGTTACTTTGTTTCCTGGTAATAGTCCACCTTGTCCAGGTTTTGCTCCTTGTCCAATTTTTATTTCAATTGCATCTGCAGTTCTAATATATTCTTCATTTACTCCAAATCTTCCAGTAGAATACTGGGCAATTAATAGTTTTGCACTTGCTCTTTCTTCTGGAAGCATTCCACCCTCTCCTGTATTTGTTGCTGTTCCAGCTATTGTAGAAGCTTTTGCCAATGCTATTTTAGCTTCCTTACTCAAAGCTCCAAAACTCATTGCAGGAATTAATATTGGCATAGATATTTTCAGAGGCTGTTTAGAGTTTTTTCCTATAATTGTTTCAGTTATAATTTTTTTTCTATAATAATCTATTGGTCTTTTTTTAAGTTGAGCAGGAATAAAAACTAAATCATCAAAATTAATTTTACCTAGTTTGTTTGATCTTCCTCCAGAAACAAGAGGCTTTCCTCTTGCTGCTCTCAACTTTATTTCAGCTACCCATTTCTCCATTGAACCACCAATATAATATAATATTAAGAGTTTAAAAATTATATTATATAGATGATTTTTATGGAAACATACGATATCATTATTGTTGGTGGTGGACCAGCAGCCTTAGCTGCAGGTTTGTATGCTGCTAGAAGAAATCTTAAAACTTTAATTCTTAGTGAAACTTTAGGAGGCCAAATGGCATTAGCACATGTAGTAGAGAATTATCCAGGAGTAGAACCAATATCAGGAATGGAATTAGCTGAAAAAATGAAAAAACAAGCAGAAAAATTTGGTTGTGAATTCAAGCTAGCAAAAGTAGGTGGTTTGGAATTAAAAGGTGAAATAAAAAAAGTAAAAACACCTGAAAAAGAGTATTCATCTAAAATTGTTATAATTGCAACAGGAAGTCATTATAGAAGGTTAAAGGTTGAAGGCGAGGAAAAATTCATAGGAAAAGGAGTTTCTTATTGTGCAACATGTGATATACCATTATTTAAAGATAAAAAGGTTGCTATTATTGGAGGCTCTGATTCTGCTGTTACTGCTGCTATGTATGCAAGTGGAATTGCTTCTGAAACATATCTTATACATAGAAGAGATAAACTAAGAGCTGAAGAAGTAACTCAAGAAAAACTTAAAAAAACCCCAGTTAAAATCATATGGAATTCTGTTATTGAAAAAGTAGAAGGAGATAAGTTTGTTAATAAAGTTACAATCAAGAATGTGAAAACAAATGAAACTCAAGAGTTTCAATTAGATGGAATTTTCATAGAAATAGGAGAAATACCAACAACAGAAATTGTTAAAGCTGCTGGAGTAGAAGTTAATGAAAAGAATTTTGTAACAGTTAATGATAAATTTGAAACTAATATACCTGGAGTTTATGCTGTTGGAGATGTTACTGGTTCTTTTGCACAAATAATTGTTGCTGCTGCAGAAGGCGCTGAAGCTGCTACAAATGCTTATTTATATCTTAAAGGAGGATTTTACGGAGAAAGAAAGCCAGCTGATTACGGAGAGAAGAAAAAATGAAGAAATCAACTAAAAAACAGATATTTGCTATTTTCATAATAATTGCTTTTTTAGGAAGTGGTTTAATTGGTGCAGTATTATATACATCTCCATCTCAAAATCAAGTACAAGCTGAGTGGGCAGCAGTATTAGGTATAGTTATATTTAATGAATTACAACCAATACCAGCTGGTGTTGGTATTACAAATGAGACAAGAGCTAAGTTATTTACACTTAATTCTGATGGTGTAATTTTTAAGACTGGAGAAGAATCTGCTACTTTAGGAGAATTTTTTGAAATATGGAATGAGAATTTTAATAGTAGTTGCATATTAGAATATTGTAACAATGAAAATCATTCTATAAGAATGTATGTTAATAATATAGAGAATTTTCAATACGAACTTTATACAATTAAGAATAGAGATAGAATATTGATTGATTACAGATGATGCAGTAGTTCGAATCTCGGTCGGCGCATCATCTTCTTGACCGGGATGAGGGATTAATTTAAGTTTTTAGTGGTAAATTTTAAGAAGTGAGAAAAAATGAAAGTTGCTGTTTTATCAGATATTCACGACAATATATGGAATTTAGAAAAGGTTTTGAATAACTTAAAAAATGAGAAAATTAATGCTATCATTTTTTGTGGAGATTTTTGTGCACCTTTTACATTCAGAAAACTAGCAAATTTTGGGCTTCCAATTTATGCTGTTTTTGGTAATGTTGATGGTGCTCAGAAAGAAATAACACATCTAGCACTCAAGAGTTATAAAGATATTACTTTGAAAAAGGATCTGTTGGAAACAGAAGTAGGTGGAAGGAAAATTGCAGTTTGTCATAACAACCAGTTTGCAAAAGGTTTAGCCAAAACTGGAAAATATGATGCTGTCTTTCATGGTCACACTCATACTTCAAAAGTAGAAAAGATTGGCAAAACACTTCTATCAAATCCTGGTGAAATTCATGGTGTTGTCACAAATAAATGTACTTTTGGAATTTATGATACTGATAAAAATGAAATAGAAATTAAAAATGTGATTAAATGAAAGGAAGAGGGTTAAGGGAGAAAACGAATTATCGATAAGGAGTAGGATATCCTACTCCAGACTCATAAGGAAGCTCTATTTTATTAATCTCATTCAAATCATCCAAATCATTCATTTTTATCATTTTTTTAGATATTGTATAAAGTACATCATTCATGTATAATGATCTTTCTACAGCATAAGGAGAAGAGTAATAATAACCGCTTTTCAAGAGCCCTTCTTCATCTGCGTGACCTACTCTCCCTTTAACTCCAAGCCCACCTTCTAATGAAATATCAATTACATAAGCTCCTTGCCAAACAAACTGTCCACTCATACTAGGTGGAATACCTTGTGGGTATTGTTCTTCATTAATTTCTGCAAGTTTGATTGGTATGACAAGTAGATTCTTAGACCTGCTGAACAAGAATGCTTTATGATCTCTTAATACATATGAATCAGTTCCTCTATCGCCTATTTCAAGTTTTGATACTTCTTTTGGCATTGTAACATCACTAACATCAAACAAAGATAATTTTACTCCTTGATACCAAGAAAAGTCTCCACTTTCAGCTGCTATAGTTTCCTTACCTACACCTATTATGTGGTCTTCATCATAAGGATGAAGGTAATCTGAGTATCCTGGTATTTTTAGTTTTCCAAGAACTTTTGGATTAAAAGGATCTGCTAGATCTATTACAAACAAAGGATCAACTTTTCTAAATGTAACAAGATAACATCTATCACCCATGAATCTGGCAGAATATATTCTTTCTCCGGGAGCTAAATCTTCTAGTCTACCAACAGTATTAAGATTACTATCAAGAACATAAACATTGTTTGTGGATGTTGCCTGTCCTTCAAACCTTGCCACACGTCCAATTGTTGTTGCAATTCTAAAGTATCCATTAAATTCGTCCATTGAGAACTGATTCAAAACATTTCCTGGAACTTTTCCTTCAGCTTTATATTCCACATCTCCATCCTTTACAGCAATTTTATGAACAATAGTTTTTTCACTTGTTTCTATTTCAGGTATGTAACTGTATGTAGTTTGAGTTAGGTAAATATTATTTAGAGAAACAAATATATTCTGTGTATCTCCTGTAAGGAATGTTTTGCTTTCTATATCTTCATTGTCATTTTGTGTGTTTACTGATGTTATTATTGTCATTCTATAGGATCGGTCAGGAATATCAAAATAATATATATCATCACAATCACAAACAGGCTCGATTTGAGTTCCGACTTTCATTTCAGGGATTTTTATATCCTCTTCTACTTGATAGTAAATTGGTTGATTGATTATAACATAAACATAGTCTCCTATCATTCTTGAATTAAAGTAACTACCATCTAAAGAAACATCTCTCTTTATTTGTGGATTTCCTCTATCAGAAATATCATAAACTTTAATAAATGTTCCTGAACTATAATAACTTCCACCTGTAGAACCAAAGACAACTAACTTGTCTTTATTTATGAATATTTCTGTTGGATAGCCACTTAATTGAATTTCAGATAATATTTCAGCATTTTCAGGTGGAAATGCATCAACAATAACAATTTTTTTTCCAGAAACCACATATATGTATTTTCCATCGTTTTTTACAATATCAGCCTCATCAACACCCTCTACTTGAATGTTTGTTGTTGAATATTCACCAGCCTCTAAAGACTTTCCAGCAAGGCCAGTTGTTGCTATAGCTGCTTGACTTTCCATTGCCATTGATGGTGCAGCAGCACTTCCAACAGCAGCCAGAGGTGCCATAAGTGGTACGGCTAAAACATCTTCCCATCCCATCTCCTCAGTACTCCTCCGAGATGCTTCAATATTTGTTTTTACAAAAGTCTTTAATTCATCACATGAGGAGAATTTTTCTAATTCACCAGCTCCAATTTCTTGTCCCATTGCAGCATACACAATTTCAGGTTCCTCAATAATAATAAAAATACCAATAAAAGAAAGGGCCATTATTACTAAGACCGAAATTGCCACATATCTGTTTCTTATTTCCATAAAGAAACTTTAATAAAACCTACTTAAATATATTGTTGATTATTTTCGGTTTTTACCTAATCTGTTTTTATCCACACTATCGCTTTTTCTTTTTCACCTTATCATAAATCCAGACTATGAGACAGGAGAGGAGATACCAAAAAACCAGATTCAATATTAATGCTAATAAATTATAACTTGAAACAAAATCAACTAAAGCGCCAGAAGGAAGTACTCCTCCGCCTCGAAAAGAGAAATAAGCAAATGGAAATCCATTACCCTTGAAATAATAGTTAGGTAAAAACAGAGAAATAATAAACAGTATAAAAAATATCACAATCTTTCTCCAATCCGGCTTCAGGAATTGTTTGAAATTAGTCATTTAATCACTAAGTTAAGGAGGAACTGGTGCTACCTTTAAAACAGGGAAAATACCACAAATTTGACAAGCCCAAAAATTACAAGTCGTAAAAAGAAGACAGATTATTATTAAAAGTATAAGTAAAATTACAATGACCCATATCCATTTTCTTGAAGTTTTCTTTTTTGTTTTCTTCTTCATACTAAAAATATAGAAAAATCAGGATTTAAATCTCTCAAAAGCTTCTTCATAAAAGGATTTATTTTAGTTTCTTAACTTTCCAAAATCGCCCTTATTCTTCTTACACCTGAAGAAATACTCTTTTCTTTAACTATTTTAAATTTACCAAGTTCTTTTGTATTCTTTACATGCGGTCCACTACATATTTCTAAAGAAAAATCTCCTATAGAATAAACAAAAATCTTTTCTCCATATTTTTGTTTGAAAACAGCTTGGGCTCCCATTTTTTTTGCTTCCTCAAGTGTTGTTTCTTTTCTCTTAACAGGAAGTGCTTTCTTTATTTGTTCGTTAACTAGATCCTCAACATCTTTTATTTCTTTATCTGTCAATCCTCTATCAAAGTTGAAATCAAATCTTAATCTCTCTGGTGTTATGTTAGAACCTTTTTGTATAATATCTCTTTTTTTCAGGACTCTTCTCAATGCTTCATTAAGTAAATGTGTTGCAGTATGTAGCTTTACCGTCTGTTCTGAGGTGTCAGCCAATCCACTACCGAATTTTTTTTCAGCACCGACTCTAGATATCTTCTGATGTTTTTTAAATTCCTCTTGGAATCCATTTTCATCAACATCAATACCAATTTCTTTTCCAAGTTCTTTTGTCATTTCTATGGGGAATCCATAACTCTGAAATAGTAGGAATGCATTCTTACCATTAATATTTTTCAAATTTTTAGCAATCTCATTGAATTTTCTTAAACCTTTTGCTAGCGTATTTCTAAACCTCATTTCTTCTTTCTCCATTTCATTAAGAATGAACTCTTCGTTTTCTTTCAGGTATGAATAATCTTTAGAATGAATTTTTATAATGATTTTTGAAAGCTCACTGAGAAAATCTTTTTCTATTCCTAAACTTTTTCCATGTCTTATTGCCCTTCTTATTAATCTCCTGAGAATATAACCTTGCTCTACATTCTTTGGTACTATTTTTTCGGCTAGAATAAAGGTTGCAGCACGTATATGATCTGCAATAATCCTTATGGATCTTTCCTGTTTTTCATTTGTTATTTTTGCAATTTTCTTTAACATATCAACAATTGGTTTGAATTCTTCTATTTCATAAACACTATTTTTTCCTTGTAAGACAGCAATTGTTCTTTCAACTCCCATTCCAGTATCAACATTCTTTTGGTCTAACAATTCGTATTTTCCTTCTGCTGTTTTATTATATTCCATGAAAACATCGTTCCATATTTCAAAATATTTTCCACAAGGACAGCTTGGTTTACAATCTTTTCCACAAGATTTTTTTCCTGTATCATAAAACATTTCAGTATCAGGTCCACAAGGACCTGTTTCACCAGCAGGTCCCCACCAATTCTCTTTTTTCGGTAAATAGAAGATTCTTTCTTTTGGAATACCGAGGCTCTGCCAAATTCTAGCACTCTCTTCATCTCTAGAAACATTCTCATCACCTTCAAAAACACTAACATATATTTTATTTTTGTCTAAACCAAGCCAGTCTTTACTTGTTAAGAATTCAAGACTCCAAGTGATAGCCTCTTTTTTAAAATAATCTCCTAATGACCAATTACCGAGCATCTCAAAAAAACTTAGATGAAAATTATTACCAACTTCATCTATATCACTAGTCCTAAAACATTTTTGTAAATTCACAAGTCTTTTTCCTTGTGGATGTGGCTGACCTAACAAAAAAGGAACTAAAGGATGCATACCAGCTGTTGTGAATAAAACAGTGGGATCATTCTCTGGAATAAGTGAGACATTCGGAATGACTTTGTGTCCTTTTTGTTTGAAAAATTCTATGTATAGCTTTTTTAAATTATCTGAATTTAAAACCATTACATCACTTTTATCTAATGATTATCAATTTATTATATATTGTTCTTTAGTATAAGAACTAAATAGAATTAAAACTACAAAAAATTATCTATTAAAAATAAAAAATGAAAAAACTACTTTCTAAACCATAGTTCCCAAGCTATTAGCACTAAAGCTGCAACTGCTATTATGACAATTCCAAGATTCAATAGATTCTTTGATATCCCTACAAAACCTGTTGGAGGTGCTCCAAGATTTAGATCAATACTTCTTGATGTTGTTATCCCTTCAGTTGAAGTTGCTATTAAATCTATTTTTCTTGATTCAGTTTCGTTTTCAGGAACACTCAATACTATTAAGAAGTCTCTTGAAGTTCCTGCTTCAAGTGTGATTTTAAATGGATAAATTGTTATCCACTCACTTGGAATTCCCATTGTCGATAAACTCACATCAGTTAAATCTGTTGTTCCAACATTGTTTAATGTTACTATAAATGTTTCATTTGAACCAGGAGCCATTGTTACAATATCTTCGCATTCTATGTTCATTTCTTCTAAAGGAGCTGTTGGTTCAACTGGTATGACTTCCTCTTCTTCCTCTTCAGGAACCTCCTCTGGTACTTCTTCAGGAACCTCTTCTGGAACTTCCTCAGGAACCTCTTCCTCCTCTTCCGGTGGTGTGACAGGAGGTACGCCAGGTTTTACATTTAAGGTTGTTCCATCAACTACTGAGTTATAAATTCCAGTTACAGTCCATATTCCTTCTTTTTCAGCTGTATAAACATTTTTATCCCAACTTCCACCAGCTTCTGAATCTATACCCCATGTTGTCATTCCTGTAACATCAAATTTATTATCAAATTTGTCTTTTCCTTCTGCTTCAAATGTTATTGAACTTCCTGGACTTACTTCAGAACCTTCAGGACTTATAGTTATTGATATTGCAGGTCCAGGTTCAACATTTGTTATAATTGATTGTTTTGTAATTTTTGAAGTCCAATCAGTAATAGTAAATGTTTGGTCTCCTATTGTTTTGTAAGTTACTAAGAATTCTCTAGAACCTTTGTCTAAACTGGTGAATATGTAATCAGAAGGCAATATTGCTCTTGAATCTGTTGAAGTAAAACTAACTATTCCAGTATAATCTGTTTTTACTGTATCATCTTCTGCATATGCTTTAACTGTTATTCTAAGAAGATTTCCGGCCTTTGTTTTTTCTGAAACACCAAATATCTTGAAATAAGATACTGGAGCTGCTGAAACTCTTGTTGTGGATGTTCCTGCGTATGTGTCCACGCTGTCATGTGTTCTCCAAGTCCATTCATATTCCCCTGATTCTGGTGATACAGCTATAAAACCAAATTCTACAGTTTCCCCGACTCCAATTCCTACTCCAGTTGCTGTCCATACTATCTTTTTAGAAAATTGCTGGTATGTCCATCCTGCAGGCATCCCTACATCAACTATCTCATATATTGGTGTTTCGTCTAAAGCTTCCGGAACTTCTATTTCTACTTTTATTATGTTATCTTCGTCTGAATTCTTTACTGACAAATAAAGTTCTTTTTCAGTGTTAGCAGCCCATTCAGAAGGATTTAGTAAAACTTCTGGTATATGGGCAGCTCTAACTAGTGTTGCTGCAAGAACTAATGCTAAAAGTGTTATTGGTAATAATTTCATTAATCCCATACTAAGTATTAATATAGTAAAAAGATTTAAGCTTTGTTGAATTTTACTATGTAATTGCTACGCATTACAAAATTGACTATAAATTTTTAAAATTAGTATTTTTTTCATGCAACAAATGATTTTTACAAGTGATTTAGAAGGTCCTTTTTCAAAAAATGACAATGCTTTTGAATTAGCAGATCGTTTTATAGAAGATGGGGATACATTATTTTCTGTATTAAGTGCATACGATGATGTCCAAGCAGACATTGTTAAAAGGAAGGGGTATAAAGCTGGAGACACTTTAAAATTAATACTTCCATTCTTTAAGGCAGTTGGAGTGACAAATGAAGAAATTGTTAATTATTCTTCAAATCCTAAAAACGTTTTGTTAGTTCCAGGAGCAGCTGAAACATTAAAGTTTGTTAGTGGAATAATGCCCTCAGCTGTTATTAGTACAAGTTACGAACACTATGTAAGTTCTGTTTGTGATCTTGTTAGTTTTTCTTATGAAAATGCTTATTGTACAAAGATGAATATTGATAAGTATGGTATAACTGATAGAGAAAAATCAAAACTAGAAGAATTTAGAAGAGATATACTAGATATGTCTAATATTTCTATTCCTAAAGGAGCTAAGTCTCTAAAAGATCTTTCTGAAATAGATAGACTAAAAGTAAAAGCAATAGATGAAATAATTTGGGAAAAAATTGCTAAGATGAAAGTTGGTGAAATGCTAAAAGATGTTAACCCAATAGGAGGAATTGAAAAAGCAAATGCAGTTAAAGATTTTGTTTCAAAACGTAACGGAGAACTTGAAAATACAATATATGTTGGAGATAGTATTACAGATGTTTACGCTTACCGATTGGTTAGAAATGCTGGAGGATTAACAGTTTCCTTTAATGGTAATGATTATGCTGTTAGAGAAGCAGAAATTGCAGTCCTTTCACCAAATACTCAAATAACATCTTATATTGCAGATGTTTTTAGTAGAGATGGAAAAGCGGGTGTTTTCACTTGGGTTGATAAATTGAATTCACTAGCACCTTATGGAGGAAGAGTTAAACAAAATCCAAAATATTTTCCTCAAGCTGAAATGATAACAGAAGAAAATAGAGAGAGATTAGCTAAAGAGAGTAGTGATTTTAGAAAAACAGTTAGAGGAGAAGCTATAGGAAAGTTAGGCTAGTTCTTAAAAATATTAACCAAACAAACCAGCCAAACCTTCTACAGCCTGTTCTGCTCTTTTTTCAACATCTTCTTCTTTTTCCTTTTCTTTATTTTCCTCTTTTCCTTTTGCTTCTGCTGCTGGTGCAGCTGCTGCCACTGGCATTGCTGCTTTGCTTATTGCTTCTTCAATATTAACTCCATCTAAAGATGCTACCATTGCCTTTACTCGTGTTTCATCTGGTGTTATACCAGCTGCTTGTAACACCTTTGTTACGTTTTCAGCATTCACTTCTTGTTTAGCAGAGTGAAGCAAAAGTGCTGAATATATGTATTCCATAACATCACCTTATTTGTTTTAGTACTTCTGCTATTTTCTTTCTGAGTTCTTTCTCCTTTTCGACTTTAAATTTACCTTCAATTCTTCCTATTGATTTTCCTTTCCAAAATATTAATAGTGAAGGAATTTCTTTTACATTATATCTTGTAGCAATTTCAGGATTTTTTTCTACATCAACTTTTCTAAATCTGAACTTCAAATCTTCGAGATTTCCCATTTTCATTATTTCTGAAATAAATGTTTTTTTTGGTAATATGTTTTCAAACGGTATAGAAAATAATCTGCAAGATACATGTGGTTCATCCCAAAAATCAACAATAACAATTCTATCAGTTTCTAACACTTCTTTATTGAAATTTGCCATAGTTAAAACTAGATTAAGATCTGTCGGTGCAACACCATATCTATCTTTTAATAGTTCTGCTCTAGTTCTTGGATCATCTTCTACTTGATTTTTTATTTTTTCAAAATCTTCCTCTGTTTTTACAACTAAAATAGCTTCTGGAACAGGGCAAGCTTTTGCACAAAGTCCACAACTAGTACATTTTGAATTATCAACAACTAAAGTTTTTTGTTCATCATTCCAAGTTATTGCTTTTACTGGACAAGCACCTATTCCATTACACGCAGACGCATTGTCACACACTTTGAAGTTAAACAATATTGGCATTTTATCACCTCAAATTTAATTCCATAGGTTCAGGAAAACATGTTTCACCTCTTTGATCACATGTTAAACATGCACCATCATAATCTTTTGGCAGTTCATCAAAATTAATAAGTTTAAAACCAACCTCTAAACCAAACTCTCTATGACTTTTCTTAAACATAGTATAAAGAGTTTTAATTTTGTTTTTTTTGGCATGTTCTATGATTGCTTCTAATAATTTCTTTTCTATGCCTTTTTTATGAAATTCTGGCTTTACAGCCAACATATCAACAACATAATATTTTTCAAAATTCCTTATTCCAGATACACCAACCTCTTCTTTGTCAACTAGAGCCATCCATACTAAATCAAGTTTCTCTAAATCATGCATATCTGCTCCACCAGCTTTTGCTAATTTGCAAATTTTTTCATAATCTTTAGTTTCGACTATTTCAATCATGTTAACCAACCTTTGCTTTCAAAGCCTCAGCCTGCACTTTCGCTTTTGCTATTAAATCTTCAATAATTCCAGGTTCAATTATTCCAGCTTCCAATCCCAATTGTTTTGCATTCAAAAATGCTTTAGTAATTATTAAACTAATAGTTACTTTTGTTGGATATGCAGAATTTATTGACAAATTAAATGCATTTTGTATTGCAGTTCGAAAATCATTAAATACTTTTTCCTCGTCTATAAACAATTGTTCTCCTTTATAGAGTATTCCTTTTTCTTCTAAAACAACAACATTCAATCCAACTTCCATTGGTTTTAATTTTAATAATTGTAAAGCAGATGCCAAATCCAAAGAAATTTTTTCACCAGCTTTAGCAACAACCTTATCTCTAATAACAGCAATTTTCCCAGCTTCAACTTTTGCAGGAATTTTAACTTTTGTTAGAGTTGAAATAGCAGGACCAGGCATAAGATCTGTAGGACCAGCTTTAATTTCTATATCTTCTTCTGGAATATCGCCTGGCTTTGCAGGTGCAGAAACTTTTTTTCTTTGCAAGAAATTATATATCTTGAAAGGATCTTCTTTTGTTAGTATTAATGCAGGATAGCCTTCAGTGAATTCTTTTAAACTCTCTTTACCAGCATTTTCTAAAGCACGTACCATGATGTTCTTTTTAGCAACCTTTATAAGAGCTCTTCCTCTAAGAATTGTTTTTGTTGTTTGTAGAACTGAAGCAGGAGTTTTATAAAGATCTAAGATACCTACAACACTATAACTATTAATTAAATTAGCTAAATCTTCTACAGCTTTTATTTTCTTAGGTTTTACCTCTTCCCTACCTTTTTTCATATTCTCCACTCTCTAATTTTTTCAAAAACTCTAAAATGAAAGGGTCTATTGATGTTGTAAAATATTTAGTAACTTCTGTTGGTTTTATCCATTTTAATTCTTTAAATTTTTCTCCTGGTTTTTCAATTCCACCAATAGGTTCACACAAATAAAACTCACAAAGATAATATAAAGATAAAAATTCTTTTTTTTCTGGATAAATTCTTGCAAAGATTAGTTTCTTTACTTTAACATCAATATTAGTTTTTTTCTTAACTTCTTCTTTTAATGATTTTTCCAAAGGTTTATCATATCTAGGTCTTCCTCCAGGGAAACGCCAAGTTAATTCTTTTATATGAGGATCTTTTCCTATTCTTCCAATTAGAATTTTTCCATCTTTATAAATTATAGCTAGACAATTAACTAGGAAAACTCCCTTTTCAAATGAATCCCAATTTACAGTCATATAATCACAACTTAAACTTAACAGGTTTACCCATTGTTAATTTAATAACATAATTTTTAACCTGTTCTCTACCTTTTGGAAGTTTTGATATAACATTTTTAATAACAACATCAACATTTTCAGCAATTTTTTGATCATCCATATCTTCTGTTCCAATACCTACATGAATTGTTGGAGATTCTTTTAACTGGATTTTTAAAACATTTCTTTTTTCATTCACCATTGCCCCTAAATTAGCATTTGGAGGTATTGGTAATGGCATAAGATTCCTAGGAGCTAAGACAGGACCTAAGTTTTTTCCAACTAAAGGCATTAAAGGAGCTTCAGCCAAAAAATATCTGCATTGCCTTACAATTTTTTTTGCTTCTTTTTTATTTTTTCCGAATCCTGATAATTGATCTTTTTTAATAATAACAATATTTTCTATGTTATTTGTTTGAGGTAAAAGAGAATCAACAATAACTCCTATTTTAGTTTCTTTTCCCAAACCATTTGGTAATTTTATTTCAGTTTTAATTCTATTTTCAGGTTTTCTTAAATCTATATTTTTTAAATTAATGGCTAGATCAAAACTTTGTTTAAAGTTTCTTTTCTTTGTGTCTCTAGTCTTTTTCAAAACTTCAATTATTTTTTCATTAACCATTTTCAACAACTCGTCAACGCACAATGCTACTGCTTAAGCAGTGTAGATTAATTATTTTAATATATATTTAAGTTTTTTCTTCTTCTATGTATACGGTTTCTCCAATAGGAAAACTTTCTGTTTCTTCTGTTTCTTCAGGATTTTCAAGTTTTTCTAGCCTATCAGTAAAATCTTCTACATGTTCAGCTAAATTTAATCCGAACTTATTTATTTTCTCTTCTAATTCTAGAGCTTTTCTAGACATTTTATCTAAAAGATAATTTACATCTTCTTTTTGTTTATTTATTCTTCCTTCTATTTTTTCCATTATTGGATTTTCATCAGAACTTTTAAGTATGCTTTGGCAAACATTTTCTATGTTTTCAATTTTTGATGCAATTTTTTCATTAATTTCTTTTAATGGTTTTTTCCTACCAATTTCTACAATTACTCCTAGTGCTATTAAATCAATTATGAGAACAATTATAATGGAATCTAAAATTTCATAACCAAACATTTGTAATATTAAAGAGAACACTGTCCATACAAGCAAGAACCAAAAAACTTTTTTATACATGAGAATATTGTTTAAATGAAAAAATTTAAGCTTATCTTAATCTTAATTTTCTTAAAAATCTTTGTAGTGCACCCTCAAAATTATAAGTTTCTCCAATTAAATTAGAAGCAAGATTTATGATTTCTTTACTTGCAGCAGTATAAGGCTTATAAGTTACGACTGGAGTTTTTAAAGCAAGACTCTTATGAATATTTCTGTCAAAAGGTATTTTAGCTATAACAGGTAATCTTGTTAATTCTTCTATTTCTTTTTTATTCATTTCATATTTTTTGTCATGAACCATGTTAAGAGCAATTCCTATAGGTTTTACTCCAATCTCATTAACAATTTCTTGATTTCTTACAATATCCATCGCAAAAGGAATATAAGGATTTGTAATGTACAATACCTCATCGCTTGCTCTTAATGTTGCTACTGCTTCCCTTCCTAAACCAGGACTTGCATCTAATAATATGATATCATTTTTATCAAAGATTGATTTTAAACTGTTTCTTATTTCTGTTATATCTATTCCTTCTAAATCTGTTAAAGATAGAGAGGCTGGTATTACTTTTAATCCTGTGTGGTGTTGTTGAACAGCTTCTTCAACAGTATATTCTCCTCTTAAAACCTTATTTAATGTAATAGGACAGTAATACATTCCTAAATAAAGTCCTAAATGTGATGTTGTAACATTACAGTCAACAATAGTAACATTCTTTTTAAAGTGATGAGCTAAAGCTGCTCCAAGGTTTAGACCTACAGTAGTTTTTCCAACACCGCCCTTTCCTGATACAATTCCTATTATTCTTACCATTTATTCACCTTCAGTTTTTTGTGATGTTTCTGTAGTCTTTTCTTCTGTTAATTTTTTCTCAGTAACCTTTTTAAATAGACCACCCAATAGTCCACCTGTTTTTCTTTTTACGAAGGGTAGTCCTGTTTTTGGGTTTTCCACAACTGTAAAACCTCTTGGCAAGCTATTAATAGCTCCTCTAGGATCTTTTGAAAAAAAGTATATAGTAGATTTCCCTTTTTTTCTCATGTGAAGCCAAAATTTCTTACCTTTTTTGTTTGTGTATATATAAGGACCAAATAATCCCATAATTATATCCCATTTATAATATTTTTAAACTTATGTCTCCTCTTCAGTAAATTCTTTTATTAACTTTGGTTTTTTCTTCTTTCTTTTCTTATACAAATAAATAGCGATTATTATACTAATTAAAACCATTAATAATAATATCGATATTAAAAAAGGACTGTAGGCTGGATAAACATAAACTCTAAATGAAATAGCAGCTAGTTCAAAAACAACGTTTTCTAAATCTCTTTTAACTCTATCTAAAACATCTCTCGCATCTTCATAATCTTCTTCATCAAAACGCTCTCTCGCTCTTTGTAAATTTCTTTTGGCATTATCTAAATACCTTTCAGCTCTTGAAGTATTAAATCCTTTTGAAGATGTTAGATATATTTCATAGTCTAGTTCTGTGATAAGATATTCATAATTTAATATTGTATCATAAATTTCATCTTTTAATGGAGGTTTAGCAAAAGGCGTTATGTTTAATTTTATATTTCCTGTCCTTTTTATTTCTAGACACAATACTTCAAAAAAGAAGTCATACTCTCCTGGTGGGATATCTTCTGATAGTTTTAAAGAAATTAAGAATATGCTATGCTCACCGAGTCCCAATTCATAAATTTCTTTTGGATTCACTTCAAAGTCTATATATTCTGTTGTCGAAGAATAAAATTTCATGTTGTGTAAATTAATTGTCCCAGTGTTATTTACAGTTACACTTAACAAAATCTCTTGTCCAGGATACAATTCGACCTTATCTCTATATTCCAAATCTAAATTAGTGATTCCTCCTTCTCCTTTCCTAGGTATTGTCCCACCTCCAGGATATGTTGCTACATGAATTATTTCTGGTATTTGTGTATATCGATAATAGACAAAAAAACTACCCCATTGCTCTCCTACTTTAGCACCATAGATAACTCTTGCTTTAATATAATAAATCCCTACTCTGTTTGGCAGAAAAGATATTTTAAAATTTTTTCTTTCTCCAGGAAATAGAAAAACAGAAGCGTCATAATAAGTTGCTAATTCATCTAAGTTACCAGTAGTATTGTTATAAAAATATAGTGCTATTTCTATTCTTGCAGTGTAATTTGTACTTCCCGTATTAATAAATTCTACTGTTATATTTTGAATTGATGTTAAATTAACACTATAATTATAATTTAAAAATATATTTCCATCTGTTTTTGATTTTATGGCTACATCAGCCCCAACAAAACCAGTAATTCCACTCAGATTATAATAAAACATTAAAAATGCAACTATTATCGAAAAAATACTAATTAAAAAGATTTTATTTGTTATACTAATTTTGAACATAGTTATCATTTTTTATATATTATTATTGAAATTAGGACAATTAGAAATATAACAATAGAATAAAAATATTTTCTATCTATTTGCTTTCCATTTTTTCCATTACTTATTAGAATTTCATCATTATGATCAAAACTATTACCAGAAAATTCTATCATGGTTTCCTTATTTTTAATTACATTATTCAAGTTAGTATCAAAATCCATTAATTCAATTTCAAATTTGAATAATTTTCTAGGAACGATTGTTATATCGGTCGTTTCATTTTTAAATATTTTAATTTCTGCTTCAATCATAACAAAATATTTACCAGGTTTGCTATTGCTATCAGCTTTAACAAAAAGATTAACAACTTTTGCTTTTATGTTTTCTTTTATATGTGGTAATTTAATATATTCTTCACCAATTGACTTATTTAAAATAAACTCGTTAGGATCAATTATTATTACCCAATCTTTTGGAGCCTCTTTTACTGATAATTTCATAGTATAAGATTCGTTTTCAACGTTCCAAAAAAGCATTTTGAATTTTACTGATTCATCATTTGATATCTCGGCAAATTTATTTTTTGCAACGCTTCCAAGATTTATTGCATGTACTTCTGACGATAGCAAAATGGAAAATAAAATAATAATCAATATTTTAAGGAGGATTTTCACCATTTTCAACACCATATATATAAATTGTTCCATTATAGTAGCCGGCATAAACAGCTGGAACATTTATCCAATACCAAGTTGTAACATTTGTATTTTGAGGAACATCTAACTTAATAACATCAACTGTGGATGATAGATTAAATTCACCAGCTACTTCACTTGTGTTACTCCATGTTACATTATCAACACCGATTTGAGAATTGTAAGTTATGTTTGTTAAATCTGTTCCATTTATGTAAAGATCTAGATTACAACTTCCCGGATTAACAGTTATGTTATATTTATCATTTGAATTGTCAGGAGCTGCATGTGGTCCTGTACTCGGATACAATAAACCAAATTTTATAGAAGACCATTGTGCAGTAATATCCACAGTGCAATCAAGTATTGATATTGTTGTATCATCTGTATGATTGTCTGTAATACCACCATCAGATGAATTAAATAAGACATCGATTTCCCAATAAGTGTTAATATTACCTGTTGCATTAATGGTCCAAGTTAAATTGCAAAAATCATCAACATTTAATGGGTTTGTTGGGCAAGACTTCATTGCTAGAGCAGGAGTTTCATTCACGTAAAATGGTTCTTCTCCTGGTGTAACATTCATCGGAGTGTCTGGCGTTGCAGATGAGAGATTATATCTAGCAGTTCCATTAACATTTTGACAATTCCCACTTCTACAATAAACAGTTGCATTAATAGTAAAAGTATTATTTTGAATAACATTGTATGGATCAGGTGGCAATGAAAGATTAACTTCTAAATAACCCATGCCAGCCATAGAATAATTAACCTCAATGTAAATATAATCAACATAAGCATAAGCAGGGTTACGTTGATCTAAATCCTCACCCCTAAATCTAACTTTTATATTATTCAACTGTGAAAGAGACAGACTAGAAACATCACATGTTGTATCTACTTCACCTCCACTTTCACTCAAAGGACTTGTACAATTAACCCAATCAGTACTGTTATAATATCCTACATAGATATTACCAGCACCTTTACCAGTATCAGTGTACCATTCAACATACAATGTCGCATTATCTATTGTATTTCCAGCAGGCACATCTTGATCCCAATCAGTTGCATTAATCCAACCAAAGGGAGATGTCTTCAAGTTAACACTCTCATAGATATTATCACTTAGATTAATGTTCTCAACATCACAATCACCATCTGAATCTACACATCCAGTCGGTATTCTTCCTAATTGAACAAAAAATGTAGAATTATCTGTAACATTTTCTTTTCCCCATGTATCGTTGTAATAAATTTTCCATCCAACCAGTCCATAAGAAAATGAATCATTCTTCCAAGTGAAATTACTCCAAGTCCAAGTTTCCGATACACCATTCAAATACATTGGTGATCCATAAGTTCCATCAGTATAATTTTTCCATTCACCACTTTCATTTGTAGAAAGCCAAGCATAGTCTAAACCTACATCATCATATCCTTGTGCTGATAAATTTATGGCTTTTTTGGAAAGTATAACATTATTTGTGTCATTTGTTGTTTGATTTGCCCACAAAGGTGGAGCAGAATAATTAACCTCAATGTAAATATAATCAACATAAGCATAAGCAGGGTTACGTTGATCTAAATCCTCACCCCTAAATCTAACTTTTATATTATTCAACTGTGAAAGAGACAGACTAGAAACATCACATGTTGTATCTACTTCACCTCCACTTTCACTCAAAGGACTTGTACAATTAACCCAATCAGTACTGTTATAATATCCTACATAGATATTACCAGCACCTTTACCAGTATCAGTGTACCATTCAACATACAATGTCGCATTATCTATTGTATTTCCAGCAGGCACATCTTGATCCCAATCAGTTGCATTAATCCAACCAAAGGGAGATGTCTTCAAGTTAACACTCTCATAGATATTATCACTTAGATTAATGTTCTCAACATCACAATCACCATCTGAATCTACACATGCAGTCGGTACTCTGTTTATGCTAGGCTGTGTTGCAATTACAAAAATAACAAAAAATAAAAACCAAATTAATAAAATCAATAAGAATGAATACACAAAATTATTTTTTATTTTATTAACAGTCATCATATTTTCATCCTCAAACATAAACATCCATTGTGAAATTAACATATCCCCTAGCAGCTAATCTGTAATCAAGATCTTCTCCTCTCCATCTAACCTGAACTTTCTTTAAATCATATGTAAAAGGTTTTGGGAGTTCAATCACGCTATTTTGTATAATCTCACTTTCATTGAAAGGCCCTTTTTCCACAAAAGATTTACCTTCATCTGTTGAATATCCTATGTAGATATTACCAGCTCCTTTATTCACATCAGTTTTCCACTTAACATTTATGATAGCTTTTTCTATCTTTGATATGTCAGACATTCCATTATCCCATTCTTTTACTGTAATGTAGCCAAACGGTCTTACCTTTAAAATAACATCTTCAAAATCATTTTCTAAAATTATTCTTTGGATTATATCAGATGATGGATTGCCATCAGAATCTTTTGCTTCAATAGGTGTTAAATGTATTACATTAGATGATGCGGGCATTACAAAAAACATTAAAACAATAAAGCATACTGACAATACGAACAATAACATTAATTTATTTTTATTCATCTCATCCACCACATATAAACACATCTTCTACGATACCTTCATTGTTGAATGTGTCAAAAGCATGAATTTTATATTCGACTATTTTTTCAGAATTTCTACAATTGTTTTTACAGTGTTTCATCTCTTCATGACATTCATCTTTTGTTTCTTCACATGTTTTCCACGTTTCTGTACATTGTTTTATACAATTACGCATGTTTTTTTCAGGAGAACTTAAACAATTGTCAATAGTATAATTAATCCAACTAGTTGTTCCAAAAATATTAATATTGTGATCAGTAAACATTCCATTTGAGTTTTCTTCTATTATTCCAAAAGCCAAGTTACTATACAAATCTCTCCAATAGGAATAAATTATTGCAGAACCATTGATTAGATATACTCCATATTTTAAGTTAATTGGTGGAGACCTATCCACAACTCTTGTGCGTTTTTGATTACCACCAAACATATTCCAACCACTTGGAGGATCAAGAGAATAAATCTTTTCATTAAATGAACCAATTACAATGTCTAAACGTCCATCACCATTTATGTCTTCAACAGATGGAGATGAAAAGAGATAGCCACGTGTATTATAGCTCCATATTTGTGTGCCAGTAGAGCCATTTAAAGCATATACTCTATTATCAGTAGAAGCTACAATAACATCATTAATTCCATCATCATTCATATCAGCAATAGCTGGTGAAGATTCAATTCTTCCTCCAGTAGGTACAGTAAAATTCCAAAAAGATGTACCATCTCCATTCAGAGCATAAACAGTACCATCATCAGACCCAACAACAATTTTTAATGAATTACCTCCTGTGATATTAGCTATTACAGGAGAAGATATTATCCATTCGTTAGTTGAGAAATTCCAAAGCTCTTCTCCATTGGTTCCATTAATAGCATATGTTCTGTTATCATAAGACCCAAAAACAACTTCTAATAAATTATCATTATTAATATCACCAACTGCTGGAGACGATTCAATCATATCCAAAACTGAATAGTTCCATAATTTACTTCCATTGCTCCCATTAAGGGCATAGACATTATAATCATAAGATGTAAAAATTACTTCTATAAACTCATCTTGAGTTATATTTGCGATTACTGGAGAAGACCATATAGAATCTTCAGCTGAAAAACTCCAGATTAAATCTCCTGTTCCATTAAAAGCATAGACAGTCCAATTATCAGAGCCTATAACTATATCTAAATAATTATCATTATCTATGTCTTCAATTGCCGCAGATGACCAAACATCCCCTCCAAGCGAAACGTTCCATATCTTACTCCCATTAGTTCCATTTAATACATAAACACTATCATCAAAGGACCCAACTATAACTTCTAAATCATCACCGCCAGTAACATTAGCCAAAGAAGGAGATGATGCAACTGCACCTTCAGTTGAATAATTCCATAATTTACTACCATTAGTACCATTCAGTGCATAAACATTGAAATCATCAGAACCTATTATCACATCTATGAATGTATCATCATTTATATCTGCTATTGCTGCAGATGAAAATATTGAACCATTAGTTGAAAAATTCCAAAGTTCAGTAACATTTAAGGTGAAAGTTTGAATGTTTGTAACATTCTCATTGCTATTAGAATCATTAGCATAGATTCTCCAACTAACAGCTGTTCCTGCTGGAGTAGAAGTATTTTGCCAAGTGAAGTTTGACCATGTTTCACCTACACTTAGGTTTATATCTATAGGCGAATTATAAACCCCAGATTTATTTTTCCATTCACCACTTTCATTTGTAGAAAGCCAAGCATAGTCTAAATCAATATTATCAGACCAATTTGCATAGAGTTTGATTGGTTCTCCAACTCCAATTAATGTGGCGTTGGATCCTTGTTGACTCCATTGTGGTGAAGTTGTATCTCCTGTCATATTAGCATACCAACTCTCATAAGCAGAAGTATAATTAGCATTTGTAAGATTAGCAGTGAAATTCCAAATACCAGATTGTGTTAAGACAGTTACATTCTCCAGTGAAGGACAATCTGAACATGAATCCCAAAGATTCCATCCTCCATCAGAATAATTTGTCCATATTTCTATATTACTAGAAGGAGGAATAACAAGAACTGCTGTTGTATTCAAGGCGGTATGAGCATCCATATCAAAATTAGCTTGTGAATTATTCAAGAACAAATCAATACTAGATGATGTATTTGCTTGTATGGTTAATATTTGACCCTCTCCCGTAGTATTAGCAGAATAATTAGCAGTTTGTGATGTATTTGTAGTATAGTTATAATATCCAGCACCTAATAATACTTCATCCGGACTAACAACAGAACCAGTATCATTCCTATACAAATTACAATTAACCTCATTATTCACAGAAGTGACTGAACAGCTAACACTCGTTGCTGTTGGATACATCTCTGTCCAGGTTGTATTTATTGACAAACTAGGTGAAACTGTTCCTTTGTTAACATAAGCTGTTCTAGTAATAGTTCCTGAACTATAGTTACTTCCACCTGTTGTATTATATTCATAAACATAAGTCGCATTACCAAGTAATATCTCTTCTGTTGATGGATCTCCTGTCTGTCCAGTAGAAACATAATTCCTATACAAAGTGAAACTCAGATCTTGATTATCAGTTAAATCACACCAACCAGTTGCATTAACAGTCTCAGGATATGTATAGGTCCAGTCACTCTCAGTTCCATTTAAAGCTAATTTCAAATTTGCTGTTGGGTCAGCCTTAGTTATGTTCAAGAAAAATGTTTTTGATGCCGATGAATAGTTAGTATTACCAGATGTGTTATAAACATATTGATAATAATCAGCCCCAAGTTCTATAACATTGCTAACAGGATTACCATCTACGATTGGTGTATCATTTCTGTATAAATTAAATGTAGGAGCAGAACCTACGAATGCATTAGCGTCAAACCATCCAGTTGCATTAGTAGTTGTAGGATAACTATATGTTTTATTATCTTCTGTTCCAGTTGCTCCAGTTCCTAAAGTTAGATTCATATAATTTTGAGTAGAACTATTTGGAGATATAACTAAAATATCATTAGTTGTATTAAAAGTCCAGTTAGCAGGATTACTAATACTCATATTCCATACATATTCATGACTACCTGCTCCAAGTAAAATAGTTTCATTTGTCATGGGTTCACCAGAACCGACAGGATTCGTAACTGAAGTATTTCTATATAAATTACATGTAAAATCTGATGCGCCATTTGTTGGACATCCAGAACCAGTAACATTGCTAGCATTCGGGTAAATCGTACTCCATGTCACATTAGAGCTTAAAACCAAATTAGCACTACCTTTATTAACCATTAAATATAAGGTGTTATTCTGAGTAGAAGACCAGTTAGCATTCCCAGAGGTATTGTAAATTATTTGATAAGTTCCATTTCCCAGTGTTAATATTAAGGTCGCAGGATTATTCGAAGTGTTCGACAAACTAACAGCTGGTGAAGATGGTGTTACATTAAATACAAATAAATCAAAAGTTGGTGGAGTTGTTGTGGTAGTAGAATTTCCTTCTATGGTTACGCTGGTAGAATAATTAATAGTTTTATTTAAAGGTAAAGTATCTATAAATGTCTTAACATTCGGAGTACCTAGATTAATTCCTAAAACATTAAATGTTCCCGTAGTATTTGCTGAATAGTTAGCTGTCTCAGATGTGTTAGTTGAATAATTATAACCTCCTACTCCAAGTAATACTTCATCCGGACTAACAACAGAACCAGTATCATTCCTATACAAATTACAATTAACCTCATTATTCACAGAAGTGACTGAACAGCTAACACTCGTTGCTGTTGGATACATCTCTGTCCAGGTTGTATTTATTGACAAACTAGGTGAAACTGTTCCTTTGTTAACATAAGCTGTTCTAGTAATAGTTCCTGAACTATAGTTACTTCCACCTGTTGTATTATATTCATAAACATAAGTCGCATTACCAAGTAATATCTCTTCTGTTGATGGATCTCCTGTCTGTCCAGTAGAAACATAATTCCTATACAAAGTGAAACTCAGATCTTGATTATCAGTTAAATCACACCAACCAGTTGCATTAACAGTCTCAGGATATGTATAGGTCCAGTCACTCTCAGTTCCATTTAAAGCTAATTTCAAATTTGCTGTTGGGTCAGCCTTTTTAACAAACAAATAATAGGTCGCACCAGTTGAATTATCAGTGTAATTATTGTTCCCCGTTATATTTGCCTTATATACATATGTACTAGCGCCTAGAGTGACAATGTCAGGATTACTAACAGGACTTTCATTTCTATACAAATTCACAGTTCCACTATTACTGTAAACAGCGGTTCCATTAGTATTTGTCTGTGTACTGTAATCTATTGTAACATTCTCATTCTTGTATACAGTTCCATTATTGATATACATATCAACAGAATTACTTTGATTCTGATCTACAACATATTCCCAATAAACTCCATCATTAGTAACATTCCAATAATCATCCGTGTTATTTGCATGTTCTCTCCATGCGTAAGTTCCAGCTGGCAAATCACTAAGGTAAAAATAATAAATATCACTTTCATTACTCACACTATCATTGTGAGGAACAGCACCTCCAGTAAAATTATGTTCTATTAAAACAGTATTAACATCAGTTTGACTATCATTCCAAGTTACATTAAATTGATAATTTTTTCCAGGCGAGTACTGCGACCCATTAACAACAGAAGTAGTATTGTCAAACCAATTGGGTGGAGTGCTGTCATCTGGTGGGGTAAAATTAAAACCAGCCCAAGCATCAGATAATGCAATATCGTCAAGTGCATGACCTAATTCACATACTTCAACAGCAAAATAACATGTCTCCCCAGAAGTATCACAATATGAAGGAACTTCATTTGGAAAATTTATCCATCCCGTTTCAGCAGGGGTTTGTGTTGTTCCAATCTGATTATAACCAGTGCAAGAAACATCTGAACATTCCAAACATTTTATAGTATTGTTTGGAGTTTTTTTGTTATTAAAAGAGTTTATATAAACTGAACAATTTATTTGATCTATAGTTCCTGTTGGTGCAGTTATTGTATCAATCGTATATTCACAATTAATATCTCCTGTCAATCCACCGTTTGCATCACCACCATTATAAGTATTTGAAGCAGCAGTTGTTAATGTGATTGTTGTTTCATCTGGGTCAGCTAAAACTATCTGTGTTATATATAAACCTATTATTAGTAAGAATAAAGAAAATAAAGTTAAACTCATTTTTGTTAATGATTTAGCCATATATTCCACGATTTATCGTGATAATGAATTCTGTTAAAAAAATTCTTTTTCTTTTCCGAAAATACTCTTGATTCTATCCCAAAAACTGTATTCATATTTCATTCCAACAAGTTTTGCAGCAATTTTAAAAAACTCTTTTTTAGATGAAGATCTTTTTTTAGAAAGCATTACCAAATCTCTTCTATTGAAACCTGATAATATATTTTCATCTTCAGGAATAACTCCAATAATTGGTAGTTCTGTAAATTGTCTTATTTCATCGTTTTTAATTTCATAACCTTTGTTTTTAACCCTGTTAACAATTATACCTATTGGAATTGGTTTGTTTTCCAGTTTATTAATTACTTGATTACACTTTGTTATATCAATTAAAGAAGGTAGGTGAGGGTTTGCAATGTATAAAACCTCATCACTTGCTTGCAAAGCTATTAAAGCTTCTTTACCTAATCCTGGTGCAGAATCAAGAAAAACAACGTCAAAGCTAGAAAATGCTTGTTTTAATGTATTTCTTAAATTATTAACATCAACATCAATAATATCTCTGAGTTTTAAAGATCCAGGAACAATTTTTAAACCTGAATGATGATTATAAATAGCATCTTCTAATCTTGCTTCATTTCTTAAGACGTGGTTTAAAGTTATTGGATGAGAATGTATACCAAAATATAGACTTAAATGTGATGTTGTAAAATTAAAGTCAATAACTGCAGCTTTTTTATAAAATTTCTGAAGGGCTACTCCTAAATTGGAAGCCACAATAGTTTTTCCAACACCACCTTTACCAGAACATACAGCAATTATCCTTACCATTATTCACCACCTTTTATTTTTTTCAAATTTTCAGATAATTTAAGAAAATTAGGAAATTCTGTTGCAATTATCTTATCATAATTATTTTTTTTAGATTTTTTCTGAACTTTAATTTTTTGAGTTTGAGGTTCTTCTTTTTCAATAAAGTTTTTAATATCAAATAAAAAATTTTTAATATTACCTCTGCTTCCTTTTCTGACTTTTCTTTTCTTTAAAATAATTGTTACAGAAAAACAAGCTACTGCAAACAATACAATATAGAGTACCTCTAAATAACTAATTTCTGGGAAAACAAAACCTGTAACAAGACCTGTGGGAGCAGCTGTAGTTTCATTTTCTTCGATTTTTTCAAATATATTTAATCCGAAAATTTTTTCTTCGGATACATTACTATCTTCAATTTTTAAGGTAGTACTGGAGATTCCAGTATCAGCATAAACAGGAATAAAGAAATCTATATAAAAAGTTTTCTTTTCTTCAATTTTCAAATCTGTACTATCTGAAGTGATACTATAATAATTTTCAGGTATGCCCTCTAAAGAAATTTTTAAATCAGAAAGATCTGCTTGTCCATTATTTGTTAAACTAAATTCTTGAGTAAGATTATTCCCTCTAGCTATTTTTATCGTGTCTGGAAAATCTATGTAGACTGATCTGCTTTTAATAATTTCAAAATACTTTTCAGCACTAAATTCTTTATAAGGATGCTTTTTTGCCTTTAAAACTAAACCATATTCTCCTTCAATTTCAGGTGCTGGAATTTCTACAGAAAATACACCATTTTCATCTGTAGTAGTTTTAGAATTTATACCTGTATTTTTAATATTTACATCTATGGTAGCATTACTAACACTACCTCTGTCTTCATCTTTTAATATTCCTGTTATTGTGATATCATCGTTAAGATAATATCTTTCTTTATCTAAGCTGAAATCTGCACTTAAAGCCTTTATTTCACCTATAACAAAAGCTGAAAGTGTGGAAGAAGTTATTTTTACTTTGTTTCTTATAACATCAATTTCACCAACTACTTCTTCCCACTCACCATTACATGTTCCTCTTCCAGAACTCCAACTTGAACATCTGAAAACCCTCAAATTATTTTCGCTTATAACATTCCTTTCCTCATATTTCATTTCTATATCAGCATCAAAGTAAGATAAATCTATTTCAAAACTATATAAACCAGCATTTCTTATTCCAGAAACACTAAAACCAGTTGAGTAAAAATGTTTTATAGGATCATCAAAACTACTAACTGAGACATCATACAAAATAACTTCAGATCTCGGGAAAATAATTTTAACATCATAAATATCAGGAGGCAACGAACCAGAATAGTGACCGTAAGCATCTGTTGTTATGCTTAATTTTGTAATATCGTCCTGAATAAAAATTATCTTAACATTCATTGCTTTGTTTTTTTCATCAACAAAAACTCCCTCAACTGTTACAATATAATCTATTGGTTCACTATCTGAATAAGAAGAACTTTCATAGTTGAGATAAGCTTCTAAATTATATCTTCCAGAAGAAAGACTTGGTGCAATAATTTTTACATTAAATAAATCACCTTCTCTAGATACGCTAGTTATTTCAGCAGTAGTAGAACCTATGTTAATGTCAACATTATTTTTATTTAACTCAATGACACTACCCCTTTCTAAGGCTTTTACTCTAACAGTTATATTGTCATTAGTTTTAATCCAATTTCTATCTATAGAAACGATTTCAAATTCAATTTTGTTTCTAACATCAATCGTATCATAATCTGTTACACTTGTTCTGTCATAAAATGCTGTTACTTCTAAATCATAAAGATTGGATTTGGTAGGAGAATTTATTTTTAGTATCCAACCTTTGTTAATATCATAAGCTGGAAGAACTTTCAAATTCTTTAGATCATCGTTTAATGTAACATTGAAGACAACACCAGAAGATAATTTTGTATCATCTTTTTTGACTATAAAATCTATTTCTAATGTATCTCCAATGTAAGCAGGACTAGGACTAATTTTATTGATATAACCTGTAAGTTCTGAGATCGTGAAATTTGTAGAAGTATAACTTATTTCACTATTATTATTTTCACAAGATATTGTTACATCAAAATTTCCAGTTCTGTCAAGGTACTCTTTATCAACAGATAAGCTGTAATTTTCACCAGATTTTGTGAAGTACATTGTAGGAAGAGTAATTGAAGGGCCTATTATATCAGCATAGACCTGTTCTATTGTATAATTTTCATCAAGACAATTTAGAGAAATAAATGCACCCTCTCCTAACCAAAGAGATGGAGGTTGGACAGAAAAATTTTCAATTGTAGGCATAGCTGAAGCTAAAGGAATTGTAATTAAAAATAAAATCACTGATAAAAATATAAATTTCTTCATTTTTTTGTCCTCCTAGGAATTGTATAGATATTAGATCTACCCACTTTGTGGAATTCTAATTTCCCTTGATTTTTTAATGCTTCTAAATATCCTGTTGCAACATCCCTTCTTATTCCTAGTCTTTTAGCAATTTGAGAAACAGATAATAATTCCTTGCTTAACATATCTAGAATTTTTTTCTCCAAATCATTGCTTGTTATTCCATTTTCAACCAAATAATCCCTCTTTTCATATTGCAGCTATATAGATATCACATAAATCTCATATTTATATCTTTCTGTATAAATATAGATACAATATAGTATCAATATTGAAGGGCTAATCACTTAAAGAAAGCTATTCTTAGACCATCTATTATATAATAAAAGAATCCAATTAAACCTTCACTTTTTTTCATTTCTATAGTTTTTTCTGTGTAATATTTTCCATTATTTGAAGCTATTGCTAGAGTAATATTGGTTGGTTTCCATAAAGTTGAATAATAAGGAATTAAAACAAGTTTTGAACCATCTTTGGTTATGTTATCTATTTTCTTTTGTTCAAATATCCAACCAGAAACATAATTATTAGGCATAATTATTACATTTTCCACATCTTCTTTGCTTTGAACATCAAATATAATATACTTATCATAAGTTCTAAGATTTTTAATTTCAAAAACATTTTCAGATAAAATAGATTTATTAATTGAAATTCCAAATTTTTTATATTTCTTGATTTCATTACCAAAATATGCTTTTAGTTTTACAAAATATTCTCCAGTATAATTAGTAAACCAATAAATATCAGAGAGTTTTTTATTTCCAGGCATAAGCTCGTTTTCTTGAGTCCAACCACTAAAAATCAATTTATCTTCCTTAAAAATCTCACTCTTAATTCTAGCTTTGTATGGAACACTACCAGTATTGTAGAATTCTATTAAAAACTTCATAATATTTGTAGAATTATCATAACTTATTGAACTAATTTTTCCTTTCACCTCTTCCATTATGCCAACTTCTATTATTGAAGAGTGAACAACTCCTATTAGAATTAAGAAACAAATTATACAGATTATTAATATTTTCATTAATCATGTTATAGATAGAAAATTATAAATATCTTTTCGAGCAATCACGTCAATTTCTCCAGAATAGTTTCCAGGATCAAATTTTTTGCTATATAAAAAGATATCGATTGAAGTCTTTTCTCCAGGTTTTAAAATAAAATTGTTTTTGCTAAAGGTAACTAAGGGAGATATATTTCCATAAACCTTTAAGATTATTTTGTTATTTTTCTCTCCCAAATTAGCTATTTCAATATTTCTTGTTACAAAACTTTCATTACCAGGAATTATCCCAAAATTAATGTTCCAAGGTTCGGTAACAAAACCTAAGACTGCTGTTTGGTTTGTCTGTTCTGTTAGTTTTATTTCAACGTTGGATGGATATCTTTTTATTTCATAGGTAAAAAATAAAGTAGAATACGTGGCAGAGCTCTGATTTTTTACAAATTCTTTAGGTTCTGGAGGTTCTTGAATATTGATAAGAATAAATAAGAAGATAACAAAAAACAATGAGATCATTAAAATTATCCATGTTTTTATTTTCATTAAGTTCTCCTGTAAATTATTACTGAGATAACAAAAATAACAATTATAATAATGATCAATAAAGGAATAAATATCTCTTCTTCTGCTTTTGCAGCTAGGGCTGTTGGTGGAGGAGCAGTTAATGTTATGGTTGAACTTTTTTCTGCTTTGCCAGTCGTATAGTCAATAACTGTATAAACATTATAGTCTTCTAAAGAAAGTCCTGTTGTTGGTAAGAGTCCTCTGAAAACTTTTATTTCTTTGGGTTTTAAGTATTGTTTACTCAAAAAAAGCACTTCTTTTAAGTTCCCTTCTTTATCATAAATTTTTTGAGTACCACTTGCAGAAATAGTAACTGTGCCAGTATTTTGAAAATAATTGTTTATTTCCAATTTATCACCAACATACTTCCCAGTTTCTGTATCTAAAATTATTCCTCTTCTTAAAGCATTTCCAATAATATCAAATAAAACTTTAACAGAAACTATTGCAACAACTCTACCACCTACAGGAGCTGTTGCTTCTGGAGATTCTAAAGGTACAGGTTTTATATCTATTGCATGATATCCAGGTTCACTATTATTTGGAATTTCAACTAGAAAACTTATTTCTCTTTGACCCCTTATTAATCCGCCTGTTGTTTTTAGAGTTTCATTAGTAGGCCTAAGCTCTACTGGATTATTTATTATTTTTATCCAAGAGCTTATGTCCTCTTCAGATAAGTTAGTGATAAGATTTTTTCCAATAGAGTCTAAATTAGATCTTTCAGGCTCTAATTTAACTAATAAAGTTTTTTCTGAAGGACTTATTACATAAAAACTTACTAATTTTGTCGAGCCACCTTTTAATTCTCCTAGGTTTATTCTTACAGGAGATACGCCAACACTTTGTGATAGAGAAGGAATAGAAAAAATTACAAAGAATATAATAAAAAATATGATTAGAAATCTGAATTTCATATTATTTTTATTATAGTTACAAAAATATAATAATATTTATATATCCATAAAATTCAAATATAATTACTCTTATAAGGAGGAATATAAGTGAACCGGAATTTGTTAGTTTTGGGGATAGTTTTTGTATTTTTAGCAATTTTTTTGAGTGTAACAATTACTATAGCAGATACAAGTGATACAGTAACATTAGATGTTAATGTTTCAGAAACAGCATCAATATCAGTAATTCCCTCATATATAAATTGGACACAGGTTGCTACAGGAAGTACGGGAGGCTATAGGAACTTAACCATAAAAAATGCAGGATCCTTAAATGTATCAAATCTCTCAGCATATGTAGATTCACTAACTGATGAGACAACAAGACCTTATCAAAGCGGTGATCCATCAGACTTTGCAGCAGGTGGCGTTATAACACTGTCAAATGACACCACCAATTACTACTTTGTTGGAAGAATAGAATGGAACTGGACAGAAGACATAGCTGATCATGACTGGAGTGCTGTAACAAGTCCTGTATCATGGGGATACCATAGAAACACTAGCAATGATTATGTATGGGTATTAGGAAACGGAACACCTCCTGTTGGTGACCCCAATGGTATATATTGTAATAACTCAGCCCAATTTGCTATAGAAACTGACGAAGATTTAGGTACAACGGCAACAAGAACACCAATTAATGCTATTAGTTTGACTACAAGTACTGGCAGTTCAGGGTGGGCATATGGTGCTGTTACTACTGGCACATTAAGCGGACATTGTGTAGCAGCAGATGTTAGTTGTACAAAGATATACATAATCAAATACGATAGAACAGCCAATTATACAGATTGCGCAAACACAGAATACTTTTATAACGACGATTTAACTCCTGGAAATTCATACACAATTAGAGTTGATTCATGGGTTCCAAATGGAATTCCCAGCGGGAACATGAGTCAAGCAACACTAACAATTTATGCAGTTTCATAAATATAGCCCAAAATATTAAATATTTTAAAAAAATTTGTTATTTTAAAAAAAAGGGTTAAAAAAATTTCCAAACAAATGTATTTTCGGTTTGCATTATTAGTGTTTTTTCTTTTAGTTTCTTCTATACTAATTACTCAACTAGCTACTGCAGATACAACTGACACAACAGCATTAGATGTTAATGTTTCAGAAACAGCATCAATATCAGTAATTCCCTCATATATAAATTGGACACAGGTTGCTACAGGAAGTACGGGAGGCTATAGGAACTTAACCATAAAAAATGCAGGATCCTTAAATGTATCAAATCTCTCAGCATATGTAGATTCACTAACTGATGAGACAACAAGACCTTATCAAAGCGGTGATCCATCAGACTTTGCAGCAGGTGGCGTTATAACACTGTCAAATGACACCACCAATTACTACTTTGTTGGAAGAATAGAATGGAACTGGACAGAAGACATAGCTGATCATGACTGGAGTGCTGTAACAAGTCCTGTATCATGGGGATACCATAGAAACACTAGCAATGATTATGTATGGGTATTAGGAAACGGAACACCTCCTGTTGGTGACCCCAATGGTATATATTGTAATAACTCAGCCCAATTTGCTATAGAAACTGACGAAGATTTAGGTACAACGGCAACAAGAACACCAATTAATGCTATTAGTTTGACTACAAGTACTGGCAGTTCAGGGTGGGCATATGGTGCTGTTACTACTGGCACATTAAGCGGACATTGTGTAGCAGCAGATGTTAGTTGTACAAAGATATACATAATCAAATACGATAGAACAGCCAATTATACAGATTGCGCAAACACAGAATACTTTTATAACGACGATTTAACTCCTGGAAATTCATACACAATTAGAGTTGATTCATGGGTTCCAAATGGAATTCCCAGCGGGAACATGAGTCAAGCAACACTAACAATTTATGCAGTTTCATAAAAACTATTAATTATTCCAGTTTTTTCTCAATTTTTTCTAGTTTTTCTTCTAAACTTTTCTTCATTTTTTCATACGTTCTAGCACTTATTATTCCTTGTCTTTTCTCCCTTTCTAAGACTCTTAGCATTCTATTTATTTTATCCCTTTCCCCTTTTAATTTTTCTATACTAACTTTCCTTCTTTTAACAGTTTTTACAAGTTTACTTAATGGTATTATATAAGGTCTTATTTTTTCTAATTTCTTTTTCTTCCACAAATACATAATAATGAACACGATTGCAGCTATTATAATTAAAATAACAAAAATTATCCAAATCGGGAAAATTTCAGGAACTTTTTCAACCTTTAAACCTTCTAATAGGTCTCTAGCTTTTTTAATCAGATCAATAGCGTTTTGAATTTTATCCATAGCAGCTTCTGTATCATTGTTTTCAAGGTCAATTTCAGCCCCATAAATTTGATTCTCAGTCTCATTAATAACTAAAAGAACAGCTGAAACATTCTTACCTTCCATTTCTGCTATTCTAGTATCGACTTTTAAATCCTCTAAATCTCTTTTCAGTTTTCTGATATCATCTCTTATCAAATCCTCTAAACTTTCAAAAATCGTTATTTTAATTGCCTTTTGATCAGTAACAACACCAGAACTTGCTATTATGTTTGCATCGTATTCATCTACTTTAGTATTTTTAGGAATGTTAAACTCGATTAAGAAGATTGAAGAATTATCTGGTTCAAGTTCTGCATATTTTTCTGGAGTTATGTTAAACCAATTAGTTGGTACTCCTATTACGAAAAGACTTACATTAGTTAAATTAGATATTCCATTGTTTTTAACAGTTACGCTCTCTATTTTAGTAAAACCTCTAGCTAAACTTATGTTAGTTTTATAGTTTGTTATTATAATACTTGCTCTTATTTTTGCAGTTGGTTCTGGTGGGTATGTTGTTACAAAACCTCCAACAGGTCCATAGTAATATATTGGGGGTGGAGGAGGTAATGGAGGTGGAAAAATAAAACCTTCTCCTGTCACTACTACAAAACTTGTATATGCAATAATAGGAGGTTGTATAGTAGAATAACTTACTTTCACATTTAGATAATAATTACCAAGAGGCTGATCAGAATAAATAAATGCCTGTTCTGTAACACTTTGATTGCTAACTGCTGGTGTATATACGTCATGTGAATAATTATAATAAGTCACATTATTGGCATCAGAAACCCAAAAATTAATAGAAACATCTTGACCGACCTCTCCTTTGTTTTCAACATTTATTGCAAAATCTAGATAATCGCCTTGTGGTACCTCATTTTCAAATAAAACTATTTCAACATCATATGGTCCTCCTTGAGAAACTCTAAAGGCTTTTAGTTTCTTTGTCTCAAAAGTATCCTGTGATACATTTAATACAGCTAAATACATGCCAGTAGCAGTGCCAGCTCCCATAGCATATGAATAAGTATAGAATCCAGTTGCCTCTTTTATCATATTAGACAAACCAGTAAAAAAGTAAACATTGTCAGCAGGATCGTAAACAGTTAAATTCATGTCATCAGGATCTACAGGTCTGCCTTCTCCATTGTAAATTAAAATTCCAAATCTCATTATATTATTTGGATACCAAGTAACAGCAGTTTCTATATCAGCAAACAAACCAGTAACAGTTATTGTCCTTGCATTAACTAGGAACGTGCTATTCCTTTGAAATACTATGCTATGATTTAAAGCATCATCAAAGTAAGTAGAGTTTGAGAATAAAGTGTAAGTACCTGTAGGAGCATCAGACGCTAAAGAAAAAGTAGGTAATGGATAAATTGTTCCTTCACTATCTGTTTGTCCTGTTGCAGAATATGTAACATTATTATTAGAATCTCTTATAGTAAATGTTACATTGATTCCACTTACACCAATTCCACTATCATTTTTTACTATATGGTATATAGAACCACTATCTCCTTGCAAATAAGTACCTGATAATGTTGCAGACGTTATTAAAAGTTTTGAATGAATTGAAAAGTTTTTAGTTGAATTATCAATATTGCCTATGTTGTCTATTGCTGTTATTCTTACACTGTAATTACCTCTAAGAGTAGTGTTTCCTAAACCATAATCAGGGTAAGTAAAGTTCCATTGAGAAAAACTACCGTTCAAATTAATTAGAGTCATGTTTGTTTCATTAGTTGATTCATCTGGCTTAATAACAGTTATGTTAACCCATTGTATGCCAGTTCCAGATCTTTCTGTTACATTAGCTAAAATTAATATAGAACTATTTTGTTCAGTTAAATTTGGTGTTACTGTAAAGTTAATTAAAGGTGCTAAAAAGGGATAAAGAGTTACATTCAAGGTCATATTGTCAGGATTGGCGTTTGTTTGGTTAGCATCTACAATAAAGATAGAATTATAAACACCTTGACCAACAGGAGTTATATTGTAAGTTACATTAAAAGTATAGTTTGTCCAATCACTTATTGAAAAGTTAGTTACATTAACTTTTGTATAGTTGCCTTCTTCGGGTGTTATTGTAAAGTTTATTATATCATTTCCTAAGTTTCTTACTAATACTTCACAAACAGTTCCTTCATCAGAACTTTCACTTTTATCGCATGATGATGGAATCATTGTCCAAGTTCTGTTAGAAGGTACTGTTATATTCAAAGTCAAATTCTTATAATCATCATTCTCAGCAGATACATTAACAGTACCATTATAAGTACCAACAGTATATCCTAACGGTACTGTCACATTTACAGCTACAGAATAATTTTCATTCATGTCTAGAGTTGAAATGTTTTGTGGCGTGAAATTAATAACAAAATTATTGCAAACATCGCCTTCAGAACAGTTAAATGTAATATTTTGTAGTGCACCAATACCTATGGATAAGACAGTAAAGTTTCCTATATAAACATTTGTAGCATCGCTAACATTTTGTGATAAAACAGTCTCACTTACATTAACCAAAGGATTGCTCTCTACTGTAACATTAAAACTAGTTTGATTCACTCCCAAACTATTATCAGGATTAGTCCAATTCACACTAACATTTATATAATAATTTCCAGGATTAGCCCCCTTTAGTATTGTTATATTGAAAGCTTTAAGACAAACTTCACCTTTTGTTAAATTATTACAATTTTCGAATGTTGAGTTTGATGATAAATTAGAAGGAACATTTAAACTTATGTTTGTATATCTCGCACTTCCATTACTTATATCCATAATAGTAATATTAAGAATAAAACTTTCATTAGCAAGCTGAGTTAAATTTTGTGAAGTATAATTTGAAGGGTCAAACGTTATGCTGGCATTAGTTTTTGCAGCTACACTTATATTCAAAGTCAAATTCTTATAATCATCATTCTCAGCAGATACATTAACAGTACCATTATAAGTACCAACAGTATATCCTAACGGTACTGTCACATTTACAGCTACAGAATAATTCTCATCTACATTTAAACTTGAAATATTCTGTGGAGTAAAATTAACAACAAAATTATTACAAACATCGCCTTCAGAACAGTTAAATGTAATATTTTGTAGTGCATCATTACCTATGGATATGACAGTGAAATTAAAAACATAAATATTTACTCCATCACCGGCTTCTGCTGTTAAAGTTTCTTCAGATACATTGACTTTTGGATTCGAAGAAATAGTTACATTTAAAGTAGTTTGATTCGTTCCAAAACTATCGTCAGGATTAGTCCAATTCACACTAACATTTATATAATAATTCCCAGGACTAGTTGCATTGGGCGCTGTAATATTAAAGCCCTTTATACAGAATTCAGTCTTGTTTATATTTCCACACTGTTCAATTGTTTCATTTGCATCCCATCCACCTAAAAGATTTAAACTTATGTTAGAATTATATGCAGTACCATTTCCTAAATTTGTAGCATTAATTGCAGTTACAAAACTTTCATTTTCATATAATCCAACATTATTTAACGTAAAATTAGATGGTTGAGCAGTTATACTTACATTAATTTTTGCAGATTCTGTGATAAAACTGTCAGTATCATTACCCGTATTATTGTTCCATGTTGCATTACAACTAAGGTTATAATCCCCTTCTTCAATAGGAGCAGTAAAGTTAACAGAATAATTTCCATCTCCCCAATCAGTTTTATTAGTAACTTCAGTAGAATCGTAACTACAATTTAAAGTAGATCCGGGAATCCAAATATCAGTTCTATAATTTTTAACACTAATATTTGCAAAAACTGTTCTTCCTGTTAATCCTGTAGGGTTGTTTATATTCACACTAACATTTAAAATATCAGTTACATTAAAAGTATAATTTGTTGAATTTAGAAACTCTGAATTATTTGAATATGTAGTAAAGTTTATTGTCCATATACCAAGTTCACCATTATTTGGTATTTGAAAACTATTAGCAAAAACACTATCATTGGCAGCTCCATCCTCATGATTTCCATCATCATAAAGAATTATTGTTTGATCATCACCACTATCAATTGTGCCCATATCTAGAGTAGCATTCATATATTCTGTAAGATTATAGCTATCTCCATCTGAAATATTACCTGTAATCAAAATCGTTTCATTTTTATTGTAAATCGTTTCATTTGTTGATGGATCAATATCCACATACCATACTTCTGGAAGATATTGAGTAATACTTATAGGATTAATGAATCTGTCTCTTATGTTTTCAAATTCGTCAATAGCCAAACCTCCACCAGTAGGAGCAAGATAAACCACAGAAGTTTGTTCTATGTAAGATCCAGACGTTATAGTAGTATTATTAAGTTGGAGTCCTACCCTACCCCACTCTGAAGTATAATTGGCAAAGTAGTTTGAGGTTCCGGTTTGATTTAAATTAATTATACCTAGAGTTTCCCAAGCTCCAGTAGTTCCACCAGTAGTTCTAGACCAAGAGTAGGGATTTGTTGTATTAGATTCATGACTATATACATTGCCAGAATCAAAAGTTCTTTCAACATCAAATGCTAAAGCACCCGAAAAAGTAGAATTTCTATCTATAGAATAACCTGCATTGTTTGAAAATCTTTGCCAGATTTTAATAAAAATTCCTTGGCTCTGAGGCCCAGCTTTATCATATATATAATATCTTTTAATTATTTGACCTTCATTTGTCTTTTGGCTAGGATATCCAAATATAATTTCATCTCCCACCTGTTCTATTATAAGTCTTACAGAACCATTTGTGAAACTAGCATTACCTATCAAATCAAAACTGAAATTATATGTTCCATTAGAGTATTCAAGATATTCTGCAGTTCTATTAGATTCGTCTGCTACGTCAAGCAAATAATCTTCACCACTATAAACACGGTAAATACCAGAAGTATTTTCCGATCTATTGGTATCAATGTTAATTGATAAGAATGAATTATTAACATTAATTTCTTCTCCATCCCAATTATAGTTAATATTAATTGTATAATTTGGATTTTCTTTAGCACCATTTTCTATGGAATCATAATAAACATAAAAAGTTCTATTAGTGTTAGCATTAGTTGTTCCATTCATGAGAAAAACTAAAGTGCCTATTGCATTGTTTGTTGCATTATAATTTTCATCTACTTCAAATTGGCTTGGGATTTCATATAATATTGAGCCAGAAGAATATTCAAAAACTCTGGTAGAATTTATATCAAATGTTCCAGAAGGTAATAAGTCTGTAAAATTTATTTGTTGTTCTATTGGCCAATCTGTTCTATTATATTGAGTGGAATTAATTTCAAATCTAAATCTATATTGCCAAGAAATATTCCACCATTCAGCACTTTGTGGTTGTCCAAATCCGATAAACATTCCTGTAAGTCTTGTTAAATTCAAGAAGTATAAGCTAGAAATTAATACGAACGAGATAAGTAAAACTAATAAAATCATTACTTTTTCCATAATAAATTTATAGAAGTTATATTAAAATATGCTGAACTACATTTCCTCTTCTAATGGAAGCTTCTTATTTTTTAAAAAATTGAAAGAAAAACCTTCTTTAATATAAGAAGAAGTCAAAAAATACTCTCCAAGTGTAATGAAGAAAAACCCAAGAATTAGCAAAGGATAAAATATTGTTTGTGAATTTAAAACAAAACTAATATCTAAAGAGCTTAAAATTATTGAGACACCTAATGATAGAAAAGACATATTTTTTTCAATGGTGTTCACTAACAGAAAACTTAAACTAAAGATCGATGTAATTATCAAACCTCCAATATAAACAAAAAACTCATTTATACTGTTATTGCAAATAAGTTCAGTGTGCGGACCATTAAAATTACTGTCAAAGAGAACAGCTTTTTCATATTCACAACCTAAACAGTAACCCACAAAGATATGACTAATTTCATGAATAGCAATTAAAGCAAAAAAAATCATAATATTTACTAATACAATACTCAAAAATGTTTTTTTCAAATTCTCACTAAATTCTATACTCTTTTATAATCTTTTGCAAATTATCATTGACTCTCTGAATTTTACTAATAGTTTTATTTATCTTTCCAATCATTTTTTTTTCCTCATCTTCTAAGATAATTTTGTTTTTATTGTAAACATATTTAGAAATGCTACCAGAAGAAAAACTAGATTTATTGAGTTTTATTTGCTCCATTATAACTTTCTGCTGTTCTTGAAAAAACTTTGCTTGAAATGATAAACCAGCTATTTCTTCTAAACTATCTTCAATTGAATTTAAATTTATTCTTTTTATTATCCCCATTTTAACTACCTTATTCTATTTTATTGAGCAGGAGATGTTTCTGGAGGCGTCTGTACTGGTGGCGGACTGGGAGTTGTTTCTTTCTTTTTCTTTACAGTTTTAGGTTTCTTTTCTTCTAAACTTTTCTTTATCTCTTTTATTTTTTTCTTTCCTTGCTTTTCTTTTGTTTCTGTTTTTTGAGATGCAATTTCTTTATTAACTTTATTAATCAAAGCAATTCCCAAGTCGGCAAAACTATTAATTTTTTTAATTATTTTTGCACTTTCTTTTTTCATTCTATCGTCATTGTATTTAAATAATTCTCTTGAAATTTTTCCTTTTTCAAAATCTACAGAATTTTTTTCTATAGCAGTCAACATTTGATCTAGTTCTCTTTGTAAAACACTTATGTCAGAACAAATTTCATAGAATTTCTTTGTATTTTTTTGTACATTTTCTAACTTAATTATTTTTGCCATAATAAAGATTCTCCTTAATTAATTATTAAAGATTTGTCTACTTTATTTACATTTTTTTAATTTCACTTAAAATTTTTGATTTTTCTGATTCTTTTTTCTTTTTTTTCGTTTTCTTAATTTTTTTCTTCAAATTTACCTTTTTCTTTACCTCTTTTTTAACTTTCCCAGCTTTTTCTTCAGGTTTAATTTCTTCTTCCTCTTTTTTCATCTCTTCTAATTCAGGTTCTTCTTCCTTTTCCTTCTCTTCTGGTTCAATTTTTTCAATCTCTTCTTTCATCTCCTCTCCTTTTTTTCCGCTAGTTTTAAGTTCTGTTATTCTCTCTTCTTTAGTTTCAATTTCTTTTGCTTGTTCTGGTGCTTGTTCAACTGACTTTTCTTTCCCAGAAACTTTTATAATCCTTTCAATTTTTTTCCATTCACTTGCCAATTGCTTTTCAATTTCTTTTAATCTCGTCTCATTACCTTCTTTGAAGTTTTTATATTCAGCTCTAGTAATTTTTTTGTTTTCATATTGTTCTTGAAGAGAATCAAGAAGCAACAATATGTCTTCCCTTTCTTTTCTCAAATCAATTATGTTTTCAGGCAATTTAACTTCTGCTAATGGCAAAATTTTATTTATGTTTTCTAATTGTTTCTTAATTATTAATATATCCTCTCTAAAAACACCCAAATCCTTTTTACTAACATAACTTTCAAATTTAACATTTAGAGCATCAATAGATTTCATTATGTCTTTTAAACCTTCATCAAAATCTTCTTGTTTAGCTTTGAATAGAACCAAATCTTCTAAACCCCTACTCAAATCCATAAACTGTTTCTCTGTTTTAGCTCCTATCCTCCCTATATATTTTACAGCTTCCTCAACCTCTTTTAATTTTTCTTGTATTTTTTCGTTTACATTAACTAGATTTTCTATACCATCTATACTTTTAAGCATCTCATACATTTTATTTAATTTTTCATTAGCACTTTCTGATTTTTTCTGAAGTTTTTCAATTTCTAAGTCATCTTTTTCAATTTTTGTATCGAATACTCTAAATTTTTTTACAATCTCTTTAGGTTTAACTTCAGAAATCTCATCTTCTATTTTTTCCATTTTCACCATAGTTTCTTTTAAACTAGCATCAGTTTGGAATATTAAAGATCTCAATTCTCCAATACTTTCAGAAATCGCTTGTATACTTTCATCTGTAACATGACCAGTTTCCTTTACAGCTTCTAACATTGCTTTTACTTTCTCGACTTCTACTTCAAACAACCCAATTTTTTTGTTTAATTCAGGAAAACGAGGTGAAGGTTGAGAAGTTTGATAAACTTCTGAAGGCTCTCTTAATGTTTGAGGTTCATCCATTGATTCTTCAAAAGTCGGTGGAGCTGAAGTTTCTTGTGCTGTGGTAGTTTCAATCTCTTCGACTTTCTTCCCCTTTTTCTTTCCCCCAAACAATCTACCAAAGAAACCTGGTTTTTTTTCTTTCACTTCTTCTTCAACTTCAGGCTGCTCACTTAGTTGCGTTGCTAGTTTTTCTATTACTTCTGGCGTAACTTCTTCTATTTCTCCGACTTCTAATGTATCTTTCTTCTTTTCTTTAGGAGGATCTTTCTTAGCCACGTTGTTCATCTTATTAAGTCTCTTTGAATATTTTTCTTTTAGCTCCTTATAATCTTTTTCTGAAATACTTGCTTTTCTATATTCATCTTCTAAGTGAAGCAACATATCTTTTATGTCCTTCTCGCTTTCTCGCTTTCTCTTTTTTTTATTTTTTTTATTCTTCTTTTTATTCTTCATTTAACTCCCATTTTTTCGAGTCTTTTCTCAATTGATTCTAAATAAGTTTTAGCCATTCTGAAAGCAGCAGTTTTAACTTTATCTCTAGCAATGTTTAGTTCAACTTCTATGTCGTAAGTATCAACTTTCTTTGCTTTTAGTTTCTTAATTTTGTCTTCAATCTCTTTTACTTTCTTATCTAATTTCATATACGTATCAATCTCTTTGTCAGTTAAAGCAAACGGTGAATGCAACAAAGGTCTAAACATTAAGAACCAAGGTCTTCCGTGATTAAATTCTGGATTCTGGAATAAACCTGTACCAATGGTAAGTCTTGTTACTTTTGATGCATAATCAGAACCATATTTTGATTTTACTCTTCCTATGTCTCCTTCATATTTTGTTCTTAATTGTATCTCGTTTGCTATATTAGCTCTTATTGCTCCTTTGAAGTCTAACAAAACCTGAGATATTAAGAATAATCCAATTCCCCACTTTCTGAATTCTCTACATGCTCTTTCTATTGCAATATATCCTTTCTTTCCTCCATATTTTGGTAATAATCTGTGAACTTCGTCATAGACTACAAGTAATTTTATTTGCTTGGATTCTGTTGGTCTCATGTCAAATATTGCTTGTATACTTCTTCTAACAAATCTATCCAAATCTTCTCCTTTCAATCTGTTCATTACAAAGACAGTCATTTCTCCAGGTTTCATGTAATCTTTTATGTTAATTGGCATATTTGGGTTTTCAACTAATATAACAGTTGTCTTAAACCTTGTTGCGTCAGTTGGCTTTAATCCAAATCTTGAATATAATTTAAGCATTGGTTTTAGGCTGCATGGTTTCATGAAACCTGTCCATTGTGCTGTTGGATCGAAAACAATTATTGGAACTTTTCTCTTTAGTAACTCTTCTGAAGCTACCATAGCAGATACTGTCTTTCCAGATCCAGTTCCACCTGCAGCTATTGAGTGCATCAAGAGTTGAGGAATACTCATATAAGCTTTTACATCAGTTTCAGCAATTTTACCAACTAATAATGAATCTGGACTTTTTTGTGGCAATGTTTTAAAGTCAAGAGGTGCTATATATCTTGCTTTAGCTGCTTTAGATGCTCTATAAGCAGAATACCATCTTATACCAATTATTAGTGCAGGAACCCCTCCAAGTAAAATAACATAAGTTATCCAATTCATGAATGCTGCTTTTAATAACAGCAAAGGCCAAGGCAATGTGGTTACATCAAAATTATCAGCAGATACAGCAAACTTTGTACCATACCAATAACTTGCATTAGCTTCAATAATGTATTTCTCTTCAGGAGTGTCTGCTGGAATTTCAATTGTTCTTCTGTATGTGACTTTATCCTCAACTGCTAAAGTTTCTGAACTAGTAGATATTATATTTGTTTGATTCGCTACTGGTTTAACAGAGTATGTAACAGTTATGTCTTCTACTTCTGCTGTTTCACCCATATTTACTAAAGATATTTCAAAGCTGACATTTGCGCCAGGATTAATTTCCTTAGATAAGGCTTTTACTTGTACATCCAACAATGGTTCCACAACAGGTTCTACTGTTATAGTTACAGGAATTCTATGCACAATACTGCCAGATTTAATAACTAAATCACCTGTATAAATCCCAGGTACAGCAGCTACTGGTGCTGCTGCTCTTATTTCACTAACTTCTGTTGATTTTGCTTTTATTGACATTGATGGTTTTTGAACAGTCAACAAAGCAAATACAGGTCCTTCAACAAAAAGTGTTGCTGTGGCACCACTGTCTAAATTGTTTGTTATATCTACTGAAAATATTTTTTCTTCACCTGGAGCTAATGTAGTCTCTAATAAAGTTGATTTTATTTCTAATGGTACAGGAAGCGGTTGAGCAGGGGTTATTGCTGCAGCTGCACCTCCAGCACCTGCTACACCTGCTATTCCAGTACCCATACCAGCACCTCCTCCACCTCCTCCAGGTGTTGGTTCTGTTGGTTCTGTAGGTGGTGTTGGTGGTAAGCTAGGACAATCTATAGGACAATTGTTCGTACTTTCTCCAAAGCTGTTTTCACATTCTTCATCGCCACAAATGAATTCAGCTAATATGTAAGCTCCATTTAGTGATGAAACAGTTGCACTAACAGAAAGAGTAGTTAAATTAACAGAATTATCTGCATTATCACCATTTTCATTATTTATTCTAGTCCATAAAGTATTTTGTGAAGAAGTGACTTTAGGTGTCCAGCTACTATCGTATTTGTATATTGCTAAGTGTTGAGGATCATAAATAGGGGGACCACAACCATTACTCAAACATTCTGAAAAGTCCATTATAATTTTCATATCAGAAGATGACAAATTACTATAAATGTAAAGACCTTTGAATGCACTTATAGTAGTTCTAGCACTTGGAATATTACCAAGTATTATAGGATTATAATAATTACTGCTAATGCTAATAGTATTAAATTCAATAGTATGTCTGAAGCTTTGATTTACAGTTTTCACTTTCAAATCATATGATTTAACATCAATAGTTTCATTATAATAGCCGTCAGTTAAGTTTGTACCAAAATTAAACCTTATAGTAGTTGTGTTAGAATCATAAAATGTGAAATTAATGTATATAGGTTCTTCACCTACTGATTCTACATCTACTGCATGACCACTAAAGTATGCAGTTGGATAAATTTCAAAAGAGGAAGATGTTGAATTACAATTGTCTGAAATGTCACATGCTGTTGTATTTAAAACATAAATACCTATTTGAGATGTATTAGAAAAGTTATTTTCATATGTATAAGCATTAGAAACTCTTGATAAGAAAGTTAAGTTAACAATTTCAGATGAATTGTCAGGATGAGTAATGTTTGCAGTTATATTTTTTAAACCACCATATTCAGTTATATTTATTTTTATATTTACAGTTTGATTTGCAGGCGTTCTTACAGGAAAAATAACATCTATAATAGGTGCTGTAGTATCATTATAAACTATAGAGTCATACTCAATATCATATCTTGTATTATTATAAACTCCAGTATGGTTTGCACTAATATTTAAATTATAAATTCTTCCTATGCTAATATTCGGAGCTGTGAAATTGACTAACCAAAAACCTTCTGAAGCATTGAAAGGATAACTAGTAATATTTGCTGAACTCGACATCGTTTCATTGAATAATGTAACTTCAAACATTGCAGCAGAAGACACTATGGTTCCATTTTCAGTTATGTTAACCTTTGCTTGTACAGTATCTGCTGGATTAACATCTAAGATAGGATTGTTTTGTGTTGGATAAGTTATGTTTACGCCATAAGGACTTACAAATAAGCTTACAAATGTTGACACTTCTTTTGTAGTTGCATTTTCTCTTAAACTTCCAGTGATATTGCTAGTTATATAACCAGTGTAATTCGTGTTGTAAGTTATATTTGGAGACGAGTAATTAACATAAATTGTTTGTATTTCACCATAAAGTAATGTTATATTGTATTTGCTTAATGTCAACCATTCAGCTACGGTTCCGTTGATTGTTAAGTTTAGTGTAGCATTAGCATTCCCAGTATTCGTTATATTTATTTGTCCATAACTTCCTGTTTCATTATCATAAACTCTTTTCTCTATCGTTTTTGGATTATGTATCCATGAAACATTTGCTGGTACTAGGATGTTAACAGGAATTTCTTCTGAGAAGTTTTGTGTAGATGTGCTATCATTCCAATCAACTCTTATGTATCCACTATGATCTCCAGTTGGATAACCTGAAGGTACACCGAATGTTATATTAACATAAGTTATGTTACCTATTGGCATTAAGGATATGTTCCAAGGCTCAATGTCAATTATAAAGTTATTAACTGGATCACAAATTTCTCCTGAAGAACAGCTTATATTAACATTTGTAACATTATCATTACCAATAGATCTTAATGTGAGTGTAGCATTGTCTGAATCACCTTCTTCAATTATTTTATTTATAACATTTTCTAAAATATCGATTTCAGCATTTGGTGTAACATTTATGGTTATGTTAAATAGACTTGAATTAAATGTGTTATTAAGGTTGGTCCAACTAACAGTAAGATTGACTACATAGATTCCAGGTGCGGTGGCATTCTCTACAGTTATTGTTGTTATATTATATTCTGAAGTATTTTTCAGGACTTCTCCAAAATCGAAATAGTCATAAGATACAGTTATATTACTTGGATATGAAATAGATACATTAGTATTATTTGCTCTTGAAGCTCCAATGTTATTTACGGAAAAGTTAATTGCAAAACCTTGTCCAGAATCAATTCTTATTTGTGTAGCATTTAATAGGGTAGCATTTGTACTTATTGTTAATTGAGTTGTATCAGAACTTGTAATATTTATTGGTGAAGTACATGCTAATAAAGATGCACTATCATTTGCACATATTATAATTTCATGAGTTCCTGCTACAGGATAAACATATGTAATGTTATATATAAAACCTGTATAGTTTTGCATCAATAATATAAAACTACTTCCATTTGGTGGAGTTATATTGGTCCAGACTTTGTCAACTGCGAAATTGTCTGTTACATTAGCTTGTATAGTTACATTTTCATAACCTTGTTCAAATGATGTTGGAACAATCTGAATATCTGTTATATTTGGTGGTACATCAGTAACATTTAAGCTAAAATTAACGGTTTGTTGTGGTACAGTTAAAGAAAAATTCCTTATATAAATAGTAATATCATAAACACCAACACTAGCAGCAGCTGGTATAGAATATGTTAGATTTAATGGCCTTGTTACCAATTTTTCTAAATCAAAACTAAACCAGTTTTGATTATCTATTTTTGTATATGAATAGATATCTCCAGATTTAATTACTTCAAAAGCAATCTTAATATTTCCAATGTTCGTTACATTTATATATCCTATTAAATTGCTTGTGTTTAGCGGAGCTAAAATTGTACCGAATGTACCTGATAATGGTGTTCTGATCCATGAATCATTTAAAGGTACTGTTAAGTTCAACAATGCAGTATCATTTCCAGCATTTTCACTCATTACAATTAAGTCTGCAAGATAATTTCCAGGTTCTTGGCCAGCAGGTACACTTATATTTATATGCGAAGTAAAGTTGTCTGCTGCAAATAAAACGGTTTCTTGATTTGGTGATATATCAAGTGAACAGAGCGGACAATTAAGTGCCAAATTATAATAACCCATTACTCCGCTAATACCATACCAAGATAAAGTAATGTTTCTTACTTCATCATTACCAGCAGAAACAATAGTTATGTTTCCAATATATGTTGTTTGATTGTGTGCTATATCTTTTATCAATTCAGTTTCAGTTATGTTTATTATTGGGTTGGAATCAACACTAATATAAGTTGTATTATACACTGTTTGATATGTATTATCAGGATTCTTCCATGTTGAATTTACATGAGTTAAATATAATCCAGGAGGTTTGGCTGCAGGAACAGTAACATTAAAGTTCCATGAACAAGTTTCATTTGGATACAAAAGACCACATTCATGGTATGGATCATCATATGTTAAGGATCCAACTGGATCTTCTGAATGAGTTAAATTAATTTCATATGCACCGGCTGGACCTAAGTTTGTGAAGTTTGATCTTACTTCAAATGTAAAGCTATTTGTTTGTGAAATAAATGGTGCAGTTATGTCAGAATCACAGTCTGTTAAATCACCATCATTTGTATTGTTAACACATTGACTAACAGAACCATTTATTCCTCCCCAGACACTTATGTTATATTTTGATGTAGAATTATAATTGTTTTCTGTATCTCCGTCTATAGCATAAATAGTTATGTTATAGATACCTCCTATCGGAGGAGTAAATGTAAGATTATAAGTTGCATTATAATAACCAAATTCACTTTGTATTGGAGTTAGATTTGTCATTGTTAAGTTTTCAGTGGTAGTATTTGGATACTCTATATAAACCTTAACGGTTTTTATTTCATAATTATCATTAACAAAAACAGTTATGTTAGTATAATTAAGATTTGCTTCCATGCTTTCATTAGGTACTATAGAAACATTATAAAATTCTGGTGGATCTAAATCTTTTACCCAAATATCGTATTCTATGTCAAAATATTGTGTAGGACTTTTTGAATAATATCTACTTGTATTATCTCCTATTGTGCAGTTAAATGATATATTTCCTTTTTGTGTTGGTGTGAAAGTATAATTTGCATAACCACTTGAGTTTGTTAAATAGGTTCCATTAAATGTGAAATCTGGTGTCGGTTCCCACTTATAAGAGAAATTAACTAAATATTCATCAACTCCTATTCCCGCATCTTCATCTTCTACATAACAAGTAGGATAGAAATCATAGGGATAAGGAGTTTCTACAGTTGGAGAAATCCAAGTAACAGTAACAACACCAGATATGTTAAATGTAACATTAGCGCTTCCATCATCATAATTGTCTTTAGTTGCCACAGCCATGAAATTATGATTTCCAGTATCTTGCTCCTTAACTTTTGTTTGAGGCAATAATATACTTACACCACCAGAAGTTACTTGCGAGGTTTCATTATACCAAGTGACAGTTGGATTTAATGTTGATGCATTTTCTCCGTTTTCACTAAAAACATCAACAGTTAAATTAATTGCTTCAGATTTTGAACAATCATAACCACTTGCACCACAACGTACTATGTCAGGTGGTGATATAACTGTAACATTTAATATTCCTTTTACTCTTAACAAACTAGTATTTGTGACAGAGTCTTCATTTTCAGGTCTTGTTGCATTAATATAAATTGTAATAATGGCTGGGTTTGTGTTGTTGGCAGGATTGTAATTCTCTAAATAACACCAACCTGTAGAGTTTGTAGTACAATTTCCTAAAAAGTTAGTAGAATTATAAAATGTCACATTTGCATCTTGTGCGCTTCCGATGCTGGCATCCATAACATGAACAGTTATGTTTACTTTATATGGACTAAATGTATCATTTCTGTATATCCATTTACATACAAGTCCTTGTTGACATGCAGAACCATCCATACGTATTATATTTATTTTAAGCGGCCTTTCTAACATTATCCAAGTTTCATTTTGTGAGGCAGAAGTATTATAATACAGAGTTGAATTATCTTCTATTGAACAAGTTATGTTATACCATCCTGCTGATTTACCACTTGTGTCCCAACTTGTATTTATCCAACCATTTGAATCAGTGGTTAAGTTTTCTAGAGATTCATCATTTACATAAATAAACACAGCATAATTTGCTATCGGTTGCGTGGTATTACTATCTATAACACGACATGCTATATCAACACCATCTCCTGAATCATAGGTTGTTTCATTTAATGGTTCTATATAACTAACATCACTCCAACCATAAACATATACAGTTGTGTTATTGCTGTCGTAGTCATAATAAGTTCTTGTTGCATTTGTTATAATTGTTTCATTACCTAATTTATACTCAACAGGAATGTGCCAAGTTACATTATAATCGTTTCCTAATGAGTATGAGCTAGAGTTGTACCAATTAACTGTTGCATCGAAAATACTTTGACTGCATTCATCTTCTACACTTGAATTTAAACTAACATTTTTATCACGATTTATTACAGATTCATTTGGTGGACTTATCAAAGAAACATTCAATTGACCATAAACAGTTAAAGTTTCATTAGTTGTGTTTTTCATCTCATAACAAGAATCTATTGTTCCACCTTTCCAATATTGAATGCCTACATCTGAATTACAAGTAGAGTTATAATATACTGTAAGGTTTCCAGAGTAAGAACTATTTGTAATATTATAACTATAATTTGTTCCATTTAATGTAATCCATACACTACCATTTACATTATCAGGATAATAATTACCATAGTCATCATCTCTTATCGTGAATCTAAGATATGCTTTATTATCTGCTATTCTTCTTGTAGTCGTATTACTTAATGGGTCCAGAGTCAAAGTAACATTATCAACTTGTACAGTAAAGTTATCAATCTCACTTTCGTCACCGTATCCAAATATGTCTGTTGTGTTGAATTTGAAATAAACTATTCCACCTGTTGAATTAGAAAGATCGTCACAACTAAATCTGTTTTTAAATGGATCTGTTAATACACCACTTAAATTATATCTTACCTGTACATCTACACCTTGAGGTGACATGTTAGTTGAATTAATCAAATACCAAGTATTATTATCGAAACTTTTCCATAAACTTATGTTATTTAAGCTTCCATCCAAATCAGTTATTTTTGCTTGAAAAGTTCTTAATTTACCCCATCCATCAACCTTTGGATCAACAGAAGGATAGCTACTCCAACCAAGTGAAATTGAAGGTTGAGTTGAAAGGTGGTGAGTTTCGTATCCATCAATATAACGTATTGTTTGATTATAATTTGGATAGTTTCCATGATACTCTTTTCTTGCTTCTATTTTTACACCATGCCAACCAGGAGGCTTATTGCTAGAATCCCATGTACAGTTGTAAGTTCCGTTTCCCCAATCTGTAGTACCGTAACATGTATAAAATCTTTCAGTTGCTCCAGGTCGTCTGTCATAAAAATTAACTTCAGCATTAGAAATGTTGAAGCACTCATCAAAAACTCTTCCAATAAATGGTATTTGTGCACCTATAAGAAAACTTTGACCAGTTGGATAATTAACTTCTAAAGCAATGTAAGATTTTATATTTAAACTGTAATTTTGTGTGAAATTGTATTTATAATAAGGGTCAGGATTATTTTTTCCATACCATGTCTGCTCACCTGTTGAATAAAGACAATCTGGCTGAAATGGATATTCAGAAATCCCACTTGTATTAGTTTGATATGTTGCTCCGCCATCAAAACTTTCAGGATCACTACTGTTTGTTGTTATATAAAAGGTCATATTCACTTGATCTGCTGGTAGATTTTGATCAAGATCTGTTACGTTTAATATTAAGGATAGAGTTTCTGTTCCATTCCTCCAAACCTCTTCATTATCTCCATAAAGTAATTCAATAAGAATATCATCTTTGTCTATTGTGAAATTAGTGTAACTTGAAATAGAACCATAACCGTCAGTATCATTGACCATGAATCTAACTTGCCAAACTACTTGATCATCCATGAAGTCCAAATCTTGGAAAGTTAAATTAATAGTTTGATTTACAGGTCCTCTCAAATCTGGATTGTCGAAATAACTTGACTGATTTTCATCTAACCAATTAGCTGGAGTATCAGGATCCGTGTATTTCTTTACTTGAACTTTCAATGTAACATTATCTTGATCTTCATCAGTAACATTTGTTATTGCAGTCCATGTCTCTCCCCAACCCCCAATATCACTTCCGTTATGAGATAAAATTATTGGTGTGATTAATGCTGGTATAGTTTCTACATAGAAAACATCAGAATCAAAATAATATCCATCATTATAATAAGTCTTATTTGAGTCAATAGTTATGTTGTACCAACCTGCACTCATTAATGTTGTATTGATGGTACAATTGTAATAACCATTACTAATTTCCATTATAGTATCACAAGTAAAATTATTTCCATATAAACTGTTAATAAAAGTAACATTTAGAGAAGCTCCTGTAATACCCAAATCTTCATCATCTTTAACTAGCATCTGGAAGCTAACATTATCAGGTTTAACAACAGACTCGCCTTTTCCACCTGGAGAAATCCAAGAACTAATAGAGTTTGCCAAATCTCCTTTAACTATTAAAGTATAGTTTTGAGTCAAGTTAGCATCATAATAACAGCTATCACCATATGTTCCTCCAGTCCAATTCTGCAATCCAACACTAAAGTCGCCAGTGGCATCAAAATAAATATTTAAGTAACCTGAAGAATTAGTTGTATTCTGAGTTCCAGAATCAAAATCATTTCCATTAGTTGTTACAAATATTCTTCCAGTTGCATTAGGAATTTGTGAGCCAACATATTTTTGAGAATTATTATCAAATATTCTTACTATTAATAAATCTGTTTGAGACATGTTTCTATTTGCTGTGCTATTATTACCATACTCATAATATATTGTCACATTATCTTTTGTTATGGACGGTGCTGAAACATTTGAAGTATTGAATACATTTGTAGCATCATCTATTTCCCATTTGAACCAATTTAATGATGTTGTATTAATATCACTACATGTAAAGTCTGTAACATTAACTGTACAATTTCCTACTCCCAAATAGACAGTATCGTTTCCCCTATAAGACCAAGAACCTGCAGTATAAGTAAACAACTTACATGTAACATTATCATACTGCATATCATCTACACTAATGCTAAAACTATAATTAGATCCCCAACCATCAGTTTCTGGAGATACAGAAGCATTTTCAGCTGTTGGCGCCGTATTATTCAAATAAGTCCAATTAGTAAATATTGTTGAATTAGAATAGTAATTTAATTTACTTGCATTTATTTTAAAGCTCCAATTTCCTCCTTGATTGAAAGTAGTGTTCCAAGTACTGTTATATTTTCCAAACTCTTCATTCTCTATTGCTGATATGTTGGCCCATTCCCAAGTTCCTGATCCATATAAACTTGCTTCGTGCGTTACAGTTGCACTGCTTACATTTTCTTGACAATCAGAACTTATATTTGATGTTATGTTTACTAAGGTTCCCATCGCGAATTCAGAATCTTCTGAAGGTTGTATAATAGAGTTTTTCAATTGTCCAGTAACATTGAATGTAGGATCGGAAGATAAATTAACAGCATAATAACAGTCATCAGTAGTGGTTCCTCCTTTCCAATAATGTATTCCAGTTGAATAATTACAATCAGGATCCAGACTGTAATTCAAATATCCGGTTGAATTAGGATTAACAGTATAAGATATATTGTGCTCACTAACATTTTCATAACTAAAGTAAATAGCAGCATTAGTACTACTGTTAGTCACATAAGATGAAGCATTATCATCATCCCTTATCCTGAACACAAACAATCCACTTCCAGATTCTCTATTGATGTTAGCTGGGTCAGAATCAGATATAATAGTGACATCATCCTTTAAAATACTGAATCCATTGGCAGACGTTGTATTATTATAATTCCAGAAACTAGTAATATTGAATTTGTACTCTTTACTACCAACATCACCACAATCAAAGTCCTGTATAAAGCTAACAGATTTTCCTGAAGCATAATCACTATCATCTGCATCACATGTAGTTGAATTAGCAAGTTCCCAATCACCAGTTAGATTCAACCATAATGATAAGTTCATATCATCAAAACTATATCCAGTTACATCTGGATTAGTAACAGTGACAGAGAATGTCCATGTGGCACCCCAACTGTAAGGATTAAGGCTTCCTTGATCATCTGTGGTAACACCTTCACCATCCAGTCTTGGGTTAGTAACAATCCAGAATGAATCAATTATCTCTGTTGTGTTTGAATCATTATAATACTCTTTGGTAGCATTAAATGTAAGATTATACCTATTAAAAGCAGCAACAGCTGATGATGTTACTGAACAATTATAAGTTCCATTATTATTATCAGTGACTGAACCATCCTGACAAAGAGCCCATGATGGATAGTTAGTACCATAATAACCTTGGAACGTGACTGTAGTCACATTACTAACACCAGTTCCCAATACATCAGTACAATCGTCAGTAACATTACCAATATAAGGAATCGGGTCTACATTCCTCCTGAATGTATCATTATCTGGGTTATATAGATTCACTTGTAATGGATAAGTTGTTAGATTAACAAAGAAATCATCATAAAAATCTGATGAATTTGTATCATTATAAGCAGTTCCACTATATTCAGCTCTCCATCTAAGGGGTCCTATAGAATAGTTACAAACACCACTATTTGGAAATGTCTCATTAATGAATCCGTTACCAGTAACAGATACTCCAGATTTATCAACAATAAAACTATTAGTATCATAAGGGTCAGTTGTAACATAGAACTTACCTGTACCACCAGCACCAGCACTTAATAAAGCATTCCTATCAGTATCATACACCCTAACACTCAAAGTAACATTGGACTGAGAAGGTGCAATACTTCTATTAACAACAGAATTATTACCCCAGAAATATGTGATGTTAATATCATCTGGCTGTAAGGTGAAATTATAAATAAGAGTCTCGTTATTATCCCATCCATCATAATTTGGAATAGCAGATACATAATCAGTAACATTGAATTTATACTGCCACTTACCACCAGAATCTATAGCATCCTCATCAAAATTACTCTTGGTGAATGTGACAGTTGTATTAATACCAGATACAGAAGTGTTACTTCCTGTTAACTGCCATGCACCAGGACTACCACACAAATCATCATCACACTTCCTAATCCATAATCTAACCCTTAGATTATCATAATCCTCATCAGTAGAATTAACAGTGAATGTCCATGTCTCTCCCCAACCACCATCACCTGATGGACTGACACCAGGATCGGTGAGATTAGGCGTGGTCTCTAATAAGAATCCTCTCTTACTATCAGTACACCCAGAACCAGAAGTAGCAGGCGAACAAGTATCTATAGTTTCATTATAATTATAGAAACTAGCAGTGGCATTGAATTTAACAGAATAACTAATACTGGATTGATAATTGGATGGACTCCAAGAAGATGTATCGCTTCCATCAACAGTACAATTATAGAATCCATCACCCTCATTGTTAACAGAAGAACACATGTGCTCTTCTCCAGATTGTATAGCAGTGAAGTTAATCACAGCGCTGGTTATATCAGCACCGCACTCATCAGAAATATTACCTCTGAATGTAATGTTATCAACACCTCTAATATACTTGGTTCCCTGATAAGTATCATTAACTGGAGATGTTATGTTGAACTTCAAATCACCAGTGACATTGAGAGTGAAGTTAGTTGAAGTAGCATTCATATCCTCATAACAATTATCAGTAACTCCAGCCACCCAATACTGCATGCCAACTGAATGAGTACAATTAGGATCAAAATAATAACTGGCATTTCCAGAGGAATCAGTAGTATTGTTTGTTTCAAGTCTATAGGAAGAAGTATCATTAGTTATCCAGAAACTAACATAGATATTTGGATTAAAACTGTTGTTATCATCGTCATAAACATTAACACCTAACCTTCTAACCTGATTACCGCCATAACTCCTATTAAACACATAATCATCACCCTCTATAAGAATAACAGTAACATTACTCTCAGTAAGATTAGGACCTTGAATAGCTGAAGTGTTCCAAGCATTCTGTGGCTCACCATTCTCTATTCTCCACTTGAACCAATTATCCGTTCCCATATTAGCACAAGTAAAGTCATTAATCTCTATAAAACATGTTCCAGTAGTAACAATGCCAGGTGTACCGGAAACTATGTAAGAACCATTGTAAGTCCATGTTGCTTGGTCATCCTTACTAATAAACAATGAACAATTGATTGTATCTCCTTCCTGGTCAGAAACATTCACAGTATAGTTATAAGTTCTGGTCCATCCATCCTCTGTAGGAGATACAGCAGGAACAGAAGTATTAGTAACATTCCAGTTCAACAAATTAAACCAGTCAGTGTATATAGAAGAGTTAGAGTAGAACCATCCATCCTTAGAAGAATTGACCCTAACATCCCACTGGCCTTCTGATTTATCAGTAGAGTTCCATGTACAATTATACCAACCCAGATAACTATTATCTGAAGAACATTCGCTCCAACTACTGCCATCCAGACTCATTTCAATACTAAAATCACTAGCATTGATAACAGGATTCTCATCTGTTCTATCATTAGAACAATCACTTAATGTTGAAAAGTTAACAGGTATCTGGTCAGTAACATTATAATTGGAATTATAAACAGGTAATGTCAAATTGTTCTTCAACTGTCCAGTGATATTGTAAGTCGCAGCAGATATATTGTCACCATAGTAGCAACCATCTTCTTCAATTCCACCTTTCCAATAGTGTATCCCAGTTGAATAATTACAATCAGGATCCAGACTGTAATTCAAATATCCGGTTGAATTAGGATTAACAGTATAAGATATATTATACTCATTAAGATTCTCCTCATAAGCAAAGTAAATAGTAACATTAGTACTACTGTTAGTCACATAAGAAGATGAATTATCATCGTCTCTTATCCTGAACACAAACAATTCACTTCCAGATTCTCTATTGATGTTATCAGGATCAGAACCAAACACAGCAGTAACATCATCCTTGTCTATACTAAATCCATTAGCAGCTGTGGTATTGTTATAATTCCAGAAACTAGTGATATTGAACTTATACTGCTTACTGCCAACATCACCGCAATCAAAATACTGTATAAAGCTAACTTGTTTACCAGTAGCATAGTCACTATCATCTGCATCAGCTATGGTAGAATTAGCAAGTTCCCAATCACCAGTTAGATTCAACCATAATGATAAATTCATATCATCAAATGTATACTGAGACACATCTGGATTAGTGACAGTGACAGAGAATGTCCATACAGCACCCCAGCTATAAGGGTGAACACTTCCTTGATCATCTGTGGTAACACCTTCACCATCCAGTCTTGGGTTAGTAACAATCCAGAATGAATCAATTATCTCTGTTGTGTTTGAATCATTATAATACTCTTTGGTAGCATTAAATGTAAGATTATACCTATTAAAAGCAGCAACAGCTGATGATGTTACTGAACAATTATAAGTTCCATTATTATTATCAGTGACTGAACCATCCTGACAAAGAGCCCATGATGGATAGTTAGTACCATAATAACCTTGGAACGTGACTGTAGTCACATTACTAACACCAGTTCCCAATACATCAGTACAATCGTCAGTAACATTACCAATATAAGGAATCGGGTCTACATTCCTCCTGAATGTATCATTATCTGGGTTATATAGATTCACTTGTAATGGATAAGTTGTTAGATTAACAAAGAAATCACTAGAGTTGGTAGCTTCATAAGCGCTTCCAGAATATTCAGCTCTCCATCTAAGAGGTCCAATAGAATAATTACAAGGTTCGCTACTAGATGGGTAAAGAGTATTTGGAAATGTTTCATTAATGAATCCGTTACCAGTAACAGATATTCCGGATTTATCAACAATAAAACTGTTAGTATCATAAGGGTCAGTTGTAACATAGAACTTACCTGTACCACCAGCACCAGCACTTAATAAAGCATTCCTATCAGTATCATACACCCTAACACTCAAAGTAACATTGGACTGAGAAGGTGCAATACTTCTATTAACAACAGAATTATTACCCCAGAAATATGTGATGTTAATATCATCTGGCTGTAAGGTGAAATTATAAATAAGAGTCTCGTTATTATCCCATCCATCATAATTTGGAATAGCAGATACATAATCAGTAACATTGAATTTATACTGCCACTTACCACCAGAATCTATAGCATCCTCATCAAAATTACTCTTGGTGAATGTGACAGTTGTATTAATACCAGATACAGAAGTGTTACTTCCTGTTAACTGCCATGCACCAGGACTACCACACAAATCATCATCACACTTCCTAATCCATAATCTAACCCTTAGATTATCATAATCCTCATCAGTAGAATTAACAGTGAATGTCCATGTCTCTCCCCAACCACCATCACCTGATGGACTGACAGATGGTGCAGTTAGATTAGGTTTGGTTTCTAACCAGAATCCTTTATAATTATTTGTACACCAACCACCATTTTCATCATTTGTTCCGGGTGCACAATTATCTATACTCTCATTGTAATTGTAATTATTAGCAGTAACATTAAACTTAATTCTATAAGCTCCCGCTGTCCAAGTAGCATGTGTAGTATTATTTACAGTACAATTGTACCAACCATCATTTTCATTATTTGTAGGAGAGCATAAATTTTCAGTAGAACTGTCTTGATGTATGGCTGTGAAATTAACTATTGAGGTATTAAATGCCTGACTACAATCATCAGTTACATTACCTCTTATTATTGTATCGTTTTCACCTCTCAGATATTTATCTCCAGTAGGTAAAGTGATTAGAGGTGTTAAACTACCAAGTACTGTTAAGTTGAATGTGGATGAATTTTGATCAATATAACAACTATCCCCTAAAACATAAGCAAACCAATCTTGCAGACCAATCGAATAATTACTACATGTTGGAGCAAAATCAATACTTGCATTACCACTAGATGTTGTGTCAGAATCTTCAGTTATATAATTTGTTCCATTAGTTGTAATATTAAAGTATACTGTAGCTGTCGGATCACTACCGCTACCAACACCCTGATTCTTGGTAGTATCATTTACAAAAACTTTAATGGTTAAACTACCATAAGTTCTATTTACTGGTTGGCCATCACCTGAAAGATGAATTATTTGTATCGAATCTTTAGTTATATTCGGGCCAGTAGTGTTAGTAGTATTATTTATATTTATTACATCTTCCAATTCCCACTTAAACCAGTTTAATGATGATGTGTTAATATCACTACAAGTGAAGTTATCAACAATAATTGAACATAATTTTGGATACGATGGAGAAACAGTTGTAGTGCCTCTGTTTGTCCAAGCACCATTTGTATATGTAAATAATGTACAATTTATATCATTTGCATCAATATCAGAAACATTTATACTAAAATTAAATGAAGTTCCCCATCCTCCACTTGATGGACTTACATTTTGATTGTTATAACTTGGGGGCGAATCGGTCAAATTAAACCAATCAGTATAAATAGTACTATTAGAATTATAATAGTCTGGCGATTTACTAGAATTAAGTCTTATATCCCATTGTCCATGTGTTTGGATTGTGTCTGTCCAAGTGCAATTATACCAACCATCATATTCATTGTTAAATGATGTACAATTAAACCAAGTCGAACCTGATAAACTAAATTCTATTGAAGCAGGAGTTGCATTAGCTATAAGACTTTCTCCTGCACAATCAGAAGTTGTATTATATCTTGCTGTTATTGGATCACCAGTGTAATAAATTGAACCATAATTAGGTAATTCTAAATTATTCTTTAATTGGCCCCAAACATAAACACTTCTGTTTGGAGTGTTGTTGCTTGGTTTATAACATGAATCATCATAAGGGCCTCCTCTCCACCATTGCAAACCAGTTTCATAACTACATGTTGCATTGAAATCATAATTTACATAACCACCATTTGGTGAACTGTTAGTTGTTAAATCTGCTCCAGAATCCCATTGAGTTTGATTATATGTGACAAATATTTTTGCACTAACACCGCCTTCAACAATTACATATCCCCTATCCTCATCTTGAACTTGAAGAATGAGTCTCGTTGTAGCATCTCCTTCTCTATCTACACTTGTTCCACCCCCAGAAATATATAAAGTAAAACTATTATCCCTTTCTAAAGTAAATGTATCATTAGAACTTTGATTAGTATAATTAAGATTATCTGAAGCATTAAACTTGTATGTTATTCCTCTTGAATACAAACCTTCTAAGTTAGAGCAACTATAATTATGGCCAGTAAATGTAATTGTTTGAAAACTTGATGTAGGATTTGGACATAATGTTCCTGGACACGTTGTTGAGTTAAGCAATTCCCATACGTCTGTTCCACTCAAATTGTAAGCCCATAAACTGACATTTACTGTATTAGTGTCATTATCTCTTAATTGAATAGAGTATGTCCATATTTCTCCCCATCCACCTGTTGAACCACCTTGAGTTGAAGAAACAGTTATAGTTTTTAGTTCAGGTTCGCTTGCAAGTACGAATGCATCTTCCTCAGTTTTTGTTATTGAGTTATTATAATAATTTTTAGTAGCATTCATTGTAATGTTATAAATTCCATAATTCCAATCTACTTGTTCATGTGTAGTATTCAATATAGTACAATTATACTCCCCATCACTTTCATTATACACGGTACATAGTGCTGGTGTTGAACTAGAAAAGCCATCATCTATTTTTTCAGCAGTAAATATTACTGTCGCATTTACAATTCCCTTCCCTAAAGTAGCAGAACAATCATCAGTAACATTACCCTTAACCAAAATGTTATCTATACCTTTTAAGAACGTTGTATTGTCTGTTGGTTGTAATATATTAACAACTAATGGATAGGTTGTTATGTTTATCTTAAATTCATCACTTGTATTATCTTGATAACAACCATCATTTGATATGTTGACTTTCCATTTCTGTGGCCCTATTGCAAAAGTACAATTTGGGCTCCACGTTCTGTTTAAATAACTATTATCTGAGCTGACATCAGAAAAGACTTCAAGGAAATTATTTAAAGTATCATTTGTAACCCAGAATTTTCCACTTGCTGATACGATTGGTACTCCAACATAAACATTTTTATTTAAATCTTTTACTCTTACACTTAAGACTTGATTTTCCGATATACTTCTATTAACAACAGAATTGTTGCCCCAGAAATATTCTATTGATACATCATCTTTAGTTAAATTAAAACTATGAATAGATGTTTCATTAGTGTAACCTCTTGAATCACTTGCATTAAACTTGTATTGCCAATAACCTATGTCACCACAACCCCAAGTTTTATTGAATGAAACATTTATTCCAATACCAGAAACTGAATTATTACTTATTGAATTTGCAGAAGTCCAATCAGGACTATATGCAGTACATGTTTCATCAGTACATTTTCTAAACCAAACTGTTACTTCACTATTAGCATCCAAATCTTCGTCTGTAAAGTTAACAGTAAAAGTATTAGTTGAACCCCAACCTGTTTCAGGTAACATTACAGTCTCACTTGATAAAACAGGTTCTGTCTCAATAAAGAATGCATTAGTTTCGTTCACTTCTTCATAAGTATGGTTCTCCAAGGTCGTGTTAACTTTTATTTTATAATATCTTGCTGGCATTAAAACTGGATCACTTGTGTTAAATGTACAATTATAGAATCCTGTAGGTGATACATCAAAGTATTGTAGAATCGGTGAACATTCATATTCATTTGTATCTTGTATTGATGTTATATTAATTGTGCTTATGTTAACTGACGCATTACAATCATCAGTTACATTTACCTTTATAGTTGTATTGTTACCACGCAAAACTGTGAACCCGCCTGTTGGTTCAATCACCGTGTTTATCAAGTCTCCAAAAATCTTCAAACTGAAATTCGTAGTTGTATTAGTATCATTATAACAACCATCAGTAGTTCCTCCTATCCATGTTTGATTTCCATCATCATAAAACGGACCAGTACAATTTGGATTAAATTTATAAATTGCATATCCACTTGAATTTGTTGTTACTACATTTCCAGAATCATAGTCAGTTTCATTAGTAGTTACCCAGAATGTTACATTAGTATTATTAGGCTGTTCACTTTTGATGGTATCATTAACTAATAATACCATTGTTGTATATTGATTGCCACTTCTATTCACATAAAAATCAGGAGCTCCGCCTTCTTGTATAAAAGTAACAGTTACTTCATCAGTTCCTAAATTTGGGCCATCTGTTATTCCAAGAGTTTGAGATGTGTTTACTACATTGTATGTATCATTTATCATAAAGTAGAATTCTCCACTACCCTGATCACCACAACTAAAATCATTAACAACAATTGAACAATTTTCAGGAGTGGAAATAGTATCTGAACCTTTGTATACCCATGTTCCATTTGTATTTGTATATAACCTACAAGTTACTGTATCATTTTCCGAATCATTAACTGTTATATTATATCTATAAAATCCTCCCCACCCTCCATTCGGAGGATTGACTGTTGGATTTGATCCAGTTGCGTTTCTGTTATTTAAGAAGAACCAATCTGCATAACTAGTGAAATTATTCCACCAGTGCGTGTTATTAATGGCTGTAATATTTACAGTCCAATTACCTTCTGGTTGAGATGTAGAATTCCAAGTACAATTATAATTGCCAGCAAAAGGTTCTGTTATGTCTGTACAGCTAGAAGTATTATCAAAGTTATTCAGTTCAAAAGTATTTGATAACCCACTAATATTTCCTTCTTGAGCATAACAATCACTAGAAACATTCCATCTAAAATTAATAAAATCTGTTACATTCCATTGTGAAAATTCGCTGGGTGTATAAAGGTTTACTTTTAATTGGCCAAAGAGATTATAAGTTTGACTTGTTGTATCCATGCTTTCATCATCATAACACTGATTATCAATAATTTCTGCATACCAGTATTCATTTCCAACCTCGTAACTACAATTTGGATCAAAAGTATAATTCATTTGACCAGAAGCATCTTCTATTGACACATTATGACCCTCATCAAAAGTTGCTGAACCACTGACTGTTCCAAACCAGAATGTACCATTAATAGAATTATCACTTTCTTGTGAAGCGTTTACAGGGTTGTTATTTCTATCAGAATCATTAACTATTATAATGAAATTATTTGTTTCGTTTTCTCTGCCAATATTTATTCCCTGACCTTGAACTATTGTGAATGTTACATTGTCTTTTTGGAAAGTTGCAGAGAAATTTGAGGTTTCATCTGTTAATCCATAAGAGTCTGTAGCATTGAATTTGAAATTTATATTCGGTCCATTTAAATAATCAGTACAATTGAATTCTGGATAAAAGAAAAATGGTTGTGGAGTTATACAGACTCCTGGATCACAATCTTGGGTTGCTATTTCAATCCATTCTCCACCACCAACACTCTTCCACAAGCTTATGTTGATATAATCACTTGGATCTGTATCCTCAGCTGTAACATTTATAGTGAAGTTATAGCCCCAACCTTCTGTTGCTGGATTGATTTGTTCACTAAATAGGGTTGGACCACCTCTCATTTCAAAATTATTTTCATCTATATGATACAAATTCTCATAATATGCTTTACTTGCATTCATTGTTTCATTATACCAACCTGTTAACAACCCTGAAGTTGGTAGTGTACACGTATAAGTACCATTACTGTGATCTGTACCAGAACAAGTTACGGTTGGCTCACCTTCAACACCATAGGTAACTGTAGCTCCAATTATGATTTCACATTCATCTGTTAAGTTTCCTGAAGTGAAAATATTTGAACCAGTAGCAAAGGTGTCACCATTTGGAACATTAATAATTCCAATAAAAGTTGAATTGATATTTAAGTTAAAGTTTTCAGATGTATTTGAGAAATAGATGGCATTACCTGCAAATGTAGTATTCCATTTTTGTTGACCAGTTTTGAAGAACTCAGGTGTCGGACAAGTAGGATTAAAGTAATGTTCTACTAAACCGGCTCCTGTTTGACCTGATGTGTTCTGTCTAATAGTTGAAGACCAATCAGTTCCATTAAGGGTTATCCAAAACCTAACTGGAAGTCCATCTAATTCATCATCAGCACCACCATTAACACCAACTCTGTAAACTTTTACTTGAAGTATTGTTGTGTTACTGCCTATTCTACTAACATTACTTTCATTACCTTGTTGATGGACAAAATATATCGGTCTTTTTGTTATGTTAAAAGTTTTTATTGATGTATTATTTATTCCTCCATTACTATCAGATGAATTAAAGAACCATTCATAATTTCCTATACTATTTGATACAGTTGTTACTGAAAACTGTGTTTGATTATTTACACAATCAAAACAGGTTTGCGTATCATTTAATTTGAATTCAGATCCTGCATAACAATCATTCGCTGTTGTATTACCTCCTGTACATCTCGTCCACAAATAAACAGTAACATTATCATCATCATCAGTTACATTAACATAAAAATAAAAGGTTGTTCCCCATGCTTTACTGCTAGGAGTTACATAATCATTTGTCAATTCAGGATTGATTTGATGGTGGAATGCATTTGAAGTTGTATCATTATCAGGATTGTAAATACTTCTTGAAGAATTCATTATTACTGAATAATTTCCTCCTTCAGTTACAGTTACATTACGTGTAGCATTGTAGTATGTTCCATTGTTATTTGCTGGATCAGGTTCAGCAAAATAAGTAAAGGATTCATGTGAAATTCTGAAAGTAACATTAGCATCAGTTACGAAATCATCACTACAATCACTTGTAACATTTCCTATTATTGTAACGTTGTTAGGGTCAGAGACAACATCTCCATTAGGTTCTATTATTGAATTAACTAAATCGCCCTTTATTGTTAAGCTGTAATTAGTGCTGTTATTATCAGCATAACAAGAATCATTTAAAACTCCTGCTTTCCATTTTTGTGAACCACTTGCATTGTATCTTGTTGGAGTACAGGTAGGATTAAATGTGTAGTTTATATAACTTGAAGCATTTGATGTTCTATTGTCACTACCATCATCCCAATTTAATTCATCATAAGTTACCCAGAATCTTCCTTTTGTCACATTTGAAGTAACTAAAACATTTTTAATCGTATCATTAATCTGAATAAAGAATGTTATATTTTGAGTTCCACTTCTATTAACAGTTCCACCATCACCAACAGCATTAATGAAATCAACATTATTTCTTGTTAAATTAAGCATATAAGGTCCTTCATCTTGTTCAGAACCCGCATTTTCTTTAGTTGAATTATCAGTAGCATTAAACTTGAAATACCTTGTTCCTATATCTTGACAACTATAATCACTTTTATTAAAGTATATAGTTGTCTCATTATTATTAGTGCAGTTTTCAACACAAGTGGTTTGATTAATTATAGTCCATGGCTCGTTTCCATCAGAAGAATACCACAAATAAACAGTAACATTTTGATAATTATCTTCATCAGTTACATTAACAGAAAAGTTAAAGTTTGAGCCCCAAGCTCCAGGATTTGGTGTTACACTACCTGCTTCGACTAAAGGAGGTGTGTTTGGAGGCACATTTAAACCAAATGCTCCGGGTTTTGTATAAGTCCCGTTATTATGAAGACTTACATTACTCGCATTCATTGTTATTTTGTAAGTTGTATTTTCATAAGTATTAGCAAACCATTGACAAGAATACACTCCATTACCAAGATACTCAACATCTGTACATAGAGCAATTGCTTCTGATGGATAAGTATCGTTCTTATAAATCTTGAAAGTTACATTTATTCCAGTTTCATTTGAAATTCTATTGCCACAATCATCTTCTATAACTCCGGTAACATTAATTGTTTGGTCCCAATAAAAGATATCTGATTCATCAGTTGTATTATATGTTCTGATTTCTTGTGGTTCTAAGTCTCCCCAGATTGTTATGTTATGAACATTCATAGTAAAGTTCTTATAATTGGGATCATTTAATGTATAAGAAGTCCAATTCTGCGTTCCATTTGGATACGTACAATTTGGATTAAAACTAACATTAGAATGACCAGTATCATTTGTTAGATTCGATCCATAAGTTATATAATTTCCTGAAGTGTTAGTAACATTGAAATATATTGTAGCTGATGGGAAACCATCTGTTAGGTTACCAGCTGTATGGTTTGCATCAGTATCATTAACAAATACAACAAACAGTACACTCTGACTCCCACTTCTATTAACAATAGTTTCGTCTGGAGGAGATGAACGATTTATAGTAATATTATCCTCTTCAACAATGATAATATCATTACCAGATGTTTCTTCAGTGTTTAATAAGAATTTATAGAACCATGTGCCCTGATCATTATAACTGAAATTTCTATACCAATAAACTGTTCTTCCTACGCAATCAGGATAACTACATTCCTTATATGTTTGATTAACACATACAGAATCATTACATGGAGTTGATCCTACTGGCGGAGAACCTTTATTGATTTGGAAAGTTACGTTGTAAACATTATCAGGATCTCCGGAAGATGCGTTTATTGAAAAGTTCCAATTTTTATAACCCCAACCTTCTGTTGTTGGAACAGCACCCTCGTTTTGTAGTTTGTATATTGGAAATAGATAGAATAAACCAGGATCTCCAGAATTTATGCTAAAGTTATTATAGTGACCTGTTATATTTGCCTTCATTGTTGTATTATACCATCCCCTTTGCGTTTCTATGGTCGTTTCCCAATCACATTCAAATACATTTTCACCTAAAATATTTACATTTGTACATTCGGAACTATTATCACTTGAATTGTTTGCATAAAATTTCACTGTTGGTAATAAAGCATCATGACAATCATCATAGGTATAACCCTGGAAAAGCATAGTATCTTCTTGTGTGTAATTTGAAGTTCCATCGGGTTTGGTAAATGTAATATTTATATCACCCATAACAGTTAGATTTCTATACAAGAAATTAGATGTGTCATTATTGTAATAACAACTCAATTCAGTATCATTCACTTCAGCTTTCCATTGTTGATCTCCCACCAAGAATTTAGGAGCACCTGAATAATCATTGGCACAGGTTGCATTAAATGACAAATTAGCATAACCACTTGAATCAGTAATAACTATGAAATTATTATCTGTATAATATGTTACGTTATTTGTTGTTATAGAATATTTGATTGGAAAGGACGATAGATTCGTTCCATTCAAATCCTTTGCTTGAAAACTCAAAAGCGTAGTCTGAATCCCGGTTCTATTGGCAGTAGAATTATGACCTTCTATATAATTGAATGTTACATTATCTCTTGTTACTGTAAACGTTTGAGATGCAGTTGTATTAGTTGTTCCATTGTAGTTTGTAGCATTGAAGAAATAATAGTTAGTTCCTATATCACTACAATTATATCTTTTGCTAAAGTTCAATTGTTGCCATTGATCACCAGGAATTGTATAATTATCTTGTTCAATCAATGTCCATGGTTCACTATTTGTTGGAGAATACCACAAGAATACTGTAGCATTATTAACCCCAGTAGTATTCACAGTAACATTAAATGTAAAGTTACCACCACCCCAGCTGCACGTATAACCACCACATGATGAACCCACAGTTACATTCTCTAAGTATACTCTAATAGCACTTGTCAATACATCAAAGCTATCAGTTCCACTTGTCTCATGGTCTGCAGCAAGAGTATTAGTATTATTCATCTGGAACTTATAGAACCATGTTCCAGCATTCGACTCTGTAAAGTTAGCATACCAGAAGTAAGTCTGATTTTCACAATGAGTACAGTTAGTAGGTGTCATGTTTGAACATTGAGCTATAGCATCTTCACAGAATCGCCATGCACCAGCTCCTTTTTTCAACAACAATTTAATAGTCTCATTCTCATCATCACCACTAGTAGCCACTGCAGAGAAATTCCAGTTCACATAATCCCACATCTCTGATGATGGATTAACACTCACATTTACAAACTCTCTTAACACTTCAACATAGAACAACCAACCTCTATCTGCATCATCTAATGTATTATTCGGATAATAATAATTCTTATTTACAAACATAGATCCGTTGTATGAACCAACTGGTGTAGAAGTATTGGTTTTCCAGTAACATCTATAAGAGTTAGCACCTATGAGGGTATAACCATCACAATAAAATCCATATGTTGAAGAATTATTAGCATAATATTCTACTTCTTCATAACCAGAAGTTGTATTTAGAGTTAGAGAATCTCCACAATCATCATCACTAGAACCAAGGAACAACATGTTACTTCTCTGCGTTACATTTTCAGTACCATCCGGGTTTGATAGTGTTATTAGAATGTTACCCATAACAGTTAGATTTCTATACAAGAAATTAGATGTGTCATTATTGTAATAACAACTCAATTCAGTATCATTCACTTCAGCTTTCCATTGTTGATCTCCCACCAAGAATTTAGGAGCACCTGAATAATCATTGGCACAGGTTGCATTAAATGACAAATTAGCATAACCACTTGAATCAGTAATAACTATGAAATTATTATCTGTATAATATGTTACGTTATTTGTTGTTATAGAATATTTGATTGGAAAGGACGATAGATTCGTTCCATTCAAATCCTTTGCTTGAAAACTCAAAAGCGTAGTCTGAATCCCGGTTCTATTGGCAGTAGAATTATGACCTTCTATATAATTGAATGTTACATTATCTCTTGTTACTGTAAACGTTTGAGATGCAGTTGTATTAGTTGTTCCATTGTAGTTTGTAGCATTGAAGAAATAATAGTTAGTTCCTATATCACTACAATTATATCTTTTGCTAAAGTTCAATTGTTGCCATTGATCACCAGGAATTGTATAATTATCTTGTTCAATCAATGTCCATGGTTCACTATTTGTTGGAGAATACCACAAGAATACTGTAGCATTATTAACCCCAGTAGTATTCACAGTAACATTAAATGTAAAGTTACCACCACCCCAGCTGCACGTATAACCACCACATGATGAACCCACAGTTACATTCTCTAAGTATACTCTAATAGCACTTGTCAATACATCAAAGCTATCAGTTCCACTTGTCTCATGGTCTGCAGCAAGAGTATTAGTATTATTCATCTGGAACTTATAGAACCATGTTCCAGCATTCGACTCTGTAAAGTTAGCATACCAGAAGTAAGTCTGATTTTCACAATGAGTACAGTTAGTAGGTGTCATGTTTGAACATTGAGCTATAGCATCTTCACAGAATCGCCATGCACCAGCTCCTTTTTTCAACAACAATTTAATAGTCTCATTCTCATCATCACCACTAGTAGCCACTGCAGAGAAATTCCAGTTCACATAATCCCACATCTCTGATGATGGATTAACACTCACATTTACAAACTCTCTTAACACTTCAACATAGAACAACCAACCTCTATCTGCATCATCTAATGTATTATTCGGATAATAATAATTCTTATTTACAAACATAGATCCGTTGTATGAACCAACTGGTGTAGAAGTATTGGTTTTCCAGTAACATCTATAAGAGTTAGCACCTATGAGGGTATAACCATCACAATAAAATCCATATGTTGAAGAATTATTAGCATAATATTCTACTTCTTCATAACCAGAAGTTGTATTTAGAGTTAGAGAATCTCCACAATCATCATCACTAGAACCAAGGAACAACATGTTACTTCTCTGCGTTACATTTTCAGTACCATCCGGGTTTGATAGTGTTATTAGAATGTTACCCATAACAGTTAGATTCAAGTATATTCCAGAAGTATTAGTACTGTTGGTCTGATAACAAGCATCACCAACCTCAACTTTCCACATTTGATCACCAACTTGATTCTTTGGTGAGCATGAAGGATTGAAATAATAATGAACATATCCACTAGAATTAGAATCATTACTAACACCAACAGCTGGAAAGTTTTCACCGTCTGTAGTTACATAAAAACTTGCATTATAATCACTAAGGTTAGTTCCATTACCATCTACTAACCTTAAGAATAATAGATTTTCCTGACTGCCAGAACGGTTAGCAATTGTATTATTTCCATAAAAATCTACGAATATAACATCATTTTTACTAACAGTAAAGTTCCTGGTACTATCAGCTGTTGTTGTATTTTTATTGCCAATTGCATTAGTTGCATTAAACTTATAATACCATGGATCAGTTCTTACTTCGCTACAAGTAAAGTTTATCAAAAAGCTAAGATTTTGCCAAGTATCAACGCTAGTATAATTCTCAGAGTATACAAATATCCAAGGACCTCCAGTACTTGTAGATCTCCACAAGCTTACATTGGTAGTATCATTCTGATCATACACTGATATGTTAAATCTTCTAGAATCACCCCACCCTCCTGTTATAGGACTAACTGATTCGTTTTCTAATTTTGGAACATTAGAACGAGTAGTAACATTATATTCATTAGACTGATTAAAATCATAACATTGAGGAGATTGTGTAGTGTTAACATAACCTCTCCAATATTGTCTGACTGAATCAAAACTTGGATCTGCATAAAAATCAAATATAACATATCCGGTTTCATTTGTCGTGTTTGTACCTACAAAATAATAATCATTTCCAGCACCTTGTTTTGTTACATTAAAAGTAATTGGAGCACTAAGATTATATGTTCCTTTTTCAAAGTCATAAATTCTTAGAATAAATGTTGCAGGCGTATCTAAACTAGCAGTTGTGTTGTTTCCAGCCATATACTCAATAGTTACATTGTCCTTTCCTATTACATGAGAATTTGCAGTATCACTTGATTCATTGGATGTTCCATATGGATCAGTAACATTAAATTTAAAAAACCATGTATTTTGATCATTACAAGTAAAGTTTTTAGCAAACCAAACATCTGTACAATTTGTGCCAACAGTACAATTCTTACTTTCTTGATATGTCCAACTTTCTCCTGACTCTTGTAACCAAAAACTAACATTTACTTCTTCACCAGTCGCATCATCAATATCCACAGTATAATTATATTCATTGCCCCACCCACTTCCCGACGATGGACTAATACTTATGTTGTCATATCTTGGCGTTGTCACTAAACTGAATGCATCTGTTTCATTAACTGTAGAGTTATAATAATATCCATCGCTTGTATTAACTGTAATGTTATAAGTTCCTGCAACTCCTTCATTAGAATCCCAATTACAAGAATAATTTCCTGCTTCTCCTATTACTTCTGTAATAGGGTTACAATAATATGTACCACCTTCAGTTATTAGAGTAAAGTTTATTTTATCTTCCCATCCGGTTTTTGCACCACAATCATCCTCAATATAACCTTTTATTGTTACTGTCTGGCCTCTATCATAATTTTGATTGCCAGTAGGCTGTTTTACTGTTGCAGTTAGAATACCTTGAATAGTTAAAGTAAGATTTTCTGATTGGTTACCATTATAGCAAGCACTTCCATCAGTTGATATATACCATTTCTGTAGTCCCACATCAAAATTATCAGTACACATTGTTGTTGAGGTTAAATTGTAATTAAGATAACCTGTAGAATTAGTTCCAGATATATAATAATCATTAAAGTTAGTGCCATCTCTTTGTATGTATACAGTACCACCAACTTCATTTTCTCCTAAAGAAACACTTCTAATACTATCATTAACTAATTGAGAAAGATCGATACTATCTGTTCTGTTGATTACAGAATTATTAGGAGTTGCATTTGAAAGTGTTAAATTATCTTTAACAGGTGTGAAATAAATGTTTCCATAATAATTATAAGTATCGTTTGTATTAAAATAAGGATCAGTAGCATTGAATTTGTAGTATTTTGTCGCTCCCAAAACTCCTAAATCATTTGATAAACTATCTGTAATTGAGCCATCACTACAACTAAAGTTTAAAGTAAAATTAGTCAAATTTCCTGGAGCAGTTTTTGGGGGTGAGGTATCATTTTTTGATCCTGCAAACATCCAATTTTGTCCTGCGGTTTGAGTATACCATAAACTTATATTCGTTTCATTACCTTGGGGTTCCCATACTTCCACTGAAAAATTAAATATACTTCCCCAACCTGCAGTAAATCCTGATTGTGTATCATTTACAAGAGGATTATCTAATTTTGGAAACTCGTCCTCCCAGCACCACTGATAATTAATCTGTGTGACTGAAACAGCCCCTTTGGCAGGCACATATGATGTTATGTTATAGCTTGTTTCATTAAATCCACGACCAGTTAAATTACATGTTGTAGGACTGTTTGGTTGAGTTGTAGCATTATTTACACTACCACATGAATATAAAGGACCTAAATATCCTTCATAAGGATAGTTAAAACTTGCTGGATAATGAGCAGCTGTTGAGTTATATATTATAAATTGTGCATCATGATTCTGAGATGTTGCAGCATTGCTTGTGAAAAACAAAACAGTTATGTTTGCTATATAGCAGCCAATTGTTGGACCACCTGCTTCTGTACAGCTTGTACCAACATTCCATGTTTTATTTCCATTATCACAATCTGAATCCTGTCCACCACTCTCAACACAAGAATAACTGATAGTATCTTGCTTCCAGACACATTCTGCTGCAGGATCAGACACTATTACAAACCAGCTATCACTTATTATTCCACCGAATTCAGAAAAGAAATAGTACTTTGTTGGTGGAAGTGTTCTATTAGGACTTTCTATTATATACCAACTAGAAGGCTTATCAAATTCTATTTTATTATAAGTTTCATTATGAACAGTTATTGTTCCACCGTTATTATTCATAATTGTCCATTCTGTAGGATAATAATCTGTTAAATTACCTGTTTCATTATTAACCCATATACTCATATTAACTTCTGTTAAAGGAGGAGTTTTGTGTTGTCCACATCTGTCACAATCTAGTCTTCTATAAAACTTTATTCCTTCTGATTCTTCTAAAGTTAAAGTTATGTTTTCTTCTTGTTTAGTAGTTAATATTTCAACTGGCTTTATTTCCTTCTCAATCTCAGAAGGATTATAAAACAAAGAGGAATCACCACTAAAAACAGCTTTTAGAATTCCCATATCAGAAACAGGAAAATCAACAAAACCTTCAGAATTAGTTAAACCAGAACCAAGAAGAGTATTATTCAAGTAAAAGTCTATTTGCTGGTTTTCAAGCAAATCTCCATTATCCAGAATTAAAGTAGCTCTAACAAGATTTTCTCCAACCTCAAGATTAATAGAAACGTCAGCCAAAACTTCTATTGGAAAGCTCTTCTCCGTTGTTTGAGGTATTCCTATAAAATCTCCAGTAATACTTGAGTTAGAATCATTTGAAGTTGAATTAATAATATCTATGGTTGTGTTTGCAGCAAATGCTGCTACAGATGTTAAAATTATGATTAGAGGAATCAATAACTGACTTTGCCCTGAATAACCTTTATGTTTCATAACTCACCACAACTTTAATTTCATTAATTCCAAGAACTGTCGAAACGTCGGTTTTGAGACTGATTTCTGACATACAAGCATCATTTGGCTCTAAATTTCCACAGAATTCCTTTTCATTATCAGAAACTATTTCAAAACCATCTGGTATTTTCCAACCAAGAACAACATTTCTAGTTGTCGAAGAATCAGTATTAATTACAGTTGTTTTTACTGTTATAATTTCTCCTCTTGTTATTTTCTCAGAATAATCTAGCTTAATTTCAAAGTTTATTGAGGTTTTTTCAGGTATTTCTACAGTCTCATTTGTAATTATAGGAATAGTAAAATTAGGATCTATAGTACTTTTGTTTACTTGCTCAGATTCATTTAGAGTTTCATTAAATTCTAGAACAGTTTCATTAGAAATTTCGACACTTGAGCTCTCGTTAGAAACGTTTTTTTCTGTCGAAATGTTTATAGTACTTAAATTGATGTTTTCGTCAAGAGGAATATTTACAACAGAAGCAGCATTTGGAAACATATTTGGATAATAACTAGCAGTTAAAGGACTAGTGTTTATTTTTGAAAGATTACTTAGGTTTGTTTCATTGAATAAACTTGTATTTTGATAAGCAAGTATTGCTGTTTCACTTAATAAAAATGTTACAATCATTACAATTGATATGATCTTTAATTGCGATTTCTTGCCTATTCTTCTCTCTTTTAGAGTATCTAATAGCTTTTTTTCGTCACTTCGATTTTTGAATTTTTCTTTCAAATAACAAAGCTTTGCAACTCCAACACTTCTTTGAAAAATAATTCCAGCACCCAGAAGTTCATGAACATATTTTGTGACAGTATGTCTATGCAATCCACTAAATTTAGCTAAAGAAAGTAGAGTCAAACCTTCTGGATGCTCTCTCAAAACTTCAAGTATAGATTTTCGTGGATCTGCAGAGTTCATTTACTAACCTTTGTACAATATTGTACAACACATTTGGCCAAAATTTCTTTTACTATAAAGAATGTCGAAGCAGATATAGCCAAAATTAATTATAACTCGTTAAATAATCGACACTTATAAAAAAAATTACCAAAAACTCAAGTGTCGAAATAGTTTTATATGTAAAAAATAGAAAAATATATTGTATTTTATGGCTCTTTTTAAGTCCGAAGATAAAGAGAAGAAAATCTTAGAAGAAGGTATCAAGAAATTACATCTTGAATACGCAAAAATATCTATAGAATTAGAAAGATTAAAAAAATTAAGTGAAAAAATCGACAAGATAGAGTCGAAATTAAAAGGTTTAGATGATATTGTTTCTGCTGGCGGAATGACTCTTCAACCACGTACAATCTCTGTTAAAACTAAAGAAGCAATAAGATTAATACTTCAAAAATATGGTAAAGTGACGGCTTCTGAACTAAGCAAATTAATCAAACTGTCGAGAACAAGGTGTAATGAATACCTAAAAGAGATGGAAGAAGAAGGACTATTGTTTTCTTTAATTGACAGTCGAAAAAAGTTCTATTCTCTTCGACAATAAAATTTTCGAAAAGTCCTTTTGTCGATTTGTTGTCGATTCAATTATTTTTTTATTAATTAATTAATATTAGAATCTATTTAACCACTCTATCAATTCTTTTTTATTATTTTGCTTATTTGAAAACCTTCTGGTTATTTTCTCAAATAACTCAGATGTTAATCTCTCGAGATTCTCGATTTTTATTACTAAACTACTTCTCTCTTTATCTTTTTTATTATTTTCAATTTCAGTATATGTCCATAAAACCATAAAATCTATTATGATGAGTATTAAAATCATTTCTAAGCTTTTATAGAACATTAGCTGGAAAGAAGTAATTATTAGTGTTATTAATACTAAGACCCAAAAAAACTTCATAAAATTAATATGCAATTAAGAAATTTAAGTTTGTTCATCCCCATACTCTTTTTCTTCATTTCTTTCAGCAATTTTTATTTTAGAACCATCTAAAACCTTTCCAAAACCATTTATTTTTTTCTCCAATTCTTTTGAGCCTTCAATTACTTTATCAAGGACATAACTCATATCATTTTTTTGTTTTTTAAATTTTTCTTCAAATTCTGGATTAGATCCTAAAGTACGATAAATATTATTACATATATTTTCTATGTTATCAACTCTTCCTGACAATTTTTTAATAGTCTTTGAAGGAAATCTCCTCTGATGTTCAATTATTGCTCCTAAAGAAAGAAAATCTACTGTAATCATTGCCATTATTAAATCTAATATGTCATAGCCGAATAAATACAAAATTGTTAAAATTATTGTTATTATTGTAAGGAATATAAATAAATAACTTAAGCGCATAACAAACAATATTAGTAAAAAGATTTAAAGCTTATTTTATATAGACGATTTTAAGTTCGTTGTGGTTATTTGTCTCTCTCATTACAAATTCTTTAAAATCATAGTTTTTATCAGATAGAATGTGCTCTAACATTAAGAGGTCTGTTGGTATCATTTTTCTTTTAATATCTTCAGATAAAGGCAAATCAAACCATTCAAACCTTTCAATATCTGTCCCTTCTATATCATCAGATATTTTCTTATCAACTTCAGCCTTGCAAGTTCTGAATATTAAATGATCTCTTGGATTACCCCCCTTATCAAGGAATATTTCACTATATAAACCTCTAATTTCTATAGAACCTTCTTTTACAGTAAAACCAACTTCTTCCATAACTTCTTTTTTTACAATATCTTCAGTTAACATTCCAAAAGTTTGTCTTCCTCCCAGTATTCCATAAAATCCTTTGTAAGGCTCTCTTTTTCTTTTTGCTAAGAGAATTTTATTTTTATTAAATAGGGCTATTAATACAACTGGTAAAGGATTTTTTTCTTTATACATATCAAATTCAGACATAGAAATCTATTTTATTTTTTCATCCCATTTCCTTTCTTCTATTTCTTCTAAAATTTCCTTAGGCTTTTTATCTTCAATATAAACTCCTGCACTAACACAAAACCCAACAACTTGTTTTACTGCTTTTTTCAAATCATCAGTTTTCATGCTTTCCATTTTCATTTTAGCAATTTTAACAATTTGTTCAAATTTTAAACTCTCTTTAAACTCTTCTTTAACTTCATCTTTTTCAAAAACACTAAAAGGAGCTTTAGCCAGTTTTTTTACATTTAACTCTTTTTTAACTAAAACAGCAACAGAAGGCGTGCCAACTGAAATATCAATTTCTTTGGTTTTAGGATCAATTTTAATTGTAACAGGAACTTCCATTCCATTAAACTCTTTTGTTTTTTCATTTATTGCATTAATTACTTCTTGAATATTAACTTTTGCAGCAGCTAACTGAGGGCCTAATGGTGGAGCAGGGTTTGCTTTTCCACCTTCAATTATAGCTTTTATTTCTGTCATTTTTCTTCACTTTCTTCTGCACTTTCAATGACTCTTGCTGACTCTATAGGTATTGTAATTGGGATAGGAATTGCCGCTTCTAACAATTCTATAGTTAATTCTTCTTTTGCTTCATCAACTCTTGTAACTTTACCTTTTTCATTCTTAAAGGGCCCACCAATAATTTCAACAACATCTCCTTTATTAACTTTAATTTCAATTTTTTTGACTTCTAAGAATTTTTTAATATCATTAATTTTAACTTCTTTTTTTATTATTCCTTTTACATGCGGGACTCCTTTAATGGTTTGATTAATTGCTTCAATATCACCTTCTATAAAAACATAGCCTTTTAGTTCTCCTGGATGAAAAACACATTTTATGTCTAAATTGTTATTTTTTATTTTGTTTATAAGAGTTTCAATAACAGCATTTTCTCTTCCAACTGTTGTTCTTATTGTTCTTATCATTTTAAACACCAAGAATTGATTGGAAGTTTTGTATCATAAAATATATTAAAAATATTATAAATCCTATTAAACCTAATAATAATATTCCAGATCCAGTTATTCTCATTGATGATACGAACTCTTCTTTATCTGGTTTATGTGCAACACTTAAAACTCTTTTATATTTTTTTATTTTATTTTTTATTCTACCACCTAAACCAGGTTTTCCCTCTGTTCCCGATTTTTTAATCTTTTCCATTTAAACACCTAGAATAAACTATTATATAAAGAATATTATTTAAATGCTTTTTGTTTTATTATTATGCCTATATATATCTTCCCTTTTTCAATTATTTCAATTTTAAACAAAATCTATTCCTAGTATTTTTTCAATTTCTTTTTGTTTTTCTCTTGGGAAAACTCTTTCTCCATAAGCATATGTTTCATGTGCTTCTACTCCAGTGACTATTAATAAAGCTCTTACTATATCTCCAAGTTCTTTTGAAATTTGTGCACCCCAGATAATTTTTGCATCAGAAGATATCTTTGCTGAAATCGCTTCTACAATTTCTTGACATTCTCTTATTGTAATGTCTGTTCCTCCTGAAACATTTACTAATGCACCATTTGCTTCTTCGATTTCAACATCTAACAATGGATTGTTTAAAGCTTTTTCAACAGCCTCTACTGCTCTGTTCTCTGTATCGGATTCTCCCAATCCAATCATTGCTAATCCACCATCAGTCATAACAGCTCTTATATCTGCAAAATCCAAATTAACTAATCCAGGTTTTGTTACTAATTCTGTTACTCCTTTAACTGCATTGACTAGAATCTCATCACAAACTTTAAACGCTGTTACAACAGAAACATCTGGAACAATTTCCAAAAGTTTATCATTAGGTATTATTATTAATGTGTCAACATTTTTTTGTAGATTTTCTAATCCCATTTGAGCATTTGACATTCTTTGTCTTCCTTCCATTGAAAATGGTAATGTTACAACGCCGACAGTTAATAATCCTAATTTTTGTGCAATCTCTGCTATTATTGGTGATGCTCCTGTTCCTGTTCCACCACCTAATCCACATGTAACAAATACCATATCCCCTCCTTTTAATGCATCCTTTATATCTTCTCTACTTTCTCTTGCAGCTTCCATTCCTACTTTTGGATCAGCACCAGCTCCTAGGCCTTTTGTTAAATCCTTTCCAATTAAAACTTTTCTATCAGCATCAGTGTATAACAAATCTTGTGCATCTGTATTAATTGCAACAACCTCTGCACCCACTATACCAACTTGCATCATTCTAGAAACAGTATTGTTTCCTGCACCGCCAATTCCCATAACTTTTATATCTGCTCTTCTTGCTTCAAGAAGTTTTCTTAAATCTTCATCAGTATCAGATAATTTGCTTACTCCGCCAATACTTTTAATAGCCATTGTAAAAAACCTCCATGTAATTTTTTGAAAATATAAATTTTTATACTTAATTGAAATGTTATAAAAGAAAATATAATCAATTAGAATGTAAATATTTTAGAAAATTCTGTATCATAAAAATTTTCAAATTGAGAAGACAGACAATGTACATCTATTTGAAAAGATTGTGGACCCAGTGGATTTACAGTATACGTTCTTTTCCTTTCATAATTGTAATTAGTTTCTTCTCTTGTTTCTTTTGTAGGATTTTCATTAGCACTTTTAATTAAATTTAAAAGTACAAGATCTTTTGTATTTACTTTAGTTGGTAAAGAAGTATATCTTATTGTATTCTTAGACCATTCTTTTTCTATAAAACCTCTTGTTTTATCAATTGCACCTTTCTTAATTCTTTCAGCAATTTCTGCTAATTTTAAGAGAGCATCTTTAGCATCTTGTAATTGTTGAAGATTTTTTCCATATTCACTTATACATTCTATTCTAACACCCACATTTCTTGTTGAAATAACATTGTTCACCAATTTTTTCCTCAGTTTTTCTCGAGTTTTCTTTAAAAAGGTACGTTCAAATGAGTGATCTTCAACTTTCCATTCAGGAAAATGTTTTTGTAAATCTTCCTTTTCAATTTCTTTAAGTCTTTTTTGTAATCTATATCCTCTAGCATCATTTCCCCGCATCAACAAGTTGCCCCAATAAACCCATACTATTTCCTCTACCATATTATAAGATTAAATAGAAAAAGATTTAAGTTTTTACTTCTTCTTTTGGTTTTTCAAAAACTTCTACATATTTTACTTTTTCAAAATTTAAAATTTTTATAATATCATCAGCTATTTTCTTTTTAAACAAAGAATTTACTAGTGGAGGTATTTCAACTTCAACTTCTTTTTCTTTTACATTAACTTTAATTTTATCTTTATTAGCTGCTCTATAAATCTCAAACAAAGTTTTTATCTTGTGTTCAATACTTTCAATTTTTTCTTTGATTTCTAAATCATATATTAGAGTTTTTCCTGCTAATGGATTATTGAAGTCAACTCTAACTCTTCCTCCAGAAACAGATAAAACTCTTCCTCTCATGTTGTCTGCTTGAACAAACATTCCAGGCTGTGGTTTTGTATTATGTTTTCTAAATTCAGAAATAGGAATAAGTCTTACTAATTTGGGATCTCTGGTTCCAAATGCTTTTTCTGGAGGTATTTCAATTGTTTTTCTTTCATTAGCATTCATTTCTAATAGAGCTTCTTCTAATCCTTTTATTATAAAACCTGGCTTAACAATTATAGGAGCAGTTTTATCTCCAGTTTTATCAAATTCCTGTCCTGTTTCTTTTATTTTTGCTGAATATACTACTCTGACAAAATCATTGATTTGCATGCAAAGTAATTAGATAATGTAATTTATATACTTTACAATCTAAGTTTTATAAGAAACAATATAAATTTAAATCAAAAATACTATAACTTAACTATGGAAATAAACGAGTTTTGTTCAATGCTTAAAGAGAGTAAACAATTTGATGATTTAGAAGTAAGAATCTTAAGAGCAATGCTCATTCTTACAAACAGAGATGTGATAAAAGCAGAGGCTTCTAGAATTGCAAAAGAAGCAGGAATATCTGTTACAAATGCTTACAAATATCTTTATTCTTTGCAAAGAAAAGGACTTATTGAAAGTGGGCAGGAAAAAAGTAAAGTTTTTTGGCTAGCTAGATCTACTAATCCATTCCAAAGAATTCTTAGTTATGTTAGCAAAGATTATATAAGATTAAAAGAATTATTTGGTAAGTTAGAAAAAACATATGATGAATTTCTAAAGATTAGAGGAAAGACAGTATGGCTAGGAGAAAAAGCTTATGAGCAATATGAAGGAGATTTTGCAAATAAGGCCGCTTTGCTTTTTGATATAGCTGAAGATGAAATATTGGTAACAACTGATAAGTTTTATGATGATATTGTTCTTTTAGAAGCAATAAAAAGAGCTGTTGAAAGAGGAATTAAAATAAGAATAGTTGCAGCTGAACTTCATCCTGAAACTTTGAAAAAATTAAAAAGTATTAATATTGATATGAGGTTAGGAAGAGCTTTACCTTATTTAGTTATGATTGATGGAAAACATGGGATGACTGTTGATGAAAGTGAAAAAGGAATCTGGTTCTTGAATTGTAAGACAGATTATAAAGATAAGTTTGAAGAATTTTGGAATAAGGCACATGCTATATAAACTAATTTTCTAAATTATAATTATGAAAATAAGAAAAGTTTATTTTGAAAATCAAGGTTATAAGGTAGAATCTATTTTACATTTACCTGAAAATAAAACAAATTCATTAGTTATTTTGGTTCATGGTTTCACAGGTTCAATAAATGGTCCTGGTGGTTTGTTCATCAAATTAGCTGAAGAATTAGCATCCAAAGGTTTTGCTGTTTTGAGATTTAATTTTAGATTTACTACTGATGATTGGAGTGAATTTCATAAAATGACCATGAAAGGAGAAGTTAGTGATTTGAAATTAATTATTAACAAAATGTCAAAAAAATATGATAAGATTGCTCTTGTTGGAGAAAGTATGGGAGGTTCTATTTCTATTCTTGCTTATAATGAAAAAATAAAATGTTTGGTTCTATGGTATACTGCTTTATTTCGTAGAGAAACTGCATTAGCTAAAAGATTTCTTTCAGAAGAAAAACTTCAGGAATTAGAACAAACAGGTTTTATAAAAGGAAAGAAAAGTAACGGGCAAGAATATAAAGTTGGTAAAGAATTTATAGAAGAAATAAAAAATATAGATCTTATTCCTTATGCTAAAAAGATTTCTTCACCTACGCTTCTTATTCATGGAGATGTTGATGATATAGTTCCATTTAGTCATTCAGAAATATTATTAACTATTTTGAAAGGACCAAAAAAACTTGAAAAGATTATTGGAGCAAATCATGCTTGGGAAAATGAAGATTATACCGATTATAATCTCGAAGCTCAGAAACTAGCAATTAAATTAACAATAGAGTGGTTTGATAAATATTTGAAATAAATTATTCCCAAATACATCTTCTTGCTCTTCTAGCTTTATTTTCTAAATCTAAAAATAATTTAGAATATTTTTTATTAGGTTCAATTTCTTCAAATTTAGCTAGTCCTAATCTAATCATTTCAGAATTTACAAACAAATCATCAGCATAAATATATCTTAATAATCTTCCGTAATTATCTTTACTTTTAACATCCCTTTCTAGTCTTATTTTTCTTTTGTAAATAAATTCTTTTAACTTATTTTTAGCTTCCTGATAACATTTTTCTTTATTTTCAGGGGCATTAATTCCTATTAATCTAATAGTTTTTCCATCTTTAGTCTTAAAAGTATCTCCATCAATGACTTCTGAAACAATGTAATCTTTATAAATTTCAATATAATTAGAAATCAAGAAAGCTATTACGAGGATTATGAAAAATATTATAGTATATTTCTTCATGAAGATTATAAAAAAGAACTAGATTTAAATTTAATTTACCACTATGATGGGTTCTCAATTTTATAACCACTTTCAGTTTTTTTTATTCTTTTTTTTACAATATCAAAATCAAGTGATTTACCAAATATCTCATCCATTCTAGCTATTTTTACTGAAAGTTCTCCTGTTTTTCTTTTATTTGGTGTTTTAAATCTTACAGCAACTTCGTAAAGTGTAGTACCTCTAATTAACTCAACTTGTTCGACATATTCAAACTCTGATATTTTTTTCGCAATTTCTACTTGTTCTTTTGGTTTAATTATTGATTTAAAAACAAAGTATAAAGTACCTTCTGGAACCATTTTTACACCTTAATTAATAGAAGAATGAAAAAAGATTTAAACTTTTTTACTCAATAAATATCCCAGGTTTTTCAGGTTCAGCAACCAAAGCTTTAGGATGTTCAGATTTTTCTGCAGAAATTATTTCTATTTTACATTTTAATTCTTTTTCTAAAAATTCTTTAGCATCTGACAAATATTTCAATTCTTTTCCTTTCAAGAATTTTTCTTCTAATGGTTTTTTCTTATGTAATCTCTTATAATAATCAGAAACTTCTTTTTCTTTACCTTTATAATTTTTAATAATTTTTTTTAATTCAGTTCCTTGCAAAACAGAATCAAAAACTTCATGCTTCCAACTTGGTGCTACAAATATTGTTATTTTTTTAGGTTTTTCTATTTTAGATAATTTTTTAACTTCTCTAATATCTTTTATAACTTGATATATAAGTTCTTCACCAGCTTCTACTTTAAGATTTATTTTAGACTCATCATGTTCAGGCCATTTTTGGACTGAAATCATTTCTTTTTCTCCTAACATTTCCCACAATTCTTCAGTTGTATGTGGAGCAAAAGGTGTTAGCATCTTCAAAAATATTTTATATGAATATAGAGAAGGATGTTTTGAGAGTTTATTTACAAAATCCATAAGTTCTAGAAGAGCAATGTTTTGTTCTAGATTTTTCATAGCTTTTGTTATTGATTTTATTTTTCTTTGAGTTACACTTTCAATATATTTATCTCCTTTTACATTTCTCATATTTTCTATTATTTTTCTTGTTTTTTCTAAAAATCTACTAACACCACCCATTTCTTTATCAGACCATTCAACAGCTTTAGTTGGGTGTGCCATAAAGAGCATATACGTTCTAAGTACATCAACTCCATGCTTTTTAATAACATCTCTTGGATCAACAACATTTCCTTTAGACTTACTCATCTTTACTCCACCTTTGTTAACCATTCCGTGATTTAATAGTTTTAGAAATGGCTCATCAAAATCAAGATATCCTATATCTTTCAAGAATTTTGTTATGAACCTAGAATACATTAAATGGCCAACAGCATGTTCAATACCACCGATATATTGGTTAACTGGAAGCCAGTATTTTACTTTTTCTTTATCAAATATAGTTTTATTATAATGTGGAGAAGTATATCGTAGATAATACCAAGCTGAATCAACAAATGTTGTCATTGTATCTGTTTCTCTTTTTGCTGGGCCTCCACATTTTGGACATTCAGTATTAACAAAATCTTTATTTGTTGCCAATGGTGGTGCACCTTTTTTACCGAATTCAACATCTAAAGGAAGTTTTACAGGTAAATCCTTTTCAGGTATTGGAACAGTTCCACACTTTTCGCAATAAACAATAGGTATTGGAGCTCCCCAATATCTTTGTCTTGAAACACACCAATCTCTTATTTTATAATTTATAGTTCTTTCTGCATACTTATTTTCAACTAAGAAATCACCTATAGCCTTGATAGCATCCTTGCTTTTCATTCCATTAAATTGTTCAGAATTTGTCATTATTCCTTCTTCAGTATATGCTTCTGTCATTTCCTCTTCTTTTAATTTTTTTTCAGGAGGATTAATTACATTTTTTAATCTTAAATCATATTTTTTTGCAAATTCGAAATCTCTTTGATCTTGTGTTGGAACACCTATAACAATCCCAGTTCCATAAGTTGCAACAACATAATTTGCAACCCAAATAGGAATCTCTTTTTTTGTCACAGGATTAATAGCGTATTTTCCAGTGAAAACACCTTTTTTCTCTTTTGTTAACATAGTTCTTTGAAGTTCAGAAAGTTTTTTAGATTTTTCTATAAATTCTTCTATTTCTTTTTTGTTTTTAGCATCTTTGATTAATTCCTTTACTAAAGGATGTTCAGGAGCTATTACCATGAATGTTATTCCAAAGAAGGTATCTGGTCTTGTTGTAAATGTTTTTATCTCTTTATCCATATCCTTGATTTTAAATATGTAATTGATACCATAACTCTTCCCGATCCAGTTTCTTTGCATACCTTTTAATCTTTCAGACCATTCTATCTTTTCCAAATCTTCTAAAAGTCTATCAGCATAATCTGTTATTTTAAAAAACCATTGGTTGATTTCTTTTTGTATCACTTCTGTTTCACACCTCCAACATTTCCCTTCTTTAACATCTTCATTTGCTAAAACAGTTTTACATTGTGGACACCAGTTACCAGGTGCAAATTTTTTATAAACTAATCCATTTTCAAATAATTTCAAAAATATCCATTGAGACCATTTATAAAATTCAGGATCAGATGTTGTTATCTCTTTTGTCCAATCGTAACTTAGAGATAAAGCATTAAGTTGTTCTTTGAAGATTTTTATACTCTTAACTACACCTTTTTGGGGATGTATACCCCATTCTATTGCTGCATTTTCAGAAGGAAGACCAAACGAATCCCAACCCATTGGGTAAAGAACATTATAACCTATCATTCTCATAAATCTAGCAAAACTGTCTCCTATCATATAATTCCTTATATGTCCAACATGACCACCAAAACCAGAAGGATATGGATACATTTCTAGAACATAATATTTTTTTCCTTTATCTTTTGCTTCAAAGATCTTGGTATCTCTCCATCGCTTTCTCCACTTTTCTTCTATACCTTTGAAACTCATATTAATTACCTTTATATTATAAATTATAATCCTAATTCATCTGAAATATTTTGTAATGCTGTTAAACATATTTCAAAAAATTTTTCTTTTGGAATTCCTGCCCTTTCACAAAATAACATTCTTTCTCGATTACAATTTCTTGCAAAATCTTTTTGTTTAAATTTCTTTTTAATACTTTTTACCTTAACATCAGCAAGTTTTTTAGACGGTATGATTAATGCAGCTGCAATAATCAAACCTGAAACAGCATCTGCTGCAATTAATATGTTCTCCATCTTTGTTTCTGGATTAACATTTGTATGCTCAAAATTATGGGATTTTATTGCCCTTATTATTTCTTCATCGACTTTATCTTTAAGGATTTCTTCAGTTATTAAAGCATGATGTTCTGGATCATTTTCAGTTTTTCCAAAATCAATATCATGCAACAAGCCTGTTAATTCCCACTTTTCTTGTTTTTCACCTAAATATTCTGTAGCACCTTTCATTATAGCTTCTACTGCAAGCATATGTTTTATCAAATTTTCTTTATTTATGTTCTCTCTTACTAATTTTAGAGCCTCTTCTCGATTCATACCATCAGTATTATATTTATAAGTTATATTAATAAATAAAATCATTATGCCCTCGTAGCTCAGTTTGGATAGAGCGACTGACTTCTAAGTCCAGACTTAGAAGATCTGAAACAAGATGAAGAAATCAGTAGGTCATGGGTTCAAATCCCGTCGAGGGCATTTTTAAAACTTTTTATTCTTATTAAACAAATTATTTTCATATGGCTAGGATTATATCTGTGATATCTGGTAAAGGTGGAGTAGGAAAAACAACTACAGTCTCTAATTTAGGGGCAGCCTTAGTAAATAGAGGCAAAGACGTTATTGTAATTGATGGAAATGTTACTACTCCGAATTTAAGTTTACATTTAGGAATCCCCTTTTATCCAATAACTTTGCATGATGTTTTAAAAAGAAGAACTCCTATAGAAGCTGCAATTTATGATCATCCAACTGGAATGAAAGTTGTTCCTGCTTCTTTGTCAGCTGAAGCAGTAAAAGATACTAAAATAGAAAAATTACAAGGTGCTTTACTGAATCTTTTAGGAAGAGCTGATGTAATAATAGTTGATTCTGCAGCAGGTTTAGGTAAAGAAGCACTAACTGCTATGAGATTGGCCGATGAAATATTAATAGTAACAAATCCTGATTTACCTTCTGTTACAGATGCATTGAAAACAATAAAACTTGCAGAAGAAGGTGGAGCAAAAGTTTTAGGTGTTGTTGTAAATAGGGTTAAAGGTAAAAAACATGAGATGCCTCTTTCTGAAATAAAATCAATGCTTGGTGTTCCGGTCTTAACTCTTGTTCCAGAAGACTCTTCAGTTCCTAAATCAATAAAAAGAAAAAAACCTGTTGTTCATTATAAACCAAAAAGTAGAGCATCTAGAGCATTTAGAAAACTGGCAGCTAAACTATTAGGGGAACCTTTTGTTGAAAAAAGGAAAAAGAAAATGGGTTGGTTTGAAAAATTAACTTTCTGGTTAAGATAACTAATCTCTTAAAAGATTTCTGAAAAATTCTTTGCTAACTTTTATAAATTTTTCATGTTTTATTTCTGCCATTTCTATTATGTCATCCAAGAAAAGACAAGGTACTAAAATAATTATGAAATATAATAATATACCAAAACCTAAAGAAGATACTATATAACCCTCTATCATATATGGAGAAACCGAAATTCTTAATGGTATTCCGATATTAAAATTTATAGAGTAATATTCATTATTTAAAGGATAAAACAAAGCAACACCAGTACCTTCAATTATGCCAATACCGCCTCCTAATGGTGGAGAAGAAAACATATCTACGAAAGTATGACTTGATAAAAATATTAACAAAATAAAAGAAAATCCTTTAAGATAATGTTTAGATTTTAAATTTAATGTTAATAAAATCAATATTATTGGTATTAAAACTGTTACAAAAACATTATGGAATGTTGCCCTTTCTATGCCTATGAAATGATCTAAGTCTATTAATACGGTTATTATTGCAGTTGCTAAAATTGTTCTTATTGGATGCTTAATATTTATTCTAGCTGCTAAGGCAGCAATTATTGGAAATACAAAATGAAATAAACTATCCATTTAATCGACTTTTATTTCAAAACCTATTACAGGTTTTTCTAATTTCCAATTCTCTAAAATTTTTGGATGAATCTCTCCAAAAAATCCTATCTGTTTTCCATTAATAAATATTTCTCCGCATCTAGTTTCCATAAAACTTGGATGATTATATTCCTTAATTTCATATTTATGGTTTAGAGAATTTAAAACAGCTTCTATTATTGATTTCATTTCTGTTAAGTTAGCATTATCATATGAAATAACTGCAGCTAATTTTCTGATTTCTTTAGTTTTAGTTTCCTGATTTTCATCTAGCAAAACACAATCACCTATTTCAAAAACTTTTTGAGGATATTCTCTATGTTTGTTTGATGATAAAATTTTCATCATGTTTGGTAGTAACCATGTTCTACATATGTTATATTCATTGGAAGTAGGATTTAGAATTTCTACAGAATCTCCCCCCACACCCATTTTAACAAAATTGTTTTCTTTGTTTGTTAAAACAAAACTTAAAACCTCTTGGAATCCAAAACCAATCATTAGTTCTCTTATTTTTCTAGAAAATTTTTCTAATTCAGACTGTTCTCCAATTGTTGCCACTTTAGGTAAAATAGGCTCAATTTTATTATAACCATAACCAACAGCAACATCTTCTATTATATCGATTTTATGAAGAATATCAGAACGGTAAGCAGGTATCCCAATCATTACTTTTCCACCTTTCATTTTTTTAATATAATATCTTATTTTTTCTAGATTTTCAACTATATCATTTTCACTTAATCCCATTCCAAGAATTCCATCAATTTCATCAACACTTATAGAAATCTCCTTAGGTTCTAACTGTGGAGTTACTTTATTGCTAACCTTTAAACTAAATATTTTTCCACATCTTTCAACAATATTACAACATAAAATGTTTAGAACCTGATTTACAGTTTTTTCATCAGTTCCAGTAACATCAATGAAAAGATTTTTTGTATTTTCTGTAACTTTTGTTCTTTCAGAATTTATAATTGGTGGAAAACTTATAACACCTTCTTTATCATAAATTAAAGGATATTTATTTTTAACTAAGTGAGCATAATCTACTCCTTTTGGGTGTCTTTCTAATATTTCTTTTATAGTCATTTGTTCTGTTTTTCCTAATGGAACAAATTTTTCTTCATAAACATCTCTATAAACTAAAGGAGGAACTATTTTATCAAAATCATGAACACCTATTGCAACTTTTCTTCTATTTCTTCCTATACTCATGTGCAATTTTTCCTGAACTTGCATCAAACTTTTTACCAAATAATCTGAAAGAACAACATCTTTTATTATTCCACATGCAATACAAGGTCTGACATCAGCTTTTTGCTTTTTTAGTATAATACCAGAATCAATAACATCGTATTTCTTAATTCCAGTTTCAATTCCTAAGAATCCTTTCATTTCTCTTGCTATTCCTTCAACAGAAAACATGTCGGGTCTGTCAGGATTTAATTCACACTCTATTACATTCCCAGATATTTTTGCCTCGATTTTTATTAAAAACAAAGTTTCTACTATTTGTTCATCTGTTAATTGTTTTTCTACTAATTCTAACAAATCTTTTTTATCAATTTCTATAACAACCATTTAATCACTCACTTCTGTCTCATCATAAATTTCCTTAAATTTTTCTAAATCCTTTAAAATTTTTTTACATTCTTCTTCAATGAATTTTACTCTTTCCCCCGCAATTTCTTTTGCTGTTTTTGTGAAGAAGAATGGATCACCATATAATTTTTTCAATTCACTAATTTTATTAAATGTCTTTTTTAATGCTTCATGATGTTTGTATCCCTTTCTTGCGTATTCAAGAAACCATCTATGTAAACCAACAGGTCCTGTTACGTCCAGTTTATCAGCGTCAAATAAAACCTTTCCTTCTAATGTTTTATTTGGATTAGTATCGTCTTGACTATGCATAGAGATTGTTTCTGCAATTTTTTCTGTTTCTTCCTTAGAATAACCACATTCTTCTAAAAAGGGTTTGCAAAGTTTTGCTCCTTCTCTTGCATGTTTCTCATCTTCAACTATGGGAAGTGCAATATCATGCAATATCGCTGCTGGTATTGTTATTGAAGAATCCACATTTTCCTTTTTGGATAAAATAATTGTCCAATGAATAACTCTTAATGTATGATCAAATTCATGAGAAATATCAGGTTTATTAATTTTATAATATTCTTTAACTTTATTAAGTAATTTTTTTTGTCTAAGGTCTGTAAATATCATTTATCTCACCAAAGGAACATTCCTTAACCATTCTAAATCTTCTGAAAACAACATTCTGATATCTTCAATACCAAGTTTAGCCATAGCCAACCTACCAATACCGAGTCCCCAAGCTAAAACCTGAGATTTTTCCACACCTAAAGGTCTTAATAATTCTGGTCTGAACATGCCTGCAGCTAAGGTTTCTATCCAACCAACAGTAGGATGTTTAACAAAACCTTCAACAGAGGGTTCTGTATATGGGAAGAAACCAGGTTTAAATTTAACCTCTTTTAATCCAACAGCTTGTGCAATTTCTTTTAAAAAACCCAATAAGTGTCTAAATGTTAAATTTTCTCCAATCACTATACCTTCACATTGGTAAAACTCCATAAGATGTCCCGCATCAATAACATCAGGTCTGAAGTTTCTGTTTATTGTAAAATATTTTGCTGGTTTATCTTTGTTTTTAAAAAGTGTTCTTGCAGATACAGCTGTTGTGTGAGATCTTAAAACTAGTTTTGTTGCTTCTTCTTTGTTCCAAATTCCTCCCCAACCACTACTTTCAGTTACCCATCCTCCTTCATGAGTAGCTTTCACTTTTGCTATTAAATTTTCATCAGGTAATTTTCCTTTACTAGGTATTTTCATGTAAAACAAATCATGAAGGCTCTTTGCAGGATGATCTTGAGGAATAAATAAAGCATCACAATTCCAAAAAGAAGTTTCAATTAAAGGACCTCTCATTTCTTGAAATCCTAATCCTATTAATCTTTCTTTTATATCTTCTAAGAATTGAATGTAAGGTTGTTTTTTTCCAGGATAAATTCTTGGGGCTGGACCACTTACATCATATTTTCTAAATGTTTTGTTTTTCCATTCACCAGATTTTATTAAATCAGGAGTTAATTGGGCTATTTCTTCTTTTACTTCACCTTTTTTTTCCTCCTTTCCAAATATTCTTTTCCAAAGAGAAGTTTTTTTTAGTTTTTCAATTTCTTTTACTTCTTCAATCAATTTCCTACTTAAAAGAATTTTTATTAATTCTTCTTTTACTTCACCTTTTTTTTCAATTTCTTCTAAAGCTTCATCTAAATCAGTTTTTTTATCAATAATATTTTTTCCATTTTCAGTTAATTTAACAATTTTATTTTCAATTATAATCCATCCAATTTTCCTTGCCCATCCTACTGCTATTTCTGATTTAGGAAACTTAGAAACTTCTTCTAATGGTTTTTCATTTTCTATAAATTTCAATAATTGTTTTTCTGGCAAACCGTTTTTAAGATATTCTTTTCCTTCATCAGTTAATTTATACATCTTAATCCTCTAACATAAACTTGTCTATAACTTTTTTTGCTTCTATTCTCTTTTTCTGATGTTCTGATAAAAATTTCTTAATTCTTCCAACGAGTTCTTTTTTACAATCACCACATAAAATCTTCCCTTTTTTACAATCATTGTATCGTTTTTTTAATTTTTCATCATTTTCTTCAAACAAGAAGTAATAATATTGATATACAGGACATATTTCAGGTTCTCCTCCAAGTTTTTTCTGTTCTTCTATTGTATCTTTTCCTCCCGTAAATGCATTCATAACCTTTCTTTCAATATCTTTAGGACTGTCAGTGGTAAAAATTGCTGTATCTGGCTCACTAGCAGACATTTTTCCACCTTTTCCTAAACCAGGAAGGAATTTACATTGAATTGAAGCTGGTTTATAGTAACCTAATTTTGGTAGAATGTCTCTTGATATTCTAAAATGAGGGTCTTGATCAATTGCGTGAGGAATTAAACAAGGTATTTTCTTTTTTTGTTTTTCAGATTCTAGGAATGCAGGAACTGATTGCATGCTTGTGAAGAAAATTGATCCAACATTTGTATCATTAGTGAATCCAAAAACAGCTTTTGCTGTTGAAAAAGTTAGCTTTTTTGAAACTCTTAAGGCTTGCTTATACATAGTTTTAGCATATTTTAGGTTTGAGATTATTTTAGTTTTTTCAGGATTAAGACTTAGTGCTATTATGTCTAAAGCATTCTCATAACTGAATTTTTCAACATCTTCTAAACTAAGGTCATCTCTAAACAAAAACTTTTCATCATCTGTTAATTGAACTAAATACTTAACATCAAATGCATCTTGTAATTGTTTCGCAAATAGAAATGTTATTAAATGACCCAGGGTAGTATTGCCAGAAGGTCCTCTACCATTATATAAATAAAACTTATTACCTTTTTCAAGTTCATTAAAAATAAAATCTAGATCTCTATGAGCAAAAAATATTTTTCTTATTAAGAATAGATTATTACTCATATATTTTCCTAATTTTTTATATAGCTTTTCATCTATCAAACTCAAGCCAAAATCCTTTATTAGCTTATCATAATCTATTTCCCCTTTAACCTCCCAAGGAGTTACAATCATATTTTCATCTTTCATATACTCACCTTTTTAACTAATAGATAACTTTCTCTGGTCTTATTTTTAACCTTCTTAGAACTAGGAAAATCTGCTAAACAAATTGGAGTAGATCCCATTCCATGAAATCGCCTAAATACTATTGATATCAAATATTTATAAAATTAAGCTTCGTTTAGATAAAACTTCCTATATCCTTTGGGAGGTCTTCAAGTTTTTTTAGTGCTTTTTTCACATCTTTAACTTCTATTTTTTCAGAACTTCTACTTTCAGCATTTTCTCCTGCATTTTTCATTAGAAACAAACCAACTCTTATATCTTTTGAAGCAAAAGTCTTTTTTATAACACTTTCAAATGCATCATAATCCCAAATATTAGGAGTAAAAGCGTACTTTCTTCTCTCATGTAAAATTCCTCTAGTCTCCTCGAAATTATAGGGTTTGAACTCTGTTCTATCTAACAATAATCTTGATACTAATCTTCTATCCATTTTGGCCATCCATTCACTTAAATTAGTAATAAGAAATATTGTCTTATGTGGAACATCTTCTAAGATTCTATAAAGAAAATCAAAATCCTTAACTTTATCTATTTCATCAAAAGCAAAAACAACACCACTATATTTGTTAAATCTTAATATTATTCTGTCAAACAATTCATCTGAAGATAATTTTTCAACAGTTCTTATATCCATTAATCTAGCTATTTCATTTATTATTTTGGGACTTGTATCTCTTTTCCAACAATTTATATATATTGGCATTATGTTTTCTGTTTCTTCCATTAATTTTCTAAGAACAAACCTTACACAAACTGTTTTTCCTATTCCAGGCGGTCCTATTACTAATAAGTTAGTTCCACTTCTTCTGTTAAACAAAGGTTTTATGCATTCTGCCAGATATTTATGTTGCTCTTCTCTATAAGGTAAAAGTCTAGGAAGGTAAGTTTGTTCTAGAGTTTCTGTATTGATAAAAATAGAATCATTCATATAAGATATTTAATATAGATTTTATTTATATTTGAATAACAATAGGGATATTATGGAAAAGAATAAAAATACTAAAAGTTTCATTGATTTAGCGAAGAGAAGGGGGTTTTTCTGGCAGTCTTCTGAGATTTATGGTGGTACTAGTGGTATATTTGATTATGGTCCTTTGGGTTTATTGTTAAAAAGAAAATTAATTGAAAAATGGAGGGACTTTTTTGTAAGACAAGAAGATAATGTTTATGAAATTGAAGCAAGCTTAATTCAGCCTGAAAAGGTTTTTGAGGCATCTGGACATTTAGATAGTTTTATAGATCCTGTTACCCAATGCAAAAAATGCAATAGCATTTTTAGGGCAGATAATTTAATTGAAGAAAAAACTAAAGAATTTGTTGAAGGTAAGAAACCTGAAGAATTAACCAAAATAATCAAAGAAAACAATATTAAATGTCCTAAATGTAAAGGAGAACTAACAAAAGTAAAAGTTTTTAACTTAATGGTTAAAACTTTTCTCTCACCAACAGAAGACGAAATAGCATATTTAAGGCCTGAAACTGCTCAAGGAATTTTCATTGATTTTAAAAGAATATTAGTTGCAACCCGAGCAAAGTTGCCTTTTGGTGTTGCACAAATTGGTTCTTCTTTTAGAAATGAAATATCACCAAGACAATTCCTAATCAGATTAAGAGCTTTTAATCAAATGGAAGTTGAGTGGTTTGTAGATCCTGACGAAATAAAAATACACCCGAGATTTAGAGAAATAGAAAATGTTAAAATAAGAGTTTTAACTAGAAAAGCTCAAGAAGAAAATGGAAAAGAAACAGTCTTAACAGCAACAGAAGCTCTTAGAAAAAAAATAGTTCCTAATCAAAATCTGGCTTATTTTTTAGCTAGAGAAACTCAATTCTATCAATCAATAGGTCTACCATTTGAGGCATTTAGATTTAGGCATATGCTACCTGAAGAAACTCCTCATTATTCAAAAGGAAACTTTGATTTAGAAATAAATTTTGATTTTGGATGGAAAGAAGTTGTTGGTAATGCTTATAGAACAGATCATGATTTAAAAAGTCATATGGAAAAATCTGGAGTTGATTTAACAGTAAGATTAGATGATGGAACTAAAGTCATACCTCATGTTGTTGAGCCTTCTTTTGGAATCGAGAGAACAATTTATGGTATTTTGTTTCATTGTTATAGAGATGATAAAGAAAGGGGTTGGGAATGGTTTGCTTTTCCTCCAAGCATAGCTCCTTATTCAGTTGGAGTTTTTCCATTAGTTAATAAAGACGGTTTACAGGAAAAAGCTAAAGAAGTTTTTAAACTATTAAAAAAGCGTTTTGATGTTTTTTATGATGATTCAGGTTCTATAGGAAGAAGATATGCAAGAGCAGATGAAGTTGGTACACCATTCGGTGTTACAATTGATTATGATACAATGGAGAATGATACTGTTACATTGAGATACAGAGATACTACAAAACAAGATAGAGCAAAAATTGAAGATTTGATAAAAATTATTTACCAGTTAATAAAATCTTAGAAAACCTTAAATCTTTTTTCCTTCTATATAAGTTCATGTCAGAAACAGAAGTATTTAGTTTCTCAAAACCTTATACAGGAGATATTAACGCATATGTCGAAGATCAGTTGAAATTTATAAGAGATACGACTAAGACAGGAGAAAAAGTGGTTATTCCAGCTTCTGGAGGTATTGATAGTAGGGTAACAGTAGTATTATTTCAAAAAGCTTTACCAGCAGAGCAAGTTTTTCCTGTTCATCTTAATACAAATTACATGAGGATTATAGATGGTGTTGAAGAAATTGAATTGGTTGCTAAATCTTTCAAAGATGTTCCTAACTTTAGAGTATTAGATGTAAGAGAAGAATTCTCTACAGCAACTTTTCACATTGCTGATGCTGCAGAAAAGAGAAAAATGTTTCGAGGAACTTATAATGATATTATTAAGAAATTCGTCGATGAACTTGGTATTTCAACAGTGTCAGATGGTACTATAGGACCAGATAAGGTCGAAACAGTAGGTGGGGAATATAAAGGAGTGAAGATGGGCAAGATAAAAGACCAACATAATGTCGGTTATGAACCCTTTGAAAGAAAGATTGAGCCTTTAGCAGGAGTTTCTAAAGATGAAGTTAGAATGATTGGAAGAGCTTTAGAAATACCTGAAGATCTTTTATGGAGACAACCGTTTCCAGGACCTGGTTTATCTTTAAGGACAGTTGGAGCAATTGATGAGGAAAAACTAAATACAGAAAAAAGAGCAAATGACATAGTAGAACAAAAAACAGAAAAATTTTTTGAAGGAAAATATGGCAGACCTTTCCTTTACGACAGTATAACTGGAGAAAGAATGCCATTTCAATATTTCGCAGCAACTTATGACTCTAACATAGATGATTCAACTCCACTAGGAGAAGAAATAACTGAATATGTTAATAGAATTTTATTTAAAGATTCAACAGAAACTCATATTCTAAAAGCTAAGAGCACAGCTATGAAAGTTAAAGGCGATAAATTTGAAAGAGCCTACGAACCAGTAGCATCTATAAACATTAAGGGAGATGTAGATTCCTTTGTTCTTAGACATATAGGAGAAACCATACCTCTAGAATTTCCAGTTTCAAGAGTTTTACAAGAAATTGTAACAAGTAAAGAAGGTAAATACGTTGTTGCTATAAGAGCAGTAAAGAGTAGAAACGCTTTAACAGCAGAACCATTAATGTTTGGTTATTCTTTAACAGCCAGTGAGATATCAAGAGATCCGAATGTTAAAACAGTTTATAGAGATATAACACCTAAACCACCAGCCACAATAGAAAACGAGTAATTCGATTATAAAATCATTAGAACTTTTCATTATTCAATAATCTCAAATTCATATCCACAATCAATACAAAAAAATTTCTTACTGATTTTGCTTCTAACTTCTTCAAAAGAAAATTTAGAGTTTCTGAACTGTACATTGGTGCTATTGCATCTCCTGCACCTAATTTCCATAATTATAAGTTTAAGTTTCAACTATTTAAAATCTGTATAATATAGTGATTAAAATGAAAAATATTATTGAAATTAGAAGAGTATTAAAGGAATTCAAAGTATTAAAAAGAAAAACTGGATTAAAGAGTAGTTTTACTAATTTTTTTAGTAGAGATTACAAGATCATAAAAGCAGTAAATAACGTTAGTTTAACTGTTAAAGAAGGTGAATTTGTAGGTGTAATAGGTCCCAATGGAGCAGGTAAATCAACTCTTATAAAAATTTTAACAGGTGTTTTAACTCCTAGTTCTGGAAGCGTAAAGGTTTTGAATTACATTCCTTACAAACAAAGAAAGGAATACACAAAAAACATTGGAGTTGTTTTTGGTCAAAGAACTCAACTTTGGTGGGATCTTCCTGTTAAAGACACATTTGATTTGTTTAAGTATATTTATAAGATTCCTGAAGAAAAGTTTAAAAATAATTTAAACAGATTTGTTGATGTTTTAGGTATAGATAAATACTTAGATACTCCAACTAGAAAACTTTCTTTAGGAGAAAGAATGCGTTGTGATTTGGTAGCTTCTTTATTACATGATCCTAAAATAGTTTTTCTAGATGAGCCAACAATAGGTTTGGATGTTGAGGCAAAATTTAGAATAAGAGAATTCTTGAAAGAGGTAAATGCTAAAGGAACAACTATAATTTTAACAACACATGACATGAGCGACATTGAAGAATTATGCCCAAGGATAGTAATAATAGACAAAGGTAAAAAAATATATGATGGTTCTGTAGATAATGTAAAAAAGAAATTTAGAAAACAAAGAATTCTGGTAATTGATTTTTTTGAAGAAATCGATGAAAATAAATTAAAATGGAAAGGTATAAAGTCTATTAAAAAAGAAGGAGACAGAATTACACTTATTATAGATATAAAAAAAACTGCAGCATCTGATGTAATAAAGAAGATTCTTTCTAAATGGCCAATTTATGATATAACTGTGGAAGAACCTGAAATTGAGGAAGTAATTAGAAGAATATACAAAAAGGGAGTTTAATGTATCATAAAATAGTTTTTACAAAATTTAAGGAGAATTTTGTATACAGAGTAGATGTTATTGGAGGTATAATTAATTCATTTATTGAATTAGTAGCTCTTTGGTTTGTATGGAACGCAATTTTCGCATCAAGTGGAGTTCTAACTATAAAAGGAATAACACTACCAGCTATGATCACTTATATTTCTATTTCAACAGTTATTAGAATTTATAGTCATTCTTACACCGAGTATATGATACATGATGACGTAAAGCATGGTGGTATAGTTGTTGCAATAACTAAACCAATTAATTATATCTTTTTTGTTCTTTCCAGAGAATTAGGAATTACTTTTTTCAGGTTTATAGCAAGAGGGATTCCTATACTTTTGGTCGCATTTATAGTTTTAGGCGCGGGTTTACCTTTATCTCCAATATTTTTCTTTATTAGTTTCATTTTAGGATTCTTTATAAATTTCTTTTTGGTTCTTTTAATAGGTCTTTGGAGTTTTTGGGCAGGTAATATTTGGGGATTGAGATTATCAAAGAACGTTATATCCGATATATCTTCAGGTGCAATATTTCCCTTGTTTTTATTTCCTCAGTGGTTTCAACAAATAGCTTACTTATTACCTTTTCAAGCAATTTACAACATACCATTGTCAATATACATAGGTCAAATCAGTGGTTTTGAGATATACACCTTTTTGCTTATCCAAGTTTTTTGGTTTCTTTCTTTAGGTTTAATAGCTCTTATAGTTTGGAAATTTGCACAAAAGAAGATATTTGTACAAGGTGGCTAAATGAAAGATTTTTTTAAATTATGGTTTATGTATATGAAGCTAATTTTTAAGAGTTGGAAAGAATACAGAATCGATTTTGTAATTGGTATAATTGCAATGTTTATAGCTAACATAATGAGTGTGATATTTTTTTGGGTTATATTTGAAAATGTGATTAGTTTAAATGGTTGGTCATTTGGCCAGATTTTATTTTTGTCAGGAATGTTATCAGTTGTTAGTGGTTTTTGGCACTCATTTCTTTCAGGTTCATCACCTTGGAGATTAGAAGAATATATTAGAAGAGGAATTTTAGATACAGTTTTATTAAAACCAATCGGAACTTTAAGATACTTTTTAATGAGTAATATTGATGAAGATGGTTTTGGAGAATTAATAGCAGCTTTTTTTATATTAATTACAGGAGCCCACTTATCTGGAATTATATGGAATTTTCAGAATATTCTTTTACTAACAACATTTATAATTTCAGGTATTTTGATATTTTTTTCAATTATAACTATTTTTTCTTGTTTAGCATTTTGGACAACAAGAATTCACTCATTATCAAGAATTGTATGGCATTTTATGGTTTTTGTTAAATATCCTTTAGAAATATACAATCCAGCAATAATTTTCTTATTAACTTTCATTTTACCACTAGGTTTTATTAATTATTATCCATCAGAATTATTCCTAGGGAAAGGATTACATTTGCAATTTGCTTACTTAGCACCCCTAATAGGAGTTTTAGCTTTAATAATTTCTTATTTATTTTGGAAATTTAGTTTAAAGCACTATACTTCAACAGGTAGTTAAATGAAATACAATTGGTATGCTATAAAAATTGTAATAATTTGTGTAATAGTTTTTATTTTACAATTTATACTCCCGATAACTGATAATTTTGCTTTAATTTCTTCAGAATTTTTATTTAAACCTTGGACAATTGTAACTTATATTTTTCTTCATGGTAGTCCATCACACATATTTGGTAATATGTTTGCTTTAGCTCTTTTTGGTTCAATATTAGAAAAACTAATTGGTGGAAAGAAATTTTTAATAGTATTTTTTGTTTCAGGAATAATAGCTGGAATAGGTAGTATTTTATTTTATGGAGCTTCAATAGGAGCGTCTGGAGCAATTTATGGAATTTTTGGAACATTAGCTATTTTAAGACCTAGAATGACTGTTTATATGGGTTTTGGAGCTCCTATGCCAATGATCGCAGCAGTTTTCTTCTGGGCTTTACTTGACTTCTTAGGATTTTTTACAGCTTTGGATAATGTTGCATATGCAGCTCATTTATTTGGCTTAGCTTTTGGTTTAATATATGGATTTTATTTGAAGAAAGAATACGGTGAAAAAAGATCAAAAAGAAGATCAAAAACAGATATTAGTGAAGAAGAAATTAGAAAATGGGAAGATAGATGGTTATCATAAAATTATTTTTCGATTCTTCTAATTTCAATACTCATCATTTCTTTTCCAATCACACTTCTCATATAATCTCTATGAGGTTCTTTTAATTTCACACCATTACAATAAGGAGCTTCTTCGGTTATTGCTTTAATTTTTGAAAAAAGATTCCCTCCTTTATCTGTTTCTGCTTCTTCTGGTGGTATATCATGTATAAATATAGCATAATCAGAAATATTAGGATCTGGATTAAAAGGTTTGACTATTTCAGCTATTTCTTCTTCAAATTTTTTCCAAACTTCATTAGAAAGTCTATATTCTGTCATACAATATATAATAAAAGAAATTTTTTATATTTATCTAACCCTAATTTTTATTCTTCTCCTACAATTTTTGCATAATTTTAGATTAACACCTTTCCATTTAACATTAGTTAGCCTTCCGATTTCTTTAACTGATTTCTTACAACGGTCACAATAGGTCTGGATTTTAATCACCAATAAACTTAATTACCTGCTCAGTTTTTTAAATCTTAACCTTTCTCTTAATCTGCTTTTTTTCCATTCCCTTTCCTTAAACATTATGCGTTCTAATTTTTCTAATGCTTCATCAACAGCAGTTCTTAAGTCCCAAGCATAAGATTTACTTATAAAAGCTCCTTTATTAGTTAAAAGTCTGGTTCTTATTGAATATTTTATTTTTCCTGTTTTTTCATACCTTTTTATATGTAAAAAGAAGAACTGTGGTTTATAAACTTTAGATATTTTTTGTATAGCATCTCTAATCATTCTATCAACAGTTGCAACTATAAATTCATCTTCATCTACTAAACCAATAATCTGATAATAAATACCTTTTTTCTCTAAACCGGAAACATAAACTTCTAATAAATCTTTTGCTGTTATTATGCCAACTGGGAATTGGTTTTCCGCTACAATAACCCCATCATTTTTGTATTTGTTCATTAAATTTACAATTTCATTTAAAGTTGCACCTCTACCAACAATTAAAGGAGAACTATTCATAATTGTTGAAATAGGTATTTTCATTATTGTTTCTTTTTCAGCAGCCATAGAATAAAAATCTATTCTATCTCTAGGTTTGACTGCTTTTAACAGATCAAAAATTGTTACAATTCCACACAATTTTTTATTCTTATCAATAACAGGAAGCCTAGATATGTTTTTTTCCCTCATTAATAGTCTTGCTCTTCCTATATCATCCTCATTAGTTATTATTTCTGGAATAGACATTATAGTTTCTGCTGTTGTTTGCCTAAATTCTTTCATTTTAGATGCTGCTCCAATTATATCAAACATAGAAACTATTCCAACAACTTTTTTATTTTCAACAACAGGTAATGCTCTTAATCCTGTTTTTAATATTAATTTTGCAGATTCGTTTATTTTGCTTTCTGGAGAAAGATGGGGAGGTGTAAAACTCATAATTGTATTAACTTTTGTTCTTTCAGGACTACTAATTCCTTTTTTTGCTAGTTCTTTAGCATAAATTATACCTTTTAATTTTTTCCTTTGAGTTACTAAAATTTGCCTTAGATTGTGCTTTTCTATTAAAGAAATTAATTTTGTTAAAGTTGCCTCAGAGTTGATAGAAATAAATTTTTTTGTCATTATGTCTTTTACAATCATTTAAAAACCTCCTATAGGCTTATATAAGTTACACTATAGTATGTTACATCGTTTTCATTATCAACAACAGCCCAGAGCATATTTGCTCTTATATTATGAGCTAATCTAACTGCTCTTGATAGTTCTTGGAAAGAGCATATATAGTCTTCAGCAACACAAAAAACTATCCATTTTGTATGTTCATGTGGTGCTTTTGGACCTTTTTTAATGGGCTTTACTCCTCTTTCATAAACTCTAAAATCGCAACCAAATTTAAAACCCGTTCTTGTTGGCAATCCTCTTTCTCTTAGGTCTTTATAAACAGCATATCTAATACGGAATCTCTTATCTGTTTTCAAACAATAATTATAGAAATCTTTAAAGGACTTTTTTTTCTTGATTTGAATCTTTTCTCTCTCTAATAAGAAGCTAGCTTCCACAAAAGACAGTTCTAATCTATCTCTAAATAAATCTCCAAACCATCCACTTTCAAATATTTTTTTGGCCTCTTTCTTATCCCAAATTACTACTCTATCTTCTTGAAGTTCGGCTTTTATCATATAATCACTATATATTTACTCTATTTAAAAATTCTTTTATTACTCTATAATTTTTTTCAGCTTCCTCTTTACATATATCTAAGGTTACAAGATTATATTTTTCTTCAACTTTATTCTTTAAAAGCTCTATTGTTTCTTTGAAACCCATTTTATACTTAATACCACCTTTGTAAATGCCACGAGCAATTTTTGATGGGTCTAAAAATCTGAAATTATCTGCATTTTTTACAATTTCACTTTCAATACTGTTATGTCCTATTTTTCCGTGATGAGCAGCTATAGAATTAATAATTTTTTCTTTATCTTCTTTTGATAAATCAAAATTATCTAAAAACCTATTAGCAATTTCTAAACTGAATTTAATATGTTCTTTAATTTTCCCTTCTTTGACAGCTTTTCCCAACCCAGTATCTATTAAATAACAACTAACTATTACTATTTTTTCATCAACATTTAATTTTTGTGCTAATTCTTGACCCTTTTTAACAATATGTTCTGTACTTTCAAAAGAAGGCCAATCTCCATACTTTTCACTCATTTCTTTAGCTAATTTTCTAGCTTCTTCAACAATATCCAAGCAATCAACCTAAACTTATTCCCTTTGCCATTAACTTAATTCTACAGTTTTCACAAAAACTTTTCTGCTTTTTATCAACATCATAAACAGAGGGTGAAAAGCCCATTACACAACTTGGATTACTACAGTGATCCAAGCCCAGATAATGTCCTATCTCATGTATAACCTCTTTCACAACCCTTTGTTCTAAAAGACCTCTATTAGCTCTTTCATCATAAAATTCAGATCTTAACCTAGTTAAAGAAACAATAGCACAACTCTTTGCAGGGTCTTCTAATCCAAAAACAAAATTTAATCCACCATAGTACAAATCTACATCTGTGATTAATAAACTAGGAATGCTTTTATCAATGAACTTTACTTCTGATGCTCTAGAAAGAGAATTCATAACTATTTCGGCATTATATTGTTTTCTCCAGTGATTGAAAGCTTCTTGCGGAATTCCTAATTTAGGCATTATTCTGCATTTTATATTTAAATTTTCTAATTCATTTTTAACTATTTCAGTAATTTCCTTGGGCAAATTACCTACAGGAACTATTCTGAGAAACATAACTAAATTTAGGTTTTAAAGGTTAAAAAAATGATTATTTTCAATTTTTTAAATTAGTGGGAAGGGTGGGATTTGAACCCACGACAGCACGGTCTTCAGCCGTGCGCTTTTGGTTTTTAAACTCCCAGGCTGAGCTACCTTCCCCTTACAAATGATAAGAATTATTATAATATACTTTTAAATGTTTTGTAGTTCTTTAGAAATTGGATTTAAAGAAAATAAGAAAAAAAGGTAGTAAAAAGATAAAAGACCATCATCGGTGTCTCAGGTCACTCAAAACTATCTTTTTCTTCTTCTTTTTGTCTTTTTCTTTGCTGCTTTCTTCCTTCTTCTTCTTGCTGCCATATTTTTACACCTCATTAAATAAAATTACGAATAATTTTTAATATTATTCGTAATTAAATTTAATACTTATTGATATTTAAATTTTTCTTTTTTTGTTAATTTTTTAATAAAATTAATTTTTGTTAATTTTTTTAATAAAATTAAATAAAAAGTTCTAATTAATTCTTTTTCTTAAAATTTATTTTAATTTTACATTATTGTTTGTGAATTTAGTGGAAATGTTGTACATTTTCTTATATCATCCGCTCCTAAGACAAATTGTGTTATTCTGTTTAATCCAATTCCACAACCAGAATGTAATTTTATTCCATTTAACTTTACACAATCCAAATACCACTGAAAATCTTCAATTCCTCCGCCTCTTGATCTTAGTTTTTCCATCATTTCTGAATTTTCTAACCTTTCTTTAAGCTTATTATGCCTATGTTCCCTTTCTGCTGCTCCAACTGCTTCTCCACTTATAGGTAAAATTAAATCTGTGCTATTAACTATTTCAGTTCTAGAATCATTTTCTTTCATGTTAAAGAATTTTATTGGTTTAGGAAAGTGTGTTATGAACAAAGGTTGATTTCCATACATTTTTACTAACATTTTTTCATGCTTACTCTTTAGATCACTACCCCATTTTAATCCAACTTTTTTTACTGCTTCATCATATGTTATTTTGTTAAAAGGCGCTTTTACTTTTTTTAGTCTTTCTGTATCAACTCCTATTTTTTTGAGAAGCTTTTCTTCTTTTAAAACTTCTCTTATCATACTGCAAACTGTTCCTTCTATGTATTTAAGAAGCTCTTCAAAATTCCCCTCAAACTCTATTTCTATTAAGGGAAATTCTGTTAAATGCCTATTATCTGCACCTGGTTCTGCTCTAAAACTTGGTCCAACACACCAAACTTTTTTTAATTTAGGTATCATTGCTTCAAGATATAATTGTTGAGTTTGGCTAAGATATCCTTGAACTCCGAAGTAATTCAATCCAAATAATGTATCTATGTTTTCACATGCTCCTGTTGCTCTGGTTATATGAGGTGCATTTACTTCTATAAATTCATTCTTTATGAAAAAATCTCTTGCTCCTTTCAACAAAGCCGCTTCAATTCTTGCAACAATTGCTAATTCTTCTGTGTTTGTTATTTTATGTCTCTCCCTAGTTTCTATTAACTTTTCTAACATTTTATCCCTCCTAGGAGGAGAAAAAGCCTCCTATATTTAGGTTTCAACATCTTATAAAAATTTTTATTTTCAAATACACTAAAGAAAATTTTATATTCTGAAAAAACTATATTACCTTAGTGCCTTCTTTCTAGTCTAACCATTCTTTTTTCTTAATTTTTTCAGGAATGTATTCTTCAGAAATAAATGAAATTCCTTTAGAAGATAATGCTGCTAATTCAACTTTGCCCTTTAACTCTTTCATTTTCTGAAAGAATTTTTGCCATTCTTTCTTATCTTTAAACCATTCATATTTCGTTAAATCATTTAATCGTTTTATATCAACGTCTTTAAATTTTATTAGATGCCTTTTTAAGCCAAATTCTTCTACATCATAAGGTGTTAAACCTAAAAATCTTGCATTTGGAATTGCTAATCTTTCACTTATGTGTGCTAATGAAATGCTTCCGAATTTTAATACAGAATAAATATAAATTCCCCAAGGATCTAAATCAACTAAAACATAAATAGGAAGTTTATGTTCATTATGTAGTCTTTGTAATACTCTTCTCACGCCTCTTGTTGCTTGTCCTTGAGATGATGTTATAATACAATTTAATTTTTTCCATACTTTATCTTCATGTAGTCTTTCCCACTCTGCTGCTTTTTCCATATATATCACAAATCTAGCATCTACTTTTTTGAATTCAATTTCTTCAACATTAGAAGGTATTGACCAACCACCAGAACCTAGTTTTGCCCAATTAACAGTGTCTCCTTTATCCTTTATAACAACATTTCCAGCAACAGAACCCATTTTGTTAGCATTTACATGCAATTGTTCTCTAGAACAGTTTGATATTAATTCTAAATCTTCTATTGCTTTGTTCGATTCTTTTTGATCATCTACAATATTAATACTAGTTTGAGGTATTGTTCTTTTAATTCTATAAAAAACTTCTCTTAAGCTTAGATGTTTATTAACATCTAACAGTTCTCTGGCAGTTGCTGCAACCTCTACTGTTTGAACAAATTTTCTAACATGAGCAACATTAAAGAAATATCTTTTAGATGTTTTGTTTCCCAATGTTATCAATTTTGTATTTGTATCAAAAATAATATTAGATAATGCTCTTATAGGAACAATTAGAGACGGATTTCTACGATCTTTTATATCTTTTACCAATTTTTTACCTAAATCTTTAAGATTTTTCTTCGCTTCTATTCTCTTCTTTTTGTGTTTCCTCTTCATTTAATTCTACCTCTTCTTCAACTTCTCCATTAACTTCTTTTAAACCCTTTTTAAGCATTTTATGTAGGCCATGTTCAATTTTTAATTTTGAAACATCAGATATTTTTGAAATTGCTACTGCTGCTTCAGGAATATACCTTTCAAACAAGTTTCTTCTCATTTGTATTTCATGTCTCCTTCTTTTCCCATATATGTATTTTTTAAGTTTTCTTCCGGCGTCTTGTAAAGCTAATTTAACTTCTTTTGTTATATCAGGATAACTTGCTATTGCTTGTTTGCCTTCAGAGGTAAAGGGAACCCAAACTGATGCAAAATGAACTAAAATCACTAAAGGTCCTATTGGTAATGATCCAGAAGATTGCTGTAAACCATATCTTCTCCAATCAACTTCTTTAACTGCTTGCGTTATTGCGCAATCTCCCTGATGATACATTAAAGGAACTTTATTAGCAAATCTAAGAAGATTAGCTGTTTTATTTGGATTTAATTCTCCTCCATAAGCTATTCCACATTCAACAGCAAAAGGCCTTCCTTTATAAACAGAAGGAGATCTTGTAATTGCTTCAAAATGTTCTGCCTTAATTTCTTTTTCTAAACCTTTTGTTATTGTTTCCTCTCCTAATTGAGAAAGACAGTTTGTAGGTGGAGAAACTAGTTTTACTGTTTGCATTGCTTTGTGTAGTTTTGTTACGTTATTATGATCCAAGGTTCGAGGTTTTCTTTTAGGATTAATTTTAGCTAATTTACACATTTGTAATGCAGATGTCTTTCCTACTCTTGAAAAATCTGCTTTTAAAAAACTAAGAATGTTCTTTGCTTTTGTTGTTTCAACCATTCTTCTTAAAATTCCTAGTTCTACTCCATATGGATGAGGTTTTATTTCTCTTGGTTTTCTTGGTAATTTATGTACAGCTCTAGGAAAAACAACTTTACCATTTGGTCCATAATAAGTTATTTTAGTATAAGGATTCATTATTGCAGTTTCTTTAAGATATTCTGGTACTGACTGTCCTTTTTCAATATATCTTCCCTCAATTTCCATCTCAACTTTAACTCCGTGCCATTTTTCAGGGTTTTTTTCTCTTTTGCTAGAAATTACGTTAGGTTCATTTTTAGTAACATCAATCATTAAAACCACATCATTAATAAATTTTTTTCCTATGCTTGATGTTATTTTTATAGGGTTTCCACTTGTCAATTGAGAGTATAATATTGCTCCTGAAACTCCAATTCCTTGAGTTCCTCTTGATTGGCGAAGTCTGTGGAATTTGCTTCCATATAATAGTTTTCCAAAAGCAAATGGAAGCTTTTCTTCTATAATTCCAGGTCCATTGTCTTCAACTTTTATTATAAATTTATTTTCTCCTGATTGCTTTACAAAAACCTTAATATTTGGCAAAGTTCCTGCTTCCTCGCAAGCATCAATACTATTATCAACAAGCTCTTTTACTACTGTTAGCATTGCTTTAGTAGTATTTTCATAACCTAACAAATGTCTATTTTTTTCGAAAAATTCAGCTACAGATATTGCTTTCAGGTTTTTTGAGAGAGTTTCTGCAGTAAATTTATCATTTGACATAAACATCAATCTTTGACAAGCACAATATTAAATGTTATTATTCTTATACTTTATTATTATTCTTTAATAGAAATTAACTTCGAAATTTATATAAGTTAAATTATATTAAAGGCAAATTGAATTATAAAAAGCAATTGAACAGAAACACCAAAAATTTTTCGTGTGGTATACACTAAATGGTATTCAAAAATGGCTGCACATTGATTTTTTTTCTTTTGTTTCTCTAAAAATTCTTTAGAAAATTTCGTCAATGAACGTAAGAAAAATTTATATTAAAAGACATTTAAATCATTATTTTTACATATTTTTAACATGAAAAAACTACTACAACTGTCTATTATTTTTATAGTTCTTATTGCAGGCTGCATTCAAGAGTTTCCAACAGGAGGGGTTATAACTAATGAAACTTTTGAACCTGTAAAATGCATACCAGACTGGAATTGTACTTTTTGGTCAGATTGTAAAAGAACAGATGTAGAAACAGGAATTCAAAATAGGACATGTATAGATAATAATAACTGCAATATAAAAAAACCTCAAGAAACAAGAGCTTGCGGGTTGCCTAGAATTACTCTAAAAGAACCTTCTCAAATGGCTTTAGAAATTTCAGATTTGCCAGATGATAAAAACTGGTTAATAAAAGAAAGTAATATAAGAGCTAGAGAAAAAGTTTCTCAAATTGAAAAAGAACTAGGCTTTAAGAAAGGTTATAATATTACCTATTCTTCTAAAGAAGATAACAAAACAGATTTTATTGATATTGATCAATTTATTAGCATTTATCCTTTAGTAAATAGTGCTATTAATATGAGTTTTAGTTTTGAGGCTGCTAAAGAAAGTTATAGAGAAAAAGGGTTCTTTGAGAACAACACTAATAAAATAATACTATCTATTTCTGATTTACCTAGCCCAAACATAGGAGATTTAAGCATAGCATATAATATTACTATATTATATTCTACTACAGGCTTAAAGGAAAACATCTATACAATTTGCTTCATCAAATGGGATGTTGCTGAAGTTATTAGAGTAAGTGGAACTGAAAGTGATTATGATTTCTTAAAGGATTTAGTTGAAATAGCTGAAGAAAAAATAGCTTAGAAATGCTAGTAATTTAAATTTTTTTTCTATATTTTGGTTATGAAAAAGAACACAGTTAAAGCAAAAATTTCAGGAGTAGCAGTTTACAAAACAAACATACATATTAGAATCAAAATAGATAGAAATACTCAAAAAAGATATAATCAGTTTAAACAGGAGCTAGTTGAAAGATACGGATTTACTTATATTAAAGGTTATGGCGGTTTTACAAAATTAATTGGAAAAGGAATAGATATTAACGTATTCAAGAGAAAGGATTATCTGCATTTTGTTGTTTATGGTAAATTAAGAAAAAAGATATTTAATATTATTCTGAACTATTTTGAATATTTAAAACTTAACCCTTAAATCCTGATTTTTCTATTAGAATAGTTTAAATGTTTTTGGGTTTTTACTATTCTTATGTCAGAAGAGGGTTTAGAAGATAAAGAAAATTCTATAATAGAAGACTGCAATTATTGCGGACTTGATGATGAAGATAAGTTTTGTGATACTTGTGGAATTATTCCTTACGAAACAGAAGGTATCGAGGGTTTTGATTTTGCTTTCCAACAAGAAAAAGAATTAGCTAAAATTCAGAAACTGATAATTGAATATCTTTCTATACCTGAAAATAAAAAAGAATATTATCATACTCATAGGGTATTTTGGGACCCAATAACAAAGAAAAAAGTGAAAGAAAGCGAATATAGAAAAAGACTTAGAGAGATGAATAGATATTTTAATGTAATGGACTTTAAGAATACTTAACCCTTAAATCCTGATTTTTCTATATTTTTATTATGGCAAAAAGGAAAAGGCTAACTAAAAAGCAAAAAAAGAAAAGAAGGAAAAAAAGAAGGAAAAAGAAAAAAAGAAGATAATCTAGGAACATTAAAATAACTGATAGTAATTAATTCTATTTAGGTGATTTTATCATAGAAACTGTGCTTGTTCCTAAAGATAGGATAAGGGTTATAAAGGATCAAAAAACAGCAAAAAAACTAGAAACTTCTATAAAAATTAAATTATCATTTCAAGAGAATGCTGTTATAATAGAAGGTGAAGGAGTAGAATTATTTCAAGCTAAAAACATTGTAAAAGCAATTGCAAGGGGCTTTTCTCCTGAAAATGCTTTCAGATTATTAAATGAAGAAGAAAGCCTAGAAATAATAAAATTAGAAGGATTTACTGATAAAAAAATAAAAGTAATAAAAGCTAGATTAATAGGAACTAAGGGAAAAACAAGAAAATTAATAGAAAATTTTAGCGGTTGTTCAGTTTCAATATACGGGAAAACAGTTTGTATAATAGGAAATTTTGAACAAATGAATATTGCAAGAGAAGCAATAAAAATGATAATAAGAGGATCAAAACACTCTAAAGTTTATGGGTTTTTACAACAAACAAATTTATGATTCATCGAATCTTCCATCAGTTCTAACCAGTTCTTCAGTGGCTCTCATTAAGGTTTTTTTCTTGTAATTTTCAATGCTCATATGCCAGTAAACATTTCCTTGAGCAACTCTTTTCTTTTTTAATTTTCCTTGATTTACCAACCAGTCCAGCTTTTTCCTTAAGGTTTCTAAGGTATTAGGCTTTACAGGTATTTTTTCAATTTTCAAAAGCTCACTAGGAGTGCATGGAGAATTAGCAAGAACTAAAACTTCGAGCCTTTCTTCGTCTGGATACTCATAAATTATCTTGGGCATTTCCTTTACCTTAACCTTATTTATGTTTATTATAAATTAATTAATATAAAAACTTAACTTAATTATCAAAAGAACTAATTCTATTAATAAAAAATTAAAATTTTTTTAAACATATTTTTTTCTTTTGGTATACATCAAACAGAAACCGAAAAATTTTAGAGTTCTGGACTAATATTTTTTATGAACCCTTTTCTTTTGAGCCAAGAGCTCTGAGCTTTGCTATATAACCAGATAACGTCTGCTCTTTCTTCTTTCTGCACGCTCCAGGGCTTAACTAAGACCAGATAACCAGGTTTAATCCATAATCTCCTCTTTATTTTCCCAGGAATTCTACAAATTCTTGTGAAACCATCCTCGCATTTAACTTCTAGCCTTCCTCCTCCAAGCATAGCTGTTACAACACCTATTGTTTCATCATTTTTTGGCATTTTTACTCTTATAATCTCTTCTTCTTCATTTTTATTCTTTTTAGGCATTTAATCACTTAGTATTCTTATTAAAATAATATTCCTATAAATATTTTTACCTTCTTTGCTTGTAATAAGCTTAAAACTCTTTTTTATCTCAGTTTTATATTTTTTTCTTAAAAGCTCTGTAATTTTTTCACCTAAAGACTTATTGCTTATAAAAAAATCATAGCCTCCTTTTACTTCTTTTATTCTATAAAATCCCTTTCTCATTAAAACAATATCATCTATTGAATTAATATCGTCATTTGTTAAACTTCCTCTTATTTGTATTAAAGCTTCATAGTAATCACTATATTTTCTTGAGCATTTGAGACAAACTTCTTTTTTTATTTTTAATTTTACTTCATGAATTTCTTCCTTAAGGTTTTTAGAGTCTTCTAAGAAGCCTTTTACATAAACTCTTGCAATATCATTTATTTCAAACCTTATTTTAACATTTTTTCCAAGAATTTTTATTTTATTTCTCAGGAATTCGTCGATTTCTATGTCTTTCCACTTGTTTGTTTCCTTTATTCTATTACATTTACTGCATATTGTAACAAGAACATCTTTAGGAATTTCTATTAAATTAAACTTTTTATTGTAACATTCTTCACAGTGTCCATTTATTAGATTTTCGGTTTTTTTGCCGCATATAAAACAAAATTTCATAGAATTATTAGGTTTAAGGATCATAAAAGTGTAAACCATCTACTAAATAGGTTGTTAAGTTAAAATCCCATGTGAATTTCCAATCCTGAAAAATAATTCCTTCTATATCATAAAAATCGTTATTAACATTACAACCTTCAGTATCGTCGTGTGCTCCATTAGCTGATAAAGAAGATAAATCAACTTCAATTAAGGTCCAATTTTTATGTTCCCCTGTGTATCCAGAAATAACTCCTCCAGGCATTGGGCAAAAATTATCTTCAAATTCATAATTTAAATATTGATCAGCTAATATCCACCTTGTGTTATTTCCTTTGTACCAAAATTTTAAGATGTAATCATCAGGATTTATAGAACTAACATCAAAAAAATGGAAAAAAGTTCTAAAACCATTATTTGTAGAAGTGAAATTTATGCTATAATCTCCTATCTTTTTGTCAGTACTTAAGTCTAAATTTCCTGTTGGAGGATTTCCAGCACTCCAACCAGTTAATGATTCTGTCCAAGCATCCTTGTCGCCAGGATACCATAAATAAGCCCTATACCACAAAATAAAACTTAGTTCAACTGTTTCAGGCATGTCACAACATAATGACATAAAAGAACTAACTTCTACATTTTCATATCTAGATTTATATTTTTTTAGAAACCATTCTTTTTCTGTGAGAGATAGTATTGCAGCTTTGGTTAAAAAATCATGTGTTGAATCCCAGAATTCTCTGCTATCTCCCATCCATATGATATTGCTTCCTTTTTTTGTTGCCGAAGCATAGGTTTGGTCTGAATTAGCTAAAATATTATTTCCTACAACACTTTTACCAGAATTATCAAGAAAAATAAAGCTTGTGTTTAAAGGCTGTATACTTATTTTATCATTATCCCATATTTTTCTAAGCTTAAAAAAATATTTGTTTCCATCAGGACCTGTAAGAGTAAATATTTCACCCTCATTTACAACAAACCAAAGAGGATTTGGACCTTGGTTTGCTGAAAAGTTTGTGAAATTAAGTGTATTTGGTGATAATTGAGTTATATAACGTGAATAATCAAAATTACTTCCGCATGTTGCGCCGCAATTTCTCCATATGTACCAAATATTTGAATATGGTGAACCACCTGAAATATCAACAATAAAGCCAGCTCCTAAAAAATATTTCATAGTTTCATCCCATTCAGGTTCATATTTTGTAAAATTAAGAAAGCTTTCTGTTCCTGAAGAAGGTGTTAAACCAAAAAATTGATTAAAATCGATGTCTGTTCCATCAGTTTTGTTTATCCAAATTAGTGAACCGCCTCTATTTAAATAATCCTCAAGCCAGCTTCTTACTGTAGAGTTCCATTCACAAGCTCCATAGCATTCGTGGAATACCATGACATCTATATAATTTGGGATTGGGGTACTAAACTTATATAAGTAGACAACGTTAAAATTAATCTCTCTATTGTTTAAATAAACAGACCGCGTTAAGATACTAATTAAACCACCACAACTCGTATCTGGCCATCCTAACTCAAAACAACCAACAATTATATCTTTTTTAGGTATTCCATTAACTCTTAATCCAAAATCAACATTTGGAGGAATTAAAATTTCAATTCTACTTAGATTGCCATTTAAGGTATTCTCAATACCCAAAATTTCAATTATTTTTATTAAATTATCAGCAACACCTACTAAATCAACTCTTTCCCAACTTTCTTTTACATTATAAGTAGATATGGTTCCTAAGACTACTAACATTAATATTAAGGCAATTGATATTTCTAATAAATAAATAAAGCCTTTCATTTTACCACAATTCTAGTGTAGTGTTCCCAGAATCATTTTCAATTATGACGTATTTCATAACAAACACTTTTGGAGGTTTTAAGCTGTCAATACCGCAAAATAACATTAGATCAGTTGAATTGTAAATCTTTAATCTATAAGATTCAATACCAAAATTATCCAAAAGACCACAATTTTGGTTTAAGTTTTCTATCTTTTCTTTTGAAAGATTATAAGGTTCATTTGCTAATAATTCACTTTCTACAAGGTTTGTGATTGAATTTAAAGCTTCTGCTTTTAAAGCGTCAATTTCATAATCTGAAATAATACTAGAAAACACAGTATTTATTTGAGTCACAACATAAAAAATCACTATTGAAAATATTACAATAGCAAAAATGAATTCTATTCTTGTCTGTCCATGCATTATATCACACCGGCCTTTAGTAAGAATAAGAGTACACTAAAACCAGATATTGTCATTATTGAACTATGCTTTAAGCCAGCAGTTACAGAGCCTTCACCAATCTGTCCTGCTACTAATCCAGAAAATATCCCTTGGATCAAAACCATTAAAAGAAATAATGCATAATAATAACAGCTTGTTTCAATCCCAAACATCTGACAGACAACTGAAAAAATTGAACAATTTATACAAAAAAGCTCTGGATTATTTATACAAATGTCGCATGGATCTCTAAAACTCATTATATCACCTGCTATTCCAGCTTGAATATCTAGTTCCATTAAAGGTATTAAAGTTTGAGAAAGAGCAATAACTATTCCAATGAATATATAAAAAATAGCATACATTATCAACATGTGTTGATATGTAACAGATCTTCTTTCTCTTTCAGCCTCTTTTATTGACGTTATATCTGAGGCTGTAGCTTCCATTGTTCTAGCAATATCGCCTCCAGAACTATAAGCTTCATTTATAATTCTAACAACTCTTCCTATTAATTTTGATTTTTTTAATCTTAGAGCAAAATTGTTCATAGCTTCTTGTGTAGGTACACCCCAAGAAAGTTGATAATTTATTTTATTAATCTCTTCTGTTAACTTCCCATAATCAGTTTTTGATACTTGTTTTAATGCTTCTGGCAATGTCATTCCTATTTTTTGTGCTTCAGACAAATCTAATAAAAATATTGGTAATTGCTCTTCCATTGTCTTTACTTTTTTATATTCAAAATACGAAAAAAATGCATAAGGAATTATCCCTATTATAACTGCCAAAAGAATAAGATTTCCCATTAATCCTATATTTTCATAGAAAAACGTGCTTATGATAATTAACATTGCTGCTATTATTATTGGTATAAATTTTATATTAAATCTCTTTTTTTCTTGCTTCTTTTTTTCATGTTTCTTCATTTCATCACGCTGCTGGAGCTATAGATTTTATCAAAAATATAAAACCGACAGACATGAAAGGTAAAACTATAAAAATTACTAAAAATTGTATGAAAGACAGATAAGTAGTCATGCCTCCTCCACCTAATATTGACATTAAGGCAGTTATAATTATGAAAAATACAGAACCCACTAAAACCAAAGTTAAGTAAATTTCTATTAAAACAGATAAAGTCCTAGAGTATCTCTGTAATCTTCTTCCATATTCTGCTATGAATAGTCTAGATTTTTCGTGTAAAAAATCACCAATGTTGCCACCGCTTGTTAAAACAGTGTCTAAACCCCATAATAATTCTTTTAGTTCTTCAGATGGTGTTCTATTAGCGGTTTTTCTTATAGCACCTACTAAATCCATACCAAAAACTTCTACATCTTTATAAATTTTCTCAGCTTCTTTAGAAACTTCTCCATATTCTCCAAAGTGTGAAATAACTTTAAACATTGTTATAGGAGGTGCTCCTGAGTTTGCTATTGTTGCCATATAAGTTGTTGCAAAGGGTAAGGCAGCTTCAATATCTTTTTTTCTATTTCCTGCAGCCATACTAGGATACGTATAAAAAATAAAGAAAACAATCAGAACAATCACAATGTTTAAAGTAAATGAAAATAAAACAGCTAGAATAATATCCTGTAAGAATATACTTGTTATAATTGTAATTAGAGGAAATTCTATAACAAAGAACAATAAAATTGAAAAAAACATCACATAGACGTATTCTACTAAGGTTAGTCCTATGTCCGCCTTTAATAAGTCGGGTTTTATACTTTCAAATAAATTAACAGATGGATCTAAGCTATGTTTGAAGAATTTAAATGATAAGTCCCTAAGAGTTCTCCAAATATTCATGAAATCATCTATGGTATGGCTTCTAGCAATTCATCTGGTCTTGCATAATAAAGTTTTGAAATCTTTGCTACATCTCTGTAATCTTCTATATTTTTTTCAGTCATCCATTCTAAAATTTTTATTCTACGAGATATTTCTTGTTGCAAATATACTTGTTTTATTCCATGTTGCTGAGAAATTCTTTTTAAAACAATAGATGGATTTACTGCATCATAACTATCATTATTCGGATTCCATCTAAATATCTCATTTACAATAGGAAAGTTCTTTTTTTTATCAAAACCGACAATCTCGTAGATACCTCTTATTCTTCTTACATATGTTGGTCCATATTTTATTCTAACAAGAAAAATAATTATGTCTAAAGCTTCTATAAGATTTGCTGGAAGGCTAATCGGTGGTGTTGTTAATCTATCTATTAATCTTTCCATAGAATCTGCATGTATTGTTGATAAAGAACTATGACCAGTAGCTATTTGCTGAAATAGGACATAAGCTTCTCTGCCCCTAACCTCTCCTACTATTAAATAATCTGGTCTTTGTCTTAAGGATTCTTTTAATAAATCAAAAAGATCTACTTCTCCTAATTTTTTTCTTCCTATTTCTACTATTGGTAATCTGGCAACACTGGGAACCCAATGGGAATGTGGAAGAAGTAGCTCGGCTGTGTCTTCTATTGAAACAATCTTTAATTCTGGTTTAATAAATAAGGACATAGCATTTAAAAGAGTTGTTTTTCCAGTAGCAACACCTCCAGAAATTAAAATACTTCTACCATATTCTACAGTCAGCCATAAATATGCAGCAATTTTAGGGTCAAGTGTTTGAAGATTTAATAAATTTACAGGTGTTAATGGTTTTTCAGTAAATTTCCTAATAGTAAAATTACTTCCTTTTCTAGCTATGTCAGTTCCTAAAGTTGCTTGAACTCTAGAACCGCTTGGCAAAGTTCCTCCAATAAGTGGTTGTGCAACTGAAATGCTTTTTCCACATCTTTGTGAAAGTTTACTTACAAAAACATCAAGTTCTTCGGAACTTTCAAAGAATATATTTGTCTTAACACTTCCTATTAAAGGATCTCTATGGTATACGTATAAGGGAACACCAACACCATCACATGATATATCTTCTAAATTAGGATCCTTCATTAAAGCTTCTATTTTCCCCAAACCTACAAAATCTCTCTCAATATAATACAAAAAGTCTTTTTTCTTATCTTCAGGAATATTAGGTGCCATCGTTGTTATCATCTCTTCAAATCTTTTGAATAAATAACTTCTAGCTTGCCCCTTTCTTAATGTTGTAAAGTCAACATCTAATTTTTCTATAAGCATCATTTTTATTTTATTCAACAAATTCCTTTCATTTATTGTTAACTTCGGTTCTATAAGCTTATAAATCAAAGAAGATTGAGCATCAGACCATCTTATATTTGCAGATGCAAAAACTTTGGAATCATATTTTATAAGATCATAAAAAATGTTTACATCCCTTAAACTATATTCAGGACCACTTATTTTAACTATAGTCCCGACTTCAGTAACTATTGGTATTCCCTTAAATTCTTCCTCTTCTCCAACCACAAATTTTTCTGCTTTTATTTCACTAATTTTTACAGAAGGTCCTTTTATTTCTAGTCTTCCTCCTCCCATAATACTTTCTTGTGGGTAAGGAAATCTCATTCCTTTAAGTCTTCTTCCCCCAAATCCCGATAGTTCCATTTTTTTAAGTATTTTGTATCCTCTAACAGTTCTCCAAAAGAATTTACTAAGCTTTAATTTTAATTTTCCTTTAGGTTGCATATGCTTTAATTTAATTTTCTTCATTTTAACTCAACCGTTTCATTATGAGCATTCATTTCAAGATAGCCTTTTGTGCTATATATAATATTTTCTGTTGTAATATTAAGATTATACAGACTCAAAACAACACCAGTACTAACATCATGACTGCAATTTAGATTCAAGTTATCATTAACTTCTATCATATATACACATCTAGATAACTTTGGAGGTATAGATAAATTATAATTTATTTCACTGTTTGTCGAAGATGAAATTTCTAATATGTTTATGGCAGTTCCTTTTATTATTTTTCCCACAGCTTTAAGTTGAGATTTTAATGTGTTTCTCTCAGATATTTCATTTACATTTGAGAATATGAAATAAACAGAGATTATCATTCCTATTCCAATTATGAAAAAAATTATGTATTCAACAGTTAAATACTGCCCTTTCATAAAGAATATTTATATAAAGGTTATTCTTATTTTGATTGCTGCTTTATTATTTTCAATATATGTAGAATTTTTTTCAACTTTAACTATTTTTGGTTTTGCTATAGTTGGACCTTCAGTAAAAAACTCAATTTTATATTCGTTTTCAGGATAAATTAACTGGATTCTAAATACATCTCCATCTAGCATTTCTCTTATAAAAGAAGAGTCAGAAGATATATTATTCCAATATCTTGGTAATGAAATTTCAGAGGGTACAACTGTTCTTACTTCAATAGTTTTGCCATCAATTAGTGTTATTGGTCCATCAACTCTATAATCAATTTCCTTGTAACCACCAAATTTTATCAAACTCTTAATAGTGTAATCAATATCTTTCATGAATTTCTCAGCAGAAGAAACCTTTGTCATATCAACGTTTTGTTGAAAAACATCTTTACTCCAAAAAACAGCTACTGTAAATAAACCAACACTTAATAAAAACAAAAGAACAAACACCAATGTCTCTGACTGCGCTTTCATGATAGTTAATTGTTTTTAGTTTATTAAGTAATTGTTGCTGTTTGTTCTAAACCAGTTACAGCTACTATTTTTAATTTTTTTCCATTTGGTTCAACAGTATTATTAACAAAGAAAGTTGTCGTTTCACCATAATCTAAAATAGAGTCTGCTATATCTGTTATTTCTTCTTTTTCATCATCAACATAAGCTGTCATTTTACTTACATTTATTGTGCTTGTTCCAATATTTCTTATAGTGACTGATACGTCATCTGTAACATTTTTTGCTGTTTCTATTCTAAAATTGACTCCCATAGCTGTGGTAGTAGCTTCTACTGCAGTTTCTGCACCACCAGTCAAACCAGCAAATATCCCAGTAAACCATGTATATGCTAAAGCAGCCAAAGCAACAACTATCATCAAAATCAAAATTATTGCAATTATCGCGCTTATACCTTTCATGTTTATCAACAAGTTATTGTTTTATAATCGTCTAAACCAGTTTCTATTGATACTTTTAATACTTTGTTTGGGCATGCAGCTGTGGTGTTTGTGATATTGATAGTTACAGTTCCTCCAGGTGGTATTTTGGTAGATGGTTCTGAATCATAATATGTACTTGTGTGAAGGCTTCCATCTATATAAACTCCAAATTTGTTTGGATCAACATCTACAGTTCCTGTGTTTCTGATTGTAGCATTAACTTGATGAGATGGTGTTTCAAAAAATTTTGCAGCCTCTATTCTAATTTGCATTCCCATTGCTGTTGTAGCTGTTGTAGTTGCATTAGCAGCACTCGTAGTCAAACTAGCAAATATCCCAGTAAACCATGTATATGCTAAAGCAGCCAAAGCAACAACTATCATCAAAATCAAAATTATTGCAATTATCGCGCTTATACCTTTCATGTTTGTTCAGGTTTTTTTATGTCTTTTCTTAAAGGATATGTGGACAATAATGTTGAAACAGGCATGCCTGCTGCTCCTTTTGACTTAACTCTTTTGCTCATTTTATCTAGTTCTTCAAGAACAGATTGGTTGCTTTCTATGAGTTTTTTATTTTGTTCAGAAATTTTCTTTAATTCTTCAACCATTAGTTTAAATACATCAGGTTTGGGTTCTGGGGGTTTAGCTGCTACCTCTTCTCTTCCAGCAGCCTCTACTAAAGAAAGAAAATTATTTATAGTAGTTAATAATTCGTCAATTTTAGAAGGTAACTTAGAAAGTTCATTTTTTAAATCTGCATTTGCTTGGATAACATCATTTACAATTTTTTGATTGTTTCTTATTAATTCTATTATCTGATTTATTAAATTCTGCAGATCGGGCGTTGTTCTTGTTGTTTCTATCTTTTCTATTCTTTCTTCTAGTTTCTTGATAGGAGTTACTGGTATTATTTCATAAGCTACATCTTCTTCTGGCATAACTATAGTTTTGCTGAAGCTTCTATATAAATGTTTTTTATTGACAAGTTACTGAAGAATCTACTTCTCCTGCAGGTGCTGCAATTCTTAGAGTATGAGTTATTGCTGTTCCTTGAGATGCCGTTTCATTTGTAAATGCTCTTTCCTGTGTATCAATTTGTCCTTTAGGTATATCTTCAAATGATGCTCCTTGAATTAGAGTTCCATCTACAAAAGCTTTTAATGAAGCAGCTTCAACAGTCATTGTTCCTGTATTCTTAAGTGTAAAACGATAAGTAGCATTAGCTCCAGATATACTACAACTTGATGCAACTATAGCAACACTTTTCTGCAATCTTTCTGTAACTGCTGCTGTTTGTTCAGTAGCTCCTGCTGTTGCTGTTCCAAATAGTCCTACTGCAAAAGTATAAGTCAATCCTATCAAAGCAACAACTATGATAACAATCAATATCATTGCCAATATTGTGGATATTCCTTTCATATTGTTCTCCTAAGTAAAATTGTATCAAAACCTCTATATAAAAGTTTAAGAAAAAGAAAAAATGGGAAAATTAGTACATTCCTCCCATTCCTGGTCCGCCTGGAGGCATTGGTGGTGCTCCACCTTTTTCTAATTTTCCTGCAGATATTATATCATCTATTCTTAGTATCATTTCTGCAGCTTCTGCAGCAGATTTTATTGCTTGTGTTTTTATTTTCAATGGTTCAATAACACCTTTTGCTTTCATATCAACTATTTTTCCTGTGTACACATCTATTCCATAATGTTCTTTTTTTAAGTCATATGTTTTAGTATCATGTAATTTAACTGTTTTTTTTATTTCACGTCCTTCATAATGTTCTTTCCTATCGCCTTCTTGTGCTGATCTTAGTTCGGTTAACATATCTAGTGGGTCTAGACCTGCGTTTTCTGCTAACGTCTTTGGTATTATTTCCATTGCATCTGCAAAAGCTTTAATTGCTAGTTGTTCTCTTCCTGAATATCTTTGAGCAAATTCTCTTAATTCTCTTGCAACAACTTCTTCTGGTGCTCCTCCACCAGCAACTATTTTACCAACTTCTAAGGCTGAGCTAGTTGCTCCTATAGCATCTTCAATTGCTCTTTCAACCTCAGCAACAACATGTTCTGTTCCACCTCTGATTAATATTGAAACTGCTTTTGGATTCTTACAATCTCTGACAAATATCATTTCTTCTCCAGAAATTTTCTTTTCTTCAACAATGCCTGCTTCTCCTAAATCGTCTTCACTTAAATCTGAGATGTTTGAAACTATTTTTCCTCCTGTTGCTCTTGCTAATTTTTCCATATCAGATTTCTTGATTCTTCTAGCTGTTAAAATACCTTTTTTAGCAAGATAATGCTGAGCTACATCATCTATTCCTTTTTGACAGAATAATACACTACATCCTGACAAAGCAACCTTGTTAACCATGTCTTTTAGTATTTTTTCTTCTTGATCTAGAAAACTTTGTAACTGGTCTGGTGATGTTATTCGTATTTGTGCATCAGTTTCTGTCTTCTCAATTTCTAACGAAGAATCTAACAAAGCAATTTTTGCATATTTTACTTTTTTAGCCATTCCAGGGTGAACAACTTCTTTGTCAATTATTACACCTTTTATTAGTTCTGTATCTTCTGCTGAACCTCCCTGCTTTTTTTCAAGTTTAATGTTTTCTTTATCAATTTCTTTGTCTTCCATAACAGTTCTAACTGCTTCTACAACAACTCTTGCTAAGTGTTCTGATGCCATTTCTGCACTTTTTCCTGTCATTGACGTTATTGCTATTTTTACTAAATCTTCTGTGTCTTCTAGCTCTATTTTTTCAGAAATTTTATCAAGAATTTCTAATGCCTTTTCTCTTGCAATCTTATAACCCCTTGTAATAACTGTTGAGTGTATGTTCTGTTCTAAGAGATCTTCTGCTTTTTTTAGTAATTCTCCTGCTAAAACAGCTGCAGTTGTTGTCCCGTCTCCAACTTCTTCGTTTTGTGTTTTTGCAACTTCTACTAACATTTTTGCAGCAGGATGTTCTATTTGCATTTCTTCTAAAATTGTTACACCATCATTTGTTATTACAATATCTCCTAGATTATCAACTAACATCTTGTCCATTCCTTTTGGTCCTAAAGTTGTTCTTACTGCGTCTGCAACAGCTTTTGCTGCTGCTATATTAGTTCTTTGAGCTCCTTTACCTAAAGTTCTTAAGGTTCCTTCAGGTAGGACTAATATTGGTTGGCCTCCTAATTGAGCTTGTCCATTAGTCATTTTATCACCTCATAAATAGTATGATAAAAAATATGTGTATGTAAGTATATTTAAACTTAATGGTTAAGAATAGAAAAAGGAAAGATATTTAAATTACAGCTTTTTTCCCATTGATTTTCCTATTATAAAAGCTACAAGTAGGATCACTAGAAAACTGATTAATGCTTGTATGAAATGACCCACCTTAAAGACAGATAAACCCACTGTCATTACAGCATCAGGGCCAAATCCCAAATATGGTTCGTATACTGGAGCTATTAAATCTGCTATTAATGCATCTATCAATGTTTTAGTTCCAAAACCAATTACCAAACCTAATGCAACTGATACAACATTTTGTTTCCTTACAAAATCCATAAATTCTTTTATCATCCCCATTAAAACACTAGAAATTATACTTTTTAGAATTATTTAAATTGCTTTCTTAGCTTTTTTAATCAATTCTTTTTTATCAATTTCTTTTAGTTTTTTTCTCTCAATTACAGGTATTCCTAATATTTCTTCATCTCTTGTTTTTTCAGTTATGAGAATAGCAGGCTTTTTTACCACGTTTATAAAATCTTTTAAACTTGCAGCATGTTGTTTCATTTTTCTTTTATTTATTTCAATATCAGATAAAACTAATGATTTTTCTTTAGCAAAAACATCTAAAGGGGCTTGTTTTACAAAATCAGTTTTAAAACCTATTTTTTCCAAATGTTTTTTAACTCCTCTTTCTATAGAATCTTTAGGATATCCGTGCTCTTCATATTTTTTAAAAACTTCTATTGGTTTTATTATTTTTTGATTAAGTGTTCTCTCTATTTTTTCAGCTATTTCTAATAACATTCTTAACTGCTTTTTCTCATGTTCATAAATAACCTTTTTATTAATTCCAATAGCTTCTGCCAATTCTCTTTGAGTTAAACCTTTTTTCTTTCTTATTTCTCTTAATATTGCAGAATCAATTTCTACATACAATCCTCCTCTATCTCTATATATTCTAGGAAATATTGAATTAACAATTAGATCTTCAAAGGTTTTTAAAGAAACAGTTGGTGTTTCATATCTTTCATAAACTATTCCAGTTTTTAGTTTTTCTCTATTAGTTTGAACTCCTATTAAAAAAGGATGAGCATCAAGATTGTTTGATATGATTTTTAAGTTTCTTGCTTGTTCTCTTTGAAAACCATCAATGTTTAACAAAACTTTTAATAGCAATAAAGCATCTTTCTTGGCTGCTATATCAAAACAACCTTTATATTCACAAGTAACATAATCGCTTTTTTCTAGGAATCCTTGAACCTCTTGTCTTAAATTCAACATATTTTTAAATTAGTTTAGCAATAAATAAATTGGTATTGGGCGGGTAGCTTAGTTTGGTTAGAGCGCCAGTCTTATAAAATGACGTTAGTCATTTTTTGTGGCTGCGTTCTGTAAATACTGGAGGTCGTGAGTTCAAATCTCACCTCGCCCATCACTTATTTTTTAGAAACAAATCCATTATCTTTTATATAAAATCTTAATAATTTTTCCTGACCTTTAGAAAGACCAATTCTAGTTGTTTTAACAATTTTAAACTTTTCATTAGAATTTTCTATAAACAAATTACTTTTTGTTAAGTCTAGACAATTATGTTTTTTATTAATACTAAAAGCTTTAGTTAATTTACCAGGACCATTTGTAAGATTTTTAATATTATTTATTTTTCTTCTTCTTTTCATTATTTCAATTCCATTTAATGGTTCTACAGCTCTTATTAAAACAGCTCCAGGTATACCTTTTTTCTCTGTAACAACATTAAACATCCAATGATTTCCATAAGTAAAATAAACATAAGCAGTTCCGGGTTTCTGGTACATTATTATATTTCTTTTTGTAATTTTACAATAGGCATGAGAAGCAGGATCATACTTTCCAAAATAAGCTTCAGTTTCAACTATCTTTCCTTTACATTTTTTATGAACTAAGATTTTTCCTAACAATTCTTTTGCAACTGTTTTTGTGTTTCTTGAGTAAAATTTTCTTGAAAGTCTCATAAACATATTATTTTAGTTAATTTTTTATATGTTGCAAGTTTTATTGTTTCTTAAGGGCCGGTGGTCTAGTGGTTATGACGCCACGCTTACACCGTGGAGGTCGGGAGTTCGAATCTCCCCTGGCCCATTATTTTTGGGCCTGTAGATCAATTGGTAGATCGCCACCTTGGCATGGTGGAGGTTTCGGGTTCAAGTCCCGACGGGTCCATTTATTATCTAATTATTCTAAAAATTATTTATGAAAAAGAAATCATTTTTACAAATAATATCCCTCTTAATCGTATTTACAATATTTTTCATTGGATGGTTTTTTCTTGATTTTATGTTTTATATTTTTCCTCAACCATTTGATTTTAATATTTACATAGAGCCAAAAGAAGGAACAATAAGTCAAGAAAAATCTATAACATCTACAGTCATAGTATTTTCTGATTCTGAAGATTCTAGAGAAGTTGAAATATATATTTCAAATTGTCCAAAACATACTGCATGTTTTTTATCAGTAAATAATGCTACACCAACTTATACTTCTGAATTAACAATTATACCATCAGAATCAACACCTGAAGGAACTTATCCAATAAACATTTTTGCATCTAGTTTTGGTATTAAAAAAACATCAACTTATTATTTAACTGTTAAACCTAAAGAATGTCTTTGTACAAGGTGGATTAATAAAGGTTGTGGAGGACCTTGTACTTCTCAAATGTATATGGTTAGAACATGTGAACCATCAAACTGCGATATAGAATCTAGATGCGCTTATAATAGTTCTTGCATAAAAGACTTTTCTATAGAGTCAATACCTAATTATACTAAAGTTGTTGCTCAAAAAGCCTCATTTGTAATTAATGTAAGCTCAATCAATAGGTTTTCAGGTTTAGTTCATTTATCTCTTTCAGGTTGTCCTATTGGTTCTATATGTTCATATTCAATAAGTCCTGTTAATGTTCCTTCTGAAGGTTTTGCAACTTCTGTATTAAATATTCAAATTGCAATGGCTACACTAATTGGTGATTTTACAATAACAACAACAGGTATTAGTAATACTACAATTCATTCAACAAATTCAACAATAACAATTGCATAGAATTATTTCTTTTTCTTAGGATACATCTCATGCAATTTTCTAATTATCAATCCTAAAACAAAAATCTCAATCAAGGCTATAATTACAAAACTAACAAACGGAATCACAACTTCTAACAAATAAGGCAATGTAAAGTATGCTTTTGGTTTTTTCTCTTTTTCTAATTTCTTCATCATGCTCTCTGTTATTCTAGAAGGACCTGTAAACGTTCCTGTAGATCCTAGACAACTCTTCCCATAGTTTCCTGCAAGAACCATGAAATCATCATAGTCAACATCACCGTCTTTATCAAAGTCTGCACACACATCATAGGCTGGTTGACCGCTGCTCGAGCCATAAGCCCCTGCAAGAATAATGAAATCATTATAATCAACATCACCGTCACCATCTACGTCACCAGAGCAATATCGGCAAGTATCATTACAACCACTACACCCTGGTATTATTTCATCACACTCAGAATCAGCACCACATTCTAATTTACATACATTAAATAATTTAAATACTTCAACATAAGCGACATACATGGTATACGAATTTTCATGGGTACTTCCATATGCCCCAAAATATATGTGCATATTTTTATCCGGAATGATATCTGTAATAGTTCCAATTACTGAATCATCAACTGTAAGTACTATCGAATCTGTTCTATATTCTAATCTGAATAAATGCCAATTCTCATCGTCCAAGTTGCTTGGAGCTGATACTATATGCCAACTCCAATGACCAGTAGAATTTCTACTTGCAAAAACAATTGAATTTCTATCATCTATTCTTGGGTTTGATCCTTCGGGAACGTAACCGAAAAATTCAACATCTATTTCCTGACAAAATGGATACGAATCTGGTTTACATCCAGTTTCTTGTCCTTCATACAAGAAAAAGAATGATGCAACATCTTGAACTTTTTCAGTCATTTTAATTTTAAACTCATAAATTGCTTTTCCAAATTTTTCTCCAGTGAAAATCTTTGTATCATAATTTGTTTGCCATGCTAGTACGTGCACAACTAAATTCCCACTTTCAACTAAGGGTCCAACTCCTTCAAAAGCCCATATATCGCTATCAAGATAATCGAAATCTTCCCTGAATACCTTAACTTCATAATCACTAGTTCCATCAGGATTGCATTCGATATATTGACAAGTTAAATTACAAATTCCGTCATTTAAGCTTTCTCCTGGTTCTTTTCTATCACATTCAGGATCAGGGGTAGGGTTTGTTATAGCTTCAACCCTTGTCAAATTTATTGTAACAAAAACAAACGTTAATGAGAATAATAAAAAAATCCATTTTTTCATAATCATAATTAATAATTCTGACATAAATTTATGCAATCAAAATAGTTTCTATACCACCAGCAATTATTATCAACACTATAGATAATACTAAAAACATCAAAGAATCATTCATTGCAGTTTCTAATTTTTTCTTATTATCCAAGTTTACAGAAACTATACCACCAGCTATTGAAGCTAAGAAATAAGCCTCAACTTCAGGTAATAAGAAAGGAAATATGAAAAAAACATTTTGAACAAAAACAAGTGGATCCATTAAAGAAAGTGAAATCTTCAATATATTGCCCCACATTACTCCAAGTATGGACGAGTTCCAAGATAAAAGAAACATTGAACCAGAACCATAAAACAAAGATAATATGAAAAAGAATAAAACTAAGCCAAGATTATTTAAAATTATTTCAAAAAATAGTTGAGATTGTCCTGTAAAATAACCTGCAGAAAATTTGTTTAGCTGTTCACTAAAAATAGAACTAGAAATTTCAGTTGGTAAAAAAGCATTAAATAAAGCAAATGCAATGGTCATTCCAAAGAACAAATAAAAATAAACTCCAATAATATTTTCATGTCTTCTTAATATGTTTTCTTTTTGTCTTTCACTTTTTATTAATTTAACAATTAAAGGTGCTGCTGCTAAAGTTGTTAAAAAAACTGCAGGAAATGATGGTTCTGTTCTAAAAATAAGAAAAGCAAATATTATTCCTAAGCTTGCAAAAAGAAAACCTAATACAATTCCATACCAAGGTTTTTTCTCAATTAAATAAGCTCTTAAAAGTTTGTCAATCATGTTTAGAATTTGGATAAATTTATATTTAAATTATTTAAAAAGAGAAGAAATGTTTATATAGTCTTTATATTCTCGTTTAATGGGAGTTTTGTATTCTACAAATATATCTTTGCCAACTTCTTCAAAATGTTTTAATTTAGTATTATTTCTCCTCTGAGATGCAATAAATACATCAAGATCATCTGGCATACAAACACAATATAGAATAAATAATTCATAAATTTAAACTTTTCGTTTTATTAACTACAATAATAGAGTTAAAATATTTGCTAGATTCAGAATTTTAGCAATCCTGCTATTCCACCTAATCCAACCAGTCTTTCTCCAGCAGCATGTTCAGAAGCTATTATCATTATTTTACATTTTATTTTGTCTGCCAAATCTAACAATTCTTCAAATTCTCTTAATTTAATATCAGAAACTAAAAGAAAATCAACAGTTCCATTTTCCAAAGCTTCTCTAGTATTTTCCAAACCATAAACAGCTTTCCCATTTTTATTTATTTCTTCTAATAATTTTTCAACAGCTTTTGTTTCTTGAGAAATTCTACTGTATTTAGTTATTTTTTCTATTAAACCCTTTTTTAACAATTCTTGCAAACCTAAATTTCCTGTTTGATAAGTAAATTCCATCATTAATTTTTCTAACAATTCTTTTCCCCTTTGTTTCATTAGTTTTTGCAAATCATCTCTTGCAAATCCAGGGCCAGCTATTACAATTTTTTTAACATTTTTAGATCTTTTTTTCAATTCATTTAAAATATTAACATAATATTCTTTTCTTTCTTTTTCAGCTTTTTTTGAATCAAATCTTTTTCCAGTTGCTTTAGAAACTAAATTAAACAAATGTTTGTATCTTTCTTTTAAAAAATAAAAATCAGCTTCATTTTCATCTAATATACATACTAAAACTGGTTCAGGTCTTCTTTCAGCAGATTTAATTCTATCAATTTCCCAAGATTTCCATTCTTTTTCTATTTTTAAAAATTTGTTAGGCTCGATTTCAATTGTGTGATAACCTCTCTCCACTCTTTCAGGAGCTTCTAAAATCTTTCCAGTTAGTCTTAATTTATCTTTTAATTCAATTTTTTCAACAAGTATTTTCATTATTGATTCCTTTCTTCCTGTTTTAGCTCTTATTAGTTCTCCTTCTCTTCTTATTTTAACACTTCTTGGAGACTTTGCAGTAATAAAATTTCCAGGAGTTATAACTTCTTTTAATATGTATAAATCCTCTTTTGAATGAGGAGTTATTTTCCCTATGTTGTGCTTTAAATCAAAACGTGAGCGCATGAGAATATTTTTATTCTTATGTGTTTAAATATCAACTATGCCAGACTTCCTACCGATTTTAGTAATAGCAATAATTTGTTTAATTGTATTTTTGCTAGTTTTTGGAGGAGGTGGCTTAATTTTTAGACCTTCTAGAACATATCCTTATAGATATTTACCAGCTGATAGAACAATAGAATTTTATAATTTTGAAGTTTCTTTTACAACAGGAGAAGAAAAAGTTGGTTATGTAAAAGGAGAGGTTTCTAATGGCGCATTTGTTAATGAAGAGAAAAGAGTTGGTTTTCAAGTTTCAGATCCAGATGAAGTTTCTGAAGTTTTGATAAATCTTAGAGTTTGGAACACAAACTATTATGGCAGATTGATAATTTTAGTCAATGGACAACAAGTTTATGCAGACTATCCCCCTGTTGGCGAAAAACTAATTGGATTTGATAAAGACATTTTAGAAAAAAACAATATTTTAGAAATAAAGGCTGAAAACTCTGGTTGGAAAATTTGGGCTCCAACTGTTTACATCTTTGATTCAGATGTTATTGTTAATTATTATGGTAAGAAAACTAAAAGTTTTAATTTTGAATTAAATGATTTAGAGATTGAGTATATGGAAAGAGCAAGAATTGTTGTTTATGCTGATAGAGAAGGAATAGGAGACCTTGATGTTATTATAAATAGGGTAAAAGTTCATAGTGGGATAACAACAATCTATAAGGACTTTCCTACTAGTGTTCTTAAAACTGGAAATAATACAATTGAATTTTCTACAGAACCGAATACAAGGTATGATGTTTCTTCTGCTCAGGTAATAGTGTTTTTTGAATAAATATTATAAGTACGATTTCTCATATTTAGTTTAGATAAAAGCATTGGGATTAATATGGCAACAAAGAAAACAGATTACAAAAAATTATATAATTATATTTTTAAACAAGCTTCTAGAGATGATCTTTCAGATGCGAAAAAACAAAGATATTTGTATATGTTACAAAAAATAGATGAGTATACTGCAAAAGGAGTAGATTTTAATACAGCAGTTAGAAAAGCCTATAGTGGTGCAAACATAAGTTATGCAATGGAAAGGCAAAAACAAGCAGAAGCAGCGGGAGATACTGGATTAGTTAGTTTTTTTAAAAAAATGAGAGGTCATGCATTAACAAAGACTCAGGAAGGAGAGGACATAGCTTATACAAAAGGAAGACCAACATCTTCTAAAGTAAAAAAACCTAGCTTTAGAACTATCGCAGAAATAGCAGGAAAAGGAACACAACTTAAATTTTTTCAAATTCTCATTTATATAATAGCCGCAGCATGTTCTATAATTATTCCACCATTCTTTGGTATACCTCCTAGAACATATTTAGCAATAGGGTTTGTTTTTATTGCAATTCATTCTGTTTTTCCTTCAGAACGTAGTATTGTCAGTGAAGTCGGACGAGGGGAACAGATAAGTGGTGGAGCTATGGGCTTTTTGACAGTAAAAGCTTTCGCCAAATTAGTTGCATTCTTTTTCATACTATTGGACTTTTTTACTTTGAACCGTATGCTAGCTTTAGTTTTTGGATTTATATTTTATTTCAACTTACCATTCCGATACAAGACTAGTCAACCATATAAGCTTATATTAGCATGGGTAAGATTAGTTCTTGGTATTTATTTAGCATTTCAAATTTCTTCAACTTTTGCTGGTCCTTTAAGTTGGCCATTAGGTTTGATGTCTGCAGCATTTTTTATAGCAATTCCTACTCATATTGAAGAAGAAGGCGGTGTAATAACAATAAATTTAAGTCTTTCAAAAAAAGGTAGAGCTGCAGAATCATTAATTTTTTCACTTGTTATGATTGGGGCTCTCTTTACGTTCTTTCAACCTTTCGGACCTTTTGCTTTTGATATTTCTGATGTGAATGTGGTATTGTTTTCAGTTGTTTGGTTTTTTTCCTTGTTTTCAGGTGCAACAGCTGGACCAGAAGCAAGACCAGCTGTTGGAGTTATAGTAATTTTGATATCATTGTTCATATTTTCAACTACATACACAGGTTTTGTTGGTAGTGCAATATTCGGAGTGTGGTGGCCCCAAGTTCAAGGTTTTGGTGAAACATATTTGAGCCCATTAAATGTTCTTCTAGCACAAGCCCAAAGCGGATTATCAGATAGTTGGTTGTTATTGACTAATCCTCAACAATACTATTTATTGCAACAACAAAAAATACAAGTAGCAAAAAGCATACCAACAGGAACAATACTATCCCTCGAATTTACAGGCTTTGATATTTATACATCTATACCTGGAACTTTGGAACCAAGTGAACCAACAATAGGTTTTATAGAACTTACTAACAAAGGAGAATATCAATCAGATCCTTCTGTTTTCGGAGCTTCAACATTAGAGATTTATGCAACTTGGACAGATCCTGTTACAGCAAAAATATCTGATGTTGGATCTATTACTGAAATAGAATGTGGTCGTGGTAGTGGTTCAGGATCCACTTGTACTTGGAGTGATGTTACATATCCAAGTGAGATAGAAGTAGCTTCATTTATTTATAAAGAAGATTCTTGGACTAATGGAACACTTGATTTGGGAGGACAATGTCTCGATGTAGATGGTAATCCAGCTCCTTGTGTTCCAGGTACAACCTATACTTATGCTACCACATTATTTAAAGTAAATGCTAATTTGACTTATAATTATAAAGTTAATGTATCCATACCAATTGATGTTATGGATACGGGCTTATACATGGATTTGCTTAAAAACAAACAAATAGTAATAAAAGAATTGACATCTTATTATACTGGAGGTCCTGTTAAGGCAACATTAATTTCTAGGAAACAGCCATTAAGAAGCGATGAAACGAACATTGTTATAGCTTCTCTTCTTAATGAAGGTACGGGTATAATAAAACAAGCGAAATTCGTAATTAAAGTTCCTGATAATTTGATTGATAATTTATCTAATTCGGACTTATATTACAGTTTTGATAGTTGCGAAGTTACAAACCCCTCTGGATTTTATGTAATAACATGCACCCATGGTAGAGATATAGAATCTCAAGAATTCAAGAGAGTTTCCTTTTTCATAAAACCCGATGCTTTACCTGCAGATGTTGATAGTAAAACTAGTTTGATAGTAGGATTGACTGACTACAGATATTTGAATACACAATCACGAAGCTTACAATTGGCAATTGCACCTCCGCAATAAAATCTTTAAATTAAAAAATAAAATATAAAGTGGAGATTTAATGAAAAAATTGTTATTAAGTTTAATATTAATTTTATTATTTTCAGGATGTGTAGGTCTACCATTTGAAATACCATTTTTTACTCCTTCTGGTCCTAAAGTAAAAGAAAAACCACATGATGTAATCTCTATACACAATTTGACTGTTCTACCTTCAACATCTGTTCGTACGGAAGATGAGTTTTCAATTTATTTTGAATTATTAAACCAAGATGAAATTTATACTAAAGAAGTTGGTTATAATATTTATGATACTGGCTTATGTACACCTGTAGGAGGAGTTCCTGATATTCCCCCAACAAGTAATCCTGCTTGGACTAAACTTTCTCCAACAGAAACAAGATTAGTTGAATGGACTTTTCAAGCTCCTTCATCAGAAGATATTGCAAATATAAAAACAACTTGTCCTATAAAATTTAAATTTGATTTTGAACACACAGCAGTATCAGAGATTGATATTCTTGTAATTGAAACAGCACACTTACAAGAATTACATAGGGCAGGAAAGACAACTACTTTTACACCAACTGTAAATGTTGGGAGAGGCCCTATAAAAATTTATTTTGATTTTGGAACTAGTTTGCCTGCAAAAACTGGTACTTCTTTAGCAGTTTATTTAGTGGTGCATGATAAAGGGACTGGATTATTAAGAAAAATTCCTAGCGGTAAATTTAAAATAGAATTTCCTGAAGGTTTCACTGTTACCGGAGGTGTTGATACTTGTCCATTTTTTGATTGTGATTCTGGAAGCAGAATATGTACGAGTGATGAAGATATTTATATAATAAATAAAAAATCTCTTGAAATAAGATGTTCTGGCATTACAACACCATCTATTATTTCTCCAGGTCCAGAAAAAACATATTTTATAAATGCATCAATTGATTACGACTATTATACAATAGGAAATGTTGATGTTGAGGTAAGACCATGAAATATTTACTTTTATTACTTCCCATTGTTCTGATTTCTTTATGTTCGATTCTACCTCCATTTCCATCACTACCACAACCAGAGACTTTTTTAATTGATCCAGGAAGTCCAGACCTTTACATAAAAGCAGAAACAACTTCTTCAGAAATTAGAGGAGGAAGAGAAGTTCAAGTTTTTTTTGAATTAAGGAATAAGCAACTTTATGATTTAAACAATGTTAATTTAATAGTTTATGATTATCCTTGTTTTGATGTTGCTACTAATAAATTTCTAAAAGACGATTGTGGTACTGATGCATCTGGAACATTAAAAGCAAACCAAACTTGTATGTGGCATTGGAGATGGAAATCAGAAGAATCAGAGATAGATAGACGATGTATAATAAAGTTTTTTGTAGCATATTCTGCGACCAGTTCTGTTTTTCAAGATATAGTAGTTTTATCAGAATCTGAATATGTTGTAAGAGAAGTAGAAGGAACACTTCAAGATATTCCTATTCAATCTACTTTTGCAAAAGGCCCATTAAATGTTTATTTAACTTTTTCTGAATCACAGCCATTTATAGCGGATCTATCAGGATATGATATGTATATTAATTATAATAATAGGGGAGATGGTTTTTTTGATAATTTAGATATAAAATTCACTGCTCCAAACAATATAATTATAAGTAGTTGTCCCAATTATACGTCGAGTGGAGGGACCTTTACATTAAATAAAGATTTGAAATTTATAAAAGGTAGGGCTGTTCCAACAATTTGTGAATTTTCCACTGCTCCACAAACCATAATGAGTATTAAATCTTTAAATATGGATATTGGTTATAAATACACTCTTTACAACCATATTCCTATAACAGTAAAAGGAGAAAAACCTACAACTCCCACACCTTTTGGAGGCGGTGGAGGTTGTTTAATAGAGGGTTTTAAGGTTTTAACGCCTGAAGGATTTAAAAGAATTGAAGATTTGAAAGTTGGTGATACAGTAATAGGATATAAAGATGGTAAAAAAGTTGAAACAAAAGTTAAAGAAAAAACATCTCATTTTGGATTTTGGGATATTTATTTTTATAATGGTAACTGGTTTACATGGAATCATAAAGTATTCCCATCTTTAAATGAAGAAGCAGTTTTAGTTTCTCTAGTTTCAAATAAAATAAACGCATATACAGGTTATGTTTATAATATAGAGACTGAAGCTCATAATTACTTTGGTGAAAATGACTTACTTATCCACAATGCACCTATAGCAAAACAATAATACTGAATATTTATTCTTTTAATTTGTTAATCCACATTGTTTTTATAAAGTGTAATAATGACCGCTAACTATAAATACGTACTTTACAATTTTATATCAGTGAAAATATGAAATCCAAAATTTTAATATCAATTTTAGCAATAGCTTTAGTTGCAGGATGTATAGGAGAAATACCAGGATTGGGGCCAACAGTAGGACTTGGAGGCATAGGTTTAGAAATAATAAGTTTTACAGCAGATCCAACTCCTGTTTATAGTAATAGAACAGTAAGAGTAGTAGGAGAAATTGAAAACAGGGGAGGAACAACAGTTGCAAATGATTCAGCTCTAGTTTATTTAACAGGTTCAAATATTGATCTTGATGATACAACTGGTAAATATTGGTATGGTAGGGATGCAGGTGATGATAGAAGTGAAATAAGATATTTTTCTAAAGATATGGATCCTGAAAACGTTGTAAGAGGCACTCCACCTGATATGGAAAGATTTAGCTGGAGTTTGGTTTCTCCGACCATAACACCAGGTCAAACAAGACAAGACACATTCATACTAAGAGTTTACAGTGATTATTCATCAGGTGTGAATGGTAACATATGGGTTTATACAGATTCGGAAGCAGAAGCAACAAAAGCAGCAGGAAGAGCCCTGAGAACATCAAGTTTCACACCAATTTCAGGACCAGTTGGTGTAAATGTTAGATTAACTCCAAATCCAATAATACTGTATGAAGGTGAAACCGAATTTACTTTTAACATAGATATAACTAATACTGCAACTGGTACAATTTTTAATAAAGACATAGATTACGATAGTGCAACAGTTTCTGATTTAGCATTAGATGCAGAAACACAATTAAACTGGCTTAATGTGGCTGTGGATGCTCCAAATTTAAATGTTGCAGAATGTACTGGTGATCAGGAAGTTTTTGGAGGAAGATCCATGACACTAGTTTGTGAAGCTAAAGTACCTTCAGCACCATCAACTTTTAAATCATATCTACTCAATGTATTAGTGACCTATGGTTATTACCAAGAAAGAGAAGCAGTTGTAACAGTTCAAGGAAGATAAATTCTAAAATGCAAATTTTTTGTAGTGTAAGCAATGTACAACTCCCTAACCTAAATCTATAAATATACGCCTTACAATTTTATGATAGAAATAAAAGGTGATTTTTAAATGAAAAAAGAGATTTTGTTAGCTACGCTGGCTATAATCTTTATAGCAGGGTGTATTCAGGGCGGACCAATATCAATACCATGGATAACATCACCTACAGTTTTTGCTGGAGGCGGTTTAGTAGTAGAAGAATTCTCTATAGATAATACAGAAGTTTATAACAACCGTTCAGCAAAAATTACAATGACAATTATTAACAAAGGTGGTTCAAGTGTACCAGATGGTAGTGCATTAGCTGTGTTGCAAGGTTCAGCTCTTCGAAGTGACTTCTCACCAGACGGTGGTTTATATTGGACTGAAAGAGGTACTACCACTACAACTCATCAAACTATGGGAAAGGATATGGATCCGTATGACCCAGTTAGAGATGTCCCAGCAGACGAGAAGACAGTAAACTGGTATTTAACCTCACCTACAGCTATTGATCCAGGAATATCAAGAACTGATGTATTCATAGGAAGACTTTATTACGATTACACAACTACTGTTACAGGTAATGTATGGATTTATGATGAGGCAGAAGCTGATGCAGCAAAAGCAGCAGGAAGATCATTAAATCAAAATTCATTCACTTCAACAGGAGGTCCTGTTGCATTATATGTGACAGTAAAACCAACAAATGTAATTGTTGATGGTGATCAAACATTTACACTACAAATAAAAGCTAGTAGCGTAGGTGGTGGAACAGTTTACCTACAAGGTGCAGTTGCTTATGATGGAACTGATTATGAAATTGATGCAGAAACACAATTAAACTGGATAGACATAGATGTATCAGATGTACCTGGATGGAGTGGTGAGGAAGATTGTGCCGATACATTTGAATTAACAAAAGGTGAAGCAACAATAACTTGTGATGTAACTGTAACATCCATACCTTCAACATTTAGGTCAGATCAGATCAAAGTAACAGCAGACTATGGTTATTGGGTTGAAAGAACAGCTAGCGTAACAGTTTCAGGCAAGTAGTTTTTCGCTGTTTTAAAAGTAGAGAAACATTTCTCTACTCTCATTTTTATTATTTATTAATATAACTATCAATTCTTTTTTGAGGTTGTTTAATAGAAATTTTTCCATCTAATATTAATTTTCCATAAACTCCATCATATCCAGGTTGAACCTTTAATTTTCCTTCTCTGTTTTTTATTATTAAATCAACAAGTCTTTCATTAACTAAAAGTTTTAAATTTTCTCTATTAGCATTTAATAGAACATTTAATTCAGAGTCAAAGCTCTTTATTAATTTTGTAGACTCTGTCCAGACTTTCTTAGAAAAAGGTTGGGTATTATAGATATGTGCTATTAATTCTGATAATGGGAGCAAAGTTTTAAAAACAATAGCATTTTTAGGAACAAAACCTTCTTTTCTGTCTGCCAGTTCTTCAACCCTGTGTTCCACACCTATTGTTAAAGGATTTCCACAAACAGGACAAATATCATGATATTTTCTTGATTCCTTAGGATTCAAACAAACATTACAATTTCTATGACCATCCCAATGATACTTACCATAAGAAGGATCAACTTCAACAGTATAAAGAAATTCTTTAGGATTCTTATTTTTAATCGCATTTATTATGTCTTTATATTTCATTTCAATATCAAAAACATTTAATTCTCTACCCAATCTATTAGGCCATGGGCTATGACTATCACTATTTGAAACCAATGCAAAATTATCTAATGAAGATAGTCTCCAATTCATTGCAGGATCACTAGAAAGGCCTGTTTCTAAAGCAAATACGTGTTTTGTCTTATCTTTAAAGCATCCTTCTATTGAATCAAAACCAGATTTGCTTCCAAATAAAGAGAACCAAGGAGTCCATATATGTGCTGGTATTATTACTGTATCTCTGGAAATATTAATCAAACTCTCTACAAGTTCTGCACAGTTTATATTAGTTAAAATAGGTCTTCCATCACTTGCCAATTTACCATAGTTTTTAAGAAAATCATTTATCTGTTCTACAATTTCAAAACTAGGAGCTAAAATAACATTATGTATTTTTCTTGTTTTTTCATCTTGATTATAAATATTTGAAACTTCTGCTTGAAGCATGAAATATATACTTTTGTCTTTAAATTGAAATAAACCAGTATTTCCAACTTCTATTAAGCTTCTTTTCAATTCATCTAACCAAGAAGGGTGTGTAAAATCTCCGGTTCCCAAAAGATTTATTCCTTTAATTTTTGCATATCTTTCCAGATTTTCTATATTCATTTTATTAGAAGTTGCCCTACTATAATGACTATGTAAATGTAAATCGGCAAAAATTTTCATTTAAAACACTACTTAACTATTCCAGCAATAATAACTCCGCCTATTAAATTAATTATAAGGCCTGTTATTGTCCAGTAAAATAGTAATAATGTTGGCAAGTTAATTATTAAATACATTGCCAAAGTATGAGGTATTCCTAGTAGAAACAAGAGGAAACCGAAATATAGGCCCTGTTTAACAATTGTTTTTCCTGGTACACTTTTTTTAACCATTGCATAAACCACAGCATAAATTATTCCTGTTATTATTCCAAATCCAATTGAAAAGTAATAGAATTCAGCTGGCGGTGCACCTTCTGTTGGCATCATTATTTTGCTCCAAACTGTGAAATATGTTGGATCCATGTAGAAACCCATTGTAGCAATTGCTTCTACATAGTGTATTATTTGAGCTATTATTGCAAACACAATTCCAGCTACTATAATTTTCCAAGCTTTCATTTTATCACTCTAAGTGGGCCAGGCAGGACTCGAACCTGCGATATCTACCCTGTCAAGGTAGCGTCATAGCCGCTAGACCACTGGCCCATCTTATTTTATTAAAACAACAAATATTTATAAGAATTATCTTTTTTGTATCAACTTATCCAAAAGAAATCTTATTTTTTTAATATGAGGAGCCTTTTTAATTACTACTTCAGGTTCTATTCCTTCTCCTCCACCACCCATGCTCCACAATTTTATTGTGCCAATCTTAAAAATCCTATCCACCAAATTTTGACTTAAAGAATAATTAGCTACTTTTTCCCAGTATATAGAGTCTTCCTCAATATTTATTATACCTTTTTTCTCGATAATTCTAAAATTTGTTATTGCATATTTGTCAGTTTTTCTTAAAATTTCGGCAATTCCCACTAAAATAATCCCAGCAGCACTGAAGAAAATCAAAATATAAGTATTATAATCTGCAATTAAAGTTGAAATTGGTATAATATCAAAAAATGATAAAATACCAACAATTATTATAATTATTGCAATAAGATACCAGAGAAAATATGCTAATCTTGTTGGATGAAATATTAAATAAGTGTTTTCAGCCATACTAAATTGTTGTTTTCCTTTAAATAAATTGGTAATTTATTTAACAATTTAAATATTTCTCTTAATATTATTTTTAATAGACGATTAAGATGAACAACAAAAAACGAGTTTCCCTTTGCATACCGCTAACAAATACTATTAATAGTGATTTTTTTCTAAATTTTTTAAACATAATAAATGAGAACATAACTAAGTATGATATAAGGTTAGTTTTTTCAAAACGTTTCCCACTTGATGCAGCTAGAAATGAGCTTGTTGAAAAAGCTTTATTAGAAAATCCAGATTATCTTTGGTTTATTGATTCAGATATGCTAATTCCTCCTAATACTTTAGACAACTTATTCGCTAAAGATAAGGATATAATTTCAGCACTTTATTTTCAAAGAAAACCACCATATAGGCCAGTTGTTTGTATGAAAAATAAAGAAGGCAAATATAAACTACTTGATTTTGTAAAACTGAATGCCCTTCATGAAGTTGATATTGTTGGTTTTGGTTGTGTTTTAGTTAAAAAAGAGGTTTTTGAAAAATTAAAAGAAAGGGGTTATAATACTTTTTTTGAGTTTAAAAATATACATACAGATATTGTAGAACAATTAAATGAAGATATGACTTTTTGTGAAAATGCAAAGAAAGAAGGATTTAAAGTTTTTTTAGATACATCAATTGTTTGTAAACATATTGGAGAAATAATAGTTGATGAAAAAATTTCTTATCTACTTTTGGAAAAAAGAATACAGAAAGAATAATCGAAATCTATAATAATAAGATTTTATTTTCTCTAACTAAATTTCCCATATATTCCCAGAAATCGCTTTTCATTTCATAGTGCATAGGACGATATTCATCACGTTCAGTAATTGTTAGAATAATTTTTCCTTCAGGATTCAAATAATGAGATAATTTCTCTAAAAGTGTTTTTGGATCTAAAATATGTTCAAGTGTATCCAGACAAATAATAACATCGAATTTACTTTTTACTTCTTCTTTATCAACTTCTATTACTTTAATAGGCAGACCATATTTCTTAATTATAAATTTAGCAAAATCTAAAGTAAAAGAATCTAAATCTGCTAATGTTACATTAAATCCTGCCTCATGAAATAAAAACCCATTAGAACCTATACCACAACCATAATCCAGAATAGTTTTTACACTCGGTTCTATTTTTTTTACAACTTCTATCAATTGTAAGTCCCATTGTTTTTTATATGGTTGTTCGTGCCAAGCAGCTAAATCAAATAAATAGTTTTTACAATTCTTGTAAAATTTGATTACTTCTTCTTCTGTTTTTGGGTTTGCTTTTATCCAATCATCCTTTACTAAAAAAACTCCTTTTTTCATTTTTGAGATCACATTATCTTTAGAGATTTTAAGAAATTCTGATAAATCTTCGATAACATTCATTTAAACACTATTTATCTTTATGTTAGAATTAATAAATAATAGAATTTATATGAAAAACAATATTGGTTTAAATTCTATAGATAGAAAAGATTTATTAACAATTCTTTTGTTATTGATTTTATCTCTCCCTCTATCATTTTTTGCAGCAAACTTATCAGATTTTAGAGCATATTATTTAACTCGACCATTAACACCTATAGGTATATTTGATAGGTTTTTTGGAATGTTTGTCGGAGAATTGTTTTTTAGAGGATTTCTATTGTTTGGCTTATCTAAAAGATTTGGTAAATGGTCAATAGTACTTCAAGATATACCCTATACACTAGCACATATTGGAAAACCATTTCTTGAAATTCCTTATTCAGCAATAGGTGGAATAGTTTTTGGAACTATTAATTATAGAAGCAAATCATTCTTACCAAGTTTTCTTTTACATGCTATTGGCTCCGAAATTTTCATAATAATAGTTCATTTGTTATGATGCGCCGACCGGGATTCGACTAACCAAATGTTAATGATATCCAATCACCCACATAATGAGTTATAACTATAACTACCAATGCTATAATCAAATGTTCTGCAACTACCTTCCACGCTGTTTCTTTTTGTTTTTTAGCTATCCTAAAACTAAGAATACCTATCATTAATAGACCCCAAACTATACTTACTAAAATTGCTGTTAAAAGTTCGAGTAATAAAATCGGAATAATAAATGTCAATGCAAAAAAGAATTTTGATAGAAAAGTAGAAATTGTTGATTCCCATATATCTTTTGTTTTCTTTTTTTCAGATTCTTCAGAAATATGCATACCTAATGAGTCTGAAAATGCATCTGCTACTGCTATTGTTAGTATACCTCCGATAACTGCAAGTTTTGAGTGAGTACCAGAATGCAGACCTACCATTAACCCAAGAGTTGTTATTATTCCAGAAGTTAGACCAAAACTAAAACCTATTTCAAATGGTTTCTTCATATAAATTAGCTTATATTCCTGATTTATATCAGTTTCTCATCCCGTCAAGAATGATGCGCCGACCGGGATTCGAACCCAGATCGTCAGCTTGGGAAGCTGATGTCCTAACCATTAGACTATCGGCGCATAAAAAACTAATTGTTAGAATTAAATTAATATTTTATTAAAAAATCTTTTTTTCTAAAACTTTCTTATCCTTTAAACTAATTATTTCTACACCAAGATTATTAAGTTCTATTTTGGCTTTATCTTCGAAAGCCTCACGGTCTATAACTAAAATAGAATCAAACTTCTTTTTTCTGGCATCAATCAATAAATTTTCTGTGTTAGAATATTTTCCAGCAAATCCCCAAGCTTCAGCTATATTTTCCATTTGTTTTATTCTTATTTCGTCTGCTCCTAATGTAAATATAGCCATCATTTCTATCCCAATATTCCACCAAATGCTTCTGCTGCTTTTTCTTCTTCTTCTTTAATTTTTTCTTCTGCTTTATTCAAATAATCTTCATCAATTTCTTCAACAAATTCTTTTATTAGTTCTTTACATTTTTCTATTCCCTCTTCTGTTCCATTAATTAAAATGAAACTTCCATCTTTTTCTATGTCCAATGACTTTGCATCTCTGACTGTTATGCTTTGTTTGGCTGCTATATCAAAATCACTTCTTAATTTTTCTTCAGCCTTTTTAACATTTTCTTTTTTAACAAAGGTTATCCAATCCATTTCATCCACTTTATATGATTTTTATAGCATCTATTTAAATCTTTTTCAAAGCCGTATAGATTAAGCAAAGTAATATATTATTAATAATATTATGTTTAAAATTGAATTAGAAACGAAAAATAATTTTTGTTTTTTTCCATTCTGTCACTATAGCTTTTATAAGCTTATATAAATTTTATATGTCGCCTTCTTATATGTAAACACAAATGTTGCAAGGTTCTATTATTTCTCCATTTAAATGTGCTTTCGCATAAGATTGTCTTTTTTTAGAATTCCAAACTTCTTTAATAGATTGTGTGTTCAAATCTCCAAAAATGACTTTTCCCAAAGCATCAAAACAACAAAGATTGACTTTTCCATTCCACATAACAGTCATATGACTAATTGCTCTAACGCAAGTTTTTTCAATTGTATCACTTCTGTATTTTTCTCCTATAAAATTGGCATAGGGGATAATCAAAGCCTTATTGCTCCAACTTCTTATAAAATTATGAAATTCTTCTTTTTTAACTGAAGGGTGAGCCACAAATATTGTTCTAAATGGTTTTTCAGTTAAAGCATATAAATTTACCATTTTGACTACATAATCATAATCATCTAAACCCATTAATTTTTTTCTAGTTTTTTTGCTAGTACCATTAATACTAAAAAACATCGTCAAATTCTCTATAGAAGCTAATTCTTTTATGATTTTAGAAGTAAGAAAAGAGCCATTGCTATATACTTCTATTTGTTTGTTTGGTAATATCCCGTTTATCAATTTAAGACGATTTATAAATTTTTTATCCATAAGTGGTTCGCCAGTCATCATGGGGATTATTCTTTTTATTGTTTCAATTTTTTTGGCGTCATTCAATATTTTTTTAAATAGTTCATCACTCATATTTTCATATTCTTTTATTCTATCATGAACACAAAACACACAATGAGAATTACAAAGATTAGTTGTCTCAATTTGTAAGACTTTCAATTCTGACATTTCATTCACAATATAATTATTAGAACCCTAACTTTTTAATTATTTTCAAGAATTAAAGAACAATATTATTAAATCTTTTCTAGTTTTGAGAATTGGTTAAAGTAGCCCCAAGGCGGATTTGAACCGCCGACCTACTGTTTACGAGACAGTCGCTCTAGCCAACTGAGCTATTGGGGCATAATACTATAAAATATTTGAAAATTATATAAGTTATTATGAAAGAAGCTATGTTCTATAAACAAATTAAAAACGCTATTAAATGTGGTTTATGTGCTAGAAATTGTATTATAGCAGAAAATCAAGTAGGATTTTGTAGAGTTAGGAAAAACATTAAAGACAAATTATATTCTCTTGTTTATGGAAAACTCTGTTCAGTAGCAGTAGATCCTATTGAAAAAAAACCATTATACATGTTTGCTCCAGGTTCTAGAACCGTATCTATATCTACTGTTGGATGTAATTTTAGATGTAAGTTTTGTTGTAATTATGGAATATCACAAGAATGGACAAATGTTATTGGACAAGATCATACTCCTGAGCAATTAATTGATTTAGCAAAGAAATTTGGTGTTCAAGGCTTTTCTTATACTTATACAGAGCCAACAATATTTTATGAATTTTCTTATGATACTGCAAAAATAGCTAGAAAAAATGGATTTTATAACATGTTTGTTACAAATGGTTATACTTCTCCAGAAGCAATAAAAGAAATATCAAAATATTTGGACGCAGCTGTTGTTGATTTAAAAGGTTCTGCAAATCCAAAGTTTTACAATGAATTTTCAAGCGTTCCTAAAGTAGAACCAATCTTTGATGCTTTGTTAGCTTACAAGAAAAACAAAATTTATATTGAAATAACAGATTTAATAGTTCCTAAAGTTGGGGACAATATGGAAGATGTGAAAAAACTTTGTAAATGGATATTTGATAACTTAGGAGACAAAACACCGTTTCACTTAATTCAATTTTTTCCAACCCATAAATTGACAGATTTGCCTAGAACACCTATCAAAACAATGGAAAAAGCTTATGAAATAGCAAAAAAAGAAGGACTAAAATATGTTTATTTAGGAAATGTTCATAATCATAAGTTGGAAAATACTTATTGTCATAATTGTGGAAACCTTGTTATTGAAAGAACAATTTTAGGTGTTAAAAAATTCTCATTGAAAAAAGATTTTAAATGTCCTAAATGTGGAGAGGAAATACCTATTTTTGGAAAAAGATGGGTGCCAGAACACTTTTAGAAACAAATTTAAAGCTTTAAGAAAGAAATTAATTCTTATATGATAAGCGAGGAAGAAGCAAACGAAAAAGTTAGAGAAGGATGGTTTAAATCTTGGGTTATGTTCGAAGCTTTAGCAATAAATGAAAACGTAGCAAAAGATGCACTAGAGTCTTTGGTTAACAAACTTGACAGAGACAATAGAGTAAAAATTTATAAAAAAAGTTTTGGGGAAACTAAGAGAGTTGAAACACCAATTCAAAATGTTGAGGTTGGATATTCTGTAACATGTGAAGTTAATTTAATATCTAAAAAGTTTGATAACCTTGCACAGATTGCTATTGAATATGGACCATCTGCTATAGAAATATTAGAACCAGAAAAATTCAATTTAGATGTTGGTGAAGCTCAATCAATTTTGAATTCAATTTCAAATATGATGCATAGACTTGCAGCAGCTGGTGCTGGTGGAATAGTTTTCATGAGAGGTGAAGAGTGATAAAATGAAAAAAATCCTAATTTTAATATTCTTTATTTTATTTTCAGTTCCTTGTTTTTCGCAAGAATTATATCAATACGGAGTTACAGCAGAAATTTTTGAAAATAATACAGTTGAATATAAATTAACTTTAATATTTGTAAATCATCAAGACCAAAGTTTTATCACACCTCTAGGTTCTCCTGATAACATTAAAGTTGATTCTGTTGCAGATTGTAAAATCCAACCTGGAATGTTAGAAACAAATATAGTTTGTACTATGAAAGCTTCAGAAAGAACAGACGTCATTATAACTTATAATTCAAATCAAAAAGTTAATAAGAGAAATAATTATTTTTTGTTTACAGATTCTTTTAAATTTAGAGGTGATACTGAAATTATTCCTATTTTAGTTAAGCTTCCAGAAGGAACTGGTTTAAGAGAGCCTGTAGAAAATTCTTATAGTCCAGAAAATGCTTTAATAGGATCAGATGGCAGAAGAACAATTATTAACTGGCAAATGAATGATTTTAAAAAAGGAGATAGAATTGATGTTTTTGTAGCTTTTGAAAAAATAGGAGATGTTATTATATCTGAATTTCCGATTGAATTTTTTACAATAACAATCATAATAATATTTGCAGGCGTCATAGTTTTTTATCAATTTTATTGGAAAAATAAAACTGTAAAATTAATATTACCTGTGTTAAAAAAAGATGAAAAAATAATTTTTAATACAGTTATGAAACATGGTAATGGCGTTAATCAAAAGATAATTGTTAAAGATAGTGGATATTCTAAAGCAAAAGTTTCAAAAGTTCTTAAAAGTTTGAAAGAAAGAGGTCTTATAAAACTTGAAAGGATTGGTAGGAAAAACAAGGTTTATATAGAGAAGAAATTTGGAAAAAAGGCATAAAAAGCCTTTAGAAACAATTAGAAGATATAAAAATTCTTATTTTAATTTCAAAATATATAAGTAAACAATGATAAACAGTTCAGTAAACAGTTTCTAGAAGTTTATATATCCTAGCTTTATACAATATTTCTTAATCAAAATGGCGTCAGAAATAAATAGAGGTATTAATCTTTTTGGCGCGCAAGCGCATTTTTGGCGCCAGAAAAAGCGCATACACCGCGCAAACTTTAATTAAATGAGGAGGAATAAAAAATGCAATTTAAAAAATTGGCTGCGATAGCAGGTTCAGCACTTATGACAGGAATGTCATTAATGAGTCCAGTGTTAGCATCTACTGTAACAGAATTAGGAAAAATATCAGATATGATAACAGTAACAGATTCAACAGTTAGTTTTCCACTGTTTGTAATCGGGGCAAGAGCCGCACCAGCTGATGTTGCAGGTGCTGTTGATGTAGCTGTTAATATGGCAGCAAATGCTAAGACAACCACAGATGTAACAACAACAATTGCAGGAGAAAGTGTTACAGGTGGAGCAAAAATAGAAACATCTGGTATATTTTTAACACCTTATACAAACCCGCAAAATGTTAAGGGAATTATAACAACTTCAGATATACCATCTTTGTTAGGAACCAAAACTTATTCATCAGCATCTGGTGGAGCTTACCAATATAAACAGTATTTGTATTTATTGGGTGAGACTGATTTAGGTAGCAATGGCGCACAAATAAAATTTGAAAGACCTACAACTGAAAATACGCCAAGAATTTCCTTTAAAGTTCCAGCATCTTATCCACTTTATACATACAAACTAACATTTTCAACACCAGTCTCTTTATCAGGTGTTACCAGTAATACACTATTGCAGGCTGTAATTCAAGGTACAACTATAAGTATTTTAGGAAAAGATTTCGTTATATCAGATGCCACATATGGTAGTTCAACTGATACAATCTCAACTATGACCTTACTTGGAGGTAAGAATTTAGTTACTGTAGAAACAGGAGCACCACAAACAATAACATCTGAAGGAAAAGACTATACAGTTACTTTGACAGGAGTTGCTGCACAAACTATAGGAACATCAACATATTATTCTGCCATTGGGGATGTAAATGGTGAATCATTTACATTAAAGGCAGGAGAAACCAAAACTTTGTCTGATGGAACACAAATTGCTGCAATAAAAGTCTTCCAAGGTAAGACAGGAGCAGCAGATTATGCAACATTAGCAATAGGCGCAGACAAAGTTAAAGTAAGTTCTGCAGGAACAGTAACAAAAGGTACATCAGTCGTATCTGAATTAGTATCAGGAATGACTTCAAGTGTATCAGGTGGTTGGTCCGTATTCTCTTTAACCTATACTCCAACTTTAGATAAGTGGTTATCTGCAGGAGATAAAGTGGCAGATTCCTTTGCATCAACCTTTGACATAAAATTCAACAGTATTATTCCAGATTTTACAGATGCAGCAAACAGACAATCAATAACATTCAATCCTTCTGGATACAACATGTTCTTAAAATACAAGAATGCTGCAGATGCTGAAGAACAAATGTTCTCAGTCTATTCATCAGACGGAGTAACATGGAGATGGGCATCAGCACCCGTAACAGCATCAGGCACTGAAAACGATTGGAGAGATGTTGTATTTGATGAGGGAGCAAACATTAGCGCAGTTGATCAAGACTTTTTCGTGATACAGAAAGGAGGATTCTCCCACACAATGGTATTTACAGCTTATACAGCAGCAACTGGTGAATTTACATTTACAGATGAGTCAGGAAATTCAATTACAGCAACAGGTAACCAAACTTCAAATGGAGCCATAGCAAATTTGATAGTTGATGGAAACATTTATAGAGTTTACCTTATAAGCAATACATCTAAAACTATCAATGTTGACCTAAATGGAGATGGATATATTGCAGGAACAGCATACACAGATTTTACTACACCAGGACCTCTTGGTAGAGAATACTCTTTCCTTGCACCAAAGTTAATAACAACAGGTCAAGGTGGTTTGTATTTCTATACAAACTATTCTTCAGGTGCAATGACCGCAGGAACCTGGATTTATCCACAACTAGGATTTGCAGGTATAAGACTTGTTAGAAATGCTGACAATACAACAACAGTTGCTACATATGGTCCTACAGCAGGAACTTGGACTAATGAAACAGCAATTGGAGAACCAGTTGAAGACGGAGCTTATGGAAGTGGAACATTTGCAAAGAACCACATTGATTATGTAGTAAGAGTTGGAAGAACTAGTGCTGCTATGAACTACACAGTTAAACTAGGAACAAGTACAAGTGCTTGGTATGATGGTACAGGTTTTATCTTAGTTGAAGAAGCACAACAAGGCGGACAAACACATAATTGGTTGTATCTACCAGTATCATGGGATAGTACAAACAACAAAGTAAGCATAGCTACCTCACTTTATTCAGATGACAGCGCTTATGCAGACGTTCCGCTCTTAGGAACATCAACACAATACAAGGGTATGACAACTTACGGTACTCTATCAGATCACTTGACTTCAAACCTTGGAGGTTCAGCAACAATAAGCTATCCAGATGTGTTCACATATGGAAATGTTTATGTGTTGACTCCAACAGGTGTAATAACAAGTGGTGGAGTTGGAGGCGTAATAACAACAGATGTTGTATTACCAATTACATCAGATGTTGTTAAACTTGATACCGAAGTAACAAGCTCAGACAAATCAAACTATGATTTAGTCATAGTTGGTGGACCTTGTATTAACAAGCTAGCAGCTGAAGTCATGGGTCATACTGACTATACATGTGGAGCTGCATCAGGAATACCTGAGAATGCAGGTTTGATAAAACTTGTTGCAGACAAATTCGCAACAGGTAAGACAGCTCTATTGATAGCCGGTTGGGAAGCAGGAGATACAGACTTAGCAGCTAGAATTGTCCAAACTGGATTCCCAGGAGCAACAGACACACAAAAAGCAGGTGCTGAAGTAACTGTTACGGGAACAGTAGCATCTCCAAGCTATTCTTAATAGAATAGTTTGAAGAAATCAGCTACCCCTTTTTTCTTTTTCTTTTTATTTCTCGAGAATCAGAGGTTAGTATATGGAAAAAAATTATATTATAGTAATAATAGCAATAATTGTTATTGCTTTTGTTTTCCTATTAAATAATTTAGGAACCTTTAAAGATCCTTATTCTTTGTATTATGAAGGTGATATAAGACATTTTAGAGCAAATTTGTTTGAGGCCAATAAAACACCAGTTTATCCTAATGAAGATGCTATTAAAGATGTTTTACTAAATCCAGAAGTTTATAAAATTTACATAGCTTTCATTCCCAATGAAACTGAAAATGCTTTTTATGTTGCCTCAAGCTTTGAAACAACAAATAAATTAGGAATAGTTTACAGACACTATTATAAAGGTCAAACAGGAAGTTTTAAAGATGTAGACGGTAGTTCTTGTATGTTATTTTTTGAAGATGAAGAGGTAAGATGTTTTAAGTCATTACCTATAAACTCAACCGATGAATTAATTCCAACTCCAATAGAACCTGTAATACTATTGTTAGGTCCTTCTTATGCTAACCAAACGTCTGTAATAGTTAATAATAATCTTATAATTTTACAAGGTAGAGACTTTTCTGAAATCGATAGAAAGTATACTGATTTAGATTTAGCAGTTGATAAAATGCTTTTAGTTTTAATGACTTAACAGCTCATATATTCTAAAATTTTTTCTTTATTTTGTATGCCTTCTAAAACAGTTCTTTCATTTATTAAAATAGACGGAGTAGAATTAATTTTGTAATTTGATTTTATGAATTCTATTGTGGAGATATTTAAATCAAAAGGAAGTGGTATTAGAATTAATTGATTTCCACATTCTTCTTTCAAGTCTGACAAGATAGTACTCTGAATTTTTTGATTAATTTTTGCATTTTCATCAAAGAATGAGTAAAAATATACAATGGAACTATAATTAGCTTTACATGATTCTTTCAAGTTTATGCTGTTTAACCAAAACTGTAATTGCAATAAGGCATATCTTCTTTTTTCAGACATTATTTCTGGAGTAAATTTATTTACATTTTCACGTCTTTCAATTTCTATACCTTCTTTATAGATCTTCTCATTAAAATCTAAATTTGAATTAATAGCATTTTCACAAGACTCTGTACTGTTTATAAAATTTTGATATAATACACTTTGTAATCTTGCGTCGTTCCATTCAATATCCATAAAAGCTAATCTTTCTTTTATATCTTCAAGTCTTGCATTGTCTAACCAGATACCAACAAGTATACCTAATACAAAAACAACTACTGTTATAAAAGTGGTTTTTATTAAAATATCACTTTGCATTTTATCGCCATCTATAATCTTTACCTCTCACAAATTTAAATATAGAATCTATCAAAACTATAGGGAAAATTGTAATATACAGACTTAAGTAAATTAAAATCTTATATATTCCTTTAAATCCTTTTATTTTCATACCTGTAGCTCTCAAACCTATGAACATCCAAACTAATGATAAAATAAAGATACTTAAACCAAAAATTGTGAAAACATTTGGAAGTATTAAAAAATCCATAAAGTTTGTATATTTAATAGGATTAGAACTATAGAGAAATGATTTAAAAATAATATTAGAATAGCCATAGACTGCTGTGCCCAGAACATATACAAATACTCCAAAACCAAGTAGTGAAATAAGATAAGATAATATAAAAAATGGAACAACAAATATTCCTAAGCTTTTAAATCTGGATCTAAAAATAGTGTCTATATGTTTAACTGATGTTTGAAAACCTCCTATATTCCATCTTATTCTTTGTTTCCACCATTTTTTAAATGATGAAGGAACATTTGTATAAACTCTTGCAAGAGTTGACATCTTAATTAAATATCCTTTACGAAGTATTCTCCAAGCAATTTCTATATCTTCTGTTACATTCTTTTCATCAAAACCACCAACTTCTTGTAAAACGCTTTTTCTATACAAACTCATTGCTCCTGGAGTAACATATATGCCATCTAAAAATTCAAGTAATTTTCTAGACCAAACTATCATTATGTATTCTAAATATTGAAGTTTTTGGATCAATTTTTTTGGTTCCTTTACAAAAATAGAAGTAGTTACAGCACCTACTTTTGGATCATTAAAAAAGGATACTGATTTTAAAAGTGCATTTGATCGTGGAAAAGAGTCAGCATCTATACAACCTATTATTTCACCTTTAGCTCTTTTTAATCCAAAATTAAGTGCATATGCTTTTTTACCTTGATTAACTTTATCAAAGACCTTTACTCCCTTAAAACTTCTTGCTATTTGTCCAGTTTTATCACTAGAACCATCATTCACTACTATTATTTCAAGTTTATTTTTCGGATAAATCAGCTTTTTCAAGTTTTCAATTGTTTTACCTATGACATTTTCTTCGTTATAAGCTGGTATAATTATGCTTACAGAAGGATGTTTTGTAAGTTTAGGTATTCTTTTAATTAATCTTTTGTTTCTTAAAAATAATAGAAAAAATAATATAGAAAAATACAATGTTATGAAGACGAATACCAAATATACCACATCTATAGGATACATCATATTTATTATCTAAACACATAAATTCTTAAACTTTAATTTTAGAGCATAGAAACCGTAAGAAAATCTCTTATGCCCAATGCTAGCCCTAATATCAAAATTACGATTTTTAAAAACCTTTTTAAGAAAATATCCTCTTTAGATCTATCAATTAATGCTAAAACAATCCAAACCACAATTATTTTTAATGGAAACATTACCCACGGGTTAAATGGTAAAATTAAATAATTTGGTAAGCTTTTTGCATCACAATATGCTCCTGTTAAAACACCTGGTAAGATATGTTGTTCACAATAACCAAAGAAAGAAAGTGTTATGAAGGTTGAGCTTGCATCTAACAAATGTGAAACTATTATTCCAGCATTTTGTAATGATAATAATTTCGGTTTTATTTTGTGTATACCCAAAAAAACTAAAGACCAAAAACCAACCAATAATAAAATAGAGGAAAATGCAAAAAAGTTTTTTATGTTAGTTAAAGTTGCATTATACAATAAAAAACATAAACCTATTACAAACATTATTTTTTCATAAGAAATTTTACGTTTCTTCTTCTTAGTTATTTTTTCTATTGAAATTCCTAGTAATAAAGAAGCTAGAGCTATGAAAAATATAAAAAAGTAAATAGGTGGCGAACAAAAAATATTACTTTGATAAATACCTAATTTATGATCTCTTAAAGCTCTTGTCCAACCGCCATATACTATAAAAGTTATAAGTCCGATAAAGAATTTTTTATCTATTTTTATTTTTAAATATTTTAGAAGTTTGTAAGTTCCTATAACTGCTAAAACCATAATTAAGCCATAACTTATTGTTCCAACTGGAGTATAATAATGACATAATGGAATTAAGAAATTTTCATTTATGAATTCTTCTAACATATAATCATTTCTTTTTAATTTTTATCCAAATTACATTTAATAAAAATACTAAAGCTATATAAAAGATGACATTGAACAAGAATCCATTCCAATCTGTGTTTATAAGATTTGAAATTTTGTTTACTCTTATAACAGCAAAAGGAAATCCATAACTTTCAACACCATTTGCACTAATTGAATATGGAATTAAAAAACTAATTGCAAGTATGAATTCAATCAAAATTATTTGTTTCCAATATATTTTTATTTTATATTTTTTCTTCATCATATCACAATAATTTTAATTTTCCAGTTATTTTGTCAATTTTCTTATCATTTGCAGGACCTATTCCTAGAGCAGTTATAGTTCCTGGTTTAGTTTGAGTTAAGCCAGCATCTCTTATAAAATTGCAAGGTAACTTTTCCTTTTTTGCCAATCTATGGAACTTTTTTAGTTCTTTTTCACCAGAGACTTTTAAAATAACTTTTTTCATGCCTTCCTTCATCCATTTTTCCCTACTTCTTTTATTGGACTTTAAAAAAGCTACAAAACTAGCATGGGCAGACTGTGCGGCTATTTTACCTTTACCCATTTTCAGATCAGTTCTTACTAGAATGGCTTGTTTCATAAAACCAAATCTGTTTTGTTTTATATATATCTTTTTGTTACAATAAAAAATCTTTGAATAAATGATACCAATGTTAGAATCGAAGTTAAAACAATTAAATAATTTGCATACTCCAATGAAAAATTAGATATTAAAATTATAATTAGAAATAAAATTAATCTATCTGTATGTTCTAGAATTCCGCCGCCCTTTAATTCCTTTTTAATTAAGTTCTTTTCAAGAGCAGCAGGTTTTGAATATGATGACATCAAAGAACCAAAAAGTAAAACCATTAACCAAGTTTTTGAAGTAAAAATAAAATTAGGATAGTCTACAAAAAATAGGCCAAGTATAGTAAAAAATTCTATAAATCTATCAATTATAGTATCTAAATAAGCTCCAAATTTTGTTGCTCTTTTAGTTACTCTTGCAACAGCACCATCTATCATATCAATAGAAACAGTGAAAATGCCAACAATAAAGGAAATTAAAAAATTTTGATTGATTAAAAAATAAACAAGTATTATAGCTAAAATCAAACTTGAAATTGTCCATTGGTTTGGAGAGAGAGGGAATTTACTAAAAACACGACCAAAATTTTTACTTAACTCCTTAAAGTATTTTCTTTTTTTATAAAGCATAATATTATGTTATAATGCTTAAAATATATTATTGGTGTTTTTAATGATTTTAGAATTTTTTACGTCTTTGGTCCAAACTTATGGTTACTTAGGAGTTTTCTTAGTTAGTTTAATAGGTTCTTCTACTATAATATTTATTCTTCCTACTGATATTATTGTTTTTGCTGCTGGTGCTATATTGGATCCTCTTCTAGTTGGAATTCTAGCTGGATTAGGTGAAGCAATAGGAGAAATAGTTGGTTATGTTTTAGGTTTAGGAGGAAGAAAAATAATAAATAAGAAATATAAGAAAGATATTAAAAAATGGGAAAAAAAGTTTAAAAAATATGGTGGTTTTTTTATAATAGTATTATTCGCTGCAACACCTCTTCCAGATGATATAGTTGGCATAATTGGTGGAACTTTGAGGTATCCATTTAAGAAATTTCTTTTGGCAAGTTTCATAGGAAAAACTATAATGGCTTTAGTCCTTGCTTATGGAGGATTTTACGGAATAAATTGGATTTTACAATTTTTCTGAAACAAATTTTAACTATATTTTCTCCTTCCACCTGTTATTCTCCATTCAATAGATCTAATGAATTTTTTAGATATTGTGCCAGCTATTCTTAATATGCTTGTATGTCTTCCAAAAATTTTTACTTTGTTTTTTAAAATTGAGTCTATAGGATTTCCATTAACTATTATTCCAGCATTTCCAACTTCTCTTGCAGAATGAGCATCACTCCCAGCTGTAAAAGATTTTTTAAATTTTTTTGCTAAACGCAAAGCTTTGTTATTTTGTTTTTTTGTTAAAGTTGAGTTATAAACTTCTATTGCGTCTGCTTTTAAAGCATTTTCTTGAGCACATTTTCTAAAAACATAGCTTCCGAAGGGGTGCGGAGCTACTGCTATACCTCCTAAATCATGAATTTTTTCTATAGCTTCTCCAATGCTTAGGTTTATTGGAATATTTTCTTTTATATCTAAACCAATTATTTCTCCTTCCTTTGTTTTTATTTCAGAACCAGTTATTATAATAAAATTTTTAAATCTTTTTGCTACTTTTTTTCCAACTAAACTTCCTTTTACTGTGTCATGGTCTGTTATTGCTAATCCATCCATACCTTTTTTTATTGCAACTTTTATCATTTCCAAGGGCGTGTTTATAGCATCAAATCCCCAAAACCAATGTTTGCTGTAAATTGTATGACAGTGACAATCTATTTTCATTTTACCACGGCTCTTTTTTTACTCTTATTTTATGCGCAATTATATTAGCTATCCTATGAAATATTGGTGTTATTAAAAGCATTATTAAAAACATCCAGATTGTTATTTCAGTAAACCAAAAAGTAAATAAAACAGCTCCTATAATGAAATTCCATTGGTCTAATAATGGAACATCTGCACCTCTTTTTAATTTAAACCTTCTTTTCAGAAAACTTCCAGCCAAATCACCACACAACGCTCCTAAAGCTATCATGAAACCAATAAATAAATTAATTAGAGGTAATTGGACTCCAAAAAACATTGCATAAGCATTAAGATCAGGATAAAGATAAGCTTCTAAAGCACCAATTACAAATCCTGAAAATAAACCAAAACCAAATCCTTCAAATGTTTTCCCATCTCCAAATATTCTTCTATTGTCAAACCATTTTCTTTTTAAATCCATGGGTTTTTCACCTTTAGCTAAGGGAGGAAATCCATTAGCAGCATAAGCTGGAAAAATAATTAATAAAGATTTTACAAATTCTACAAATAAATCAACCATTCCATCACTATGAAATCTTTGAACCAATTTCTATATCCCTTTCAGGTTGTAAAATGACCACTTTATCATCTTTTTCTGCTGCTAATATCATACACTCTGATAATATATTTGCTATTCTTTTAGGTTCTAGATTAATTACAAATATGAATTTTTTATTTAAAAGCTCTTCTTTTTCGTAATTAGGTTTTATACCTGCTATAGACTGTTTAATCCCCGACTCTCCAAAATCCACTTTAAGAACGTACATTGGTTTTTTTGTTTCTGCATCTTTGATTTCAATTACCTTACCTACTCTTATATCTATTTTTTGGAAGTCTTCTATTGTTACCATGAAAATAAACATTACATTTATAAAATAAAAATCTATCTATATATATGAACAAATTGAAGTTTTTTATGATTACTTTTTTTGTAGTACTTATACTGTCTTTTCCTGTTTCTTTTATATCAAGACAACTTTTTTCAATACTTCTGTTGATTGAAGCTTTAATCATTGCAGTATGTCTTTATTGGTTTGTTTCTGGGGTTAAGATTAAGAAAATTGGAAAAATTAGAGTAGAATTTGTTCAATATCCCCTTACTTATGTTTTAAGAGCATATACAAAACCACATAACTTATGGATAGTTTATGATGAGGGAAAGAGAAAGTTTAGAGCTGCAGATTGGGGGAACTTACCTATAAGAGTTATTTTGGTAACTTTGTTTGGAATAATTTTATTGTATACAGCATATTTGATTTGGTTTACATTATTCCAAGTTGTATTTTTAATACTATTTAGGGCACTTATTTTGTTTTTGTTCTTAGTTATAGGTCTTTACAGTTTATCTGTAGGTTTGTATAGATTATTTTCTTTGAAAAATGAAAAAGCAGATAAAGTTTGTAAATTCTTGAATAAGAAAAAATTCTTAATTAATTTAATAAAAAAAGGCATGTTGTATGTGCACATTACTCCTAATTTTCTTATTAAAGAAGGTTTTGTAACTTCTGTTGAATTTATATTACTTGAAAGGCCAGAAGATAAAAAATTAGAGAAAGCCTTAACTGATACTGCTAGACTGATTCAAAAATTATAATTCTAAGCAGGTGGTGCAGCTTGGGTTGCAGATAACATAGAAAATGAAATTATTACCATGAATATGAAATAAAATAAGAATATTACTAACAATATCTTTGATGAACCAAAAACAAACTTTAAAATAAAGAATAGAACTAATGAACCAAAAATTACAACAACAACAAAAGCTACAGGACTAACTCCAGATATAATTGATAATGTAATAAAAAGTTCAATTAATTTTATATAAATAATTTGAAAACTACCAATAAAGTTCTCAATCAAGGCCTGCAACATTTCAATTAAAATAACAAAAGGGGATTCTACCATAAAAGATATTATTTTTCTATAAAAATAAATGCCCCCATTGGGATTCGAACCCAAATCAACTCCTCCGCAGGGAGTTATTCTATCCAAATTGAACTATAGGGGCAATAATAGTTAAATTTTAAAACTATTAATAAAAGTTATATGAAATATTTTTATGCTAAAAGCTTTAGAAAAGTACCTAAAAGGGGTTAGAAAAACAGACTTAAAAAAACTCGAAAAAACAATTAGGGTTTTTGTTGTAGAGCCAGAAGGTCAATCTAAAGCATGTGAAACTAAAATAAGAAACAACCCTGCTTTTTATTCTAGATCTAGAATAGCTCCTGAAAGAGAAGCTAGAAAAATAGAAACTACTACTCTCGGTTTCAAAACACCTTCATTAAGATGCTTTTTTTGTGATCCTAAAAAATGTGCTAAGTTTTCAAAAGAAACTGGATTGAAAAAACAATATATCTTAAATGATTCTCTTGTTTTTTCAAATTTATTTCCTTTTGCGAAAATACATGGTGTAGTAGTTCATAATTATAAAAGACACATAGTAGATCCGAGAGATTTGTTATTGAATAATTGGGTAGATAGTATTAAGCTTGTAAAGAAAATAGGAAAACTTTCAAAGAAAAAATATGTTTCTATGCATGTTAATTGCGGTTCTAAGGCAGCATCTTCTTTAGAACATTTTCATGCTCAATTCCATTGTGAAGACAAACCCTTAGCTAAAACTGCCCTGACTATGAAATTAGGAAGTAAAAAGTATTGGAAATCTTGGGTTAAGGCTTTAATTAAAGAAGAATTGGTTATAGATTTTGATGAAGAAAGCAAGGTTGTATTTTTTGTTGAATGGTCTCCTGTTTTTGGAAAAACGGAATTTGTTGTAATGACCTTAGAAAATTCTAGTTTTCAAAAAATGAATGATAAAGAAATTAGTGCTGTTGCAAAATTCTTAGACAAGGCAATAAGAATTAAAATTGATAGAGTTTCTGAACAATTAAATATTGTAAATCTTAGTGCAGCCCCTAGAGATAATTTTTGTAATCAATTTAGAATATTTTCAAGAGCTCCTTTGAATCAAGGAACTAAATCTTGGGAAGGATATTTAGAGTTTTCAGGAGAAACAGTACCTCATATAATTCCAGAAAGGCTTTCTGATATTGCAAGACAATATTAAATTTGTTTAACTAATTTAATGTATTCTCTAATAATGTTTTTCATCCTGTTTTCATTCCTTGCTTCCACGCATAAATTTATTTCTGGATTTGTTTGACTTGCTCTTATTAGAACCCATTCTACATCATCTAATTTCATTTTAATGCCATCCATTATATCTAGAGCATTAGGATATCTTTTCTTTAAACTTTCTATAATTCTTATTTTGTTTTCATCGCTTCCAACATTAATATATAATTTTTTTATTGGATGTATTTTTATTTCGTCAAGTAATTCCGATAGTGTTTTTTTACTTTCTGAAAGTATTTTAGCTAAATAAATAGTTGCAAGTATGCCATCAGAGAATGGATAAAATTCATTGAAATAAAGATGAGAACTTTGTTCTCCAGCAAATAAAACTTTTTCTTTTGCACTTTTTTCTTCTATAAATCCATGTCCAACTCTCCACCAAATAGTTTTTCCTCTCAACTCTTTGGCAATATCTTCAATTTCGCTTGCACAATCAGCTGTTAAAAGAATAGACCCCCTCTTTTTCTTTAATATATAATCAACAAAAGTTGCTATTACTGAGCTTACATTAGGTTCTCTACCTCTGTTATCAACAAAAACAGATCTGTCACCATCTCCATCAAATGCAACTCCAAAATCAGCTTTTTCTCTTTTAACAGCTTTTTTAAGCATATTTAGATTTTCTCCTTTTGGTTCAGGTCTCGTAAACCCAAAGAAATTTCCATCAGGTTTGTCATGAAGACTTATTACATCAAGTCCTAAACTTCTTAGAATTGGCAGAGCAGTAACAGCAGCTGCTCCAAAACACTCAACGACAACTTTTTTTCTAATAACCCCAAACTTACTTTCTAAAAATTTTTTATAATTTTTAAATACATCTGCTTTAGTTATCCTTCCCCTACCTTTAATAAATTTTTTGGAATCATATGTATTCTCTATTAATTTAATCTCTTCTATGAAACTGACTCCATTTGGTCTCACCATTTTTAAACCATTCCAATTTTTTGGATTATGGCTTGCAGTTATTAAGGCTCCAAAAATTTTGTTTTTCCAAGCATAAAAATATAGCATAGGGTTTGCTACTAATCCCAGAGATATAACATTACAACCTGTAGAAGTTAATCCTGAAGAAAATGCTTCAAATAATTTTTTAGATGACTTTCTAGTGTCATACCCAACACAAACATTTTTGTTACCACCAAGAAAAGTTCCTAAAGCCTTTCCTATATTTTTCATGACTTTTTCTGTTAAATCTTTTCCATAAATTCCACGAATATCATAAGCCCTAAAAATACTCATAAATATAATTACCTTGTTTTAAATTATAATTATGCGTGGTCTTTCAGCGATTGTAACATTACTATTAGTCTTGTTAATTTTAATATTCCTAACAACCCTTTTTTGGTTATTTACTTTTGGGACAGTAAAAGAATTAACAGAATCTGGAACTGAAAGAACAACAAGAACAAGAGAGATTCTCTCTACTTGTATGATAGTAGATTCAATCCATAAAAATAATATTTATATAAAAAATTGTGGAAGCGGAGTAATAGTTAATGACAGTTTAAATGTTTTCTTGGATGATGAACCTCTTGAATTTAACATGACACCTGAAACTATAAGAAAAGGAGAAATAGGAACTATAACAGTTGATATATTAGGAATAAGTATAGGAGATTATGACTTAAAAATATCTAATCCAAGTTTACAAATTGTTCAGAGAGTAGAATCTCTTTTACATAATTCTGCTCTTTTAGCTTTAGATTTTGATGAAGGTAGAGGAACAATTGCACATGATAAATCTGGATATGAAAATGATGGAACATTATATGATTATACTACTATTTGTTCAGACCCCCCTACTTCTGAATGTCCCAAATGGGTTAATGGTAAATTTGGTAAGGCTTTAGAATTTGATGGAATAGATGATTATGTAGCAATAAATAAATTTGGGAATTTTCCAGATGGTTTTACAATAGAATTCTGGTTTAATATGAGAGAAAAAGGTAGTATGCAACGACCTTTCCTTTCTAGATATTTTAGTACATGTTATTTCTTTTCTGGTTCCACAACTATGTATTGTTATTTAGGTGATGGAACAACTTGGTCAGCTATGTCTGTATGGTCGAGTGGTTGGGGTTATGATATTTGGACACATTTTGTTATGACATACGAAACCATAACAGGAAATTGGATAATATACAGAAATGGAAAGTCTGTTGAAACCGGTTCATATAATTATGTAATGGATATGACAAATGATTTTGGTATAGGTGCTATACCTTCAAGTGCTGGAGAGGCTTTTAATGGAATAATAGATTCATTTAGAATTTATAACAAAGCATTAACTCCAGATGAAATATTAAATTTTAAAATGAAATAATCATTCTTTGTGAGAATGCAAAACCATAACATGAACTTTTGACATATCTTCTATGCTATATTTAATTCCTTCTCTTCCTACTCCAGAGCTTTCATCTCCACCAAATGGGAACACTCCTAAACCATGAGTTGGATGAGCATTTATATGAACAGAACCAGCTTCAATTCTTTGCGCAGCATCAAATGCTTTATCAATATCTTTTGTAAATATACAAGCATCTAATCCATATTCAGATTCATTTGCAAGTTTAATTGCTTCTTCATAATCTTTAACTCTTATAATCGTAACCACAGGTCCAAATGTTTCTTCCCAAGCAATTCTCATATCTCTATTAACAAAATCTAGAACTGTTGGTTCAAAATATCCACGATCATATTTTTTCCCACCATATAAAAGTTTTGCACCCTTTTTAACAGCATCATTAACTAATTCCTCAACTTTTTTGGCAGCAGCTTCATTTATTAAAGGCCCAACAACAGTCTCAGGATCTCTAGGGTTTCCAAGTTTCCATTTTTTAATTTCTTCTAACATGGCATTAACAAATTTATCAGCTATTGGTTCTACAACTAACACCCTACTTATTGAATCGCATCTTTGGCCTGAGAACTTTAAAGAACCAATTGCAACTTCTTTAACAGCTATATCAAAGTTACAATCTTCTAAAACAATTGCTGGTGCTTTTCCTCCTAATTCTAAATGTAATTTTTTCATTCCAGCAATAGATGTTATATGTTTTCCAACTGCACTGCTTCCTGTAAATGAAATCATATCAATCTTAGGATGAGAACACAAATAATCTCCTATTTCTGAACTTGAACCTGTAACTATATTTACTACACCATCTGGTATTCCTGCTTCTTGCATAATTTTTGCAAACATTAACAAGCATATAGGATCAGCGCTTGCAGGTTTAACCACAATTGAGTTTCCAATTGCTATTCCAGGAGCTATTTTTGCAATTCCTGTAAACAAAGGATAATTAAATGGTGTTATAGCTAATAAAACTCCTAAAGGTTGTCTAATAACAATTCCCATTGAATTTCTTTTACCTGCAATATCTCCTTTTATTAGTTCTCCTCTTATTTCTTTTGCTTCATCAGATGCATAATGTAGTCTTCCTATTGAAGCATGAAGTTCTCCTTGAGCTAGTTTTCTTGTTTTTCCAGACTCCTTACAAATAATGTCTATGAATTCTTCTTTGTGTTGTTCTAATAAATTTCCCATTTTATCTAAAATGTCTCCTCTTTCAGAAGCATCCATGTTTGCTATTTTTGATTTTGCATTAAAGGCAGCTTTAACAGCATTTTCAGCGTCTTTTTTAGTAGCTTTCTGAACTTCTGCTATTAATGATCCGTCGGCTGGGTTTTTTATTCCAAAAGTTTTTTTATTAGAAGATTCTTTCCATCTTCCATTAATTAGAATTTTGTAAACAGTTTTATTGTCCTTAACAAATTTTATTGAATCAAACATTTTTCTCTAATAAGAATACTTTGTACTTTAATATATTTGTATTGCTCTAGTAATGGGTTCGCAGGTTCAAATCCTGCCCTCCGCACAGCTCATGTTCTTCACCGCTGACTTGAGGGCAGCAAAAGTGATTTAAAGATTAGTATTCTATTGAAAATTATGGGAAAACTAAGACGACTTTTAGACACAGTAATAATAAAAGGATACATAGATTTATTAGATTGTGATATACAAATAGAATATAAGAAATTAGGTGATGCTTTAGCAGAATATGGAGAATTAGATCCAGAAGGATTTTTTCTAGAGGTTGATGAAACAGTAAAATCTGCAAGCGAATCGGTTAAAAAAGGTGTTTTAGCTTCAGAACTTTCTCATATTGTAAAAGATGTAAAAACTTCATCTTTTGGTAGAATAAAAGATAAATTTTTGCATTGGGCTTCAAAAAGATATAGAATAAACGATGAAAGAGATACTGATTTAACAACTGTTTTAAGAGGATTTGGTAGAGAATTATTCGAAGCTATGAAATTTGCAGAAGAAAAAGGTTTTCCCCATTATAGAGAAGACGGTTTATCTTTAAGAGAATTGGAAGTATTAATTAATAAAAAATGATTTTATGAAGGGAAAGATGGTTAAGGAAGAAAACCGTAGGTTGTCTTTTTCAGCAGGTTCAAATCCTGCCCTCCGCACATTTTTGTGAAATCTTTATATTAAACCTCTACAATTTGTAATGTATGAAAATTACGCTAAGTGTTATCAAAGCTGACATAGGAGGATACGTTGGACATTCTTCAAGTCATCCAGAAATTCTTGAAATGGCAAGAAACATTCTTCAAGACGAGAAAAACAAAGGTTTTTTAATAGATTTTTATGTTACAGGATGTGGAGATGATTTACAACTAATAATGACTCATCAACATGGTGTTGATAATAAAGATGTGCATGCTATGGCTTGGAATACTTTTAAAAAATGCACAGAAAAAGCTAAAGAACTAAAACTTTATGGAGCTGGTCAAGATTTATTAAAAGATACTTTCTCAGGGAATCTAAAAGGAATGGGACCAGGTGTTGCAGAACTGGAATTCGAAGAAAGAAAATCAGAACCAGTTATTATTTTTATGGCAGATAAAACAGAGCCAGGAGCATGGAATATTCCATTATACAAAATGTTTGCAGACCCATTCTCAACAGCAGGTCTAGTTATTGATCCTCATATGCATGGAGGATTTACATTCGAGGTTCATGATGTTATAGAAAATAAAAAAGTTGAATTAAAATGTCCTGAAGAGATTTATGATTTGTTAGCATTAATTGGACAACCTGGAAGATATGTTATAAAACATGTTTACAGAACTTCAGACAAATTGTATGCAGTTTCCACATCTACAAGTAGATTAAGTTTAATTGCAGGAAAATATGTTGGAAAAGATGATCCAGTTATGTTTGTAAGAGCGCAACATGGTTTGCCAGCAGTTGGAGAAGTTTTAGAAGGATTTGCACATCCATGGATTGTTGCTGGTTGGATGAGAGGAAGTCATCACGGTCCTTTAATGCCTGTGGCTGTTGAAGATGCTACGCCCTCAAGATTTGATGGACCGCCAAGAGTTATGGCATTGGGTTTTCAATTAGCCAATGGAATGTTAGGTACATCAAGGGACATGCTTAAGGATAAATCATTTGACAAAGCTAGACAAGAAGCATTAAAAATTGCAGATATTCTAAGAAGACAAGGACCATTCGAACCACATAGGTTAGGTGCAGATGAAATGGAATACACAACCTTACCTGCAGTAAAGGAAAAACTAAAAAATAGATTCCAGGATATATGATGAAACTTCCTATATTAATAATAAATTTGAAAGAGTATGAACAAGTTCTTGGAGAAAAGCCTATAAAGTTTGCAGAAGTTGCTAAAGAGTTGTCTAATAAATATAATGTAACTATTTTAATTGCACCGCCTACTCCTTTGTTAAATGAAGTTGCCAAAATTACTTCAACTATTTCTCAACATCTAGATCCTTATGAACCAGGTGCACATACAGGAGCTTTGCTTCCTAAAGAAGTAAAGGAATTAGGCGGAGTCGGTTCTATAATAAATCATTCTGAAAGAAGGATTCCGCATGAAGATATTAAGAAATGTGTTGACTTATGTGAAGAATATGAATTAGTGTCGATTGTTTGTGCTAAAGATAATAATGAAGTAAAAAAAATAGCAGAATTTAAACCAGATTTTATTGCAATTGAACCTCCAGAATTAATTGGAGGTGATGTTTCTGTTTCAACTGCTAAACCAGAAATAATAAAAAAATCTGTTAATGATGTTAAGAAAATTTCACCAAGAACCTATGTTCTTTGCGGAGCAGGGATTAAAACAAGAGAAGATGTTAAAAAAGCAATTGAACTTGGAACAAAAGGAGTTATATTAGCTTCTGGTGTAGTCAAAGCAGGAAATGTTGAAAAAGCTATGGAAGAATTAATAATGGGGATGAAATGAAATTTAACATCAATAAGTTCAAAGGTAAGACATTAAAAATGAAAGTTAAAGACGCGATCGAAAAAGGTAAAAATATCTACAAAAACATTAAAGGTCATAAAAACGATATTAACGAAGTTTTAATTGACTTGCCTGTTAAAAAAACTGGTTTGAAAAGACTTATGGTTTGTATGAATTTTCTATATCCTGGAAAAGTCAATTCTGAATTTAAAATGACTAGGGGACACAAACACAATGCTGAAGAAGTTTATATTTTTTTGAAAGGTAGAGGATATATAATTGTTGATAAGAAGAAGATTAATGTTAAAAAAGGAGATTTGGTTACAGTTCTCCCTAACAAGTATCATAGAGTTATTAATACTGGAAGAGATAAATTAGTATTTCTTACAATATTTGAGAAGTATATTCATGGACATTTGAAAAAATACTAATAAGTATTTTTTACTGCCGTAAGGGTAAATTTTCTTTTTCTACAATTTATTCCATAATAGTATTATGACTATTAATTGGTGACAAAATATGGAAACAATATCGAGAATGGAAACAATAAAACAATTAGTTAGAAAAGATTTGAAGGCCAATATGGAAGAAATATTTTTAAGAAATATATTGAAAGAACCCACTCATGGTTATAAGCTTCTTACCGATTTTAGAGAAAAGTATGGAGTTCTTTTTAGTCCCTCTGAAATTTATCCATTATTACACACTTTAGAAGAAAAAGGTTATGTTAGTTCAAAAAAAGGACATCTGGATAATGAAAAACCTAGAAGAGTATATCATGCTGTTCCATTTAAAACCAGTAGGAGATTAAAAGAAATAATAACTATTAAAAACCTAAACAGAATGATAATGAATAGAATACCTACTAGATCTTTAAGTGTTCGATTACCGGAACTTCCTGATATGAGAGCTTGAGAATTTTTATTTCTTAAATCTTTCTAAAGCCATGTTATGTGCTTGAACATAATTTTTAATTAATATTTTCCAATCAGCTAGTGAAGCTAAGTCTTTTGCTTGAGCTTTCTTAGGTATTCTTTCTTTTCTAGACATAATAACAATGTTCCATAACATTTCATATAATTTTTCAATAACTTCTTCACGACTTTTGCTATCTCTTTCTAAAACCCCTATTCCAGGGTTTTTACTTTGATCAGAATTCTGTTTAATAAATATTCCAAAGCCAGCAAAATCAGAAGTTATAGACAAAACACCATTTGCAGCACACTCAAGGGGGGTATATCCCCAAGGCTCATAATATGAAGGAAACACGCCTAAATGAGAACCTTGAACAGCTTGTTCATAGTTTAATCCTAATAATCTGTCTGTTGTTGATAAATAAGAAGGATAAAATATTACTTTAACTTTATCATCAATTCTATTCAAGAGCCTGTTTTCCTTAAAAGCATTTACAATTAAATCATCTTCATCAACAATATATGCAGAAAAAGGAGGATTGCCTTTTCTTTTAAAGGCAGCTATTTTTCTTTTACATTCCTCTAAAAACTCTTTTTTAAGTATAACTCTCATTTTTGGCATTTTGCCTTTTGCAAGCGAATCCAAAATCATTTCTTCTATCCAAGGCAATTCATCGTCTACGGTTTCTCTCATATCATCATATAATTGAGTACTTTCCATGATTTCAATATTATCTTTAATATCGCCTCTAGGAACATAGAAGAAAACAAAAATATTTTTTTTAATTTTTTCTTTTTTCATTCTTTCATTCAATTTTCCTAAAGCTTCTATTAGAACATCATATCCTTTATTTCTGAATTCATATCTTCCAGATGTGAAAAAAACCATTGCATCCCACAAATCTGTTTCATAATAAGGATTAAAATAGGCACTTAGAAAATGCTTGATTTTTTCTCTGTATTTTCTGTGTAATAAAGCAAACTCTTCCATTGTAGGAAATCTTTCTATATCTAAACCATTTGGTAATATTATATCAGGTATTTTTCCTAGTATGTAGATTGCTTCTTTGGATGTTATTTCAGATGTTGTTGAAAAAATAGTACAATTTTCAGCGCAAGCTTTTTCCATTTGGTGTTTTGCTTGAACTCCATATTTGTGAGGTCTTTTTGGATCTAAAGGAGTATTAGTATAAATTGCATCATTAACCTCTTTATACAAATCTTCTCCCCATCCAGCTATTGTTCTTCCTAACATTGTTGCATGTGTGGTAAAAACAGTAGGGACTTTATCTTTTAGATATAATAAAGCTGCTCCTGATAACCATTCATGAAAATGAGCAACAACATTTTTATTTTCAAAACATGGAAAAAGTTTTTCTATTAGCATTCCAGCAGCTGTTGACCAAGCAACAGGTTCTTCAAAATCAAACTTAGTTCCCCAAGAATCAACTTTATATTTTTTCCATAATTCTGTTTTTATATTATTAACTTTTTCTAATAGATCATTAAATTCAACTAGTATGACATTTGGTTTTCCTTCTACAATCCACTTTCCATAATGACACTTAATTCCGTTTTTATTTAAGCTAGAAAAAACCTTTTCACAAAATTTTGGAGGTTTTTGTTTTATGGTTTCTAGAATAGCTCTTTCAGGATAATAAGGTCCTACAGCAAAGTAATTATTTTTATATAATTCAACCATTCGGGCAGCTTTTGACTCTATAACAGCATATATTCCTCCAACTTTGTTGCATACCTCAAAAGCTACTTCAAACAAAACATTTGCTTGGGTTTTCATAACAATACCTCATATCATTAATTAGTTAGCTTCTTAAATAATCATCACAAAAATGTGACCATAATTGGATAGGGTTCTTAACTGGGACAGGATTACCATCACTTTTAGTTGGGGATGGATTCTTTCCTTCAGGAAGTGAAAATAACTCATTACAATAAAATATTCCAGATTCATTCATCTGATGTTCTAAATTACTTTCCAGAATTTCTTTTACTAAATCATTTTTTCCAATTGTTTTCAGGTATCTAATGAGATAAGGAGTGTCTCTTGGCCAAACAACTGCTCCATGATATTGGTAATCGTTGTAATATATTCTATCTTTTATATTTCTACAAAGAATACCAAACAATTTTCCACTTCTTTTAACTAATAATTTCTGAACAGATGGCCACATTTTTTCCAAATCTTTTTTATTAAAAACATGATTATATAACAAAACAGCAGAATTCAATGCCATTGAAGTTTCTGTAGCATCTTTTTTATCGTTAATAATTATAGAATATAGAAAATCATTATTTTGAAATATTTTTTTATATTTTTCTAAAGATTTTTTATAAAAATTTCCAAGATCTTTTCCTAACAGTTCCACCACTTTTAAAGTTCTAATAAACATTGCATTTATTTCAGGTAACAAACATGGTTTGAGTATTTCTTCTAAATTCTCTTCTTTAACCCATTCATGTGGAATTCTTGTAGATATCATATCTCCTCTGAAAGGAATTCTAGAGTCTGTCCAAGAATGCCATGGCATAGAGTATAACATATAATGTTTAATTACTGGTGGCCCATTATTTTCTATTTTATTTTCAGAAAATTTTTTAAAAAGTAAATTAAAACTTTCTAAAATTCTTTTTTCCATTGTTTTATCATTGAAGTGTTTTAGGTATTTTTCAGCTAAAATAAAGAATAAAAGACTTGTATCAACAGAATTATAATTATTTTTGAAATTTGGGAATCTCCCAGTTTTTCTATTTTGTTGTTTTAGTATCCATTTTATTATTTCATTTATTTTTTTGTTATCTAATTTGATGAAAGTTTGAAAATTATTAATTAACGATTCTAACAAATCCCTTAGCCATATTTGTCTAAACCAGAAATCTCCGGCTTCTGGTATTAAAATATTTTTTTCTAATATACCAAAACTATCCAATGAGATTATTCTTGCTAACAATTCATTTTTACAATTAAATTTCTTAGTTATTTGATTTACATATAATTTTTCCTCATTTTCATCGAAATCATCATTTTTTCTATTACAGTTTATTATTAAAGAAATCTTTTCATCTCCAGATAATCTTTTGTGAATTTCTCCAATGAATACAGGCCTAGCCCATTCTGAAACAAATCTTATACCATTGCTAGTATTTTCTCTAAATCCACTTCCCAATTTATATTTCCAATTTAAAATCTCCTTTTCAGCTAAAATACTACTATCATTAACAAAAAAAGAAATTTTATTTTTTCCAAAGGATGCAGTCAAAGAGTTGTTATTAACTTTAGTTTTAATTTTTTCTGGTTTTGAATCTGAAAAAATATTCCTAATATCAACTAAAGGTTTAATTATTAGTTCTTTAAAAAAAGAGTTCTTTATATCAAATATGATTTTTGCTGTTATGCCTTCTCTCATATCTCTAGATAAATAATAAGAAACATCAACATCGATTCCATCTCCAAAATATTGATAAACAGATTTCCAAGGAAAAATTATTACTTTTTTAGGTTCCATATGAAATTCTTTTATTCCAAAGAATATAGCATCTAAAAATTTCCAATACTCCTTATTAACAAAAACATATAATCCTTGAAATTTATAATCTCTGTTAGGTGCAATTAAGTTTTTATGTCTTACAGAAAAAATAGATTGAGACCAAGTTGCTTGAGGTCTTTTTAGAACAGTAAAGAGGTTTCTAGCATAATCCCAATCAGGATTTTCTATTGGTAGATATTCCCATTTTAGATCATCTACTTTCATTTAAACCCAACTTTCTTCTTAGGTCTTGTAAAATGTTCATAAAGTTAATAAATGCATCATAAGGAGAATTATAAGGATTAAAATATTTGTGAACATCACCATCAGCAAACCACTTAGTACACATATAATAAAAATGATCAGAAGTTTGAAGTAATCTCCATGTATGCAACAATTCTGGGTTTTTCTTAACATGTTCTTCAAGTTTTGCCATTTGTTCAAAAGCAAGTTTTTGCATTTCATTCTCAAGCCAGGCTGAAAGATCTCTTTGGACATCTGCCCAAGAAATTGTATGTGGAACATCTATGACTCCAACAGGTTTATATGATTTAATAATTTCAGATGGAGTTTTAAAATCAAGACTTGGATATTTAGAAATTTCAGATGGTAAGTATTTTAAGAAATTAAATATTCCTGTATCTTCCCATTGATGTTCTCCAAATGTTTCATAATCAATGAATACATTAATACAATGACCTTCACATTTTGATAACCATATCGAATATTTATCAGCAGTCAGTGGATATTCTTCCCACCATCGAGCAGAAAACCTAAAACCAATATCATCACTTAATTTATAGTTCCTCAATAAGGCTGAAATTTTTTTACAACCATTTGGATAGTACAAGTAATTAGGTGATCTCCACCCTAGAATACTTTCATGACCTTCTGTTATTATTCCTCTATATCCTAATTTTTCAATTAGTTTGGCAATACTGTTTGAATACATTGCTTCAGTATTTCTAAAAATTTTTGGTTTTTGGTTAAACAATTCTAATATCATTTTCCTATGAAGTTTTATTTGTTCTTTAAATTCCTTTTCAGAAAATAAGACTGCTAAAGAATGATAATAAGTTTCATTTAAAAACTCAACGTTTCCAGTCTTGGTTAATTCTTTAAAAGATTCTAAAACTTCAGGTGCATATTTTTTACATTGCTCTACAAAAACTCCAGTTAAGCTAAAGGCAATTTTGAATTTTTTCTCATATTCATTTATTAGATCTAAAAGAAGTTTGTTAGTTGGTAAATAACATTTATTTGAAACTTTTTTTAAATACGCTTTGTTTCTTTCTTCATCAAAATAAGGAGAACCTTTAGTAAAGATAGAAAATCTATTTAATCTCATTGGTTGGTGAACCTGAAAATAAAAACAAAGCGATGTCATATAGCTCTCCTATAAACTGATATTGTTTGTTCAGCTACTCTATCCCATCCAAAGTTTCTTATCTCCTTATAAGAATTTTTTCTCATACATTCTCCCAGAACGGGGTATTTCAATAAGCATATTATTTTATTAGCCATTTCATGGGTGTCCCAGAAATCCACTTTAAAACAATGCAATATTTTTTCTGCAACACCAGCATTTTTAGAAACAATAACAGGAGTTCCTGAAGCAATTGCCTCTAATGCTGTAATTCCAAATGGTTCTGCTACTGATGGCATAACATAAACATCAGCCATATAATAAGCTTGTAAAAGCTCTTCTTCGGTTAAATAACCAGTAAAAACAACATTATCCATAATACCTAATCCAATTGCAATTCTAATTAGTTCTGGCATCTGTTCTCCCTGACCAGCAACTATGAACATGATATCTTTCCTTTTTTCTAAAACCTTTTTTGCTGTATGTAAAAAGAAATAAGGTCCTTTTTGATTTGTTAGCCTTCCTAAGAAAAGGACAATTCCTTTATTACCTTTCTTAATCAATCCAAAATATTTAGAGGGATTTATTCCATTATATATTACTATAATCTTTTTCTCTTCAGCATTATATTTCTCTATTAATTGTTTTTTCATACCTTTGCTAACTGTTATAACCAAATCTGCTTTTTGAATCCCCCCTTTCTCAATATCAATTATAAATTTCATAGGATAGATATAAGCTGTTCTATCATATTCTGTTGAGTGAACAGTGAAAACTAGAGGTTTTCCTGTTGTTTTTTTAATTTTAATTCCAGCATCTATTGTCATCCAATCATGACAATGAACAACATCGAATTTCTTGTTTTTTGCTATTTCAACGCATCTTTTGTTAAAAGCTCTAACTTCTTCAAAGAAGTTCCATCCATAACCTTTTTCAAATTTATCATCAGGTTTTGTTGTATTATAAGGGTTTAAGGCAACAGAACCTACTTCTATTATTTCTACATTTGGTATATTATGTTTTTTATTCCCTGTTCTTTTTGGAATTAATAGTAGAACACTAACGCCTCTTTTACTTAAATTTTTAACAAGTTCATAGCAATGGGTACCTAAGCCTCCAGTTTTGGCTGGTGGGAATTCCCAACCAAGCATCAGTACCTTCATTCTACATCATCTTTAAATATTAGAATCCTTTATAGTTTATACGTAATGTATATGGTTTACTACATATTTAAATTTTAATTAAAAACTGTATTTAAACATATAATGAAAAATGTTAAAAAATCCATAGAATGGTGATAAAATGGGAAAAAATGTATCAAATGATAAAGCTTTTTGGTTTTGTACTACTTCAGGCTTTACAGGAAAGATTGCTCATAATCTTTCTGAATTTTCAGAATGCCTGAAGACAGTTCCTATAGAAAGCCTAGAGTTTCATTTAAGAGATGATAGGAATGATTTTGAGGCTTGGTTAAAAGGAACAATGGATAGACCAAAGTTTGCTGCTAGTATGAAAAGAATAAAGAAGAAAAACATCAAAGGAGACATTCTAAGAGCTTCTTTAAACAGGTTGGCTAAGAAAATTGCTAAATCAGCTTAGAGCTTTAACAGCTTGAATAGCAGCAAAACCATCACCAATTCCTGTTAAAACTCTAGGGAATTTATTTATTAAACATGGTACTAAACAAAAATTGTATTCTTCTATTTTTTCTTTAACAGGTTCATATGTTGTTGGCAATGATTTAGCAATTTTTAATTTTAAATCACCAAAAGTTCTTGCTGCAGCAAAAAGACAAGCAGTTATTAGAGCTCTATACTCCTTCATTATATCATATTTAGAAATAGAAAAAACAAATTCAGGTGTATGAACACAGACTCTATCTATATTGTATTCTTTAATAGCATTTAGAGCAGACTCTATTAAATCATTTTTATTTTCAGATGTTGCATTTAAGTAAACTTTGCATTCTATTTCATTTAATCCCCAAGACTCACAACATTTATCTTCTGAGAATTTTTCCATAGCATATTTCATAGACTCTTCGCAACCTAGACCAAACTCTAGATGAGTTCTTGGCCTTTTTTCACTTAAGAAATCTATAATTGCATCTGTTTTCTTTTTATAATCAGGCAATAACAAATGGGCATATGCAAGAATCAATATATCTATATTTTTTGGATCAGAAGCAAATTTTAAAAATTCATAATCAAAAATTCCCCGAGATGTCATTGGGTCCCATGACAAAATATGTCTAGAATTTTCAAGTTCAATAATTATGTGATCATAATCCTGATCTGTTATCCTTATTGTTTCTATTGGTTTCTTTAATTCACCCTTTAAAACAATTTTAAACTCAGGAGAATTTTCCATTAATTTTTTAGATCTTATAGGATAAGATACAACAGGAATAATTTCTGATAAAAATAACATGTTTCCCATGTTATATCCATTACCACCAATTCTAAATTCTCTTTTTAAGAAAAACTGATCTAATCTATTATAAACATCTTCAGATATTAAAAATTCTTTACCTTCATTTTCGAGGGCTTCTTTTATAGTAAATACTGTCTCTTCTAAAGAATTAAGTATAACACCTTTTGGTTCTTCTTTATAAGCCTTTTTAATCCAGTTCAAAATATTTTCATCAATCTTAACTATAGAGTCCCAATGAGAATAAAGACCAGTAGCAACCCTAACTTTAGGAATTTTAATAAGATTTAAATTAAGGTTTTTATAGAGCATTGAATCAATAAATAATATCGAAAGTTTTAAATATATATAACTTGAAGTGAATAAAATGAAATTAATATGTTCAAGTTGTGGAATAGATGTTGTAGGACAGGACGAATTTGTTGTATTTAAATGTCCAAATTGTGGAGAAGGAACTATTATTCGTTGTAGAAAGTGTAAGAAACTTTCAAGACTTTATAAATGTAATGTTTGTAATTTCGAGGGTCCATAATGGGAGATGTTGCCGTTTCATTAAAAATAATGCCCAAATCTACTGATACAGATTTAGAAAAAGTGAAAGAGGAAATAGCTAAAAAAATAGAAATTAAAGATTCAAAAATAGAACCTTTAGCTTTTGGTTTAAAGGCCTTGAAAATATTAATTATAGTTCCTGATAAAGGAATAGAAGGTATAGAGACTGAGATAAAATCTATAAATGGAATTTCTGAAGTAGAGGTTGAATCTTCAACAGTAATTTAATTACAACTTTTCTTTAAATTCTATAATATTGTCAAAAATAGGTACTTTTAATCCGTCTTTAAATGTTCCCTCAAGTGTCTTCTTTTTCTTGTTTACTAACTTGTAATACCATCCAGTTTTAGTTTTTATTATTTCTCCAAACTTTCTTCTCTTTGTTTCACTAGTTCTAATTAAAGTTATGTCGTTTTTATTGCTAAGAACGCTTCCCACTATTAAATGCTTTTTTCTAAATAGCCATATCCCGAACTTTTCCAAGTCATGAATTGCATATGGCTCTTCAGCATTTTGTTTTAGTTTTAACAGTATAAATGGCATATTTATTACTTTGTGGTGACTATTTAAATAGTTTATCATACCTATTTAAATATAGTTAACAGCTATTAAATTTAGAAAATAGGGAGGTATAGAAATGGTAGAATTCGAAACAAAAGACAGTAGGGAAATCAAGTTCGGAAATAATAAATTCTTGGAAGTAGCTAGAAAAGTAGCTAAAACACCTGAAGGAGAGAACGAATTCATTTCAATTTCAAAAGGATTCATCACCCCAACAGGTCAAAAAAGATTCAAGAATGCGTTAGGATTTCCTGCTGAAAGTGAAATAAAAGATAGTTTAGTAGAAGCCTTACAATCTATATAAGGTAAGAAATTTTAAGTCAATCGGAAACGAGATGAGACTAAATTTTTTTTCTTCCCTCACAAACTTTGCAACCATTTGAGGTAGTGCATTTTATACAAACTAAAGCACCACAAAATTTACAAGTTTGTGTAGCTACACCACCGCAGCACTGACATATACCAATTTTCATTTAATCACGGTAATTTTATTTTTGATAAAAGTTTTATATAATTATCTAATTTTTTGATTTCTTCTTCCAATGTGCCTAATACATTCATAACTCTTTCCTTTTTATTACCTTTTGATTCTTTTAAAATTTCTTTATATCTTTCAAAACTATTCAAACTGTCGTTTATATTTTTTTGAATCTTTAATACAAAAGCTCTTTTTAGACCTTCTAATAGATCACCCTGAAGTTCAACATAAAGTTTTCTATCTCCAGCTTTTTTAATTTTTTTAATCATTCCTAAAAATTCTAACAAATCTAAACTTAATGATAGTGTTGAGATTGAATATTCAGTCTCTTTTGCTAAATTTTGCAAAGAAAGCTTTCCATCAGATACCAATAGAGCAGCAATTATTCTTCCATGAATTTCAGAATAACCTATTGAGGATGCTATGTCCGCAAAACTTGAATAAATATCTTTTTTGATTTCATTCAATTTTTTCATATTACCACAATATTGTATAGACCAATGAAGTTATAAAAATAGCTACTATTGCCCCTATTATGAGTTGTAAAATATTATGAGCTTTAATTCTTATTCTTATCCAAAAAACTAAAAGAGTTAATATATAAAGAGGTATTAAGTTTGTTCCAAATACATGAACCAAAGCAGTTGTTGGTCCAGCAATCCCCGCTGAATGTGCTGATATTTTCCAAAAAATATTTATTATAGAAACTGCAGACGATACGAAAACATAAGCCATGGATATTACAAACATGATATGAGAGTTTAAAAGCCAAAAAATTGCAGAAGACATCAAATAACTAACAATTGAAATTAAGTACAGTTTTGTTCTATCTTCTTTTTTATTAACTTCTATATCTTTTTTATTAAAGTAATATACTGAACCCATGGGAATTAAAACTAGAAAAATTGATCCAACCAATATACTTGAAAAAGGATTTATGTATCCTAAACCGATTGGTGACAAAAAAGAAAATATAATTATGACATATAGTGCAATAAAGGGTGCCGATAAGACATAAGACAAAGTTCTATAAAAAATATAACTCATAGTTAACTTTATATTAATCGAAATATATAAACTTTTATAACTTTTAAAAAGTTCCAAAAGTTAGATACCATGAACAAAATAAAAGATACCAAATCCCTTTGTCCCGAATGTTTAAAAATTCTTCCAGCAGAGATTTTCGAAAGAGATAATAAAGTTTGGATAAGAAAAAAATGTTTTGAGCATGGAGAGTTTGAAGATTTATATTGGGGAGATTACCAGATGTATTTAAAAGCTATGAGTTTTGCTCACGATGGAAAGGGTATTTCTAATCCTAATGTTAATATTGAAAACCCCATATGTCCGACAGCTTGTGGTTTATGTAAAATGCATAAATCTCACACAGCCTTAGGAAATATTGTTGTTACAAATCGTTGTGATTTACAATGCTTTTACTGTTTCTTTTATGCAAAAGCAATGGGTTATGTTTATGAACCATCTTTAGAACAAATAAGAATGATGTTAAGAGCGATGAAGAAAGAACAGCCTGTTAAAACAAACGCTGTGCAATTGACTGGAGGTGAACCTACGTTAAGAGATGATATTATTGATATTATTAAAATTGCAAAAGAAGAAGATTATGACCATGTTCAATTGAATACCAATGGAATTAGATTATCTCAGAGTTTAGAGTTTGCTAGGGCAGTAAAAGCAGCAGGTATCAATACAATATATTTGAGTTATGATGGAACAACATCCCAAACAAATCCCAAAAATCATTGGGAAATCCCCCAAATAATAGAAAATTGTAGAAAAGCACATGTAGGAATAGTTCTTGTTCCAACTATTATTAATACTGTTAATGATAATGATGTTGGAAACATCTTAAGATTTGGAATAAAAAACATTGATATCGTTCGTGGAGTTAATTATCAACCTGTTTCTCTTGTAGGAAGAATAACGAAAGCAGATAGAGAAAAGTTTAGAATAACTATTCCTGATGTTATTAAAAAAATAGAAGAACAAACAAATGGAGCTGTTAGAAGAGAAGATTGGTATCCAGTTCCCACAGTTGCTCCAATAACACATTTCTTTGAAGCTTTAACAGAAAGACCAAGATATGAATTAACAGCAAATGCAGCTTGTGGTATGGCTACGTATTTGTTTTTAGATGGAGACAAAATAATCCCATTACCAAGATTCTTTGATGTTGAAAAATTTTTAAAATTATTAGATGAATTATCCTTACAAGTTAAAGGAATTAGAAGTAAAGTATACACAAGTTTGAAAATATTATCAAAGATAAGTAGTTTTGTAGACAAGGAAAAACAACCAAAGAATTTGAATCTCCCTAAAATACTTTTTAATATTCTTAGAACAGGAAACTATAGGTCCTTAGCAAAATTACACTATAAAGCTCTATTTGTTGGAATGATGCACTTTCAAGATTTATACAACTATGATATAGAACGTGTTAAGAAATGCTGCATTCATTATGCACAACCTGATGGAAGAATAATTCCGTTTTGTGCTTTTAATGTTATACCTCAATGGTATAGGGATAAAATACAAGAAAACTTTTCTTTATCAATTCCAGAATGGGAGGAAAAAACTGGAAGGAAATTAGAAGATGATCTTTATAAAAGAAATATTGTTAATACAGATTCATCAATTTCCAAATCTCCTGCTTAAAATTTATTTATAAAAAGATTCCACAATATTAGTGCGAACGTTTTTAACCATACTGATTTTTTTTCAAATTTATATGTTGCCCAAGATGATGCTAAAATTTTTGAAAATTCTTTATTTTTACTGATTTTTCTCAAACAAATATCCCATCCTTTATCAGTCCATAATTTTCTCAATAGAATATTTAGTTTCCATTGCATTGAAATTGATTTTCCATGAGTTTTTCTCCATTCTTTTTCATAATTTTTTAAATCATAACCTATTTCAAGATTCTTAGCTATTACATTCGCTGCTAGCCCACCCGATAAGCTTGCATAATAGATTCCACCACCAGTTAAAGGAGAGGTCAATCCCACAGCATCTCCAACCCCTATTTTATTGCCAAAGACCATTTGTTTACTAGCTTTATAAGGAATCATAGCTCCTTTAGTTTGAGTAATTTTACCCTTTGATAACATCTTTGAGCATAAAGGATGTTCTTTTAGTAGATAATCTAAATAAAAAGAAATGTTTCCATTTAAATGACCTATAAACCCTAGGACACCTAATGTTACAGCATTTTTCTTTGGTATAATCCATCCATAGCCCAGAGGTCCTAAACCATTTATATAAAAAATATGATAATCAGTTTCTTCTACGTTTTTTATTTCATATTCTTTTGTAATTGCTAATAATTGCTTTTCTCTCCTGAATTTACTTAATAAAGAATTAACACCATCAGCACAAACAATTACTTTTCCTTTAAATTCTTTCTTTTTTGTGATGACTTTGTTTCTTTTTATATCTAAGGCTAAAGTGCTTGTGAATAATTCTGTACCATTATCAACTGCTCTTTCAGCAAGGAATTTGTCGAACTTTTCTCTATAAATACTTGCATTTGGTTTTTTCAATTTTATAGAAATTTTTGAATTTGGAGAATAAACATTAACTCTATAAACATATTTTTCAATTACTTTGTTTGGGAGCTTAAGAATTTCATATATTCTTGGCCCTATACCACCAGCACAAATAGCTTTTCCTGGAACATCTTTTTCTAATAAAGCAACAGAAAAACCTCTTTTTGATAATTCTCCTGCACAAACGGATCCAGCTGCTCCAGCTCCTATTACAATAACATCCCGCATAATTTTAATTAATAAATTATTTATTTAAGCATCGTTTTTATAAAGCTAGAAATAATTAAATAGAAAGATATTTAAAATTCTGAATTTTAGTAAAAAATAGTGTTTCTATGATTGATATAAAATCTAACTTCAATTACCGACCTAAAGCAAAAGATCTTGCAGAAAACATGGCCCAATTTATAGAAGCAGTTTTAGGAAATCCAGTTATTAGAATAGTTTTAACGTTCTGTACATCTCAATGCCCAAATTGTGGAAGAAGATTTGATCTTTGTTTGAAAAAATATATTGGTTATAGAGTTAGATTATGTTCTAAATGTAAAATTGCTTATTTTATAATAAAAAATATTTTAGATCATGTAGTGAATAAAGTAAATATTCCTAGAGAAGATGTTGAAACCAACTTGAAAGACCCGATGTGGAGGAAGGGTTTAGCATCAGTATTAGAAGGTGTAGCAAAATATGGTCCAACAAAACCATTTACTGCTTATTCTCCGTTTCTAGTAGTTTGGAATGTTACAAAAGTTTGTAATTTACGTTGTAAACATTGTTATGAAACAGCTGGTGTACCTCCGCCTGATGAGTTAAACAAAAGAGAAGTCTTAAGAGCAGTTGATAAAATGGGAAAAGCAGGGGTAGCTTACATTGCTTTGTCTGGAGGAGAACCTTTGATGAGAAGAGATTTTTTGGATATTGTTAATAGGATTAGAAAAAATGAAATGGCATTTTCAATAGCAACTAATGGAACTTTATTAACTAAAAAAATTGCAAAAAAATTAAAAGATACAGGTTGTTTGTATATACAGGTTTCTCTAGATGGTGCAAAACCATCAACCCATAACAGATTAAGAGGAGCAAATGTTTTCAAAAGAACAGTTCAAGGAATAAAAAATGCTGTGAATTCTGGAGTTTGTGTTGGAATAGCAACTACTGTAACAAAACTTAATTATAAAGAAGTTCCCAAAATTATTGATTTAACAGAGAAACTTGGAGCAGAAATTTTTATGCATTATAATTTTATTCCTGTAGGAAGAGGAAAAGATATAATTGATTTAGACCTTTCTCCTGATGAAAGAGAAAAACTTCTTAATATGTTGGCAAACCAAATTGGAAAAAGGAAAATATCAATTTTAAGTACTGCTCCTCAATATGGGAGAGTTTGTACCCAATTTTCTGCTGTCTCTTTAACTCATTTTGATAACATAACTCAGACAAAAGAATATAAGGATTCGGCTAAATTTTTAGGAGATTTTGTTGGAGGTTGTGGTACTGGAAGACTTTATTGTGCTTTAGATTATAATGGTAATATAACCCCTTGTGTTTTTATTCCAATAAAGCTTGGAAATATAAGAAACGATGACTTTTTAGATGTATGGCACAACTCCTCACTATTTCATCAAATAAGAGATAGAAGTCATTTCAAAGGAATGTGTGGTACTTGCAAATACAAGAATATCTGTGGTGGCTGTAGGGCAAGAGCTTATGGATACTATAATGATATCACACAAAGCGATCTTGGTTGTGTATTTAATAAAAAAGAATGGGTAAAGATCATTGCTAAATGATTTATTTTATAACTAACATTAGATATTTATGGGAGTTCAAATTTCTAAAATACTTCCAAAAAAGGAAATAGAAATAATGGATTTATCAGGAAAAACAATAGCTGTAGATGCATTTCTATGGTTACATCAATTTTTATCTATTATTCGCCAACCAGATGGAACACCATTAAAAGATTCTAAAGGAAGAATAACAAGTCATTTATCAGGTATTTTTTACAGATCTTCAAAAATGCTTGAGAAAAATATAAAATTGGTTTGGGTTTTTGATGGTAAGCCACCAGGTTTTAAAGCACTTACAACAGAAGAAAGAAGAGCTTTAAAAAAAGAGGCACATAAAAAATGGAAAGAAGCTCTAGCAAGAGGAGATTTAAGAGAAGCTAGAAAAGCAGCTCAAGCAACATCTTTTTTAACAGAAGAAATGATAGAAGAATCCAAAAAATTATTAGAATACATGAGTATACCAGTAATTCAAGCCCCTTCTGAAGGAGAGGCTCAGTGTGCTCATTTATGCAAAAAAGGATTAGTTTATTCTGTTGCAAGTCAAGATAATGATAGTTTACTTTTCAATTCTCCTAGGTTGGTGAGAAATTTGTCAATAACTGGTAGAAGGAAATTACCTAGGCAAGATGTTTACATTGAAGTGAAACCAGAATTAATAGAATTAAAAAATGTTTTAAAAGAATTAGGAATAAAAAGAGAACAATTAATCATGATCGGAATTTTGGTTGGTACAGATTATAATCCAGGAATTAAAGGTTATGGTCCTAAAAAAGCTTTGGATTTGGTTAAAAAGGAAAAAACACTGAAAAATGTTTTTAAAAAAATTGAATGGAGTCATGATGTTTCTCCTGAAGATATTTGTGAATTTTTCTTGAATCCTCCTGTTAAAGATATTGATATTGAATTTAAACAAATACAACCTGATAAAATTTTTAAATTATTAGTTGATGAACATGAATTTTCTCAAGATAGAATTGAAAAGGTTGTAAAAACTTTAACAGAAGCTAAACAAACTTCTCTTGGAAGTTGGTTAAAGTGAAGATTCTTGTTTTCACAGAAGGTACAATAATAATGCATAAAACTAGTATACAAGATTACAGTTCATATATTCCTATCAAGAATGCTGTAAAAAAACTACAAAAATGGAAAGAAAAAAGAGTTGAACTTCTTTATCTCACTTCAAGAACAAAACCAGAAGAAATTCAACAAATCAGGAATGTTTTGGAAAAACATAATTTTCCGCAGGGGAAGTTATTCTTTAGAGAAGGAGAAGAGTATAAAGATGTAATTGAAAAAATTAAACCTGATATATTTATAGACGATGACTGTGAGAGCATCGGTGGTAATAATATTAAAGATCTTATAAATCCAGAATTGAATATAAAAATAATTATTGTTAAAGAGTTTGGTGGTATAGACCATTTGCCAGATAATCCTTCTAAGTTATTTGAGGTGAATTCGTGAAATTCTCTAAAGCATTAGAATTTAAAAAATTAGTAACATTTATTCCAAACAAAAAAGAATCAATTCATAACTGGTATTATTTTAAAGAAGGATTTTCTAAACAATTGGTTGATATTTTTATTGATCAATTTGAATTAAATAAGAATTCTGTAGTGTTAGATCCATTTTGCGGTGTAGGAACTACTTTATTATCTTGTAAACAAAAAGGAATTAGGTCAATTGGATTTGATGTTTCACCATTTTTTATTTTTGTTTCAAAAGTTAAGACAAGGGATTATGATTTAGATAAATTAAAAGAAGATATTTCTGAAGCAATTAAATGGAAGTTTGAAAGACCCAAAAAATTGCCAAAAGAAAAATTCATAAGAAAAGTTTTTTCCAGATATACTTTAGAAGATGTTATTTTTTATAAAAATAAAATTTTAGAAAAAGAAAATGAGAAAACAAGAGACTTTCTTTTATTGGCTTTAACAGATTCTGCCATAAAGGCTAGCTGGACTATTAAAGACGGCGCTGTAATTAAAATAGATAAAAAAGGAAAGCCTCCATTAAAAAAGTTCTTTAAGTATAAAATTAAAAAAATGTTCAAAGATTTAAAGAATTCTAATATTAAAAATATTTCTGTTTCTGTTGAATTAGGAGATGCAAGAAAATTAAATTTAGAGAACAATTCAATAGATGCTGTTATAACATCTCCACCTTATTTGAACAAAATAGAATATACGAAAATTTATAACATAGAAACTTCTTTGTTTTTTGATCTTCCAGAAAGTGAATTAAGATCTTATATTGGTTCTAGAGTTGAAGATATTGATGTAAGTGATTTGGGTTTAGATGAGAATCTTCCTTTATCTGCAAAAGCATATTTTAAGGATATGAATCTAGCTTTAAATGAAATCTATAGGGTTTGTAAAGATAATGCTAAATTAGCAATAGTTATTGGTGGAGGTTGCTATCCTGATAGGGCTGTTGAGACTGATAAAATGATTGCTGAACTTGCTGAAAGAATAGGATTTAATGTTAAGAAAATTTTGGTTGCAAGAAATTCTTGGTGTACAAGGACAAGAACAATAAAGGTTGGTAAGATTAGAGAAAGTATAATTTTAATGGAAAGTTAAATGCAGGGGGCCGGATTTGAACTAGCGAATCATTTAAATCCATACTTCCCTATTAAAGGAACAAACATGAAGTTTCCAATACATTCTCTTTCAATACCCCTTTTCAATTTTTTAATTATATACATTTTTTGTAAGTATAAATTACCAACAGGAATTACCATTATTCCATTTAATTTTAACTGATCTAAATAAGGATGTGGAACATCTGGAGCAGCAGCAGTAACAATTATTCTATCAAAAGGAGACTTTTCTTTTAATCCTAAAGAACCATCTTTTACAATAACTTCAATGTTTTTTATTCCAAGTTTTTTAATATTACTTTTAGCAAATTCTGCGAGTTTTTTAATAACTTCAATACTATAAACAAATCCTTTTTCTCCAACTAAATAAGACAATATCGCACCTTGCCATCCAGAACCAGTTCCTATTTCTAATATTTTTTGACCTTTTTTCACATTCAAAGCTTCTGTCATTGCAATAACTGTTGATGGTTGAGAAATAGTTTGATTATGACCAATAGACAATGGACTGTCTCTATAAGCAAGATATCTTATTTCTTCTGGAACAAATAGATCTCTAGGAATTTTTCTTAAAGCCTCTTCAATTTCTTTTGACTTCAAATATCCTACACTTTTTATGTGTTTTATTAATTTCTCATTTTCTTCCTCAAAATCCATATATTTATTTTGTAATTTTTATATAATGAATCTATGCGTGAAAGCCTAAAAGATCTTTTAAAGAAGCTTAAAAGTTTGAAAATTCAAGGAGCCAAAGAAATTACAATTCATAGTTTAAAGTTTCTAAGAAAGCTTGCTAAAGAAAAAGGTTTTGGAAAAGAATTTAATCAAGCTGCAAAAAAACTAGCAAAAGCAAGACCAACAGCAGTTGTTTTACATAATTTACTTAATTGCTTAGAGATTATTAAAAAAGAGAAAAAAGTAGAAACAATAAACAAATTGTTAAGAAAACTAAATCAATCAACCAAAGAAATTGCAAAAAGAGGGAGTAGATTAATAAAAAATAATTATGTGATAATGACTCATTGTCATTCTGGGGAAGCATGTGCAGTCATAAAGCAAGCATGGAAAGAAGGTAAGAAAATCAAAATTTATGCGACTGAGACCAGACCCAAAGAACAAGGAATAAAAACAGCAAAAGAATTAAGTAAACTAGGTATACACGTTGTTTTAATAGTGGATTCTGCTGTCGGATTTTTCATGAAAAATGTAGATATAGTAATAGTTGGTTCAGATGCAATTAGAAAAGAAGGTATTATTAATAAAATTGGAACTTATACAATGGCTGTAGTTGCTAAAGAACATAAGAAACCATTTTATGTTGTTGGCAATACTTTAAAATTAGACAAAAGAAAAAAATTAATTATTGAAGAAAGAGATCCGCATGAAGTTTATGTAGAAAATATAAAAACATTAAAAATAAGAAACCCAGCTTTTGATGTAACTCCATGGAAATATATCAAAAGAGTTGTGACAGAAAAAGGTGTCATGACTCCTGGAAATATGAAGAGATTGTTAGAATCTAAAACATTATTATAAAAAAGATGAAGAAAAAATGAAAAGAGTTGTAAGAATGAAAACTAAAAAAAGTCCGATATTTGCAGCAATTTTAAATTTCTTTTTTTGGGGAATAGGATATGCGTACCTTGAAAAGAAAACTGAAGAAGCTTTTTATTTACTTACATCTTACTTTTTAGTTTTCGTATTTTCACTTTGGTATATATCTGTGGCAGGCCTTCTTGTTTTTGCAGGAATTTATTGGATAATATTTTGGTCTTTATGGGTGAGCATCTATATTGGTTATGATGCTTATAGAGTAGGAAAGGTTAAAAAATGAGTTTTATTGATTTAAAATACAAACCCAATAAAAATGATCTAGTTTGTTTATTTAGAGTTGAACCTAAAAAAGGAATTTCTATTAAAAAAGCAGCAGAAGCTGTAGCAGGAGAAAGCAGTATAGGGACTTGGACTATTGTGAAAACAATGAAACCAAGAATTAAAAAACTAGGAGCAAAGGTTTTTGAAATAAAAGGAAATTACATAAAAGTTGCTTATCCTTTAGATCTGTTTGAACCAGGAAACATACCACAAATACTTAGCAGTATTGCAGGAAACATTTTTGGGATGAAAGCTGTTGATAATCTAAGATTAGAAGATATTGATTGGCAGTTTGATATTATAAAGTCATTTAAAGGTCCTATTTACGGAATCAAAGGAATAAGAAAATTATTAGAAATTCCTAAAAGACCTTTGTGCGGAACAATCATCAAACCAAAATTAGGATTGAATGAAAAAGAACATGCTAAAGTTGCATATGACGCTTGGACTGGTGGGGTTGATATTGTTAAGGATGATGAGAATCTTTCTAATTTAAGATTTAACAAATTTGAAAAACGGGTTGTAGAAACTTTAAAAATGAGAAACAAGGCTGAAAGAGAAACTGGAGAAAAGAAAATATACATGCCAAACGTGACTGCTGAAACAAATGAGATGCTTTCAAGAGCTGAATTTGTAAAAGAGCAAAATGGAAGATATGCAATGGTCGATATCATTACTGTTGGTTGGTCTGCATTACAAACACTAAGAGATGTTAATAATTATTTAAGATTAGTTTTACATGCTCATAGAAGTGGTCATGCTACTTTTACAAGAAATAAAAAACACGGCGTATCAATGTTAGTTGTCGCAAAAATATCGAGATTGATTGGAGTTGATCAATTACACATAGGAACTATTGTTGGTAAAATGGAAGGTCCTAAAAAAGAAATACTAACTATAAATGAAAGCATTAATAAGAATTGGCTTCATATAAAACCCATATTTGCTGTTTGTTCAGGTGGTTTGCATCCTGGTTTAGTTCCTTATCTTATCAAAAATTTAGGTAATGATATTATAATACAAGCTGGTGGAGGAATCCATGGTCATAAACTAGGAACAAAAGCTGGAGCAAAGGCCGTGAGACAGGCAATTGATGCAACTTTAAATAATATTTCTCTTAAAGAATATTCAAAGAATCATAAAGAATTAAAACTTGCTCTACAACAATGGTTATAGTGGTGTAATGGAAGAAGAACATAAAGAAGAACCAAAAGTAGAAGAACGGAAATCTAGAATGAGACTTTTTAAAATAAAATTAACAAAAGAGAATATAATAGCAATAATAGCTCTAATAGTAATTGTAATTCTTATTACTATCCCCACTTATTTGCCTAAAGTAGAATGTGAGGTTGGAAGAGCAAATTATAAGTGTGCTTCTTTCAAAGAAGTGTTGATTGAAAATTGTAATTACTGGGGAGAATATGAATGTAATACTGATGCTGACGTAAGTTTGCCTCAAATTGAATGGTATATGGGAGAACTTTGTGAATTACAGAACAAATATCATAACACAGGTTTAGACTGTTCTAATTTAAAATCAGCATGTAATAAAATAACAGAAAGTCAAACTTGTCCTATAGGTTATTTAGGATGAACTTAAAAAGAGTTTTAATAAATTTTTTTAAGCCAGACTGGAAAAAAATTTTGTTACTTTTTGTGTTAGAGTTTTTAATATCCTTCACTCTTTTATTTACAGGTGAGATGCTTCCTTCTTGGCAAGTTTATTTAATATCACCAAATGTGTATTACTTAGAATCAACAATCAATCCTATGTTTATCACAGTAGAAAATATATCACTTCATGGAGCCATTTCTAATTTAATAGCTTTAATTTATTTCTATTTTTTATCATGTCTAATAATTGGAGTTCGTAGAGCCCTTAAAAATTTTTTATTAAAGCTATTAGTTAAAAAAGATAAAGAATGATTATATGAAGTTAGTGGCAAGAACAATAAATTTGGAAGTCGGAAGAAAGTATATCGTAATATTAAATAGAGTGGATGCAGATTTTTTAGGATTGCATTCATTGGATAGGATTAGACTTAAATGCAAGGGTAAAGAATTAACAGCAATAGTTGATGTAACAACAAAATTTACAATGAAAGGAGAAATTGTAACAAATGATGATGTTAGTACTTTCTTTGGTTTAAAAGGTGGAGAACATGTTGTTGTTTCTAAAGAAAGGCAACCAGAATCTACTATTTATATAAAACAAAAAATTGCTGGTGCAAGATTAGAATTCGATAAAATTAGGAAAATTGTTAAAGACGTTGTTGATAAAAAATTATCTGATATTGAATTAACAGCATTTGTGACAGCTTTACACACAAGAGGAATCTCAATAGACGAGGCTGCAAGCTTTTCAAAAGCAATGGTTGAAACTGGAAAAAGATTTAAACCTGCTAAAAAAGTAATATGCGATAAACATTCTATTGGTGGAATTCCTGGAGACAAGACATCTTTGGTTTTGGTTCCAATAATTGCTGCTTCAGGTTTTACAATACCTAAAACATCTTCTAAGGCAATAACATCTCCTTGTGGAACTGCAGAGAGAATGGAAGTTTTAGCTCCAGTTGATTTATCATTAAATGAAATTGAAGAGGTTGTTAAAAAAACTAATGCTTGTTTGGTGTGGGGTGGTGCTTTAGATTTAGCTCCTGCTGATGATGAGTTTATTAAAGTTGAATATCCTTTAGGAATTGATCCAATGCTGTTACCTTCTATAATGTCTAAGAAAAAAGCAATTGGTGCAAACTATGTTGTTATAGACATACCAACTGGAAAAGAAACCAAAATTACAAGTATGGGAAAAGCACATGAATTAGCTGAAGATTTTCTTGAATTAGGAAAAAGATTAGGAATGCACATAGCTTGTGGAGTAACATTTGGTGAACAACCTTTAGGATACTCTATTGGTCCTGCTTTAGAGGCTAGAGAAGCTTTATTGACTTTGCAAGGAAAAGGACCAAAGGATTTAGTAGAAAAAGCAACAATGCTTTCTGATATTTTATTTAATGAGATGGGTACAAGAAATCATGGTGCTGCATTACAAGTTCTAAAATCTGGAAAAGCAGAAAAAAAGATGAGAGAAATAATTGAGGCACAAGGTGGAAATCCTGAAATAAAATCAGAAAATATTGAAATCGGAAACAAGATTTATAAAGTAAAATCAGATACAGAAGGAAAAGTTTTATGGATAAAAAATTCTCCTATAGTTCTTATTGCAAGAGAAGCTGGAGCTCCTAGAGATAAAGGTGCAGGAATTCAATTAAATGTAAAAATGGGAGATAAGGTTAAGAAAAGAGATGTGTTGTTTACAATTTACTCTAATAATTATATAAGATTAAGTGATGCTGTTAAACTTGCGGAAGAATTGGAACCAATAGTTGTGGGTAAAAAATTTGAAGAAAAAATGCTTTTAGAAAGAATATTTGCTAAAATTCCGAATAGAAAAATTTTTATGTTGGAAAGATGATTATGTCAGAAAAATTTGAAAAAGCCAATAAGGAAGAAGCTATACATTGGTTTTTAATATTTGTAGGTTTTATCATTTTATTTTTATTTACTTATTATTTTAGTCTTTTATATATAATAAAATAAATATTATATCAAAAGTGAAAATATGGCTAAAAAATCTAAGATAATCCCTCAGAAAAAACAAATCAAAAAGTTAGAGAAAAAGAAATTTAATAAGTATAATATTTATTTAGGAACATTTTCGCTAATAATTATTTTAATTCTAATTGTTTTTTATTCAAGTTTTAATCAAATGATTAAAGAACAAGAAGTTGAAAAAAATAAAGAAATTCGAACACCAATAACAACCACTACATTTGAAACTTCTATGTTAGGGGGATTTTGTAAAAGAGATTCTCAATGTTTTATAACAACTTGTAAAGAGAGTAAAGTAAAAGATTGTATTAATACAACTCAATTGACAGACTATCACAAAAAATGTGAAACTTATTCAGATTGGATAATAGAAAGGCAAGATTCTTCTAAATGCGGATGCGTTCAGAATGCTTGTAAAATGTTAAAATAAATATTAACTAAAAGAAAATATTATTATGCATAAAAAGATTCTTTTTGTTATTCTTGATGGAATTGCAGATGATATTGAGAAAACACCTTTAATGCTGGCAAATAAACCAAATCTAGATATGTTAACAAAAAATGGATTTGCAGGTTTAATAGAAAACAGAGAAGGTCATCATCCTGATTCTGGAATATCAAATTTTGTTTTACTAGGATATCAAAAAGAAGAATATCCTGGAAGAGGTTATTTAGAAGCATTAGGAATAAATCTGAGAATAATTCCTGGAAGTATTTATGTTAGAGCCAATTTTGCAAGTGTAAAAGAAGTTATAGGAGATAAATTTAAAACAGGAGATTATAAACCACAATTAGTTGTTGAAGATAGAAGAGCTGGAAGAGATAATAGTGGATTATTTGAAATGTCAAAAGCAATTAAAGAATTTTTCTTGGATGGTGTTAGAATTGATTTTTATAAATCCCTAGCTCATAGAGCTGTTGTTGCTTTAAACAGTGTTAATGTTTCTCCTGATGTTAGTGGTTCTGATCCAGGAATAGAAGGAAAAGAAGTTTTAGATATAAGACCTTTAAGGGATGATGATAAAGCTTTTAAAACTGCTGCAGCTTTAAATAAATTTTCAAATGAAGTTCATAGAATATTAAAAGATCATCCTTCAAACAAGTACAGAAAGATTCCTGCAAATTATATTTTGTTAAGAGGCGCAAGTTGTTATCAATATGTAAAAAGTTTTAAGGATAAATATGGTTTTAATGGAGCTTGCGTTGCCGCATCTCCAGTTATAAAAGGAATTTCAAGAGCAATGGAAATACATGTTGAAGACGTTCCAGGCGCAACTGCTGATCTTAAAACAGATCTTAGGGCAAAAACTTTGAAGGCTTTGGATTTGTTGAATAAACATGATTTTGTTATATTACACATACTTGGTACTGATATTTGTTCACATGATAAGAAACCTAGATTAGGAGCTTTGTTCATAGAGAGACTTGATAGAGAAGTTTTCAGAAGAATCCTAGAATATGGAAATTTTGATAAAACATTGTTAGTTGTTTGTTCAGATCATCCAACATCTTCTAAAACAGGAGAACATATTTCTGGTTTTATGCCGTTTTTAATTTATACAAATGGAATAAAATCTAACGAGATTGAAAAATTAGATGAGAAAAGTTGTAAAGTAGGTCCAGCAATAAACATTGAAGATTTTATGGAAAAGGTTTTATCTTTTTTATAAAGTGAAAAAATGGAATATCAGGAAACTATGAAGAAATTGAAATCTCTTTCCAATCCAAAAGCTGTAGAAGGTATGGCAAGATTTGGAATTAGTCCAAAAAATACTTATGGAGTATCAATTCCTAATTTAAGAAAAATGGCTAAAGAAATAGGAACTGATAATAAACTTGCTAAACAACTTTGGTCATCAGAAATTCATGAAGCACGAATACTTGCAGGTATGATTGATGACCCTAAAAATGTAACTGAAGCACAAATGGAAAAATGGGTAAAGGATTTTGATTCATGGGATGTATGTGATCAAGTTTGTATGAATTTATTTGATAAAACTAAATTTGCTTACCAAAAAGCAATTGAATGGAGTTCCAAAAAAGAAGAATTTGTTAAAAGAGCAGGATTTGCAATGATGGCTGTATTGGCTTGGCATGATAAGAAAGCTAATGATAAACAATTTGAAAAATTCTTTCCATTTATAAAAAAAGGATCTACTGATGAAAGAAACTTTGTTAAGAAAGCAGTTAACTGGGCATTGAGACAAATTGGAAAAAGAGATCTTAATTTAAATAAGAGAGCAATTAAAGTTGCCAAAGAAATTAAAAATATTAATTCAAAAAGTGCTAAATGGATTGCATCTGATGCAATTAAAGAATTAACAAGTGAAGCTGTTCAAAAAAGATTGAAAAAATAATTTGAAGTTTTCTTCCTTAACCATCTTTCCCTTCATAGTTTTTCATGTCTTACTAATTTAAATTCCAGCCTTACCAACAGTGTAAACCTTTCCATCATTCGATATATATAAATCATCAGGAATTGTTGTATCATATACCAACAAAAAAGGATACACTATATCCCTATCATCCCTTACAAGAGTATGACAATAATCTCTATTGGATAACCAATCACAGTTCTTTATTTCTTTACTACAAACAGATTCACACCCTATAAAGAGGTAGTCGACTGTCCAAAAATAACTGTTGTCCATATATCTAACATCTTCGCTTTGTGACACATTTAAAATCTGTATGACGTATTCACCGCTTACGTTGTGTCTTAGTTTTATGTAATCACTAGCAACTTCTTTTACATCTTCAACACTTTTTACAGTTTCATTACTTTCATAACTTAAAACACAAACAGAGTATCCATAGTAGGCGGGAGGATATGTATAATTGCAAGGTGCTAAACAATCCGAATCAAAATAACACCATCCTTCTACTTCTTCTACTCTATCTATTTCCTCTTCTCTTTCTACTTCTCGTTGAATATCTTCTACTACAAACTGTTCATCACTAGAGGGTCCTGCGCATCCACTTACAATAGTAATCAACAATATAGCTATTATAAACAGACTGAAACTTTTCTTCTTCATACTATCAATTTACCACTAGAAATTTAAATATGGGCCCACAGGGATTCGAACTTTAAGCATACCAATTTTTGTAACAAACAATAAACTTTAAATAGTCTCCCGTATTATAATTTTTTACTAAAGTGATATTATGTTCGCCTCAAATTAACATTGGAAATTTGCTGATTAGGCGAC